>CAKPYB010000026.1 GCA_934202525.1 uncultured Prevotella sp.
GCCAAGGACGTGCTCAACAAGTTGCCTATGGAGTTTGCCGTAGAGGCACAGAAACTCCTGAGTGTTTCACTCGAAGGCACCGTTGGCTAAGAATAATAAGAAAGAGAGGTGGTTATGAAAAGAATGTTGTTGATGTTATTGTTAGTTGATAGCTTGAACTTAACGGCTCAAGACCTTTTCAATCATCAAAAAAATGGCTTGACGGCACAGCAAGATTCCATTGTTGCATCTTTTGTTGCGAAATGCAAGCAAGAGCAAAATGTGTATCTTCGTTGTGGTCGATATTGTCAAGTTGATGAGTCTGACCCTACATTGACTAAGTCCATTATGCAGACATCGAGTTATGTTCCGCAGATGAAGGGTAAGGTCATACGACCAGGTGAGTGCTCATTTTGGGTACTAGACCCTCCTTCGTTGTTTGTGCAATGGGGCTGGGAGAAGCCACCATCTTTCTTTGAAGAGTTATGTTCCAGTATTTTGAACGCATTTTTTAAGTAATAATATGTTAGAGGTAAAGAATCTGCATGCTACTATTGCAGGCAAAGAAATATTGAAAGGTATCAACCTGACTATCAACGATGGTGAGATACATGCTATCATGGGACCTAACGGTTCCGGTAAGTCAACCTTGAGCGCTGTGCTCACAGGTAACCCTCTCTATACCGTAACCGAGGGCGAGGCTATCTTCAATGGCAAGAACCTCCTGGATATGAAGCCAGAGGACCGTGCCCGTGAAGGCTTGTTCCTCTCTTTCCAGTATCCGGTGGAGATTCCTGGTGTATCCATGACCAACTTCATGCGTGCGGCTATCAATGCCAAGCGTGAGTATCAGGGTTTGGAACCATTGAACACAAGCGAATTCATGAAGCTGATGCGTGAGAAGCGCGAGTTGGTGGAGTTGGACAGCAAGTTGGCTCGCCGTTCAGTAAACGAAGGTTTCTCGGGTGGTGAGAAGAAGCGCAACGAGATTTTCCAGATGGCTATGCTGGAGCCAAAGCTTTCTATTCTCGATGAAACCGACTCTGGTCTCGACGTGGATGCGATGCGTATCGTGGCTGACGGTGTGAACAAGATGCATACCGACAAGACATCTGCCATCGTCATCACTCACTACGAGCGTCTGCTCGATATGATTAAGCCAAGTGTGGTTCACGTACTCTATAAGGGTAGAATCGTGAAGACTGCCGGTCCTGAACTTGCCAAGGAGATTGAGGCTCGTGGCTACGACTGGATCAAGGCTGAAGTAGATGAGAAATAATTAGGAGGATGGCTATGCTTTCAGAAAAACAATATTTAGACTTGTATCAGTCTTCTTCGAGAATAATCAAGAAGAACAGTGCTGAGGTGCTCAATGCGGTGCGCGATGCTGCGTTTGAGAACTTCCGTCGCTTGGGCTTCCCTTCCCGAAAGGTAGAAAGATACAAGTACACAGATATGAGCGCCATCTTCGAGCCAGATTATGGCTTGAACTTGAACCGTCTGGAAATTCCGGTAGATCCATACGAAGCTTTCCGCTGCGATGTGCCTAACCTGAGCACTTCGCTCTACTTCGTTGTAAACGATGCTTTTTATAACAAAGCATTGCCTAAAGTAGAGCTTCCGGAGGGCGTAATCGTGGACTCTTTGAACAAGATTGCTGCAGAAAACCCTGAATTCATCGGGAAATACTACGCTAAGATTGCCAAAATCGATGAAGATGGCATCACCGCATTGAATACATTCCTGGCACAGGATGGCTTGCTTATCTACGTACCAAAGAACGTGAAGGTGGAGCGAACCATTCAGGTCATCAATATTCTCCGTTCGGATGTTGATTTGATGGTAAACCGCCGTGTTCTCATCGTGATGGAACAGGGTGCTGAGGCTAAGTTCCTCTTCTGCGACCATGCAGCCGATGACAAGAACTTCCTCGCAACCCAGGTAATCGAGGCTTATGTTGGCGAGAATGCCAGTCTCGACCTCTATTGTCTGGAGGAGACTCATTACAAGAACCGTCGTGTCAGCAACGTTTATATCGAGCAGCAGGCTAACAGCCGTGTAAACCATAACGTCATCACCCTTCATAATGGTATCACCCGCAACCGCCTCGACCTCGTATTCAAGGGCGAGGGAGCTGAGTGCTTCTGCAATGGTTGTGTGATTGCCGACAAGAACCAGGTGGTTGATAACAATACGCTCATCGATCATCAGGTGGGTCATTGTACCAGCAACGAGCTTTATAAGTATGTACTCGATGGTGAGGCACGTGGTGCTTTTGCCGGTAGAGTGCTGGTTCGTCATGGTGCCCAGAAGACTATTTCTCAGGAAACCAACCAGAACCTCTGTGCAACGAAGACAGCCCGTATGTTCACCCAGCCGATGCTGGAGATTTATGCCGATGATGTGAAGTGTGCGCATGGAAGTACTGTTGGTCAGCTCAACGATGCCGCATTGTTCTATATGCAGCAGCGTGGTGTGAGCCGCGAGGAGGCTAAGTTGCTCCTTCAGTTTGCATTTATCAACGAAGTCATCGACAAGATGGAGCTGGAGCCATTGCGTGATCGCCTGCATCATCTCGTAGAGAAGCGATTCCGTGGTGAACTCAATAAGTGTGAGGGCTGCAAGCTTTGCAAGTAGATAATATCCTTTTAAAGGAGTTAAGTTCTTAAAAATATGTATGATATCAATCAAGTAAGAGCAGATTTCCCGATTTTATCGAGAAAGGTCTATGATAAGCCATTGGTGTATCTGGATAATGCGGCAACCACGCAGAAGCCATTGTGCGTGCTCGATGCCATGCGCGACGAGTATCTCAATGTAAATGCCAATGTGCATCGTGGTGTTCACTATCTCTCTCAGCAGGCTACCGACCTTCATGAGGCAGCCCGCGAAACCGTGCGCAAGTTTATCAATGCGCCTAAGGTTGAGGAAGTCATCTTTACCCGTGGCACTACAGAGAGTCTGAATCTCGTGGTTTCATCGTTCTGCGATGCCTTTATGAGCGAGGGCGACGAGGTGATTATCTCTACCATGGAGCATCACTCCAATATCGTGCCTTGGCAGTTGCAGGCTGCCAAGAAGGGAATCGCCATCCGAGTAATCCCTATCAACGATAAAGGTGAGATTAACCTCGATGAATTCGCCAATTTATTTACCGAACGCACCAAAATCGTGAGCATTGCCCAGGTGAGCAACGTGCTCGGTACGGTGAATCCGGTAAAAGAGATGATTAAGATAGCTCATGAGCACGATGTGCCTGTCATGGTGGATGGCGCTCAGAGTACTCCTCATTTTGCTGTGGATGTACAGGATATGGATTGCGATTTCTTCGCTTTCAGCGGACATAAGATTTATGGTCCTACCGGTATCGGTGTGCTTTACGGCAAGGAAGAATGGCTCGACAAGTTGCCTCCTTATCAGGGCGGTGGTGAAATGATTGAGAGCGTAAGTTTCGAGAAGACTACTTTCGAGAAGTTACCTTTCAAGTTCGAGGCTGGTACTCCTGATTATGTAGCTACCCACGGTCTGGCAAAAGCCATCGATTATGTTTCTGCGCTCGGCATGGATAACATTGCCAAGCACGAGCAGGAACTCACCCGCTACTGTATGGAGCAGATGCGAACCATCGATGGAATCAGGCTTTTTGGTGAGCAGGAAGGCAAGGATGCCGTTGTCAGCTTCTTGGTTGGTGATATTCATCACATGGATATGGGCACCTTGCTCGACCGTCTGGGCATCGCTGTACGTACCGGTCATCATTGCGCTCAGCCTTTGATGGACCGCTATGGTATTCTCGGCACCGTTCGTGCCAGCTTTGCCCTATATAATACAAAGGAAGAAATAGATGCGCTTGTAGCGGGCGTAAAACGCGTGGCTATGATGTTCTAAAGATAAAGACTTTTTAGCCGCATACAGCGCACGTAAAATTCATCATAATTATGTTAGAAAGTCATTATTATAAGGATATGGTAGAGGCTGGCTGTGATGAGGCTGGCCGTGGATGTTTGGCGGGCAGTGTATATGCTGCCGCCGTTATTCTTCCTCCCGGTTATCAGAATGCCGAATTGAACGACAGTAAGAAGCTCACGGATAAGAAGCGCAAGGCGCTCCGCGTGCAGATAGAGCGTGATGCTGTAGCTTGGGCTGTGGGCATTGTTACTCCCGAAGAAATCGATAAAATCAATATCCTCAACGCCAGTTTTCTGGCCATGCACCGTGCCCTGGACCAGCTCAAGGTTCGTCCGGAGGCAGTTATCGTGGATGGTAACCGCTTCAAACCCTACAAGGATTTGCCTTATACAACCATCGTAAAGGGTGACGGCAAGTATCTGTCTATTGCAGCTGCCAGCATCCTTGCCAAGACCTATCGTGATGATTACATGGATGCGCTGGCAGAAGAATATCCGCAGTACGACTGGAAAGGCAACAAGGGTTATCCTACCAAGAAGCATCGTGCTGCCATCAGGGAATTTGGAGTCACTCCATATCATCGCATGAGTTACAATCTTTTAGGAACTGGCGAATTGAGTATAGATTTCAAGGATTAGAGGCTACAGATTTGGTCCTTTAATTTAAAACGAAGTTTGTTTTTTCTGTTGATTATTATAAACGAAAAGGAGGTAAATGCCATCGATAGGTATTTACCTCCTTTTCGTTTTTTCAGACAGATACGGAGAAAGTCTAATCTGTCTTTTATCATCAAGGCGATATTAGAAATCGAGGGTGATACCCTTTTCGTCAATCTTCTTGTATGTCTTGTCGTTGACAGTCACATTCTTCGAGTTCTTTGCATCGAAGGTGTGATTCTTTGCACTAACCTTGATGTTTTCGAGCTTCACGCCGTCAGTACGGTTGATGACGATACCATACTCAGCATTGTTTATCTCCATATCCTTGATGTGGATGTTGCTTACCGGCATCTCTGGGAGACCGTTGAAGTAAGCTGCACGACGGGCTGTGCGGCAGATGACATGGTTGATGTCGATATTGCGGAAGCAAGGTGTTGTCTCGTCTACCTTGAACTTCTGTACCTTCTGGCTCTTAGCCTCATCGCCATCGTTGAGAACCTCAACGGCAGACTTGCCACCGTAATAGAGGTCGAAGGTGATGACATCTGTCTGGATATCAAACATTGACATGTTGTCGATGTAGATATTCTCTACTACACCACCACGACCGCGGGTACTCTTGAAACGGAGACCTACATCGGTGCCGAGGAACTGGCAGTCGCTCACCTTGATATTCTTTACGCCACCACTCATCTCGCTGCCAACAACGAAACCGCCGTGCCCCTTGAATACGGTACAGCCGTTTACGATGACATTCTCGCAAGGAATGCTGCGCTTTCTTCCGTCAGCATCCTTACCGCTCTTGATGCAGATACCATCATCGCCTACATCGAAAGTAGAGTTGACGATAAGTGCATTCTTGCAGCTCTCCAGGTCAAGACCATCACCATTCTGAGCATATGAAGGGTTGCGGACCAATACATCTTCTATAAGAACGTTCTCGCACATCAGCGGATGGATGTTCCATGCAGGAGAGTTCTGGAAGATGACACCATTGAGCCAAACGTTCTTGCAGCTTACGAGACTGATCATTACAGGGCGGAGGAAACGCTTGATCTCGTTCCACTCTTCTTCTGAAGCTGGAGTCTTAGGCACATTCATGTTGGCACTGTTGTCTGCCTTCAATGCACCTTCTGATGGGAACCAGTAGTCAGTTCTCTTGAATGCACCGCCACGTGAAGTAATCTGCTTCCACTGGGCAGCGGTAACCTTCTGCTTCTTCAATGGGCGCCAGTATTCTCCGTTTCCGTCGATGCACCCCTGACCGGTAATTGCCACGTTGGTAAGATGATGACCAGAGATAGGCGACTGGCAGCGGCGTGTATCCAGACCCTCGAATGATGTATCTACGAAAGGGTAGAGAGCATCATCAGGTGAGAAAAGGATGACAGCACCTTTTTCGAGATGCAGGTTGATATTGCTCTTCAATACGATAGGACCTGTGAACCATACGCCCTGTGGAACGATGAGTTTGCCGCCGCCTTTCTGAGTCAGCGCATCGATAGCCTTGGCAAAGGCTGTGGTACAGAGAGAAGAGCCATCTCCAATAGCGCCAAAGTCCTTGAGGTTTACCTCATTGGCTGGGAACTGTGGACGGGTTACCTTTTCCATCTGGAATGGCAGATTCTCGTAAAGAGCATCATACTTCTTGGTGTCGGTTGCCTGGGCACTTAGCGCCAACAAGCAAGCACATACCATGCTAAATAATTTCTTCATCTATTTTCTTGGTTTGTTGGGTTATTATAATAAGCTATTTCTTCTGCAAAGATAAATATTATCTTTTGAAAAGCCAAAAATAGTAAGGCTTATTCTAAATAAATCGTTGTAAACGTTTTCGTGAAGTGGGGGATATGATAAGATATAAGCGGATATATAATAAGGTATATAAACAAAAAAAGGAGAGAAGTAAAACTTCTCTCCATCTTGGTACCCAGACCCGGGATCGAACCGGGATGGATTGCTCCACTGGTGTTTGAGACCAGCGCGTCTACCGATTCCGCCATCTGGGCAAATACCACCTTGCTTATTTGCGGTTGCAAAGGTACTAATAATTTTTGAACTGACAAACTTTTTGGTGACTTTTTTTTCTAAAAATGCATTTTTAATGCAGAAACATTAAATTTTTGTTGTTTTTATAGTCCACTTTATTAAATTTCAAGAAAATCTTTGGCACTTTCACGGATAATCACTAACTTTACAGATGAATTTTGAAAACAAACAAAATATTAGACTCAAGATATGAAGAGTAACGGAAATAATTATTGTGTGATATTGGCAGGAGGTAAAGGCCGCAGACTCTGGCCTTGCAGCCGCAGCAACTATCCGAAGCAGTTTGTCGACTTCTTTGGAGTAGGTCGCACCCAGCTTCAGCAAACCTTTGACCGTATGGCAAAGATTGTGCCTGCCGACCATATATTTATCAACACAAATGAAGAATATGTTCAATTGGTAAAGGAACAGTTGCCTGAGGTTCCTGCAGAACGAATATTGGCGGAACCTATTCATCGCAACACAGCCCCTAGCATGGCATGGGCCAATCATCGCATCTCGATGCTCAATCCCGATGCCTGCATTATCGCAACTCCTTCGGATCAGGCCATCTTCAATGAAGATGCTTTCCGCGAGAACGTATTGGAAGGTCTGGCTTTTGTGGCAGAACATGACCGCTTCCTGACGATGGGAGTGAAGCCAACCCGTCCTGAACCTGGATATGGATATATTCAGATGGGCGAAGCTATCGGCAACGGATTGTACAAGGTGCAGTCGTTTACTGAGAAGCCGGAAAGAGAGTTTGCCAAGATTTTTGTAGAAAGTGGAGAGTTCTATTGGAATACGGGCTTATTCCTTTCTAATGTGAAGTATCTGCGTGAGTGTTTCAGCAAGATTCTGCCTCCTGTACTCCGTGATTACGATAAACAGTATCCGGAATTCAGTGTGGAGACAGAGAACGCTTACATGAAGGAGAGCTTCTCTTCTTATCCTAATATATCAGTAGATTTCGGAGTGCTTGACAAACCTAGCAATGTCTATATGATGAAGTGTGACTTCGGTTGGGCTGACTTGGGTACCTGGCACAGCATCTATGAGGCGATGCAGAAGAGCAGCGATGACAACGTGGTTATTGACAGCGATGTGATGATGGAGAATTGTCACAATAATGTGGTCAAACTGCCTAAAGGAAAACTGGCAGTATTGAACGGACTGGACGGATTCATCGTAGCCGAGAATGACAATGTGCTGCTGATATGCAAGAAAGAAGACTCTTCTGCCCTGGTTCGCAAATATGTGAACGAGGTACAGATGAAGAAAGGCGATGAGTTTGTTTAAGCAAGAACTTATGAAATAAAGATATAAAAAGAGCTGCGAATCAGTTTCGCAGCTCTTTTTTCAGTTTGAAACTTCTTGCATTTAAAGTTTCTTGAATTCTGTATAAATCTTATCAGCAATTTCCTTGAACTCTTCCTCAGTGAGCTTGAGATGCTCCTTGCGGAAGTTTACATCAGCCTCGCTGTTCATTGGGATGAGGTGGATATGGGCATGAGGAACCTCCAGACCCAATACTACCTGAGCTACCTTCTTGCATGGGAAGGCTGCCTTGATGGCCTTGGCTACCTTCTTGGCGAATACTTCAAACTCAGCCAGGTCTGCATCCTCCATATCGAAGATGTAGTCCACTTCCTTGCGAGGAATTACCAGAGTATGACCTTTGCCGATAGGGCTAATGTCGAGGAAAGCATAGAACTTGTCGCTTTCTGCACACTTGTAGCTAGGAATCTCTCCTGCTGCAATCTTTGAAAAAATGCTTGCCATAATCGCTAATCAATTTATAATTAATAATTTATAATTTACAATTCATATTATATGATTCTCTTTTTGAAGTCGTTGCATCGGCAACTTTCATTTTCTATAGAGTATATCGGGTTGGCTTACATATAACATAAAAAGGAACCGTCATACGGGCATCGCTGCCGATATGATAGTTCCTTTTATTCCGTTTTATTCAAATGAAATCTTGTCGATGCGAAGATTGATGGTGCCGCGAGGAATCTTGATCTCTGCAACTTCACCTACCTTCTTGTTGAGCAATCCCTGTGCAATAGGAGTCTTGATGGAAATCTTGCCTTCCTTCAAGTTTGCCTCGCTCTCGCTCACGATGGTATAAGTCATCTTTGCCTTGTTAGCCATGTTGGTCATCTCTACCTTCGACATAATCTGCACGCTGTCGGTGCTGAGCTGCTTGGTATCGATAATCTTGGCCTCGGCAATGGTGAGCTTCAGGCGATTGATCTTATCTTCCAGATGAGCCTGTGCCTCTTTAGCGGCATCATACTCAGAATTCTCACTTAAATCACCCTTGTCGCGGGCTTCAGCAATTGCGGCTGATGCCTTAGGGCGCTCTACAGATACGAGCTGTTTCAGCTCAGCTACGAGTTTGTCGTAGCCTTCTTGTGACATGTAAGCCATAATTTTCTTGTTGTTTTAATGTTATTAATAATCGGTTGGCAAGTAGCATAAAAAATAAAGAATTCCAGTGCCAGTGGAGCACCGGAATCCTATATCTGTATTTATGTCTCTTGTTTATCCTTTTGTGTATAATCCGAATGCAAAGATAGGACTTTATTTCCGTATCACCAAATTTTTTTGGGGAAATTTTAAAAATATCCTCCTTTTTCCTTCACATAGTTCATTAATTCGCTAAAAATCTGATTATTGCGCAATATCTCCGGGTTACCTGTCATAATCATCTGCTTTCGGGCACGGGTGATGGCTACGTTCAGCTTGCGGTCGATGATGGCGCCGTCTTCTACGAAACTGTTGCCGGCAAGGAAGTCGAGCTGCCAGATGTTCTGGATGGTGAAACTGTAGATGATGACATCTCGCTGGCTGCCCTGGTACCGCTCTACGGTATCGATACTGATTTTCTCCAGTTCCGGAATACCGAGCTTTTCGATGCCTTTGCGCACCATGGCTATCTGGTTGCGGTAAGGAACGATGACGCCTACCGTCTTCTTGGCATCGAAACGCTCTCCATAGAAGCGGTGGATGCGGCGAAGCAGGTCTACCACGATTGCTGCCTCGTTGGCATTGATCTTATCGGATACGTTCGGCTCCTTGCAGAATTTGGATGGAAGGAATAGCATGCGGTGCTCCTTCAACAGGTCGTCGAGCGCATCTTCTGATGGGAGAGTATATGACAGTTCCGTCTCCAACTGGTGTGGACATGGCACGGGTTCCAGTTTCTCCCGACGGTAGAACATCCGGTTAGGAAACTCTGCAATCTCGGGATGCATTCTGCCTTGGCGGCGCAGAATGCCGATGAATTCGCTGCGCTCTTCGTGATCTTCCCAATGAATCAGACGTTCGAAGAGGGAGTTGCGGCAGTTGGTAAGACAGATGTCCTGCAGGATGCTCATGTCGATGATGCCACCTTTCTGACTGTCGTTGATAGTAGGAATGCCTGAATCCTGCTCGCTCTGCTGCACCACGGCTGGCAACTGCTTGTAGTCGCCAATGAGGATGAACTTATCTACTGCTGATAAGAGACCGATGAGATTAGGCTCCAGTATCTGGCTCGACTCGTCGATGATGGCAAGCTTGAAGTGCTTCAGCGAGAAGATGAACGGCTTGGAGGTCATCATCGAAGTGGTGCCCACGATTACACGCGTTCCTATTATATATTGTTTGATGGCTTCGAGCTTCGGACAGTCGCTGATGGCTTTCTCTATCAGATAAGGGCGGAACCGCTCATCGCAGGAGTACTCGCTGCCGAGGCGAAGGAATGGAATGCCCGAATCTACCAGCATCTCGCAGATTTCATCTACGGCTCGGTTGGTATAGCTCATCAGGAGAATGGAGGATGCAGGCTGCTGAGCCGTCTTGCTTCCAGCGGCGATGCTTTCTGCTGTCGGCATTCCTGTTCCGTCGTTCAATGCTTCTTCTACCATAAACTTCAGGGCACGACTGGTCTTTCCTGTTCCCGGTGGTCCCACGAGCAGGAAGTAATCCTGTGCCTGCTTGGCACGGAGAATGATGTCGTCGAGTACATCATCGTAATGTCTGGTCAATGTCAGCGAGGCATCTCTTTGTGGAGCACGCTGTCCCAGCAGCAGGTCGCGCTTCTCCTTGGGTGCACAGATAAACTGGTGCAGGTTGCGGATGCTTCCGCCTGTTGATGCATCGCTCGTTCCATGTTCTATGGCGTAAGGCAGATTCATCTCAAAGATGTCGGCATTCTGCTGTCCGTCGGTGAGATGTACCACAATCTCATCGCTGTGAATCTCCTGCAGTACACCTTTATATAATATAGCCTTTCTTACGTCGGGCTCTTCCTTCAGCTTGTAGGTATAGAGATACACCATGTCGCCGATGCGGAAGTTGGGCAGGAAGTCCTTTCCCTGGTCGGGCACGCTGAGGGTGATGGTATCATATCCGCTTCCTGCGCTGCTCTGTTCCTTCCGGATGATGTGCAGGTTGGTATAGATATTGCCGGCATCCTTTTTTTCGGCGAGCGGCATGGTCCAGAGGTCGCTGCTCGATGTGTTCGTTCCTTCCTGTGCGCCCACCTTGCTGATCATCTGTTCCCGCAACACGAAGGTCATCATGCGGCAGAAGTAAGCTTCTTCTAATGGGGAGAGGCTGTGGAGCGGACTGGTGATGGCTTCTATCTGCGGCTTCAGATACTTGTTGTAGAAGAAATCCTGCGTGCCTGCTACATTGAGTACATCGGGTGTAAACTCGTTGAGTGCATGTTCAAAACCTTCCTTGGCTATTTCGAAAGAAGCGGCTACCAGCTGGTTGCGGTATTCGATGGCCTCCTTGAAGAGCTTTTGGTAGTAAGCTACTACCATCAATCCATCTTGCGGCTGATACTTGGAATAGAGCAGACGGATATTCACGCGGTCGTTGCTCAGCTTGAAGTTGTGCTGCAATACGCCATAGTAGAGCAGGAGCTGCACATAGTGAGGCTCCAGCTGATAACTGTGATAACCCGGATCTACCTGATGGGTTTCGATATTCATGTTGCGTCCCGATTTCTGTTCCACCAGCAGTTTGCAGTCGGTGGTCATCAGGTCCACACGTCCCTGTATGCCGAGTGCTTCGCAGACGAACGAAGGTTCGAGGATGGCTTTCTTCCTGTCGTAAAGACTTTCGCCACGGAAGGCTGACATCTGTGCCTGCGATGCGGTGCGGGGAAAGAGAATATCCACTACCTGCTGCAGATTGAATGCCTGCTGGTTGGCATCGGTATAGAATTTCTTGGCATCAAACCAGGGACAGGTGCAGAACTCCAGGGCTTTCTCCCTGAAATTCGTCTTTATGGTTTCGTTCATCTGATATTTGCCGTTTGTATTGATGATGTCATCCAGCGCAGCACCGGCAAAGTTACCGAGCAGGGTAGCCTGGGTGTTGGCGCGGGGCTTCATCTGGTTCAGCAGATAGAGCAGGGGATGATGACCGAAAGCTGTAAAGCAGGTGGCGATACTACTGATATCTACCAGATAATCGGGTTCCACCACAATGAGTCGGGGGGTGATGATGGGTTGCTTCACCTGACAGTCGAGCAGGTTGAGCTGCATGCCTTCCTTCAGGATATCCCAAAGGTAGGTATGGTCGATATGGTTCTCTTCATCTTTCAGTTGAACGAGATATTCCTCTTCATCAGCATCCTGGTCAATATCCACGCGGATGAAATCGCTATCCCAGTTCTTCACGATGCAGCGGATGCGGCGGTTGTTGATTTCCAGTCCCTTCTGATAAGGACGGTTGGTATGGGGAATGAGCACGTTCAGCTCGTGAGGCACATCCACTCCGAATACGGCGGAGATGAAGATGGCAAGGGCACGTGCATCATATTTCAGATCTTCGCTTGAGAGCGGTTCCTGCGAATTACTGTGCCGGCGCATGGTCTGGATGGCAATCTTGTCTGCCACCTTGATGCCGTGAGCCTTACAGAGATAATCCACCTGGGAGAAAAGGTTACCGAAAGCCTGTTTCGTTTCCTTCACTCCTTCGTGGCAGCAGAGGATGAGTGTATCGTGCATCATCTTGTTGCGTGTCTTCGGCTCCAGGTCGGGGAGTATCAAAAGTTCTCTTACTCTAAGGAAGAGTTCTGCGGCGCTGATATTGTTTTGATTCATAGGCTACAAAGTTACGAAAATTATAACTACTCTTATAATAAAGGTATTTATAATTATTGATAATTAACTGTTGAACAGGAATGCGTATTTAAGGAAATTTAGGGTGTTCGTGCAAAAAAATGTAGTAAAGTGCCGGATATTCGTGCGAAAAAGTGTATCTTTGCAGCAAAAGTTCGTGCAAAAAAATGTGATTATGGAAAGAAATGTCATTAAACAGCTCCTCGCTTGGAAGCAAAAGAAGAATCGTAAGCCTCTGATAGTCAATGGTGCAAGGCAGGTAGGAAAGACCTATATCTTGCGGGATTTTGGTACCAAATACTATCAGAAGATGGCTTATGTCAATTGTGACAAGAACGAAATGGTGGAAAAGATCTTTGCGCAAGACTATAATATTGAGCGAATCTTACTATCCTTGTCAGCTCTGCTCCATGTAAATATAGAACCGGAAAATACATTGATAATTTTCGATGAGATACAGGAAAATCCTGTTGTATTAAACTCTCTGAAGTATTTCTGCGAAGATGCTCCAGCCTATCATGTGGCTGTAGCCGGTTCGCTTTTGGGCATATCTCTTCATAGTGGCATGTCGTTTCCGGTGGGGAAGGTGGATATGATAAAGATGTATCCAATGACCTTCGATGAGTTCCTGCTAGCTATGGGCGAGCAGCCATTGGTCAATGTACTTCATGCCAAGGACTTTTCTCTTATAGATTCTCTATCTTTGCGTTTGACAGATTATTTGCGTCAGTATTACTATGTTGGAGGAATGCCTGCAGCAGTCTTGGAATTTGTGGAAAGCAAGAACTTAGAGGAAGTGCGCAACATTCAAAAGCAGATACTTTTTGACTATCAGCGTGATTTCTCCAAACATGCTCCTTCACAGGAAGTGCCTCGTATTAATATGGTATGGGATTCCATTCCGTCACAATTGGCGAAAGAAAATAAAAAGTTTATCTTTGGAGCATTGAAGAAAGGAGCAAGAGCTTCTGAATTTGAGTTAGCTATCCAGTGGTTGATAGATGCAGGATTGGTTTATCAGGTTAATCGTGTGTCGGCTCCAGAAATGCCATTGAAGTTTTATGCAGAAATGTCTGTGTTTAAACTTTTTGTCCTGGATATAGGTTTGATGGGTGCTATGGTAGATACTCCGGCAGAAAGTATTTTGGTGGCTGATACTTTGCTGAAGGAATATAAAGGCTCTTTCACGGAGCTTTTTGTCTTAACCCAACTTATGGCACTTCAGATTCCGATTTACTATTTCAGTAGTAATGATTCACGTGTGGAAATCGACTTGATTGTTCAGCATGGCACTGCCATAACGCCTATTGAAATCAAGGCAGAGGAAAATGTTCGTGCCAAATCTCTTCGCACATTCATAGAAAAGCATCCGAATCTAAAAGGTTTGCGACTTTCGATGAAGCCATATCAAGATCAGGAGTGGATGGTCAACAAGCCACTTTATGCAGTAGGAGCCTGGCTGTAATTTTATACAGTGAAGAAAAGAGGACTACCCATCTCGGGCAGTCCTCTTGTTGAGAGAGTATGTATGATGATTAGTAATTTATTTTAATTACTAACGCTCATGTTCTTTAGTTTTCTAACTTTCCAGCAACCTTATCGCTGCAATGGATAAGGGATGGCTGGAGCCTTCTCGCTACGAGGAGTGTTGCTGCTCAACTCGATGTTATCCAGGATGATGGCAGAAGGACAGATAACGGAAGTGTTTACGTCTTTGGAGAGATTATACACATTCTCTTTGGATGAGATGGCTGTAATCTTTTCCAACTGGCTTAGTGTTGGGAGAATGGCTTGAGTGATTCTCGCAAGTTTCTCCTCGCCCGTCTTTACGTTGATCTGATAGAGCTGCAAAGACTCTGCGCCGGCAGGACTTGTAATCTTATATACATATTCCAACTTCTTTTTCTTACCCAACTTGATGAGCTCCTTTTTCATCTTGTCTGCATCGGTAGTACCAGTAGCTTTCACGTGGAAAGTACCCACTGATGTGGTGAGCGCAACGGCTCTTGGGTTATTGGTGAAGCGGGCACTACCCGTAGAGTGCATGGCATGCTCGGTAGGAGTAGCACGGTTCAAAATCTGCTTCAAGATACCTTTCTCTACCAATGGAATCTCTGCTTCAGGCTTGATGCCATCAGCGTCTATGCTATAGGCTCCCATCAACTTTGTGCCATTGTATTCTGGCAGAGAAGTGTAGTTCACAATGTCGATGCGTGGGTCAAGAATCTTCTTGCCAATCTTCTTGCCAAGTGCCTTGTCGTTAGGAGCAAGTATTACTTTTGCATAGAGTTTGTTGAGTGTCAACAGATTCTCTGTGAAAGGATAAACAGCAGCCATATCCTCGAACATGACAGGACCTTTGTATGTGTCGCTCAATATAGGTACGTCTTTTAATGCAACAAATTGTTCTGCAAATTCCCTCACTTTTGCCTGTAGTATTTCTGCGGATGGCACTTCCTCTGGAGTGGTGAAATTCATTTCGAATCCATTTTTCTGTAGGCTTCCATCTGCTAGACGGAGATTAGCGCTTACCTTTATTTTCAAGTAACTATGAGGTTCTTTGAGATTGACATTCTCTGATGTTACACGATAAGTGTCTTCGTATGCGCCTTCAAAGGAAACGCTCGTGTTGGTCAAGTCCTTGAAATCCTTGAATGTTTCAGAAGCTTTGCAAGCTAAGTCGGACAACTTTTGGGCATCGATATTGTAATCGTAGCTTGGTTGAATGACTGTAACAGGTGCCATGCGCTGCATGTCTGGTATTTTTTCGATTGTGGCAGGCAATGGGTTGCTATTCAGAGCATTCATCTTCTGGGCGTAGCTATTCAGATTGTATTTGTAAGCTAAATCGCTATAAGTCCAGAAAGCACGTCGGATGGCATCGTAGCCACCTCCTGCTTGTATGCCTGTTTGTACGTATTGCCCGAGTTTTAATTCACTGTTGCGCTTGAAACTTCCCACCAAAACCTGAGTGCTACCTAACATGTCCCATGGCATGTCGTAACAATAGGTTAAACCGCCAAGTTCAGCTTTTACATTGATAGTCTTGAAGCGAGTTGCCAAATATGACATATAGAAAGGACGTGGAGAACCTGCAATGGTAAGCGAGTCCATTTCTCTCTTCATTTCGTCTTTCATTCCATATAGGATGCTTTTGTCTATATTGTTGACGTCGGTTCCTTCAAATACATTGGTTGATGGCTTTCTTCCAAATCCAGGTGCTTTCAGCGTGGCTGGTACATAGTTACTCTTGGCACGGCGCTGTGTTTCTATCTGAGTAACGAAGATTGTTGGAGAAACTGCAGTAACTGGTACCCAACCCGACTCTGCACCGCATACTCCAGTAAATACGCTTGCGTTCTTACCTGCAGCAGAAATGTGCGAGAACATGGAGAGAGGAGTACCAATCAAATCTACCCCACGTACCAACTGGTCTGGGCGACCATCAGCAAAGATGCGATACACCTCTAATGGAGTTACGTTGAAAGAGTTGAGGCTGCCGCCTTCACCTGTGTAGGTGTAACCGCTGGTGACCGTTTTGAAGTAATAACCATATTCCTTACCTTGCTTCTTTGCCTCTGCACGGAGCATCTGGCGCATCTGTGCTTCGGTGTAAGGCTTGTTGGTCTCTACAATGAGGTTTGACTGGCGTGATACAGGATCTTTGTCGTCGGAAGTACGTCCATGACCGTTGCTCTCTGGGAATCCGTCAAGTGGTACACGGCTCATAAGGAAAGACTTCAGAACTCCATTCACCACATTGTTTACACGGCGAGCTTTCACTCCCTCGTCGTCATACTTGTAATATCCGTTGAGGTCGGTTCCTGCGTAGTGACGTAGGGTTGGGTCGCAATAAACTTGGAACTCTTTGGGTAAAACGAGTTCACCTACCATTTTTTTGAAAGTCTCGCCGCCTTCTTTAAGACGGTGACCTTCAAGGCGGTGACCAAATATCTCATGGAAGAAAACACCACTTGCTTCACCCGACAACATCGCAGGACCAGTATATGGATCAGCGACGGGAGCATTTCTCAAAGCCAATACCCTCTTCACCATGTCTTTGGCATCGGTTACCATTTTCTCTACTGTTGGAAGGCTGTCGAGGTCGTATGCCAGATAGTCTTTGTTGAGTGGTAAACTCATACCGTCGGCAGCTACTGCTTGTGTAGAGAGCATGATGCGTCCGCAAATGCGGTTTTGTACCACTTCTGTACCCTCGGTGTTGACAATATAGACACGAGATACTTGATAGGTCAGACTTGCTTCTCCGCCCAGCAACTCCGGCTCAGCCTTGAAAGCGGCAGAAATCTCGTTGAGCTTCTTGAGCCAGTCAGCCTTGTCTATGTGATAAAAGCGGTTGTCGATGGATGCATCATAGTATTTCTCTACGGGAGCATCTGAGAAGCATGCGGCTTTGTCCTCGTTGGCAGCGGTTGTTGCAACTTTGGTCTTTGCTTCGTCGAAAACCTGACAGGCATACTTGTAGCGGCTGTTTGTCTCTTTCCAAATGGCAGCACGGATGCCATCTGTGGCGTTGTCGTCCAGGGGCAGCATGGTAGGTTGCGATACAGACATGCCTTGGTATTGCTGTATCCCCTGGGTAGTATATTTGAAATTGTCAAGTTGCTTGCTTCCGATTCTGATTTGTGGTGAGAACAGACGGATGCGCCCTTCCTCTTCACCATTCTTGTTGCCAAAACTACTTTTTAGCACGAGGGTATATTTGTCTTCCACTCTCATGCTCATGTAGTATGGCTTGTGGTCGGGTTGCTTTTGTAGATGCTCCATGCTGTAGTTGAGTTCCGATTTCAGCGTTTGCAGCAACTTGTCGTTTTGTTGGGCGAACGCAGAAGCGCTGCCCAACAAAATTATGATGGATATAATTATCTTTTTCATTTTTCTTTTTATTTATAAATACCGATTTCTGCAAGTGTTACATCGAAAGTACCAAAATAGTATTGAGAAGGAATGCCCACTTGGATGTATCTCACCTTTTGTGTCCCATTGGCGAATGGCAGAAGGATAGTTTGTCCTGTGCTGGTTCCGAGTGTATTCTCCTCCACATAGGTGGCATCGCTAAGACCGCCGCTCTTGTCGGCAATCTTTAACGTCATCTTTTGTGGGGCAATGTCGTTGTCCTGATCAGATTTGCTAAACGATTTCTGTACCACTTTTATGCCGCTTGCCTCAACTTCTTTACCCAAGTCGATGGTCAAAATATACGTTTGTTGAGAACTGGTGGCAAAAGGTTTCCAACATGTGCTTGTCTTGCCGTCTATGAGATATTCTGGATGTGAGTTGTAGCCATCTTGGTCGGCAACACTGCATTTGATACTTGCTTGGCTGATATCGTAGCAATCTATTTCTGGCAAGTGTGTAGCTCCCATATCCTTGATGTAAGACTCTTTGCCTAATTCCTGATAGTGCTTGTTATAGCGTTCCACGACAAGTCCTGTATGCTGGTGCATAATCTCCAATACCTTATTGCTGATAGCAGGGTCGAATACCTTATATTGTCCACGAGTCTCGTCATTGGCTCCAGCCTCTGTGAGATAAGTGTTCTTTCCTACTACGAGTCTCTTCAGATTTGGCATATTGAGCAAATCTTCCAGCGAGTTGATATCTGCATCTAACTCCAGTGTCTGTAAGTTTTTTGCCCAACTGTCAGATACGTTGCCCGTACTGTTGATGATCTTTCCGTCAGAGCCATATTTCGTCTTGAGAAATTCCTTGAAATCGGATGTAAAGGATGGCTCCTTGCTCAATTCGTATGGGTCGAATTCTATCAAGTCTTTGCAACTTCCTATGTGTCCTGTGCGGTACAGGTTGACTGGCTTGGATGTATCTATTTCATCGGGCAAGACATAGATAGGCTGTGAGGCTATATTCTCGTTTAACTCGAAGTTTCCTTCAGAGCCGTCCTTCTTGGTATATTTCAAGTTGGCTGTTTCCAAGCCATTCTGCCAACCTGAAAAAAGCATAATCAGGTTGTTATCCAGGAAATACTGCTTAGCCACCACTCTGGAGAAAGAGATTACTTCCTCGTGCTGGCTGGTGTATGGACGACTGTAGATGGTGTTCTCCAACGATTCGTTGCCGTCCTTGTCGAGAGAGCTAACGATGATTTCATACGTACTGTTGTTGAGGTTACCTATGCTGTAGGTAGTTGTTCCTCGGTCTAACAGAACAGAGTCCGTGTCAATGTCGTTCGTCCATTTCACCTTGACCTTCCCGATGATAGGATCGCTGTTGTTTGTCCAGTTCACGATCAGTCTTTCCCATCCTGGTGATACCGTGAGGTTGTCACATTTTCCGATGTATCTGATTTCGCCATCGCCAGCCATATCTGCGTATGTGTCCTTGATGTCTTGGCAGGCAGTCAAGGAGGTTATGGCTGCGAGTGATATAATCAATGTCTTTATATTCTTTTTCATGTCTTATTCATCTTTCTTAGTCCAAACTTCCAACTCTTGCAAGAGAAAATAATGTGCGGCGTTGATAGAGGTACCTTGTGACCATGACATCATGTTATCAATGTCATTGTATGTCTTGTTTACAACAATCTTTAGGTATCTGTATCCTTCGCCTTGCTCGCAGAGTAATTTCAGAGGCATATATACAGAGTCGGCTTTCTCTGCCTCTGCTTTTGTGTCGATTGCATTTATATTTCCAACGGCATTGGCTATCCATCTTTCTCTGGTTTCAATATCAGGATCCTGATCATAGCTTGCTACTTTCACCCAGGCTTTTTCGTCCCAGTTTCCTGCAGTTCCGTTGTCATCCTTGGCGGCATATACATCTACAGAGCAAGGCAGCTTATCTATGTAATAACCATTCTTGAAGAGGGTGTAATAATTGTCAATCGTTGTGTTGCTGTAGCACCAGTCAAAAAATGACCTTACATTAAGAGGAGTATAGAATCTCACCTCTGCTGTTAGTCTGTTTTGGTGCATGTCGATGTACATAGGGTCGCCCCATGCTTGAGGACCAGCCAGAAAGCAGTTTCGTTTTATTGCTGCTTTGCTTCCTTCTTTCTGATATTGATCAAAGAAGTCTATACCTTTGAGTTCGCCGTCGAAGAGATATTTCTCTCCCATGCAGTATTCAGGACGCTCCACAGACTTGTCGAAATAAAAGTCGAAATTGCTTTTCTCGAGTTTGTCGGTATTGTAGGCCTTGACATGGCTCCATGCTTGTTCGCGTACCATGTAACCACGGTAATCTTCTGTGCGAATGACAATCGTGTTGTCTTCTGATTTCTGTTTTAACTCGAAGTTTAATGTGTCCTTGCCTTCGGTGATGTTGACCGTTTTGATGAGGATGGTGTCAGGCTGTCCAGACAATGGGTCTGTTCCCAGATAATAAATGTGAGCCATACCCTTTGCATTGGTTGTGTTGTCTGTCAAAATGCTGAAACCATTCCAGCCAGAGAGAACTTTCACGTTGTTGAAGAATGCGTAGGGAGCAGAATCCTCTGTACTGAAGGATACGGCGATAGGTGCGCTTTCTTCACCATCTCGCTTTACGAAGCGAACTTCTGCGGGTACATTCTGTTTCGCTTCATTGAATCCCTCCAATACCACAGAGTCCTTCAATGCGCTTGACGTGCGCAGGATTTCGTGCCCGGCATAGTCCTTGTAGCGAATGTTTAAGCCCATCAGGTCTTTGTCGGCAGGAAACTTGAAATGCATGATGGCTCCACCTGGCATTGGCTTGAAGCTGAAAGCTTCTGCGCCAACGGCAGGTTGGAAGGCTGTCTCTTCATCCTTGCATGAACTGAGCGTTACAAGCAGAATGAGAAAATATATGATTCTTTTCATTTCTCTTATTTTTAGATGTTGTTATGATGATTAATTGTTTCCACCCCAACCAGGGTTTTGCTTGCATCCCGAGACGAGAATCTCCTCGCTGCGGATAGGGAAGAAATAATCTCGTGGTGCAGTGAACTTGCGCTTTGACCATACCACGATAGGCCCCTCGTAGTTGTTGTAGAAACGGCGATTGTCAGAGCAGATAACGTTCCATCCGTATTGTGGCTCGTTCAATTCCTGTGGGGCTTCCATCCAGCGGCGCAAGTTGTAAAATCTTCTACCCTCGAAGGCAAATTCGATGTTCCACTCTTGGTGAATGATGCTGCGCATTCCTGCCTGTGTGGTCACTTTCTGGGGGTTTCGTGCATAACTCTCCCAGGCTTCACGAACCTTAGGAATGCCAGCTCTCTCACGTACTACGTCTATCTTGCTATATACATGCTCGTCATCAGGGACATCTAAATATTCATTCCATGCCTCTGCCGACATTAGATATAATTCTGCCATACGGAGGTATCTTTGTTTGAAGGCATAAATGTTTGTCTGCAGATAAGAGGCGAATGGCTGGGTGGAATCAATGTATTTCTTAATCCAATAGCCTGTAAGCGACTGTGGAAGAGTAGCATTGATTTTTGTGTCTTCTGTTCCGAAGTTACCTCCTTGCTTCGTGTTGGTGACGGTAGCTTTATAGGTTGCACTATAAGTGCTTGTCGGGCGATACCAGCAAGTTCCGTCTGCTACGATGTCAGCATAGAAGCGAGGTTCTCTATGGCGATGTAGTCCCAGTATCTCTGTATTCAGAGGCACCACGTTGAGGTAGCGGCTATCCGTTTCCTTGCTCATCTGGTATTTGTCGCTCACCCACTGCTTGTCTTCGTCTATTGGCAGGCCATGATCTGTGTAGAACATCTCAACCATCTTCATGCTTGGAGCAAGACATCCTTTGGCGCTCTGGTCCAGGAATGCAGATTCTGATCTGTTGGTGTAAGGTGCAAGGCAAATTCCAGCGGCGTAGCCAAATTGACCTTCAAATTCCAAGAGAATCTCAGGATTTGTATATCTCTTGTCGAGCACAGACTGTTGTATGTTGAAAATAGTGTTGAGCATATCTGTTCCTTTGTCATTCGTGCTGTTGTAGAGATGCTTTCCACCAGCAAGGGCATAGTTGATGGCCTCGTCTGCAGCAATGGCAGCCTTGTGCCACTTCTCCTTGTCATAGACAGGGAAGAGACGTTCACCGTTTTTGTTGGTGAAGTTCTTCAGTTGCTCGTTGCCGTTGAAGAGGGGAGAGGCAGCGAAGAGCAGGGCGTATGCCTTGACGGCTGCTGTGGATTCTTTTTTGAAATATGCATGGCGTGACTCCTCGGAGCCACTCATGGTCGGGAGATCGGCAATGGCTTCATCACACAGGCTGACGATGGCATTGACGCAATCGTCAATGGAGGCGCGAGGTTGCTGCATTGCAACCTTATCTGCGTTGGCATCAATATTCTCTGGTACGAGAATGAATGAGCCATATCGCTTGAGCAACTCGAAATAGGTGGAAGCTTTTAGTGCCTTGATTTCGGCTTTCCAAAGCGTCTTTTCATCCTTTGTCATATTTTGGCAGAGATCTACATTGTCTATGAATAAGTTGCAATAGCGTATGAGACAGTAGGCACCATCTTTGCTCCAGATGTTGCAATATGGGTTTTGTGCCATTTGGAGTCCATCTCCTATATAGATGGCAGGACCATATGCCGCCATGTTGTCTCTGAAATATTGACCGGCCACAAACTCGTCAGCACCGAAGAATCCTGGTTGCTCGTCGTAGCTGGTTGCCATGTTGGTAAACATGGCATAGCAAGTTTTGAGCCATTTGTCCACATCGTTTCGCTGCTCGAAATTTGTCTCGATAGTCTCTACGTCTCCTTTAGGAACTACGTCGAGATAGTCGTTGCAAGAGGTGCTCAGCAGCCCGCTTGCCAACAATAGTGAATATATTATTTTTTTCATTGTCATTTATGTCTTTTCTTGTTCTCTTTTTTAGAAGCTGATGTTGATGGCAGCTGAGTAGGTGCGCTGGATAGGATAGTTGAATCCTGATTCACCAAGCTCAACGTCCCAAAGCTTAAAGTTGGTCAGACAGAAGGCATTGTTTACCTTGAACGACAACTTGAAGAGTTTAAGTCCCAATGTACTGACAAACTTCTTTGGTAGGTTGTATGCCACCTCTATGTTTGTACAGCGCAGGAATGAGCAGTTGCGCATGAAGTAGGTGCTCTTGCGAATCTCTGCGTTGCTGCTGCTATACCAGTCTTCTTGTGGGTTGTGTTGTGCGATGCTCGATGTTGACAATCTTGGCCAAAAGGCGTGAGTATCTTGGTTGTCCTCAGACCAGTGGCTGTCGTAGATGGCTTTCAGCATGGCGTGGTCACCATAGAAAGGAGATACTTTGATAGGATTGATAAAGAACGAGCGTTGTCCAGAACCCTGGAAGGCAAAATTGAATTCCCATCCCTTATAGTTGACGAAACCTGTGAAACCATAAATAAGGCGAGGGGTCTCTGGGTAGCCGATGTAGGTGGCGTCGTTCACGTCTATGACGCCATCGTTATTGATGTCTCGGTACTTGATATCTCCAGGCATCACGTCGCCGTCTTGCCGTGGCGAGTTGTCTATCTCTGCTTGGTCACGGAAAAGACCTTCTGCGATATAACCGATTGGCTGACTGATTTCATGTCCCACTTTACGTTGCCATGCTGGTTTGTTGGTCGCCTCTTCTACTTCTTTGTATTTTGTCTTGTTATAAGTGAGAGTTCCATTCAGAATCATCCAGCAATCGTTGCTGAATGCCTTCTGTACTTTCAAGGAGAGGTCAACACCACGTGAGTCTGTTTTGCCGATGTTGGCAAGAGGATCTACCTCGATACCCATGTTGGCTGGTATGGTGGTACGTGTGGAGATGATATTGTGTCGAATCTCCTGATATATGTCTGCTTGTGCCTCGATCAAACCACCGAAGAGCTTAGCCTCAATACCCAGGTTCTTTTGTTCTGCTATTTCCCAGAGAATGTTAGGGTTGGCGTATGCTACAATCTGTTTACGTGCGAATTGTGCACCTGCATTCGCCGTTGGGTCTTGTTCTCCAGTTCCTGCGGCTGTTGTTCCTATCTGTGGTAAAAATACGAAGCGAGGTGTCTCCACGATACCATCGTTTCCCACCTTACCCCAGGATAGACGGAATTTCAGGTAGCTGATGTATTTGTCGAGTTTCTTCATCCAAGGTTCGTTGGATGCCACCCAAGCTCCACCTACGGCAGGGAAGAAACCGAAACGCTTTGCCTTAGCGAAACGTTCGGAACCATTGTAGCCAAAGCTGCCCTCTATGAAATAACGGTCTTTATAACCATAATTTCCACGTGCAGAGTAGGTTAAGTTGCGCTGTGGTTGGCCGTTGAGTACGTCGCTTATAGGGGTGAAGGTGCGTTCTTGTGATTGAACCACGGCAGTAAGTGATGTTTGGTGGTTACCCCAAGCTGCTTGGTGAATCAATGTACCTGTATAGGTGATTCTTGTATCGGTACTTCTTGCTCCCTCATTAGCGTTCAATGTGCGGCTTGCCATGGAATTCTCCACGTCAGCGAGTGTAAACTTACCGGTCTCGTTGTCATAACTGGATAGATAATATTTGTATGGAGTGGTAAAGAACTCGTTACTGTAGTAGCCTGTTTGTACCAAAGAAGCACTTGCTCTGAACTCCAAACCTTTTACCAATTTTGACAGGTTGTGAATATATTCTGCTCGATTGGTGGTGGAGAAACGTGTACGGTTGATGTAACCTTTCTGGATCTCCATATATGGATTGGTCTTCTTGCTGGCTGTTGTTCCAAAAAGGATATGAGGAAAATTATGCGTCTCGTCGGCTGGATAGGTAGGAGCAAAGTCCACAGGTGAGGCATTGAATGCGTAATAATAAGCCTCGGTCTGGCTGGTTTGTGGACCATGGTACTTGTCCAATGTGGCTACGGAGTTGATGACCAATTTGATGCCTGAGCGCAGATCGATGTTCAAGTTGGTGCGGAACTGCGTCTGGTTGTTGACGATGTTGCAGTCAAAGTCATTCAGTTTGTCGGTCTTGATCATACCCTCGTCACGATTGTAGTTGATGGCAGCATAATACTGTACTTTCTTCGAACCACCACGAATGTTGACACCCGCACGATGGTTCCACGCAAAGTCCTTGAAAAGCTGCTTGTACCAGTCTGTATGAGGATAGAGCCAACTTGGATATTTACCAGAGGCGGTTTTGTTGATATAATCAACAGAATATTGTGGAGTCGCATTTGGATTGCGTCCCAACTGGGCTTGGTCGTACATCCTCATATAGGTGATAGGATCCACTACGTCGATGGTGCTGGTAGGCTGTGTCAAGACAGACTCATATCTGAAGTTGGTATATACACTACCTTCCTCACCCTTTTTGGTAGTAACCTTGATGACACCATTGGCACCACGAGCACCATACATGGCTGTAGCAGAGGCATCTTTGAGTACACTGAAGCTCTCGATATCCTCTACTTGGATACGAGAAAGTTCCAGCTTGGAAGATTCCACGCCATCAATCAAAATCAAAGGGTCGGTGTTGGCACCACTCTGGAAAGAAGTGATACCACGGATATAGAACTTAGTGTTCATCTCGCTTTCGGTCAAGCCGCCAGGAAGACCACCTGTTTGCCAAGCTACCATACCAGGAATACGACCTGCGAAAGAAGTCGTCAGGTCGGAACTTGAAACCTTTAAGTCACCAGGCTTTACAGTCGTAATAGAAGATACGACGCTCTCCTTCTTCTGTGTACCGAAGGCTACGACCTGCACTTCGTCCAGGTTCTTGGCATCAGGGCGCAGGTCAATCTTCAAGGAACGCTGAGGATTCTTGATTTCTGCAAATTCATTTTTGTAGCCTACGAAGGAGAACTTGAGTACATCGCCTTTGCGAGCTTTCAGAGAAAATTCTCCGTTTACGCCAGTGGTAGTACCTGTCTTGGTGCCTTGCAGCAAGACATATACACCAGGCAGTTCGACACCATTCTCATCGACTACCTTTCCCTTGATGTCGTAAAACTCGCCGGCTCCTTTTGAGATGTGTAGGGTTCCCTTGGTGACGGTGATAAACTGCTTGTCAATCTTAAAAGTCAAGCCTTTTCCTGTGAGAAGCTGCGTCATGGCTTCACGCACGTTGGAAGCCTTGATGTTTCGGCTCACGGTCAACCCCTCTACGTCCTGGCTGGCGTAGAGCACCTTGTACTTGGTAGCCTTTTCCAATCGCTTGAAAGCTTTGGCGAGGCTCTCGTTCTTCATGTTGATGACGATTTCCTGTGCCTGTCCCTGGGCTATGATTGGCTGTGCCAAGCCTGGAGACATCAAGAGGGAACTCATCAGCAAACAATCTCTCAATGTTTTCTTCATTTTACGCTGATTATAGTTTAAAATTACTTATAAGTCGTAAAGAAATGAAATAAGATACCCCTTTTAAAAGAAAAAATGAACAAAAAGTGGCAATTTCGTTAAAATTGCCACTTTTTGTTTTCGTATTGTAGTAAGATTTTATAAAGTCATTATGTTGGAAAATGAGACGATTCCTTATTTGATGTGCAAAGTCTCACTATCTATGCAGACTTTGAATTTGCCATAACTGTTGAGCAACTCCACGGCACGCTCCAATGGCTCGCTTCTCTGGCAGAAGTAGCGGAGCTTCAAGTTTTTCAAGGCTTCGTTGTCGAAGACAACATTCACGTTGTACCATCTGCCGATGTTCTTGGTCACTTCGGCGAGGGTGGCATCGTCATAATAGATGAAACCTTGCAACCAGTAAGTATAAGTGTCCATGTTTTCTGCACTCATGGCTAGTGGGGAGTTGTCGTTGACGGTGACACCTTGTCCTGGTACGAGTTTTACGGAGCGTGAGTCCTTCTTGTCGCTTACCAATACCGAACCCGTGAGCAGGGCTACGTGGCAAGGCTCTCCCTTGTAGCAACTTACGTTCAATTCTGTTCCTAAAACCTTGGCTTCTGCTTTCTCCGTGCTGATGACGAAAGGATGTTCCTTGTCTTTGGTTACCTTGAAGTAGGCTTCTCCTTCCAGATATACTCTGCGCTCCTTGCCGCTGAACACGGCAGGGTAGGTGAGTCGGCTGCCTGCATACATAAATACCTTGGTGCCATCAGCGAGAATGATGTTGTAGCTCTTGCCGGCAGGGATGGTGACGGTGTTTTGCTGCATCGCCACGTCTTTATCTTCCAAACCCAAGGCTTGGAGTATGCGTGAGGTGGTGGAAGTGGCTGGCTGTTGCTTGCTTTTTGGCATCACGATGCCTTCGCCCTGCAGAACTTGTGGCTTGTTTCGGCTATCCGATGAGGTGAGTATGGCTACTTGGGCAGCTGTGGAATCACGCTGAAACAGGTAGGCTGAGTTTTTCATTGCGCCAGCCTCGTCTTGATTGATGAATACGAATTGGCGAACCACAAATAGCAGCAGTAAGGATGCCGCTATACCTATTATTATATAGAGAGGTCTGGCGATGTGTCTCTTCGGCATTTCTTCAACCATCGCTGTCTCTTCTTTTTCTTTGGAAGACTCAGCCGTCTCTTCATCCTGGTTCTTTTCTTCGTACTTGTCGATGAATGAAGATACCTTGGCCCATTCCTCGTCAAGACTGAAAGGCAAACCTTCTTCCTCTGCTCCATGACGGGCAGCGGCTTGCTGAACATCCAGCATATCCTTGAAGTCAGACATGGCATCCCCGTCCTGCATCAAGGATGCAAGCTCTTCGTCTGTCAGTTCCTTCTTAGGCTCCAACCAGTCGAGAATGTCGTCTATTTTGTCTTTTTCTTCTTTCATATACTTAATGTCCCTTCTATTTCTATAAATATTATCGTAATCTTCTTTGTTTTTGCACCAGAAACGGCTATCTTTTAGGATTTGTTAACCATCTCTTTTGTTTTTTAAAGCTGATCGCAGAGCCTTCAGTGCTTGTACGATGTGCTTTCTTACGGCACTCACGCTGATGCCGAGTTCTTCGGCTACTTCCCGGTATTTCATCTGCCGGAAGTAGCAGAGTTTGAGTATCTTTTGGGTTTGTGGAGTCAGCGTTTCGATGGTTTGGTACATCTGCCGTATGTGCTGTTCGTTTTCTTCCCAAGATCGTTCTGTCTCTTCAACGGATGTTCCGTAGAGCATGCCATAGAATTCTATGTACTTGTTCCTTGCCGTTTGTTTACGAATATAGTCGATGCATTTGTTGTGGATGATTCTGTATAGATAACTTGGGCGTTTTTCCGGTTCGACAGCCGCTCGTTTTGTCCAAAGCTGTTCGAAAGAGTCGGCAATGATGTCACGGCACACTTCCTCATCCTTTACTAGCTGCATGGCTGCATAGTAAAGTTTAGGATAGATATCCCGGAATAGTATTTCGAAATCTTTCTTTTCGTTACTCATCTTGCTTCTCTCTTTTATTTTTTTACCCAAAAATAACAAATAGAATGCTATTCGGTTGCAAAAGTACTAAAAATAATGCAGAAAACCTTGCGAATTCAAAAATATTTCGTAAATTTGTAGCCCCCAATTGAAAAGAAGGGGGTATTATTAATCTAAAAATATTAAACAATGACAAAGGAAGAATTGATGCATAGAGCCATTGAGCTCTCAAAGAATAGCGTGAAAACGGGTGGCGGACCATTTGGTGCTGTGATTGCCAAGGATGGTATCATCATCGCTGAGGCTTCCAACAGTGTAACCATCGATCTCGACCCTACGGCTCATGCCGAAGTGAACTGCATCCGGCAGGCTACCCGCAAGCTGAAGACCTTCAATCTGGAAGGTTGCGAGATCTATACCTCCTGCGAGCCTTGTCCGATGTGCCTGGGTGCAATCTATTGGGCACATCTTGACCGTATCTATTATGCCAACGACCGAAAGGATGCGGCAAAGATAGGTTTCGATGATGAGTTTATCTACGAGGAGATAGACCGCAAGATAGAAGACCGCCACAAACCGATGATTGCCCTGATGCGCGATGAGGCGCTCGGTGCCTTCCGCATGTGGGAGGAAAATGCGGAAAAGACGGAGTATTAATGAGATAAGATAAAAAGGGAAGGTTGCACGGAATATGAACTGCAGCCTTCCTTTTTTTCGTAGATTCTTCTTGTATTCTATCATGCGGGATAGAGAAAAATGGAGAAAAGGAACGATTTCTCAGATTTTCTTTGTAATTTTGTCGCCAAATTCAGAAAAGACACTGAATTGATGGACAATGGAAATTCTCTAATTATTATAACGACAATGGAACAGTCAATAGAAAATCTCTACAAATTAGACGGCAGAGTGCCCGTAGGTAAAGCACTCCCATTTGGTCTTCAGCATGTGTTGGCGATGTTCGTCAGCAATATTGCGCCAATCATGATTCTCGCTGGTGCGATAGGATTGGATAGTTCGGTGAGCGCCGTGCTTATCCAGAACTGTATGGTCATCGCCGGTATCGGTACCTTGGTGCAGCTTTATCCGGTATGGCGCATAGGTTCACGCCTTCCTATCGTGATGGGTATCTCCTTCACTTTCCTCTCGCTTGCCATCGCCATTGCCGGTGCTCATGGTATGGGTACTTTGATAGGCGCTGTCATCATTGGTGGTCTGGTAGAAGGAACACTCGGACTTTTCGCCAAGTATTGGATTAAGCTCATTCCGCCTGTAGTAGCCGCTACCGTGGTAACAGCCATCGGTTTCTCGCTTCTTCCTGTAGGTGCCAACTCTTTTGCGGGTGGTCAGGGTGCTGCCGATTTCGGTAGCATGAACAACTGGGTTGTGGGTTCTGTCACTTTGCTGGCTTGTCTGCTTTGTCAGATTTTCGCCAAGGGTTTCTTGCGTTCTCTTTCTGTGCTCGTAGGACTTTTGGTAGGTTATATCCTGGCTCTGTTTATGGGAATGATAGATTTCAGCGGACTTTCAGGTCTCTCTATCGTAGCTTTGCCAAAACTTCTGCCTTTTACTCCTGAGTTTAATATCGGTGCTATTTTATCAGTTGTAGCTGTATATCTGGTTTCTGCCACAGAGACCATTGGTGATACTTCTGCGCTCTGCAACAGTGCGTTGAAGCGTGATCCTAAGACCAAGGAGATGGGAGCGGCAGTCTGCTGCGATGGTTTCGTCAGTTCAGTTTCCGGTCTTTTCGGTTGTACTCCAATCACTTCTTTCAGCCAGAACGTAGGTTTGGCAGCGATGTCGGGAGTAGTGAACCGCTTTACCATTGCCATGGGTGCCATCATCATGATTATCGGTGGTATCTTCCCAGCTATCGGTTATGTATTGACTACGATTCCTCAGGCTGTATTGGGTGGCTGTACCATCATGATGTTCGGTAGCATCCTCTTTGCCGGTTTCGGCATGATGGCGCGTACCGGCTTCTCTCAGCGCAACATGGTCATCGTGAGTCTTTCGCTCAGCGTAGGTCTCGGATTCACATCTGCAACAGGTATGTTCAACATCTTCCCAGAGATTGTGCGCACCGTTTTTGCAGATAACTGTGTAGCCGTAGTCTTCCTGCTCGCCGTTATCCTGAACCTCGTATTGCCGAAGAACTTGGATAAGGCATAAGGAATCAAAGATATTTATAGATAAAAAGGTGCAACTCACAAGTAAGAAAGTGAGTTGCACCTTTTTTGCTATAAACTGTTAACTATAAACTATTAACTAAATCACTGTCCTCCCAGTCTTTCGAAGAAGGTAATGATTTCTTCGAAGGTCTTGAATTCATCGCTGCCGTATTCTATGGTTGTACCCATGAAACCATCGCATGGGCGAGGGTCGATGAAGTAATCGCCGTAGAGCAGGTTCTTCTGGTTGCAGAAGATGATGTGGTTGTAGGCTGGGGTAGAGAGATATTCCTCCACCCAGGTCTGTACCTTCGCCATGTATTCATGGTCGTTGGTTGGCGCTTGGGCTACGATGTATACATTATAATGTTCTATCAGCATCTCGTAAGCCTTGTGCATCGAGCTGGTAGCCTTCATGTAACTGTCGTGCAGGGCATCGAAGTCGATGTATACGATAGGGCGCTCCTTGCCGTTCTGCTTGTCATCAATCCAGCGGATTACCGGACAGAGATAGTGGAATGCTACCTTGTCGATGAGGCGGTGCTCGCCATGGAATGGGATGGCGAGCGGATAGTGCTCATGGAAGAGGTCGAAGGTATGGACCAGCGGATCAGCATCGCCGAAGAGACCGTAAACACGTTGCTGCTCCTCGGGAGTAATGTCCTGGAAGCAACGCTCGGTAAAGTCACGGTATTCCTTGATGAGGCCTTTGTTAACCATCAGTTCGTTCACTCCGTCCTTTCTCGGGTTCTGGAATTCCTGCTTGCCGGTCATGCTGCTCATTGTATCGCCCATCTCGAAGGCAGGGTTTACGAGGATGCGGTCGAATCCTTTCAGCAGTTCGGTATACATGCCTCCCATCGAGGTACCGATGATGAGGTCAGGCTTCTCTGTCTCCGCCATCTTCTGCAGCATCTCTATGCCCTCTTCCGGATGTACCGGGATGTCTTCAGCCACGAGGGTGGCATTCGGCATCAGTTCCTGCAACATCTTTACGGTGCCGCTCTGTGCAGAAGAGAGGAAACCGTGAACATACATGATTTTCTTGCCCGCCATGAGGTCGGGGAATTGCTTGATATATGGATTCATATTCTTATAGTTTAATGTACTGCTATTTCCTTAAGCGATTTGTACTAAGTTTGTGGTGCAAAGATACTAAAATTATAAATACGCATATAATAAAGGTATTTATAATTATTGATAATTAACCATTGGAGGTCATTAAAAAAAGAGAACCACCCATCGCTGGCAGTCCTCTTTCATTTTTCTTCTATTTTATCGTTGAAATAATTGCTCAAGAGTTATCAGGTGATTGATGATGCTTGCATGCATATTGGAACTAAGCCCCATTGTTGTCACCAAAACAGTTTGTATTGAGCGAGTCTTGTTATGCATCTTGCTATTTGCGAAAGCGTCTATCTTGTGACGTATATTCTCCTCGACATCTTGTGTGACAGTAAAATTACCTGTTGAAAATTTCATTTCGCAGAGATAATCTGTTTGAGTACTTTTACTCTCCATGACTAAATCTATTTGAGCACCTTTTCCGTCTTCAGCTTTCCCACACCAACTGTAGTTCCTTTCAACCGAATGGATACGTAGAGTGTCTTGTATGTTTTGCAGATGCTCTATGCTCAAAAGTTCAAACGTATCTCCAGCCCATGTGTAGAATGTGGCTGTCCCATGGATAGCGTTCCATCCTCCTTGTTTGACTTGTTTGCCATGAACAAATCTCAGATAGAATAGAGAAAAGAAATCTTTTAGCTGATATACGGTTTCGACTCTTTCCTTTCCATAGCGGGGATACTCTCTCGTAATTCCTGATTCTCTAAGGTTGTCAAGTAGCTTTGTCAGGGTACCTCCAGTTTTGATACCTGTAGCCTTGGAAAGCTCTGATTGTGTCATTCCATAGAACTTACTGCCAATAGCTTTGACGATGTCGACGTATTTTTCTTTGCTGGAATAAAGTCCTGTATAAACATCTTTGAATTCCTGATGAATTAATTCGTCTGCAAAGAATATGCTGTCTATGTTGTCTGTCATTGTTCTGTCGTTGCGGAGCTTATCCAGATAATAGGGTATTCCACCTATAGCCATATAACTCACGCACATTTCATAGCGTGAGAGATGAAAACCATTTTTCTTGTAGTACTTTTCGCATTCAGCTAGAGTGAAAGGGAATAGTTTGATGGTTTCCGTGAGTCTTCCATGCAGACCTCCATAGTCATGTATCACATTATCAAGCATCCAACTTGTAGCCGATCCACAGACAATGAGTATAATATTTCGTTCACTGTCTGCCCATGAATTCCAAAAATATCCCAGTTCTGCTATCATTTCCGATGATTGCGGTCCTGCAAGCCATGGAAGTTCATCGATAAAGATGATTTTCCTTCTGTTTCTTTTTCCTTCCAGAACTTTTCTCAAAAGTAAAAATGCCTCTCTCCAACAAGTGGGTTTCGACTCCTTTGTCGATAATCCTGCAATCACTAGCGAATCATAGAAATGCGCAAGTTGAAGTTGACGGTAAGACTCATAGTCCTTGTCTCCGTCTTTAATATAAGTACCTACTGCTTTGAAGAGAATCTTCTTTCCAAAGCATTCGCTTACGAGATAAGATTTGCCTACTCTTCGACGGCCATAAATGGCTACAAGTTCAGATTTCTTTGACTTGTATATTCTATCGAGTATATTTATCTCTTTATTTCTTCCTATGATATTTGCGTAACTCATTGTAAGATAGTTTTATAATGTTGGTTGCAAAGATACGTTTTTTTTAGGATAACACCAAGAAAACTACTTAGAAAATCAGCGAAAACGATTGAATTTTCTTGCTTTTCGCTGATTTTCTAGAAAAGAATAACACTTTTCTTATAGGTTTTGCTTTTCTCGGCGAGGGTGGCATCGTCATAATAGATGAAACCTTGCAACCAGTAGGTATAAGTGTCCATGTTTTCTGCGCTCATGACGAGAGGAGAGTTCTCGTTGACCGTGACTCCTTGCTCTTGCACGATGATTTCTGCTCCAAAATCACGCTAAATTGCAGACAAAACAAAATTATTGGGCGATAAACTTTCTTGTTTGCGAAAAAAGTAGTAATTTTGCACCCAATAACCATATTAAAGTTCAAGTCATAATGGATTTACTGAAAGAAAGAATTATGCAGGAGGGCAGATGCTTTCCTGGTGGAATCTTAAAAGTAGACAGCTTTGTAAACCATCAGATGGACCCTATTCTGATGATGGACTTAGCTAAGGAATTCGTGCGCCTTTTCAAGGACATCAAGTACAACAAGATTATTACTATCGAGGCTTCGGGCATCGCGCCTGCCATCATGGTAGGTTATCTGACCAATCTTCCTGTTGTATTTGTGAAGAAAAAGCAGCCTAAGACTATGGAGGGTATGATTACCTCTGTGGTTCACTCTTTTACAAAGGACCGCGATTATACGGTTTGTGTGAGCAACAGTTATCTTACTCCTGAGGACCATGTTATCTTTATCGATGACTTCCTTGCCAATGGTAATGCGTCTAAGGGTGTGATGGACCTTTGCGAGAAGGCTGGTGCCAAGATTGAGGCGATGGGTTTCATCATCGAGAAGGCTTTCCAGCATGGTGGTGACTTCCTGCGCAAGGAGGGAATCCGTTATGAGGCGCTCGCTACCGTAGAGAGCCTGGATGATTGCAAGATTGTCTTGAAGTAAAACATCTTATTATATATATTAAAAGCCGCCTGTAATAGGGCGGCTTTTTTCTTACTTGACGATATCAGCGGCATAGATTCCCATCGCCTTGTATCCTGCAGGATTCGGATGGAGCCAGTCGCCGCTGGCATATTCCCGCTTCATCCTTCTGTCATCATTCGGGTCTTGCAGCAGCTTGGCGAAGTCTAGAATGCCATCTGCTTTCTTTGCCTGACTTCGAATCCAATCGTTTACATAGAGTCGGGCTGCTTCGTGGAAGTGGCTGTAGTAGCCGGCACCCTTGAAAGGCGTGATGGTGCCCAGATAAACTTTCATCTTCCGGGCCTTCGCCTTCCTCATCATTCCCTGTATGCTCTCTATAATCTGGCGGGCTACCGTCTCGCTGTTGCCGCTCTTGGCAGCACCAATGTCGTTGATGCCTTCAAAGATAATCACCTTCTTCACACCGCTCTGCATCAGGATATCCCGGTCGAAGCGTTCCTTGGCGAGTGCCCCGAAACCGCCAGGTACGGTTACGCGGTTGTTGCCGATGCCCAGGTTCAGTACGCCCTGGTTGGTTATCTTATGTTTCAGCTGCAGCATCTCCGACATCACATCGGGCCACCGGTTCTGGGCATTATCCGTAGAGCATTTGCCGTCGGTGATGGAGTTGCCCATGATGGCGATGGCACTCATGTTGGTGCTCATCGTATACACGTCGATGCCGCTGATGTTGTACCAGTGGTTCTCGCGGAAAGCCTTTTCGAAGTTGGAGTGGGCATTGGTTACTCCCTTCATGATATAAGAGGTGGTACGTGAGCCCATGTGAACGGTAGGCACTTCGGGAGCCGAGGTGTAGTTGATGGTGATGGCAACGCGCTCCAGGTTCTTGAGATTGAACTTCAGCGCATCGCTCACTATCTGCCTGCCGGCAGGGATGGTAGCCTTGTAGCTGTTGCCGAACTTGAAGTATTGAGCCGATTTGGCATCAATCTTGAAGGAGTCTTTGGCGTGGGCGATATAGATGGAGCGTATCACTACGGGTTGCATTGAGTAGATATTGCTCAGTTTCAGTCTTATCACGTCGCCTCCAACGCTTACCTTTACTATCTGGCGAACCGAACGGTTTGTCATGTTGTTATTATAGGGCATAAACGCTTTCACCACAGTCTGCGGTGCCGTAGCCCAAGTTCCAATCCATGTTTGTGCTGCCATCTGTAGTGTGTATGTGCAGATGAAGCATAGTATCATCATAAATCTTTTCACCTTGTTGTATTTTAAAAGTATATATTTGTATGATAATGAGGTGTTGCCACTAGGCTCGGCAGACCTGCTGACTGCAGTCGGCAGAGCTGCTGACTAGGCTCAGCAGAGCTGCCGAGCCTAGTGGAAATCATCAAGAAGCAGTCTGCTTGAACCTCAGATACAGTCTCTCTGAACCTCAGATACCGACTGCTTGAACCTCCTAATCTATATCTTTGTCCCAGCTCAGTCGTATCCTTGCGCCAGATGAGCCGTCTCGTTACGTTTATTCAGCCGCATTATTATGCTTGATAATAAATAGTATCTTCTGCATTTGACGGTTTGTACATGCCAGCATCTGCGAATAGTCCTTCAAAGCATAAATCTTCGTCTAATTCAGACCAATGGATACCATATCTGCTCAATACGAAAGCCTTACGCTGGGCAGGTGTGGCGTTAGCAAGACGGCTCCAACGGCTGAAAGGATAGTTAGCCTTCCAGCCATTTTGGGTTTCTGCCCAAATATGAGCATCGTCCACCCAAACGCGATTTACTCTATATTGCTCCATAATATCTTATTTTTGATTAAAATACTCTTTCCATCTATCTATAATGACCGCCTCGCGTTCAAAGTCACAATTTGTAATTGCACTTTCTTCAATAAGGACAAAGGTCTATAAACTTTTCTTTTGTCCACGTTTCCACTCTATGGCCTGTTCTGTCAACCTGTATTGTTGGTGAGGATGGTTTGGGATATCAGGATATTTACGCTCTATAGCTCCTTCGTCGAGGGCTGGCAAAACATAGGTGGTCCTAAATCTCAGTCGGCTCTTTAATCCACAAGTTTTCATCATTTCCCCTGTTGATAAATAATCTTCAGAAACAGCTAGAATTAAATCTTTTACTTGGTTCGTACTTGGTTCGTACTTGGTTCGTACTTGGTTCGTACTTGGTTCGTACTTGGTTCGTACTTGGTTCAAATTTAATTCCTGTTGCATCCCCACAGGAGTCTTCATCGGATCGGTTATAGGCCGCACGAATGTCACGCAAATGAAGCCACCATTGATGCTCCACTTCGGTTCAGGAGCATTCTGCGCCTTGCAAGCCTCCATGATACGGAATGCGCCAGAACCCCAACTTTCAAGGAAAGTGGTGCGGTAAAGCACTTCCGCCATGATTGGATTGTATGGATAGGAACTGTGTGACTGTTTGATTGTTTCTGTGTTGAGTTGTGGCGGCAACACACCAGGATTCTCAATCTCTATGCGGTCATCATATATGGCAATGCTTGGCGTAAGGTTGTACTTTTCGAACTGCCTATGACAAAGGCTGTTTGTAAGGGCTTCCCTCAACGCTTCGGCTGGCACCTCCATATTTTCCTCACGATGGAAACCAACAATTTTGCCACTCATATTTAGGTGCTTCAAGAAGAAAGCCATGCCGGCATCAAGCAGTTGAAAGAAATTACCTTCCACCCTTTGGTTATCGATGAATTCTATCTTATTGATTCCGCGGAAGCGAGCCAAACGCAGCTGCATCTGCGTGTAGCCCCTTAGTTTGGTGGAAAACAGGGCGGCGGCTGCGTTATTGGGAACTCCTTCGTTCATTAGTTCAAGTTTTCTGAGTACATCCGAAAGAGGTTCAGTCAATGCCGTGGCTGGCATGCGGTTCTTCTCCACGCCGAGCCGTATAGCTCCCCTGATGAGTTTCTCGTCCATATCATCAATGGTTATGTCGTCAGCCGTCTGTCTCTCCCAGGCATAATAGTTTGGTTTGTTGGCACGCAGCCGTTCCTCAAACATATTGCGAGGCATCAGCTTCGTGGTACTTTCAACCTTATAATATGGGCTACCATGATAGGTATAAGGTGCCGTTCCCCAAACGAATGCTTCGAAATACAAAGCTATGACTTGACAGCCTGGTCTGTCGGGTACGGCAATGTATTGGATGTCAATCGAAACTGATGGTTCGAGACCGCTCAACGCCTGGGCAATCTCTCTTTGCGTATTATCCGTGACCTCTTGTCCAAGAATCTTGAGAGACTTTGGAGCTACTCCGAACACCAACCAACCGCCAGCACCATTCAGAAATGCACAAGCAGAGTGCATTCCATCTTTCAACTCACCTGTAGTTTTTTTCAACTCCAGATGTACGTTTTCATCGTTGGCTATAAGCCTTTTAAGCTCCTCAATGTTCATAGTCTCCTATTTATTTCTTTGTTTTTCTTCATTTCCTTACGAAGGAAGGTGTCATACTTGCTTGCGATGCTGATTTCTATATCATTCATATTGGTATCTGTTACTTCACCCTCGCTTGTCATTACAAGAGCATGATATGGGGAGTGTAGATACACTACACGTATAAAACCTTCTTCGGTTTGCGAAAATGCATATCCGCAAACTATCATCATGGCTTTTTCTGCTACGGCTTTAATTTCTTCTTCCTTCATGATAATCTATTTTTACTGTCTTGATTGGTTTGAGAAAAGTCTCAGGATTAATATACAGATTCTTCAATATGGGCAAAAGATCAATGTACTCTTCTGTTTCTCCCATACCTTCGTAGTCGGCCATGACAACAATATATCCATTATCCCATTCCTTAACCTCAGTGTATCGTTTGAGGCGTTTTGGAGTACGAAATCGGATATTACTTTTGCCATATCTAAATGAAGTCATATCTCCCTGATTGGAGAGTAATGCTTCTGATGAAAGATTATTGTTTTCCATCCCTTTATCTCAAATGTGGTGCAACTTCTCCGTTCGGCAATAATATTCCAGCCTCAATGAGGAAATTTCTTGCAGCTTCTTTGCTTGCAACCGAAGCCTTTCTTGCTGCCTCTAATCTTTCTTGTCTTTTGCTATCAAATAAATCCATATTCTACCTCCTTGTTTTAAAAGTTGAACATTTCTTCTGCAAAGATTATGCAAACAAGCGCAATGTAAGCTTGCTTACAAATTGCCGAGTGCCGCTAATCTTCTGCAAAGATACGCTTTTCTTCTGAAAGATGCAAGGAATTTAGGAAAAATGTTTGAGGATGAGTGAGATATATGAAAAACAAAACCCCGGGGTCATCACCAGCATCGAATAATCTGGGAGAGGGCCTTACCGGGACTGCGCTGCAAAGATAAGAATAAAAATGGAATATACCAAAGATCTTTTCGAAAAATTGCGTCCGGACGTATCTGTTGCTACGTCGGGACGCGTCTGTTGCTACGTCGTGACGTAGGAAATGCTACGTCGGGACGTAATTTTTGCTGCATCGTGGGAGGTTTTTCGATAAAAAGCATAGAAAAACACTAAAAATTGAATAGAAAATAAGCGTTTTTGCTCAATATTTTCAACCTTTTAGCTCCAAAAACACCTCTAGAACGCCCGAAAATCGCTGTTTTTTGCAAAACGTGGCAATAGGTGACAATAAGGTGACAATAGAAAAGCCCTTTATTACCACCCGTTATTCTCTTATTATCAGCTACTTATAATAAGCGTGGCAAATGTGGCAATTAATTTGAGAAAACATGTTACTATGCGTAAAGGATCTTTGTTTCTCAAACATCCCATCAAAATCCGATAGGTATAAATACTATTGCCCTCGTTTCTTCTTGGGAAAATATTCTAGCTGTATGGTAGAAGTTTTTCGGGAAAAGTTTTGGAGATTAGGAGATAAAGTATTATCTTTGCCATCAGATTCAAAAACGAATAATCAAACTGAGTTATGATAGTAAGACCAAAGCGCATTTATCGCAAGCGCATACCATACGGCATGCAGAATTTTGAGGATGTCATAAAAGAAGATTGTTACTATGTGGACAAGACTCCTTTCATAGAGCAAATAGAAGAATCCAACAAGTATTTCTTCTTCATTCGCCCTCGCCGTTTCGGCAAGACACTTACCCTCTCCATGCTTGAGAATTACTATGACATCAACAAGAAAGACAAGTTTGAGGAAATCTTTGGCAAGCTATACATCGGGCAGAATCCTACACCAGAGCATAATACATATCTCATCATCCACCTCAATTTTGCCGAGGTGGCAGCAGGATTGGATGATTATAAGGATGGACTGGACAACCATTGTCGCCTTGTGTTCAATTTCTTCTGCGACATCTATGCACATATTCTTCCTGCCAATACCAAGGAAGGAATGGAAAAGTTAACAGATGCAGTATCTCAACTGAGGTTTCTTTGCCAGAAGTGCCAGGAGGTGGGAAAGAAGATTTATCTCTTCATCGATGAGTACGACAACTTCACCAACATGATTCTCGCCCATGAGGAGCATCTTATGAGGTATCGCAACCAGACCCACGGAGAAGGATACTTGCGCCAGTTCTTCAACACCATCAAGGGTGCTGCTGGCAATACCCTGGGCAGAGTGTTCGTCACGGGAGTAAGCCCTGTAACCATGGACGACCTGACCAGCGGATTCAACATCGGAACCAACTACTCGCTCTCACCTGACTTCAATGAGATGACGGGATTTACTGAGGAAGAAGTGAGAGAGATGCTGGATTATTACGGTAGCGTCCTGCCATTCAATCACACTACCGATGAGCTGATCAAGGTGATGAAGCCTTGGTACGACAACTATTGCTTTGCAGAGGAGAGATATGGTGAGACCACCATGTACAACTCGGTAATGGTGCTCAACTTCGTAGATAATTACATCCGAAGCGAATACCAAATCCCTAAGAAGATGGTGGAGACCAACATCCGCATCGACTATGACAAGATGCGAATGCTCATCCGCCACGACAAGGAGTTCGCCCACGACGCCAGCATCATCCAGCAGTTGGTGACCCAGGGATTCGTGATAGGCACGCTCAACGAGAACTTCCCTGCCGAGCGAATCAACGACCCAGACAACTTCCTCAGCCTGCTGTTCTATTTCGGCATGGTAACGATAGACGGAACTTATGATGGTGAGACCAAGTTCATCATCCCGAATGAGGTGGTGCGAGACCAGATGTACACCTACCTGCTCGACACCTACAAGGAGAACGACTTGGTATATGATAGATATAGCAAGGGTAAACTGGAGAGCAAACTGGCTTATCATGGAGAATACAAGCCATACTTTGAGTATATCGCCGACTGCCTGAAGAAGTACTCCTCCCAGCGAGACAAGCAGAAGGGAGAGGCTTTCGTGCATGGCTTCACCTTGGCGATGACAAGCCAGAACAAGTTCTATCGCCCTATCTCTGAGCTGGACAATGACGGCGGCTATGCCGACATCTTCCTCTCTCCGCTCTGTGACATCTATAAGGACATGGTAGATTCATATATCATCGAGTTGAAATATTGCAAGAGCCAAACCACAGATGAGCAAGTAAAAAAGCTCTTCGAGGAGGCTTCAGCTCAAATCTCTCGTTATGCAGACAGTGATATGGTCAGAGAGGCGGTAAAGACAACAAAGCTCCACAAACTGGTGGTTATCTACCGCGGAGCGGAAATGGTGGCTTGCGAGGAGATATAAAACTGTTTCAACCATACAGGTCGAAAAGTTTTAGCAAGGGATAACTGGGAGGTCAGGTTTGTTACCTGTCCAATAGCAAGAATGCCCTATAATCTAAGGATAGAGCGGCTAGTGCGCACACCTTTTTAGTATAATAAATCTAAAAATTTTTGGTTAGAACTCTACTTTCGCATATCTTTGCACTTAAAAAAGATGGCACATGTGCCAGAAATTTTAAGTAGAGGCATCTATTCGAGCAGTCCTTAGGAAGCAAGTAAGCACTGGGAGGTCAGGTTTGTTACCTGCCCAATAGCAAGAATGCCCTATACAAACAATATATCCCTTGGCTCTGTTCGGGATAAGAAATGTTGTCATGTATTGGAGATCTTTGTTTCTCAAACATCCTATCAAAATCCGATTGGTATAAATACTATTGCCATCGTTTCTTCTTGGGAAAATGTTTGAGAGAGATAAAAAAAGGTGTATCCCTTTGCCCATTGTGTTGAGCAATAAGGATACACCTTAATTATATATTCTTATGAGAGTAAGAGATTACTCGCCATATTTGTCATTCTGCTTGATATTAGGGTTTGCGTTGATTTCGCTCTGAGGAATAGCAGAGATTGCTTTGTAATAGTCACGATCGAAAGACATTTCCTCTGGGTTCAAAATCTGATGCCAACCTTGATCAGCCTCGCTTGTATAACGAACAATCTTCTCATTGCGACGGAGACAATCGAAGTAACGGTGGCCTTCACCAACCAACTCCTTACGACGCTCTATAGAGATTCGTTCTGCAGTGATGTTCTCTGCTGTTACAAGCTTAGATTCATCAGAGGTACGGTTCTCAATAATGGCATTGAGATACTCAGCTGCTTTTATTTTATTGCCAAGATTAAAAGCACACTCGGCAGCTGTTAAGTATACCTCAGAAAGACGCATCATAGGTACGTTAGAGTAACGTGGATCGCCATTTACTGCAGGAATCTTGTTCAACCAAACTTTGTTGTCTCCATAAACTTCCTGGTTATCTGGATTCAGAGATGCCAAGAATACGTTGTTACGAACATCCTTTGGATCAGAAGACAACATATCTACGAAACTCTTAGTAGCAACAACATCGCTATATCCTACATGGTCATCATTATCCTCGTTGTACAGATATCCAATACCATTTCGGTCAGTCCAGTCATTATTGTCATTAATCAGAATTTCAAAGATCATCTCATTTTCATGAGCAGCATTTGTTTTATACCAAGCTTTTGCATACTGGTCCTTTGTCCACAACTGATATGGAGAGTTGTTGATGATATCCTCAGAAACATTCAGAGCCTTTTCCCATTCACCCATTGTCAGATAAACGCGAGCAAGGAGCGTCTTAGCTGCCCAAGCATTGATATAGCCCTGGTCTTTATCCTCTGTTAATGCATTAGAGTTGATGGCCGCAGTTAAATCTTTGAGAACTTGTTCATAGTTCTCTTTGACCGTCAAACGTGGCAACTGGCAAGTTGCAATGTCTGCAGCAGCAACAACATTCTCTGTAAATGGAACACCCAATGATGCACCGTTGTCCTCAGTATATGTCTTTCCATAAATACGTGCCATGTCAAAGAGAGCCATTGCACGAAGAACCAAAGCTTGGCTCTTGTAATTTGCTATAGTTGCTGCTGCTTCGTCCTTATCTTCAAGTTGACCATCTGCTGCAGCGATGATGCGATTTGCACGTCCCATAACAATATAAGGTGACTGCCAAATTGCATTGCCAGAGAATCCTGTACCTGTAGTGTATTGCATGAGATAGTAGAATGAGGCACGGTTACTGTTAGTACCTGCCAATTCGTTACTCTGCATATCATCTGCATGAACATCACCATACAGGAACATACGGGCTCCATAATAATCAATCAAAGTGCTATTGCCCTTTAAACCAGCATACAAACCCGCAACAGCTGTTCCCATGTTGTCGCTATTTGTGATACCTTCATGTTCCTCTACACCATCTGATGGTTCAAGGTCAAGCCAGTTGTTTACGCAGGAAGTCAGGACTGTTGCTGACAAAGTTGCGCAAAGTGTTGCTTTATATATAAATTTAAATACTTTCATTTGTCTAATCATTTTTGTTTAGAAACCGAGTTCAATACCGAATGTAAATGTTCTCAATGCTGGAGTCTCAAAAGTGCAAAGACCATCAACAGGAACCTCTGGGTCTACAGTGAGATCTTTTGATTTCCAAGTCAGCAGGTTAGATGCTGCAAAGTATGCACGTGCCTTGCTAAGACCCAATTGTGAGATGAAACTCTTAGGAGCATTGAAACCAATAGACAAACTCTTGACACGCAAGTAGTCTGTAGACATCATCCAACGTGAAGACATTGTTGTGGAAGAACCATACTGGAACTTAGGCAATTTTGCATTGTCGCCTGGCTTCTGCCACATATCCTCAATCTTATAGTAAGCAGGTACTGCACCATTATAGAGGAATGAACCACCATTGGTATGCTGCCATGTTGCATAATCCATTGCGTCACCGCCCAGAGAGAATGTCAATGTCATACCAAAGTCGATAAACTTATAGCGCAAAGTATTTGTCAAACCACCTTCAATAGCTGGGTCATGCTTGCCAACGATAGTCTTGTTAGCTTCAGCATACTTTGTTGTTGTCTCACCAGTACCATCATTCTTATAGTACAATTCCTGACCAGTTTCAGGATCTACACCAGCATATTCGTATGTATAGTAAGAATAGTATGGCTCACCTTCCTTATGGATTAATATTCCACTGATGATTTGATTCTGACCACCATAAAGCTTAGATACCTTGTTGCTATTATGAGCAAGGTTCAGAGTTGTAGTCCAACTGAAATCCTTTGTGTTGAAGTTATTTGATGTGATAGTAACTTCATAACCGGTATTCTTCAACTCACCAACATTCTGAGGAGAAGTGAGTGCATAACCTGGAGAAGAGAAATAGCCAGGTACTGCAGATACTGGCAAATCGAAGATCAAATCACTTGTTGTACGAGTATAGTAATCAAATGTCAAAGACAGACGATTCCAGAAATTCAAGTCGAAACCGATATTCAATGCCTTGTTCTTTTCCCACTTCAGGTTTACGTTTGCGATACCTGAGATAGCAGAACCATTAGTGCCATTATAGAAGAAGCCCCACTTATACCATGATTTGTAACCATAGTAAACAGATGGCTGAGTACCATTTACACCATAGGAAACACGAATCTTACCATCAGTCAATACATCTTTGATAGGATCCATGAATTTCTCACTTGTGAATCTCCAAGAACCAGATAAAGACCAGAAGTCGCCCCATCTGTTTTCGCGAGCCAAGCGAGAACTACCATCACGACGGTAGCTAGCACCAAAGTAATACTTGTCAGCATAATTATAATTAACACGACCTAAGAAGGATGTTAAACGATAACCCTGCTTGTCAGTCTGTGTAGAAGTCTCACTTGCATTTTCGAATTCGTATTTATCACCTGTATAGTTATCACCACTGAGATATGTCTGTGTGTAGTGATAATCCTCTGTCTCAAAACCAAGTAAAGCATCTACGTTATGCTCGCCAAATGACTTGTTATATGAAGCCTGTGTCTGAGTATTCAATGTGTTGAATTCATTGATAATACGCTGAGCAGCACCACCTGGGGCACCATCATTAGAGAAGCGGTCCCAAAGAACAGTCTCTGTTGAGTTGATATAATCGTATGAAACCTTCTCGCTTATTTTCAAATTGTCCCAAACGTTATATGTCAACTGCATACTATTCAAAGCACGATTGATGACGTTCTTGTCAGAACTATGTTCTTGCTCGTAAAGTGGGTTTACACCAAACATACCGCACTGTGTCAAGTTTCCTTCAGAATCGTAAGGAACTGAAGATGGACTCTGGAAGAAAGCATAGTTTGCAATGGCACCAGAATATGATGTACCTTCATTTACCAAACTCTGGTTCATCTTAGAGAACTGAGAATTTACTCGCAAATTGAATTTTCCAAAATCGTGACTTACACTAGCATTACCTGTGAAACGCTCTAACCCTTGTTTGTGCAAGATACCTTCCTGTTTCATGTATGAAACAGAAGAATAGAACTTTGTCTTTTCGCTACCACCAGATACACTTACCTGATAGTTTGAATGAGAACCTGTGCGGAACAATAAGTCTTTCCAGTCTGTATAGCCATTTTCTGGCTCTGCAGCGAAACGATCAATTCGACCATCCGCAAAAGTAGTTGCAGCAGCATCATCATAACCAGCATTTATTGCGTAATTTTTCAAACCGGTATAAAGCAATTCACGACGGTCAGCACCGCTCAACTGTGGGCGGTAGTCAATTGCCATGTTTGAGAAACCCCAATCGCTGCGGAATTCTACGTTTGTCTTGCCAGCCTTACCACTCTTTGTTGTAATGACAACCACACCATTGGCAGCACGAGAACCATAAAGTGAAGCAGCTGCAGCATCCTTAATAACAGTAATAGACTCGATATCGTTACTGTTCAGAGTTGCCAAGAGGCTTGTACCAGCATCGTTATAACCACTGCCTGGTTCTGAATTGAAAGCACTTGCATTACCTGCGTTCATTGGAGTACCGTCAATTACATACAATGGTTCATTTCCTGCGTTGATAGAACCCATACCACGTACACGGATGCTGCTAACAGCACCAGGCGCACTTGATGAGCCTGATACAGAAACACCAGGAACACCACCAGAAAGTTTATCGGTAAGAGATACAACAGGGATATCTTCCAAGCCCTGAGTATTCAATGTTGAAGCAGAACCTGTGAATGAAGACTTCTTAAAGTTACCATAACCTGTAACAACGACTTCGTCCAAAGTCTTATTGTCAGGATTCAAAACAATCTTCATGTTAGAACCTGCCTTAACAGTTTGGGAATTCATACCAATATATGAAATCTCCAGTTTTGCTCCTTCTGGAGCAGTCAATGAGAAGTTACCTTCGATGTCGGTAACCGCACCGGTCTTTGTACCCACTACTTTGATAGATGCACCAATGATTGGCTCACCATCCTCTGCAGAGGTTACTTTACCGGAAACTTGAGTTTGCGCCAACGCCATTCCTAAACTAAGGAAGAGGCAGGCAATAAACGTCATGAGTCTTTTTTCCATAAATCTCTCTCGTTTAATTAATTAATAAATATATAATGTTTTATATTTCTTTCTCACTACATATCCTCCCACCTTTTATTGAGCGTGGGGGCTCATTTCTCGTCTCCAACTCTTGCCCCGAACTGGTGGGGTGGGTATGTTGCCATACCTTATTATATATAGGGAAGTATCTCAAACTTCACTAAATTTTAATAATATTTTTAATCGGGTGCAAAAATAAGCATTTTTTAGGAAATCACCAAACTTTTTTCTAGAAAAGTTGCACTTTACCCGACATTTTATTATAATTATACGGATTTTATGCGCTTTTGCTTATGAAAAACAAGAGAAAGCGGCAGTTTTGTCAAAAACTGCCGCTTTCTCTGATATACTAACTGAACTTTTGCCCCACACGCCCTGAAGGGGCAGAAGCTCCTAGCCCAGGGCATCGCCCTGGGTTATTATGGATGCAAACCTGTCGCCCTGTAAGGTAGGCTGTTCAAAATCCGAATCAAAATCTGGTATAAAAAATGGTGTTATATAGGTGTATTTAAGT
>CAKPYB010000027.1 GCA_934202525.1 uncultured Prevotella sp.
GTTGCTTTTAAAATTATGGTGCAAAGGTAAGAACTTTTACGATAAAGGGCAAGGTATAAATGCGGAGCCGCTTACGATTTTATGCAAAAAGTGGTAATAGGTGGCAATAAAGTGACAATAAAAACACCCCTTATTGCCACCCGTTATTCGTTCATAATCAAAGAGTTAAGTACAAGTGTGGCAAATGTGACATTAAGTTAGAGAAAACAATACACATGTAATGCTACAGAATACTGATATAGTTCAGTCAGCTAAATCAAGTAGCTCAGTCAGCTAACTCAAGTAGCTCAATCAGCTAACTCAAGTGGCTCAGTCAGCTAACTCAAGTGGCTCAGTCAGCTAACTCAAGTGGCTCTATCAGCAGATGCAGATAGCTCTATAAGCTGACGCAAGTAGCTCTGTCAGCTTACACAAGCAGTTCAGTAAGCTGACACAGCCATATCTATAGGCAAACGGAAGCACATCATTTATTTATCTCTTCACCTTCATGTATTCCGTAGGAGTCATGCCATACTCCTTGGAGAAGCATTTGGAGAAATAGCTGCTATTAGAGAAACCAACGGTATACATCACCTCGGAAACACTGAACTTGCCCTGGCTCAGGAGCTCGGCAGCACGACTCATACGCATCTCACGAATATACTCTACAGGCGTACGACCCGTTATCGCCTTCGTCTTGCGATACAACTGCTTGCCACCAATGCCTATCACATCCTGCAACATCGAAACATTGAAGTCGGAATCGATCATGTGCTTCTCTATCGCTTCATTGATTTCTTCGAGCAGACGCTTATCTGCCGGCTCCAATTCGCTGACGTCTACTCCCTTCTTTTCCTCTTCAGAAGACTCAGAGAGTGCAGGAGCAGGTTCAGAAGATGATGACTCAGGCTCAGATACTGGCGAAGCGGATAACACGGTGGCAACAGATGATGGCTCCTTCGGTATCTTCACATTCAGATAGCGGACCATCAGATCGGTTACCTCATCGAACGAATGATGAGCTACGGCAGCCTTCAAATCTTCCGTCAGACGGTTGAAGAAGTCCATACGCATCTGTACCTGTTCCAACACCTCAGCCTTCTGCTTCTGGGCATCAGCCAGTTCCTTACGCAGGAAATACCAGCTTACCAGCCATGCCACAAACACGATGAGCGCTGTAACATAGAAGAGTTTGCACCACCAGGAGAGATACCAAGGTGGCAGGACGGAGATATCGAGCGAATAAACCTCGGCGGCTATCTTGCCCTCACCATCCACGGCATGGACCGTAAGATGATAATCGCCATAAGATAAACCATTATAGGTGATATCGATATTGCCGGAGTTCAGATAATGCCAGTCGTGGTCGCTACCTTCGAGCTGATAAGCGTAAACAGCTGAAGGATGGTCGGCAAAAGGAAGGTCGGTGAGCTGCAGGGTGAAGTTGTTCTCATCACTCTTCAGTTTCAGGATTTCTCCACGCTCCTCACGAGCCTCTCCGTTCACGATGATTCCCGCCAGCATCAGGCGGGTAAACTGCTTAGGCTTCTGCGCAACATCAGAACTGATTGCTACATAGCCGTCATTGCCACCCATCATTACCTGATGAGTCTGCCTGCTGTAACAGATGGTAAGCGGCACGATAGAAGGAATCACGAAGCGCTGGCTCTCGCCCTGTGGGTCGATTACGCAGCATTCATTGCCCGATACTACCCATATCTTGCCTTCTACATCGCACATGGTACTCACCTTACCGCCAATCTGCCATGTCTTGGAAGGGAAACTGTTACCCAGCACAGAACCGGCAGCATAATAACAGGTTACCGAAGTATTATCACCCATCCAGATATTGCCCTTGCTGTCTGCCATCAGATAGTTGACAACATCAGAGTTAGCCACCTGCACCACCTTCATGCTGTTCGGATTGATGCAGTCGAGACGGTTATAGGTAGAAACCCAAATTCTACCCTTTCCATCCATCACCATCTGCCCTACATGCAGACCGGAGAGTGCATTTTTTCCCTTGTCAGAGTAATGCCAGTCGGCTATGGTCTTGCCGCTCAGCAGAGCCGCCTTATCCATCACGAAGACACCACCCTGATAAGAACCCATCCATATCCTGCCCTTCTGGTCCTGGAGAATATCATAAGCCCAGGCGGTAGAATACTTACCACTCTTGTCGTAGACGATGAAGTTGCGCATCTGATGAGAATTGCGGTCATAGAAGTTGATGCCGTGGTCGGTACAGATCCATACATCGCCGTCACGGTCTTCATAAATCTTGCGAACACGGTTATGCGTCATAGGGAAGGCAGAGCTGTTCTGCTTGTACCATGCCACATTCTGATAACCTTCAGCATTGCGGGCGAAACGAATCAGACCGTTAGTACCGCCCATCCACCATTCGCCGTTACGGGTCTGGAGCATGGCATGCAGACAGTTGCCCTCACCCGACATCGTAATCTTATCGAGCGATACATAACGGTAATAGGTGTGGGTAGTGAGACGGGAGAGACCATTGTCGGTACCCACCCATACATTCTGCCACTTATCTACAAAGCAAGCCCAGACGATGTTGTTAGGAATAGAAGCATCATCGCGGGAATCGTGGATATAATGGGTGATGGCATTGGAGAGTGCCATCTGATAGAGTCCGTTATCGGTTCCGATATAGAGATTGCCGGCAGCATCGGTAGAGAGACACTTGATGGAATTGCCGTTGAGAGCAGGAATCTGGGAGAAGTTCCTGAGCTGCAGATCGGCACAATAGAGAGCACCCTCGGTACCAATCCAGTAGCATCGGCGCTTGGCGTCATAGGCAAGCGCATTGACCAGCGGCTGTTCTCCGGCACGGAGCGGAATCAGTCTGCTGCCGAGATGCAGCCCGGCAAGCGAACCTACGAGCAAGCCTTTCGGGGTAGAGAGCAAGGCATAGACATCGCCCCCGAAGTCAGTCTTACCGCCCTTCATATCGAGCACACGGAGTTCCTTCAGCTGCTTGCGCTTCGTCTCATCGGCAAAAGCCTTCATGGCTGGTGTTTCGGCATACTGATAATCTTCGGTATCAAACTTCAGGATACCGTTGCCGGTAGCCAGATAGAGCATCCTGCCCTCGAAACCGAGCGCATTGACACGCGTATTGCTGAAAGTATGTTCCTGGAAATGGCGATAACCCTGATAACCATCATAGCTGTAAAGACCATTGTCGGTTCCGAGCCATATCATTCCATCACTGTCCTGGGTAATGGCACAAACTGTCTGCGCACCTTCAAGGGAGGTGTTGACGAAACGCTGCGCATGGATGGCGAGCGAAACAAAGAGCATAGCAATTGCCATGCTGATGCGGTATATAGGTTTTATTGACTTTTTCATGCGTGCAAATTTACACAATATTCATGATAATGCCAAAAAAAATCGGAGGAAAATCATAAAAAAATCATGAAGTTAAAGGAGTTAAGGAAGTTAAGGAGTTAAGACGTATGTTTTGCTGCTTAAAAACTATGTCAAAAAGACTATTGTCTTAACTCCTCAGCGACCGTAGGGAGCGATAACTCCTTTAACTTCTTTAACTTCTGAACTTGCGAAACCTGAACATCTTATATTGCCTGAAGCGTAATCGACTTTTCGATATTGCGCTTGCTGTCTTTTACCTTCAGGATGATGTCGCCCTTCTGCTTGCTGCTCTGTACGATGACTACGAGTTTGCCGGAGAAGAGTTTCATCTGAGGCTGGGTGAACGGTTCGAGCGATGTGGCATCGCCGTTGCAGGCTGCCTTGAAAGTGCCGGCACCACTCACCTCGAAGGTCAGTTCGTCATCGGCAAGCGGACATTCATTGCCGTCCTTATCCTGCAGACTCACGGTGATGAAGGCAAGGTCGTTGCCATCGGCATTCAGAAGTACATTGTGCTCATCGGTACAGCCTTCTACCATGCAGGCAATAGGTTCATGATCAGGTGTTTCTACACTGAACTTCATCTGTGCAGGCTCGCCGGCAGTACGCTTCACGTCCTCACCTACCTTATCGCCATACTGGTTGTAGGTAACCACGCGAATCTCACCCGGTTCATACTTCACATTGTTCCAGCGCAGACGGTAGCGGTCCAATCGGCTTGACTTGTCCTTGCGAACCCTGCCCTGACTCTTACCATTGACGAAGAGTTCACCTTCCACACCATCGGTATAGCAATATACAGGGGTCACTTCGCCCTCTCTACCCTTCCAGTTCCAGTGAGGAAGAAGATGGGTGGTATGCTGCTGCTCATTCCAGCGGGCACGATACATATAGTAACGGTCCTTAGGAAGTCCGGCAAGGTCGCAGATGCCGAAGTAGCTGCTGCGGCTTGGCCAGTAGGTATCGTACGGAGTAGGCTCGCCGAGATAGTCGTAACCAGTCCATACAAACTCGCCGATTACCCAACTGTAGTCATCCTGCATCTTCCAGTCATCATCCGGAAGATTGCTCCATGAACAGTATTCCGTATCATAGCTTGAGCACTGACCGTCAGGATAGGTAGCCTTATCGCTTACGACAACCGGGAACTTGTATACGCCACGGGAACTGACCGTAGAGGCGGTCTCTGAACCGAGAAGGAAGCCCTGAGGCAACTGCTCGATATTCTTATAATATTTATGTACGCGATAGTTGAAGCCCGGCACATCCATGGTCTGTGCAAAGCCGCTTTTCAGAGCATCTTCTGCCCTATCCATACCCTGGGTTACAGGACGGGAAGGGTCGTACTGATGACAGAGTTCCTGCAGATGCTTGGCTATCTGTACACCCTCCTGACTCCACTGCTCAGGAATCTCGTTACCGATACTCCACATCACGATGCTAGGATGGTTGCGGTGGTGCTTCACCAGATTGGTGATATCCTTATCGCTCCACTCCTTGAAGAACTTGGCATAACCGTTCTTGCACTTAGGATAGATCCACATATCGAAACTCTCTGCCATCACCATCATGCCGAGAGAATCGCAGATTTCCATCTGCAGGGTAGAAGGCATGTTGTGGGCGGTACGGATGGCGTCGCAACCCATCTGCTTCATCATCTTGATCTGACGGATGAGAGCTGCCTTGTTCTCTGCTGCACCCAATGGACCGAGGTCGTGGTGCAGACAGACACCCTTCAGTTTGCGGGTAACGCCATTGAGTTGGAAACCATAATCCTTTGATACGGCGACGGTGCGGATACCAGTCTTCAGAGTCTGAATATCAGCCACCTTCTTTCCTTCATATCGGGTAAGCTTTACCTGATAGAGATAAGGAGACTCCGGCGACCAGAGCAGTGGATTCGCCACCTTCAAGGTAGTCTTGACGGCAGGAGTTGCACCCGATACGGTCTGCTCGGCAACCTTCTTGCCAGCCTCATCCAACAAGGCGATGACGGTCTTGCCCGACTTACCGGTCTTGCCTTCGAGGAGCGCATTTACTTCCACCTCAGCTTCCTGCTTATCAGCCTTCAGCGTGCGCACGAAGGTATCCCAGGTAGAGAAGTTTTCATTGCCATAGAGTTCTACGGAAACCGGACGGTAAAGACCGCCTCCCGGATACCAACGGCTGCTCTCCTCTACATTATTAAGATGTACCTCGATGAGATTCTTCTTGCCAAACTGGATGAATGGTGTGATGTCAATGCGGAAGGCATTGTAGCCGTAAGCCCACTTGCCTGCCTCCTTGCCATTGACGGTGACAACAGGCTGACTCATGGCACCATCGAAGACGAGTACGGCACGCTTATAGCCCTTAGGAGCCGTCCAGTTCATCTTGTACATGCCCTCACCTATCCAAGGCAGCGCACCCGAACGGCCCGACTTCTCGGTCTTTTCGGTTTCGCCATTCTGCTCGATAGCCACCATCTGCAGGTCCCATTTCTTATCAAAAGGTCCCGAGATGGCCCAATCGTGCGGAACAGCTACCTGCTGCCACGCCTTACCATCACGGGAGAAGTCCCACGATGACAAAGTGATGACTTTTCTGCTCTGCGCCTGACACAGCGTAGTGAGTGCCAGGGCAAGAGTCATGAAAGTAATACTTCTCTTGATCATATTGCTATTTAATTTTCTTATTTATATGCATCGAATACGGCAGTTGGTTTGCCGCTGTTGTCGAACGCTCCCTTAGTATATGCATCCCAACCCAGAGTGGTATAGTTGGCTGGCTTCCAGTTGTTGTAAACTTCTGGTTCCCAATAGAAGATACCCTCGCAGGAAGAGATTGCCTTGCAGCCATCCACCATCTTCTTCATCATTGGCGCAGCCTGGTCAGAGCCCCACCACATACCGATTTCAGAGATGATGACATTGCAGTTGTACTGTTCTGATAAAGTCTTAATATTATTCAGACAATTGGTGGTTAAATCCTGCCAATTGTTATCTTCTGGATAAAGTGACATACCGATGACATCCCATTTTCCACCCTTCTTCTTCAATTCACCAAAGAGCCAGGTATAACGGCCGAGGTTATTACCCTCATCCACGTGCACGATGACTTTAGCTTGTGGATAAACCGCCTTAACAGCATCATAACCGGCGTTGATATAAGCTGCAAAGTTGGCGGCATTCTTAGATACCTCACCGGTTACAGCCTCATCGCTGTTGAAGAGCATTCCGTCGCGGGTTTCATTGCCCACCTGTACCCACTCTACGTTGGTTATACCTCTATCCTTCAGGGCTTTCAATACATCCTTGGTATGATCAGCCACAGCCTGCTTCATCTGCTCGGCAGTATAGCCCTGCCATGCAGCAGGAACTTTCTGGTTGCCCGGGTCAGCCCAGGTATCAGAATAGTGGAAGTCAATCATCAGACGGAAGCCGAGCTGCTGAGCACGCCAAGCCTTGGCGATGACATCATTCTTGCCACACCAGCCACCTTCCGGATTTACCCAGACACGCAGACGGATGGAATTGGTTCCCTCTTCGCGGAGGAGCTTCATGCAATCTGTAGCCTTGCCATTCTGATTATAGAATTTCACACCGTCCTTCTCCATCTCTGTGAGCCAGGAAACATCGGCGCCCTTGGCAAAACCGCTCATATCGTATGTTTTCTCCTGCTCATGAACCGGAGAATCGTCGCTGCTGCAACTTGTTCCCGTAATAGAGAACAAGAGCGCTGTAGCCAGCAACATGGCTTTTCCAAATATATTTTTCATTTTTCTTTTTTCTTGCAAAGATAATCAAATAATTGATTGGTTTATAAAAAGGAGACTTACTCTTGGAAATTATTCCGTGCAAACGATAGCACGGAATAATTTCATGTTATTTATACTCCCATGTCATGGTGTTGAGGTCGGCGGTAACGGTAAACTCTGTTGCGCCATTCTCATCACCAAACCAGATATCCCAGGCACCATCAGCAGAAGTTAACTTGAACTGCTCTCCATCGGCACCATACCAGGTCTGCTTGTCGTCCTTGTTTTCTCCTACGAAGATAAAGCGGAATTTCTCCCATGAAGAAGGCTTGTACTTGCAGGTATAAACGCCATCGCTCACCTTATTCATTACGGCAAGAAGGGTGTTGCCATCCTTAGAGAACATGCAGAGGGTATTGCTTGCCTCTGGCTCTGGAGTTGTCTGATCTCCCGATACGATGGTGTATTCCAACTGGCTGTGCTCACCAACCTTCACGGTTACTGTATAAGTACCAGCTGTAGGTATATTCACGCTGCCAGCGTTCTCTGAGTCTGTCATCTTGCCATCAGCCAAAGTATAGTTCAACGTCTTGGCGATAGGAGTTCCCTTATCACCCGTGCTCTTATTATACTCTGCTCCATCGGCAACAATGCTGATAGGTGTATTGTCAGCTGTAGTGGTGACAACCCCTACCCAAGCATAGTTAGGACCGTCATATTTCATCTCCTCACCATTTACCTTCATTGATTTAATGAGAGTTGCATGGAACAGTTTCTCTTCTGACTTTGTATCAAGTACGGTATAATAAATACCCGCTGGTTCTGGGAACCAGATATTACATGCAGACTGATCATTGTCCAACACAGCATAAGGCTTGTCGCCGGTCTGGATATTTCCCCAAAAAGTTCCATCATTCTCCATAGCCCAGCAGTTGAGCCAAGAAGATACATTCATGTAGCCAGAATAAACACCATCAGAGTTTGGAGAATAGAGATAGGTCAGTGGGGAATCCATATCCTTATCTTTATTCAAGATGTTGATGTAGCTCATATCAATGAGGTATGGAGTAACCTTTACCTGACAGACATTGCTATAAGCAGCATCAAGATTGCTACCCATCTGACTCTTGATACGGAAATAAAGAGGTGAACTCACATCGGGAGACAAGCCGAGATCCTTGGCTGCAGCATTGAGGTCTGCACCGGTGAAAGCCTTGGAAAGGTCGGTTACGGTGTATTCCTTTTCTGAAGTAAAGTTCTCTGAGGCTGATACCTGCAGATAAGTTTTCAGCACTCCACTGCCCGCAGGCTTGGTTTCATCGCTCGAAAGCAAGGTAGGATTCTGCCAAGCCAACGAGAGGACAACGTCCTTACTGTTATCTACAGACAGCTTCACATCGGATGCCGATGCCATCAGATCGGATGCCTTGAAGCCATCCAGATATATATTGTCGCCACTCTCGTCGCAACTCACCAGGGCGGTGAGTGCGCAGAGAAGCATCATCAGGTTTCTAAATATCTTTTTCATGTTGTTGTAAGCTTTATAATTTAACATTTAACACTTAACACTTAACATTATCATTAATAATTGTCGTTATGAAGATTTGGATTTGCGGTAAGCTCGGTGTTAGGGATTGGATAGATGTTGTACTTGCTATCCACTGCCTGTCCGTCGTGGACACCACCCTTCCACTGCCAAATGTACTTATTGGTTGTGAACTGACCATAGCGAATCAGGTCAGTACGGCGATAACCTTCATGATAGAGCTCACGGGCACGCTCATCGAGGATGAACTGGAGGAAGGCATCTTTTGATGAGAAGTTCTCTTTCCATACTTGTCCTTTAGGATTTCCATTTTCATCTATACCATAAGCACGCTCACGTACCTTGTTAATCCAATAAATGGCACCCTTCTTGCGGGAATCACTTTCTGCATCGCTACCACCTGCCCAGTTGTCCCAATCATCACCAGTACGAACCACGCACTCGGCATACATCAGATAAACATCTGCCAAACGGAAGAGAGGGAAATCGGTATCCACACCTGCATCTCCGGTATTGGATGCCGTAGTACCATCATCCTTCAAATTGCTCCACTTTTCAGAGAGATAACCGGCGGTTTCAGTAGTCATATCGGTTATATCCTTGCTCTGACCATTGGTAAAGAACTTGCAACGTTTGTCACCGTTATCGTCACCATCAATATCAGCTTGGGTAAACTTATCCACGAACTCAGGACGAAGACGGAACTCGCTCCAGCCACTGGTAGCACCAAAATCGGCAACGTTCTGGTTGGCATTCGACATACTCAACTGTCCACAAACCAGATAAGTAGAAGCTCCCCAGCTTACGGTATGCTCAGCACTTACCGGCAAGGCGAAGATAATCTCGTTGGTACGCTTGTCGTTATCAGCATTGAAGAGTTTGCTGTAATCAGACTCCAAAGAGTAGCCCATATCCATCACCTTCTCACAAGCCTCCTTACACTCGGCATATTTGGCAACACCGGTATAAACCTCGCTGTTCAGATAAAGCTTGGCAAGCAAGGTATAGGCAGCACCTTGAGAAGCCTGACCATAAGGACAAGTAGATGCAGGAAGCATATCGCCTACACAATCCTTCAACTCGCTCTCGATATAATCGAATGTCTGCTGTGGAGTATAACGAGGAGGAATGAAGCTACCCACAGGGTCATTCTCTGTCACCATCGGAATGTTGCGGAAGAAATCGAGGGCATGGTAATAGAACAGAGCGCGCATAAAACGGACTTCTGCCTTATACTCCTTCAGCTTCTCTGCATCAGCACCTGAGAAACTGGCACTATTGGCATTGCGCAGGAACTCATTGCAGAGGGCGATGTTGTAGTAGATGCGATAATACATATCTGAGATCCAAGCATCGTTGGCATCCCAAGAGAGATAAGTAAGACCCGTAGTCTGCTCACCTGTCAGCCAGGTAGAGGCAAATTCATCGGTACCACACTCCTGCATATTGATAAACATACGCATGTAATCGAAACCACTTCCGCTGTTCAATACGGAAGCCATATCCTTGTTGTCACCGCCCTTGCCCTGACCGCTGGTCACCATGGCAGCATAAATCTTACCCAGCACTGCCTCGTAATTGGCAAGCGAGGTATAAACATCCTTAGAGGTTGTCTCTGTATGAGGATATTGGTCGAGATCGGAAACACAGCTGGTTGTGCCTGTCAGCACCGCTGTTCCCATCATCATACTATATAATATATTCTTAAGTTTCATTGTTATTTCTACTTTGAACGTTGAACTTTGAGCTTTATGATCTGTAAAGCCTCAATCTATTAACTATTAACTGTTAACTATTAACTAGAACTGAAGTCCGAGGCTTACTGAGTAAGTGCGAGGACGTGGATAGAATGAGTTGTCCATTCCGTTTGGCACCTCAGGATCTGTACCTGAGTAACCGGTTATGGTGAATACATTCTGTACCATCGCAGATACGGTGAGCGAAGCCCACTTGTTGATCTTGCCTACATTGTAACTCAAACTCAAGTTGTCGAGTTTCAGGAATGAAGCATTCTCTACATAGTAATCTGAGAGATACTGACGGGTCTTGAAACCTGTCTTCAGGAAACTTGTATTGAGGTTGTTGAGCTGTGAGTTGTTGTAGCTTACTGTCTCGAAAGCACCTGTACTCATACCCATTCCGTTGTATACATAGTTGTCGATGTTGGCACGGAAGCTCATACCGAGTGTCAGCTGCTTGTATCTCAAGGATGTGCTCAAGCCCATGATGTATTTAGGGGCTGGAGAATGATAGCGGTAGAGATCGGCATCATTGATTTCGCCATCATTGTTGAGGTCAGCATAAGCACCCTCGATTGGCTTGCCTGTCTTAGAGTCGTAGAGCTGATGATATACATAAAACATGTATGGCTCATATCCCTCTGAGAGTACCTGGAACTGGTAAGCATCGATAGATGGACCTACCTTCACGTTGGTCTGGCTTCCACCCTTTGTGAGTGAGAGGTTCTTCACCTTCATGTTCTGCCAGGTGAAGTTGTAGCTCAGGTTCCACTCCCAGTCCTTGGTCTGGATAGGGGTTGCGTTCAGAGAAACTTCGATACCCTTGCTGTCTACATTACCTACGTTGGTAAGGATGGTCTTTGAGAAGTTGGTACCTGCTGCTGTTGGTACAGAAGCCAACAGGTCCTTGGTTTTACGGGTATAGAAATCGATGGCACCACCGATACGGCCATCCAGGAATCCGAAGTCAAGACCGAAGTTCCAGGAGGTTGTTGTCTCCCACTTCAAGTCTGATACGTATGCCTCAGGACGGTAGGTATTGATATACTGTCCGTTGATGAATGCTTCGGCACCTGTCACACTGTATGTATAAACCGGCAGATAATTGTAGTTGCCGATACCTTCCTGCTGACCGGTAACACCATAGCTGGCACGGAGCTTCAAGTTAGAAAGTACCTTCTGGTTCTTCAACCAAGGCTCTTCTGTCAAAGTCCAGCCCAAAGCAACAGATGGGAAAGTACCCCAACGGGTATCCTTAGAGAATCGGGATGATGCGTCTCGACGAACGGTAGCCGTCAGGAGATACTTTCCATCGAATGAATAGTTGATACGTCCGTAATATGACAACATTACATGACGGTAATCTGATGCCTTTACGGTTGACAGGGTTGTGCCTGCCGCACTTTTGGTATAATAAAGAGGTGTAGTACTCTTCCAGTACTGATAGTCGTAACCGGCTGTCAGGTCTACATTACTCTTGATATCTTCGAAATACTTTGCATAGTTGGCATAGAGGGTAAGCAAGCGGTTCTCGTTCTTCTGAGGACCATACTTGTAATCGCTACCGCCCAAAGACTCATCCTTGTTGTAGCTCTGTGCTGCGTAGGCAGGAACATAAACGGTTCCATCGCCCTTGGCATAGTCAGCACCCACTGTAGCGTGGAGCTTGAGATCTGGCAGGAAGTGAACCTTGTAATCTACATCCATCGAACCGATGAAGCGGCTTACCTTACTCTTTGAATCATACAGATCAACCAGACCGCGAGGGTTTCTTACACCTGCATTCACAGGAACGCCATCAGCATCGAGTGCCTCGTTGTAACCACCATATTTATCGTTGCCGGAATAAACCGGGATAGTTGGGTTGAATGTGGCGGCAGCCCATACGGCACCACCATTATTGAATGAGTTGTTATTGAGAGTTCCCTTGGCGTTGATGGTCAACTTCAGGTGATCCTGGAAGAAGCTAGGAGTCAACACTACGTTACCTGTCCAGCGCTCTACATTGTCCTTGCGAACCAGACCGCTCTGGTTATAATAGCCTACAGACACACGGAAAGGCAACCACTTGTCGATGCTGCCGCTCACGCTGAGGTTATTATCTGTACCGAAAGCGGTACGGTAAACCTCATCGTTCCAATCGGTATTGGCTGTACCGAGCAATGACTTTTGGTTATCTGTACCAAACTGGTTGATGACATTCACAAATTCATCACGGCTCAGCATATCTACCATCTGCGCACGGGTCTGCATGCTGTTGGTGGTATTGAAGTTCACCTCTACAGCACCCTGCTGTCCCTTCTTGGTGGTAATGATGATGACACCGTTTGATGCACGGGAACCATAGATGGCTGTAGAAGAAGCATCCTTCAATACGGTCATGCTTTCAATATCAGAAGGGTTGATCATGCTGAGGAAGTTGCTGCTGTTACCAGAGATACCACCCTGCTCCAATGGCACACCATCAAGCACGATAAGAGGGTCGTTGCTGGCATTCAGAGATGCACCACCACGCACACGGATGGTACTACCGGCAGAGGCAGAACCACTGTTGGACATAATCTGTACACCCGAAACCTTACCATTGATCAACTGTTCTGGAGAAGAAACGAGACCTTTGTTAAAGTCCTTCGATTTCACGGTAGCTACGGAACCTGTCAGATCACTCTTGCGTGCCGTACCATAACCGATGACCACGACATCAGCCAGCGCCTTGCTGTCGGATTCGAGTTTCACCTTCATATTGTCAGAGATAGAGAGTACCTTATCAATATAACCGATATAAGATACCTTGATCTTCTTGGCTGAAGAAGATACCTGAAGACTGAAGTTACCGTCAAAATCGGTAACTGTACCGCCCTTTTCGCCTTCCACCATGACAGTGGCGCCAATCAGAGCCTCACCATTCTGCGCATCAGTCACCTCACCTTTGATGGTTCTTGTCTGCGCCATGAGTTGCAGACTTCCGATGACTAACAATGCCACGAGAAGCAAACTTCTCTTTGCTAATTTCTGGATTGCTTTCATTGTTTTACTTTTAGGTTGCGTTTTACGTTTAAATGCGTTTGCGTTTAAAATTGTTTTCGGTTGCAAAAGTAGGGAAAAGAGAAAAAAACAGCAGACAGATTTCAGACAAAAATAAAGAAAAAACGGACAAAAGCAAATCTTTATCTAGCTTTTGTCCGTTTTGTCATTTAAAAAGCAGGAATCTTTATCAGATTCATACCTGATATCTCGCCGGTAACAACTTTCCTGTTAGAAAATTACCTTATTCTTTAGAAAATTACCTTCTTCACGCTTACATGTCCATCATGGTTCACCTTCTTGACGATATTGATACCTTTCTGAGGTGCTGAAAGACGGGAACCTGCCAAATCATAATACTCTATGCGAGAGGAGCCGGTTTCAGCTAACATGTCGGTATGGGAAATACCGGTTGTAGCACTTGTCAATACCTTTCCTTCTGCATCGTAGGTCTTAGCTGTGCTGTAGTTCTTGATGGCATAATCGAATTCAGACATATCTACCGTAGGAAGTGCAGAGGTATAAGCCTTCCAGATTTCTACCTTACCTGCACCAGAATACTTCTCGCAGATAGCAGGAACATCCACCGTCTTGTCGAGATAATGCTGGGTGTAAGTTGAAGTAGTTTGGGTAGGAACCCAATCGGTTTTTGTCACAGGATAAGACTTGCTAATCTTAGCACCATCAATATTGGTGTACCCCTCCATCAGGTTTTTGCAACCCTTATAAACACAATCGTACCCTTCGGCCTTAGAGATATTCAAACTGCCACCTCTATCAGAGCGGATAGGCGACTTAGTATCTTCGAAATAGCAACCTTCTTCGTATGCCACAGCTCCTGTACGGACATCCCAGCCATCCTCACAGCTGCGCATATAGTTATTATAATAATGTACATGACCGCCACGCTGGAGTGGAAGACGGGAGCCTTCGATTTTATCAAAGAAATTGTGATGGAAAGAGATGGTGCGGCAGTTTTCATAAACATCTGAATCACCCTTACCCCACAAACAGCTCTTGTCATGGTCGTGGAAATAGTTATAGCTGAAAGTCATCCACTGCACATTGTTCTTGCAGTCGAGCAAACCATCATAGCGGTCTTTATTGGCAGCACCACCATTGAAAAACTCACAATGATCTATCCAGATATGTCCACCCCAATTGGTCTTAGCACTTACCTTATCTGCTTGGATTCCGATACAGTCAGGGTCGCCTACTTCTACTTGTGCACCATCACGCCAAGCCACAATCTTATTCTCACCTGTCCTGAGCACAGGAACTCCCTTCATGGTGAAACGACAGTTACGAATGATGATATTATCAACACACTGCATCACGAAGGTGATGTGAGAAAAGAGAGGAGCCTTGCCTGTTGTTGGGTTCACCACACCAATCAAAGTCTTATTTGGAGCAATCATAATACGCTCACCATAGACTGTCTCCACACCAGATTTTCCACTCTGGTCGTCAAGCAAGCGACCGGTACTCAGGTCATCCACATAACACTTGATGCCGGTAGTAATATCGTGATCTACGATAACGATGTATGGGTCTGTTGCCTGGAGATAGGCCTGCAACTGAGAGAAGTCATCAGCCTTCACCACCTTGCCACCGGCGCCACCGGTAGTACCACCGGCACGATACCAGTTAGTACCAGGAACACCTTCGTAGGCAGCAAAGCCATCTATAGAGAAGTCACGACCATCCTGGGTCTGTGCATTTGCCATCAAAGAGAAGCCACAGAAGAAAGCTGAAGCCAAGATGGTTTTACGGCAAACAGCCTTAAGCTGTGCAGAAAAAGTAGAGTTTGTTTGTTTCATTATAGATAAGATTAGTTTTTGTTTCTTAAAAAAGGGCTGTCCTCTTCAAGAAAAGACAGCCCTTAAAATTATTATATACATCTTTCCCTCATTGGGTAAAACACATTCATTATTCTGTTACTGGTACAAGTTTGATGAGAGCGATTGCGGAAGTATCACCCTTTGCAATCTTATGAGCACCTGCCTCAAGTACAACTGTTGTTGGAGTACCAGACAGTTTTACACCATCTACTAATACATTTTTATTTTTAGCAGAAGTACCATAATACACATACAGAGTCATCTTCTGAGATGTGGTGAAAGAAACCTCTGTACCAGTCTCCATCTTAAGACTTGCTGTATAAGTAGTACCTTCAATAACAGTTTCTTCTGCCTTTACATTACTCTTTGTACCTGTCAAAGCAAATGCACTATTTGAAAGAGTACCATCAGCTGCAAAGCTGCAAGTTACTGTACCCTCAATAGGAGTAACTATGCTGCCACCTTCTGTACCGCCTGTAGAGCCACCAGTGCTACCACCTTCGCCAGAACCAGAGCCTGAGCCACCTGTCTCGCCACCTTCAGTTGATCCACCAGTGCTACCACCTTCAGTAGAACCACCTTCGCCAGTTGCATTGCTCTCACCGAACACCTTAACAACACCAGAAGTATAAGAGTCGAGAAGGCTTGCCAAAGCAGGCAATGGCTGCTGATGACCATTTGTTACTACTGTCTCATCAGGAATAACGAAATCAATGTCACCATGGTTCAAACGACCTGCGCCATAGAAACCTTCTACGATAGAAGGAACATCTTCTGCCTTGTCCGCAGAGTATGCATACATGAGGCTTGAGTTGGTATCGAAGTTGTTGTAAGAAGTACCACCTACCAAAGTCTTTACGCTTGAAGGAACCTGCTCACTTGGGGCAGAAACCTCGTAAGCATCAAAACTTGTATTATTGTTTGCGTATGTGATATAGCTGAAGTTTTCTGGCTTGTTGGCAAATACATTGCCGTATGCCTTAATCAGACCACCATTCTCACCAGAGAAAGTACCATCACCCTTGGCATCAGTACCCTGCTTAGAGCTCATGATAGGACGCTTGGTAGCATCAAAGTAGTTTGACTCCATAAATACACTTGAGCCCATTGTTGCACCAATACCATAAACATCATTGTGCAGATAGTAGTTGTTGTACATGTGAACACTCATAGTACGAATACGAGCCATACGAGAGTCAGAATGGTCGAACCAGTTGTGGTGATAAGTAATATAATTAGGACCACTTTCACTCTTCATACCACACATAGAAGCTTTACCATTATCCCAGAAACGGTTGTAAGCTACTGTAATATACTGAGAGTCAGCCTTGATATCTACAGTACCATCACCCTTAGCCTGGTCGGCAGCGCCACCTTTCTTACCATAGAAGAGATCCATGTTGTGAATCCACACATGAGAGTTATCGGTATCAAGAGACACGGCATCATCCAAGCAACGCATGATAGCAAAATTACGGAGCTCTACACTCTTGGCATTACGAAGCATGAATCCAAATCCATATACAGTAGCATCATCACCTACTCCTTCGAAAGTCATGTTCATTACAGAGTGAGCGCCCTTACCCTTAATCTGCAAACCTTCTGCAGAACTTGAGATTCCATCCAAGTCAGAAAGGTTTACCTTACCGATGATGCGGAAGGCGATAGGAGTTGTATCCTGACCCTTTTGATAAGCATCAATAATAGCCTGAAGACCAGTAACAGTCTCTTGATTGCCAGTATTGACTGTTGTTGAAACAGTCTTGGCTGTCTTGGCTGTAATATACAGAACCTTAGCACCAGCCTTCAAAGTACCATCATTATTGTAAGCACCAACACCATCATAGTTGAAATGAGCAAAACCCTCACGGTTGTAGCTCTTTACTACCAAATTAGAAGCTGTATTTTCACCAGCAATCTCTGTACCTTCTGCATTTACAGGAACAACCTTTACTGAATAAGTACCAGCCTTCAAACCGAGAACATCAGCACGATAGTAAGAAGCATACTGACGAACCAGCTGAGCATCAATCTTCTTGTCATCTACATATACATTATAAGAAGAAGCGCCCTCGAATGGAGCCCACTTCAGGTAGGCAGACTCCTGCCAGCCCTTAGCCTCAGTAATCTGAATCACACCTGCAGGATTTTCAATATCACCACTCTCGCCCTGGTCAGCCTTCTTAGCAAAGCTGATGGCTTGAACAGAAGCATCATACTCATCATTCTCTGCACCAGACTTAGGAGTAATAATGGTCTTGTCACCTTCAAACTTAACACTTGTCAAATCTGCAGTATTATAATACTTCACATCACCTGACTTGGTAGTAACATACATCTGGTTAACCTTGCTGTTACGAGCAACGGCATTGGTTATCTTGTCGGTAGAACCTGGAGTAACAGTAGATCCGCCACTTACAGTCTCAACCTTGATGCTATAGATATTCATACCACCACCATTTGTTGTCAATACAACATCACCATCAGCAGTTACAGTTCCAACGTTGGTAACCTGTTCTGTTGTTGCGGTACCAAAAGAACCAGAAACCGAAGTCAAGTTAGTACCATCCAAGCAACGAGCAGTAGAAGTACTACCAGTCTTGCAACTAACAGTTACTTTCTGACCAGCTTTCAGACTTGGAATAATCAAAGAAACACCATTTCCGTTTAATTCCAAGCGAGAAGATCCATAGTTCAAACGAACCTTTGCCTTTCCATCGACTTTTTCCGCAGGAGCACCAGCAGTAAACTTCAATCCTTTAGCATAAGCTAATTCAGAACCATTTGCTACAAGAGCTTCTTTCTCCAAAGCTAAGGTATAACCGTAGCGGTCGGTTCCCAATACCCAATTAGCATCAGCTGCACATAAAGCTTTATCAGCCTCGCTCATTGCACCAAATGTCCATGTCTGTGCCAAAGCTGCACTCAAACTCATCAAGAGGAGTGCCAAAGTAAATACGATTTTCTTCATTTTGAGTTCCTCCTTTTTTACTTGATGATTACTTTCTTACCATTAATAATATACACACCCTTAGACAAGCCCTGGAGGGAAGAACCTACACACTGGCCCTGAAGGTTATAAACCTTACCCTGCAATGCCTGCTTGATACCTTCTACCTGACTGATACCGGTAGTGGTGCTGTAGGAGAATGAAAGGGTTACGAGCGACATGTTCTCTGTATCAGATGTGTTATCTGCATAATAAAGAACGACATTGTCACCATCGAAGGTAATCTCTGAGACAGTCTTTTCTATGACCTGACCAGCAATCCTTACCGTCTGTTTGTTGCCGGCAAATACTGCCGTAGACAACATTCCAGCCAACAATAATAAATAAACTTTTTTCATTTTAACGAATGTTTGTTAGATTAATTTTTGGTTTGTTGATTTTTACAATGCAAAAGTAGCGAAAAAATATCTATTAAAAAACATTCTAGTGCATTTTTCCTACGCAAACGTTTGCACAAGTGTAAAATTGAGACTTTTTAAAAAAGGGCAAAAAAAAAGACTGAATCCTGTTACGAAGATTCAGTCTCATAAAGAAGTGGTACCACCAGGAATCGAACCGGGGACACAAGGATTTTCAGTCCTTTGCTCTACCAACTGAGCTATGGCACCAACTTTCACAAATCGCGATTTATCATTTGCGGGTGCAAAGGTAATACTTTTTTCTGGTTCCTGCAAATTTTTCGGGAAATTTCTTTCAAAAAAAGATAAAAAAGTCTATTTTTGTTGGTGGTATCCATTATTTAATGTACCTTTGCAACTGTTATCGGGATTTAGCGCAGTTGGTAGCGCACGTCGTTCGGGACGATGAGGTCGCTGGTTCGAGTCCAGTAATCCCGACCAAAAGCCGTCTAATGTGCCTATACACAGGGGATTTGCCTTGGTCGTGGCCAAAATGGTCGGTACAATTTCGGTATCATTCCTATACAAATTATAAATAATAGGCTATATCTGAAAAAAATTAAGATATGGCTAAAAAAAATTATGCTCCAAATTCGAATGACACAATTCTTAGCAGTGTCATTGGCTGGAAACCTCCAGTTTTGCATCAGAAATCAGAATGTTATATCTCCTTCTTGGCGTTTGATCCTGGAGTCAACCGCATGAGAAAGAAAAAAATTATGCTTGACCATATCAAGGGCAAGCGGAACCAACGTGCCTATGCCGACCAGGTTATTAAGAATCTCACCGAGAAACTTATGGCTGGATGGAATCCTTGGATTGAGGAGCTGCAGCCCCTGGAATATACTAAATGGGATGACGTGCTCGACAGGTATAAGTCTTATCTGGCCAAAATGTGCAACGAGGGTAGTATGCGTGAGGAGACTTATGTCGACTATAGCAGCCGTCTCCGCATCCTGGAAAAATGGAAGCAAGAGAAAAGAATAACGCTCAACTACTCATACCAATGGGACAGAGGTAATGTTAGCAAGTTCCTGGACTACATTTTCATCGACCGCAATAATACAGTCCTGACCCGCAACAACTATCTTGCCTGGACTAAGAGCTTCTCCGCTTATCTGTTGGCTCGAGGCTATATACCCAAGAACCCAACAGAAGGTTTGGAACGTATCAAGTCCAGGCAGAAGAAAAGCAGAGATGTCATACCGGACTGCACCATGCAGCTCATCAGAGATTATCTGATGGAGCATAACAGGCACTATCTGCTGGCGTGTGAAATCATTCACTACCTCTTCATCCGCCCTCGAGAGATGTCCTATCTCAGAATCTGTGATATTCATATCAAGACTCAGACACTCACTCTGCATGGCGAGAACACTAAGAATGGCAATGATGCCGTGATTACGTTGCCGACTCATGTCATCAAGCTGATGCTGGAACTCAACATCTTCTCACACCCAGGGCAGGACTACCTCTTTTCTGACGGCTTCATGCCTGGATCTGAAAGAAAGAATGAGAAAATGTTCAGAGACTACTGGACTCGGGTCCTAAGGAAGGAACTGAAGCTCTCTCCCCGCTTCAAGTTCTACAGCTTGAAAGACACAGGCATCACCAATATGCTGCGTGCCAATGCCGATGTCTTGTCGGTCAGAGACCAGGCGAGACACTCGTCCATACTCATCACAGACATCTACACGCCAAAGGATATACAGAAAGCAAATGAGTATATCAAGAATTATCAGGGTATCTTATAATATAATAAGGTGGAGGGCAAGCTGCTCCCCACCTTATTATATATATATTATGATTGCATATAAAAATAGCCTGTGTAAACTGGCTCGATGGCATCGTCCTTGATTTCCATTTCTATCTTCTCGCACACAAATCTCTTGTTGCGGATGATGTATATCTTGGATGGGTCCGGTATGTCGTCTGACTTGAACTTGACCTCCATAGAATTTTTATTGTCTACCCTGAGACCATTGGCATGCAAGTTGCCTAGAGTAACATCATCAGTAGATTTCGCACAAAGCGACAGAGAGTATGGATACTGTTCTTTGAAAGTACCACCTCCGCGGTTGCCACCAAAACCTCCTACTACACTACCACAATAATCTTTATTAATCCGGTAGTCGGTTTTGAATTTTGGCCACCTTGACTTCGCTCTAACCCAACTGAATTTGTTGTCATTTTGTACTTCTCCTGGAATAATGAAGAATATATTCATGCATTCCTGATCATCTTCGGATTTGTCGAGCGTTGACTCATCATCTATCGCATCCTGCACGGATGTGTAGTTATATCCGTCATCATCAACATCGCACTCCTTGGAATCCGGCTCCTTATCATTAGGTATTGAAAGAAGGCATCGCTTCTCGTAGTAATTATCTTCTAAGAAAAATGTCTTGAAATTGATGTCTTCTACAACTTGTGCTGCAGGAGATATGTTCAGATCAACATAATCATCCGAAGAACTGTCCCTGATTAATGGTGACCAAACGCCTGCCATCTGCCATGTTTTCGAGCCGTCCTCATTCTCTACATATATGTAGTAACTACCATTATGCTCTATGATGGTCTGTCGTTTTTGTTTCTCAGACCATGACTGTGCTGTCTCTTTGAACTGATAACCAGGTCCCCAGGTTTCTGTGCTATGTACTGTTTCAAAGTTTTCAAATACTTTTTTTGAGATAACTTCATAGTTATCTCTGTTGGCAGAATCACCCAGATTATACTCTAGATTTGCTGTAGATGACGTGGAGAACGAACCATCCTCATCATAGTCCGTAGTGTATTCGTCCAGAGGCTCAATCTCTACGGAATCTGCGGTTGTCTGCTCTGATGCTTTGATAACAGAGCAGGTTTTTTGGATATCATCAAAAACAATTGTGGCATTGAAAAGCTTTCGAAATTCCTCTATAAAAGTATAGCTCGACCAATGTGGAAGCGCCCTGCGCAGTTCACGAGTCTTGTAGGCCGAAGCTATATATAGCTGGTTCCACGGCTTGCAGTCGAAGTCGTTGCGCTTGAGAGTGTATCCCTCATATTCTACCACTTTGCGGAAGATATACATCAAGCTTGGCTGAACTGCCAGGTTCATGATAAATGGTGCATTGTAGCCGATGAACTGCTTTGTTTTATCCACCCCAACAAAATTTGCGATTAGGTCGTTCGTTTCGTCTCTTACTGGCATGAAGCACCATCTACCTTCCGCTCCCAGGAACTCCGAATAATTTTCATTCAGCCTGTAGATGTCTTTAATCTTCAGCTGGTTTTTAAATCCCTGAGAAAAACCTTTATCAATAGTATAACCAGGTTTATCAGCTGTACCGAATGGAATCTCATCGATGTAGTGCTTGGTCATGCGGTCATTGAATTTGATGCGTGACTTGCCTCCGACTATCTGCAGTTTGATCTCTTTCTCTGTCACGGAGAGTATGGTACCGACACCACTCATGATGAGCTGGCTGTTACAGAACAGCTTGCAGTCATCGAACTTGGCGATGTTCTTCTTGACCTCCAAGCGTGAGACATTTTTGAAAATGACACGGTTCTCCAGGATATTCATGGGGAAGGTGATGTCATAGGTGTACTCACCATCATCGGTGGCATACTGATTTGCGTATGTCACCTTGATGGATGATGTAGAAATGGGATAGGCCTTATGGCCATTGATGATGCATGTTATCATATTCCACTACTTATTGTTTAAAATGCGCTGATAATCCTGCAGTCTGCGGTGCAGACCTCTACGTCCAGATATCGGAACTTCAACCTCAATGCCATCGTCAAGAGTCTGTGTCAGACGACTGACGGCTGCATTGACACCATCGAGGGACTGGCGTACCTCGGTGTTATCATTGTTGACATTGACAACAGGAGCCACCACGGTACTGCTACCTTGTCCCAGAGAACGTGTGATGTCAGCAGCTGTCAGCGAGCCAACCGTGTTGGAGCGCTGTGCCCTATCGATGAGGTCAAGAGCCGGACGGATGGAAGAGTTGTTGACGGCATTGTGATTAGCCACGAACTCGCCTTCATGTACGACTCCTGCTTCTTTTCGGTAGCGGTTGCCTTTGGTGTAACCACCTTCGTAATAACCTGCTGCCTCTGCCTGGTGTTGCTTCTTGATAGCAGCAAGCTGTATCATGCCAGCAGCTGTGGCCATACCTGCTGCTATTGGAGCTAATGTCCAACCTATTGTTGGTATAGCTGCAGCAGATGCATAGGCATTGATAGCAGACATTGCAGTAGATGCTATCGCCTGCGCAATTTCTATCTTCATGGCTTTTTTGTTAGCCTTGGACTTGGCTGCGGCCAACTCCTTGTCTCGCTTCTCCTCCAACTTTTTCTTTTTCTTCGAATTGTTGCCAGCTGCAGCAATCTGCTTCTCGTAGTTTTTGGAGATTTTCGCCTGCTCGAGGTCAGAACATGCCTGAGCATATGACGATGACGCAGATAGAATACCATTGATACCATTGTAAACAACAGCTGTCTTTTCAACCAGGTCATTGAGGTAATCAGAGGTGATCTGCCCTTTCGCCTGCATGTAGGCAGCGTGGTTCTGCTTGTCGCTGCCATACAACTCCTTCAGTTTCTCCATGGTGTTTTGATAGTTCTCAACTTGTGAGGAGAAGTATCCACCCAGAGTTGCATTGCTGGTCGACTGAGACTCACCTGCAGCAGCCCTAGCACTGTTGACCATCTCTGATGACTTCTCATTAATCTTCAGCTGAGCGCTACCTGCACCATGGTCATCAGCATCGATCTGCGCTCTCTGAGCAGCAAACTGTTTGGTTATCTCCAACTTCATCTGCTGATATTCCTCCTCCTTGATCAATCCCTGCTTGTAGAGATTGTCAAGGCCATTGAGGTACATAGCCTCCTGTGACTGCAGGTCTTGCTTGCCGAACTGCTGGCGGAGTTCTCGCAGCTGGTTCTGGTATGCCTCCTGCATCTGCAGCTGGTGGTCGAGCTCAGCCTGTTCCATCTCAGCCTTCAGATCCAGCCACTCCTCGCTGCCTTCTCTGTCCTTGTAGAGTGCAAGACGTTTTTTCATGGCTTCGACATCATTCTTATATAGGGCTTCATTGAGAGCGGTATCATTCTGATAGATTTTCGAGTTGGCATCATTGTACTGAGCCTTGATGCTCGCCTCCTTTTGGAGGCGTTCACGCTCAATGGTCTGCTCATTCATCTTCAGAATTGCAGCATCATGCTGCTTGACAACGTTGATCTGGTTGTCAAGCAACTGCTTGTACTCGTTGCTCTCAGCACCATACAACTGTTTCAGCTTAGCAAAACCCTTAATCTGGATGTTCTGTCGGTCGTCGATGAACTGCTGATAGGTTTTCTTGCCCTCTGCATAGGCTTTGGCGTTGTCTGCCATCAACTCGTTGGTCTCAGCTTTGATGCTGTCAGCAGCCTGTTTCTGCTTGCGTTTGGCTTCTGCCTCACGCTTACGAGCTTCTGCAGCCGCAGCCTTGTTAGCCTTCTCACGAGCCTTGCGCTCCTTTTCTGACACCTGATGAGTGCCGGTTGTACTCCGCTGCTTAATGATGGTACCATCATTGCCCTTGCCATTGTAGCCATTGTTGCGCCATGGTTCTGGGTCAGTAACTTCGAAATGTTGTGACTCTAGCTCATTTATCTTCTCGATGAGTTTCTGCTGGTACTGCTTCTCACGCTCAATGCTCTTGTTCATCACATCTATGAACACTTCTTTGTTGTCTGATGCTAAGTTTAACATCTTAGTTTTACCATTTGCAAACGGATTTACACGCCCCCAAACTTTTGACCAGAATCCACGCTTGTCGTTGTCAGCTTCGCTTAGCAAGTCTTCTTGTTCAGCCTGCTTGGCGATAGACTCAGCCAGTTTCTTCTGCAAGCCGTCGATGACAATCTTCTTCTTCATCATGTCGATGTAGGACTGGATCTGTCTCGTAGCTTGACCTGTTCGAACAGCCTCTTCTGTAATGTTGCCCAGGTGCTGACTCATCAGCTTGCCGTTGAGTTCCTCAAGTGCTGCCTTGCGGTCAGACTCTGCACTGGTGTTGGACTGAATGGCAGAAACGAGGCGCATGATGGCTGCCTCTTCGTCTGCAGCCTGCTTGTTGGCATCGGTCACTGCATCATTGTAGTCACGCTGAGCCTGCTCTGCGGTGCTCGTCTCCTTAGATAATGTAACGATTGCTGCTGTGAGGCCTACGACAACAGCTATCACGGCTGTGATAGGGTTGGCCAATAAGACCTTGTTCCATAACATCTGCGCTGCAGTGGTCAGTTTTATCTCACGTGTCAACGCCATCTGAACAATTTCCATGGTCTTGAGAGCAGATGTCTTGAGCCCCACAAGGACGAGATGCGCCTTCTCGCGCAGAATCATGATGTTGAGCCATGCCATCTGCGCCTTGTCAACAATCAACTTAGCTTTAGACATGGCTGTATAGGTGACGATTGCAGCTGTCAGCACTATCAGAATGCGCCAATACTCCTTGACGAAGTCAACGAGAGTGGAGAGTGCTCGAACACCGAGACTGGCTGCAGATATGCAATATCGTGCTGCAGGATAGAGTTTCTGGCCCAGCTCGATGGAGAGATCCAGGAACTTCTTGCTCGCCTTGTCAAGTTGAGCCTGTACACTCTCGTTCTGTGTCTCGAACTCATTGAGGACGGATGTGCCTCCGGAATAGGCTTCGTTTGCCAGGTTCTGAGCAGTCTTGATGTCATCCAGCTTATCTGCAAGTACAGTTAGGACGCCAGTCGCCCTAGAGCCATCCATCTTCATCTCCTCGAACATCGGTGCGAGGTCTGCGAATCCTCCCTTGGCTCGCATGGCTGCCAAAAATTGGAGGAGTGCGCCATTGGCGTCCTCCTTTAACGTCTTTGCGAATTCCTTGACATTTAGACCTGCAATCTGAGCGAACTTGGCTGAGTCCTGGAACATTTTTGCCAGGAGGTTCTGTACAGCGGTTGCTGCGGTCTCATCCTGCTGCATGTTCTGGTCGAGGACTGATGCGAGACCCATGATCTGTGCCTGGGTGAAGCCTGCCTGCTTGCCGACACCAGCTACACGCGCTGTGAAGTCAACGAGATAGCCGGCAGAGGCTGAGGAATTCTGAGCCAGCTCATTGACAGCAGAACCTGTTGCCAACATGGCACCTCGCAGACCTTTGGTCTTGTCTTCGCCGAACATCTGTGCGAGTTTACCGATTTGAGAGACGGCTTTATCGCCGAGATCATCACCGAGGGCAACATTGATTTTATCGGCTCCATCGACGAATTCCTCAACTGCAGCAGTCGAGGTGATGCCGAGTCTGCCGGCATCTTCGGCTAGTTGGTTGAGCTTCTGGCGAGGTGTGCGGGTATCCATCTTCTTGAAGTCTTCGTTCATGCGCTCAACCTCCTCGGCTGCCTGACCGGTATATTTGCGGACGTTGGTCATCTCATCATCCATCTTTGCATACTCCTCCACACACTTTTTGACTGTGAAGGTGATGCCGGAGATGGCAGCAACAGCACCGAGTGCAAGACCCTGCATACGGTTGAACCAGTCTGCAGAGCGCTTAATCCAGGACTCCTGGGCTACTCCTTCGGCTCTGACCGCCTGCAGTTCTGCCCTCAGCTGCTTCGCCTTCAGCTCCATCTGCTTGAACTGCTCGGTACCACGCTGCATGCCCTTCATCTGTTGGTTGATAGCCTTGATGGAGTACTCCAGGTCACGGATGGATGAGGTCTTGAGGTTGGACATGGTGTTATTGACCAGCTGCATCTGACGCTTGGTCTCCTTTATGTCCACATTGGTGCTGTCTATCTCCTTGTCATATTGCTGCATGAGGGTGACCACTTTCTGCTCACTCTGGCGGATGCGCTCCAGTTCTGCCTCTACCAGCTTCAGCTGCGAAGCTCGAGAGGCGTACATGGTAGATGTCGGGTCGTAGTCAGCCATTTGGCTACGTAGCTTGGAAGCTGTGAAGTTGAGGTCATTGATTGACGCATGCTTTAGGTTTGACACCGTTGCGGTCATGCGTCTTGCTTCCTCATCAGCCTTGCGTGTTGCGCCCTTCAGGGCAAGCATCTGCTCCTTGACCTTTGAGAGTTGAGCGTCCAATTTTGCAAAGTCTGAAGGGTCAGATGCTGCCTTCATCTGCCCCTTCAGATGTCTTGCAGCCTTCTCCAGCTGTCCTAGGCTTGCACTTGACAGGTTGTCGAGTGTCTCCTTGACGCTCATGGTTGAGTTCTTGAATTGCTTCATCTCTCGCTCTGCGGCCTTCAGATCCTTGGCGAGGGATGCGCCTAAACGGGAATCGCCCGCCGAGAAGGCATCCTGTTTAGCCTTCTTCAGACGAGCGACTCTGTCCTCCAACTCCTTGAGTCGGTTCTTTGCCTCCTCTGAGTTGAGCTTGATGACTGTTGTATATACCTCTTGTCTTGCCATTATCGGGTGACTTGTATATAGCTATTATATAATATGTTGGAATGGGGATTGAAGTTGATGACCTTGACGTCATAGCCTTTGGTGCCCCAGCGCCACCAGAGGAATCTGTGCTTATACTGCCTATAGACGATGGTCTGAAGGCTGTCTCTCGCCTTGTATGTCAAGATGGAGTCAGCCGTATTGAGACGGAAACTGAGCCATCGATCGCTGTAGGTATATACCGAGTCGCTGCGGTCTGTCTTGACCGTATCAGCAGTACTCAGACTCGTGCGCTGGTCTGCCAAGACCTGTCCAAGACGAATGTCCAGGTCATGGAGCAACTGGCGGTCGTAGGCTTGAAGTTTGTACTCCTCTTCCTTCATCTGCAGCACCTGCTGCGTGATGACTGTGACAGAGTCTCGGATGGTGTCTCGCTCGGCTGGAGCATACTGAAGTTTCAGTCCATTAAGCTGCTCTCTCAGTTCCTGCTCCGCTTGCTGCTGTCGATGGTCAAAAATCCAGAAGCAGGCGATGATGACCAATATCACCGATATGGCCATGATGATTGACTTGAGATGTTTCTGCATAATCCTAGTTTTTTAGATGTCAGCATACTCAGGAATGGCATCGAAGCATGGACATTCCTTGATGCGCTCCCATGGATCGACCACTCCATTGTGGTTCTTGTCAGGCGAGATGTCACGATGTCCCATGATCTTGGCATCAGGGTAGCGCTGGCGCAACTCCTTCAAGAGTTGGCGAAGTCCAGCCTTCTGCTCTTCTGTTCGGTTGTCGATAGCCTTGCCAGTGCGGGATATTCCACCCATGTATGCCACGTTGACGGAATCGTAATTGTGACCTTTAACTCCGTTGGACGGCAGGTCTTCTGTCATGAGCTGCGTGTACTTGCCATCAGCGGTTACGACCCAGTGGTAGCCTGGATAATGCCAGCCTTTGTTTCTAAACTCCTTGAGCAAGGCATCGACAGACCATGACTGTCGGCTTGCTGTACAATGTACGAAAATTTTCTTAATCTTGCGTGCCATTTTTGTTGTTGAAATATTTATTGATAATGTCTTTAACTCTGGTGTCAAAAGTCAGTGCGAAACCAAAGACGGTTGCCACGTAAACCAGACTCTGCCCAAAGTACCACAAGACGTTAGACGTGACGTCGTGGGACATAAAAAAGCTGATGTACACGAGCACAATGCCAGCAAGCAGAACAATGCCAGCAGAGCTGTAGTGTATCCAATCCTTGGTATTTCTCTGCATATCTGTACCTTTTTTAAATCTGGCACAAAGGTACATATAATATAAGAAATATAAAAATACGGCAGGAAGAACGATTTCCCTCCTGCCGTATCTGATAACTATGAGATATCCCTGTCGAGTAACTCTCTGGCCATCTGCTTAGCCTGCTCTCGCCACTCCTGGAATACCTGGTACTCTGTCTCGTGCTCCTGGTTTCCATCTCCATGGTTGCACAGGATGGCTTCGACATCGCCCTGACTGTACTTAGTACGAACCAGACCATTTACGAACTCGCGATAGCTTGCCGACTCAGCCTCAATCTTAGTGGAGCCGTCAATCTCTGTGCCCTCGTAGCTGTATGCTGTCACTGTCTTACTATCGCCATCAGACTCCGACATGGTGGCGTCTGGGTGATAGTTTTCTACTTTCTGCTCACTCAAGTACAGAAGAAAATGCTTGCTGTCATATCTCAAGTATGACATGCGGCAAAGATATAATTTCTTATTCATCTAGATAAACTTATAAAATTTCTTGCCAAATTTATTGGTGAGTTCGGCGGCAACGGTGTAGAAGCCTTTGCCCAGCAGTTCCCACTCCTTGCGTGCCTGATCAACCAAAATATCTGAGCCAGTAAAGAGCCACCACGACTCTGGTTGCCACACCGGCTCCTCAATCTCATCTCCATGCTCATCGAATTGTCCTGTTTTCCGGACATGATCGATGAAACGGAAGCGAATCGCGAGGCGGTCCTTAGGCACCTTCTTGGTGACTATGTGCTTGGCGCCCTGGTCGTCAACCTCCTCGACCTGCTCCATCTTGAAGTCGACTCTCGACTTATCAATCTTGTAATCCTCTATGAGGATGAGGAACTTGTTATAGTCCTCAATGTTGTGGCACAGGATATCGCCTGGATGCTTCTTCTGTGCCATGCTCATGCCCTCGAAGGGAACCTCTCCCTTGCGGGCCTTCACAATCTGACCATACTTTTTCATACCGATTTTATTTAATAAGTTTTTTGTGTCTGCGTGTTTGGCAAGGCCAAGCCTGGAGGCTGCCTTGCGCCGGATCTGCTCATCGCTAAGTCCACGTTTGCGCAATCTTGCCACCTGAGCACAGAGTGCCTGCTTGGTGCGCTTGCGCAAAAGGGCATGGTCGGCAAAGATCTTCTGTCCACAGAAGTCTATGCCGTCACATGTACGATGAATATTCCAACTTTTATTGATGCTCAGCTTCCAGTCTCTTGCCAAGTGCATGACTGCAAGCTCCGCCATGAGGCGTAAGAAGACCTTATCTTCATGCATAATGAAGATATTGTCCATGAATCTATAATAATGTTTGAGTCCTTCGCGGCAAAAACGGTCGAAGCGCTCATTGAGGGATTTTACCCCCCCACATTTAATACTCTTGCCTGCTGCTCCGAGCGGCATGTGAGGAGCATGTCCGTGACGTAGCGAGCCTGCCAGTAGCCATGTTTTTCAGGATCTTGGAGTATATCAAAACACCGCATGGCGAGATAGTCAAACCTCGCCAGAAATAGTTGTCCCAAAAGTTGTGTGAGCTTGACACCCAGCACTATGCCGTTGGCATAGCTGTCAACGACCTCGTCAACGAAAGCAAGCAGCTTGCGGTCCTTGATATACAACCTATACTCTCTCTTGAGCAAATTGTGCTCAACATTCTGGAAATAATGGTGTATATCCATGGGCAAGCAATAGAATGTGTCTTGCTGTGGCGAGGTAAAGATGTCCTTCTTGATAATCTTGTAGAAGAAATGCGTGCCTCGCCCCTTGGTACCAGCCGGACTGTTGAAAGGAATCTTGGCTCTCAACTTATCTTCACTGGTGTGCATGGCTGCATGCTGAATGACATGATCGCCAACAGGCAACTTATTGACTATGCGATGCTTGGGTTTTTCAACTGGCTTGGCCTCATAGTCTGATGTATGCCATGTCTGATGAACATATGCACTTAGCAGGGCTTGAAGATTTGCCTCAAACTCTGCCTCAAACGCTTGAACTGAGAGACGGGACTTCTTGTGCCGGGAAAAATCAAAAAATGCTTCACGAAAATTTTGCAAAGTCTCAACCGCCTGTGAAATGTTACCTAACCTCTTCACTTGCTTTAAAATTTTATTTATATAAAAAAAGGTCGGTGTCTGATAAATGTCGGTGTCTGTGTCTGTTGTCTGCTTTTATGATGTCCTAACTTTCGACCGGATGACCCATTGTCATCATCTACTAGCTATTCTGCTAATGTGTATGTTTTGCCATGAGGCAAGGCCTGACTCCCGAAATCACTGCAGCTAAGCAAACTAACCTGCAGTATCTTGTTAAGTTGAGGGCCGCACCGTAGTTCACATTGTAATCCGAGACAGCATTGTTCACATTGAGCGTCGACAGACCGCATTGACCACCATTGTTAGCGTTGCCACCGCGCAAACACAAGCGAAAACCGGCGCAGGAATCACAGCCTGGTTTGATAACCGCCTGCAAAGGTACTGAAAAAAATCGGAATGAAAGAATGTCAAAGAGCGAAATTTCAAAAAAAATCGACCGCCCAAGGGCGGTAAGGTTTGCTCGCTACGCTCGCAGGGTGCTCAGGATTGCCCTTGGTTCCGCTGGGAAACCTTGGCCAATCCTGCACACTCCAGCTCACATCAGCACACCTCTGTCCACTCTAGGCCGCCTCGTAATACACTGGTTCAATTGACCACTCGGATGCTGCTTCGCAGAGGGCCGCACCGCAGCACACATCGTAATCCGAGACAGCAAGGCTCACATGGAGCGTCGACAGACCGCACTGACCACCATTGTCAGCGTAGCCACCGCGCAAACACAAGCGAAAACCGGAAGTTGCTCCTGACGTATTCCAGAAATAGCAAGTCGAATAGGTTGACTCTGTAGCACCAATCTGCGTACAGAAGTTCTCGAGATGTTCCATCGACAAGGTCTTGATATATCCTTCACCACCACCTGGTGACTTGCTCAACGCCCTCATGCCGGAAGGGTTGCCGATGGTCCATGAACCGTATATTGACGGAGCCACGAGGTGTGTCATGGTCTTGTCACTGTTGACCTGACAGAACTCATCATCCGGCATTCGCCAGAGATTGCCGAAGCCGTTCTTTAAGCCGAAGAAACATGGAATCTTGGCATTATAGACCGTTGTCCCTGCATCATTTTTAACAGCATAGGTCGCTTCTCCACATGAATCACCAAGTTCAATGCCTGCACTCATAGGTGCGACAGGTCTCCAGCCGTTGTAGCCACCCCAGTCTGGCATCTGCGTCAAGCCTGCACCTAGACCTCCCTGGTAGAGACCATTGGCATCCTTGTTGGCATTGACGGCATCCTGATCGTAATGTGTACCGAAGATGACGCCGAAAAGAATTGCTACAATGGATGTATGTCGCATGGTTGTGCTGAGCCAGCCCTTGCCATTCTTGCGTGCTGCAGCTCTGAACTGCTCAGCAGGCAGATTAGTTGCTGGTCTACCCAGAAGCGTTTTATTTGTGCCATCATAAGACGAATTGTTGTCTCCACCACGATAGTCAGCTCCATTATTGATATAGCTCACAAGTCTGCCTGTGCTTCGCTCTATAGCGGCGAATCCTGCAGCAGAGAGACTGCCGATAGGAATCTCGTAGTTAAACTCACCAGGAATTGGCTTGATGCCAATCTGCTCATAGTGCAATCCGCCAATATCCTTGAGGACAACGTAGAATTTACGTCCCCATCCCCACTGATAGTGACCTTCAGAGCCATCCAGCTTCGCTGGTTCCCCTGTAGCATACTTGTAGTGATCCTTGCTGTCGAGCTTCCGACGACTGTGGTCATTCTTGACCAGGTATGCGCCAAGCCCGAGGATGTATGGCAACTCCTTCAGCAACTCAAGTGAGCCAATGTATGATGCAGCCTTAGGCGTTGCGTTGTTAGTGTCCCACACTCTTCCACACCAGGCATGCTGACCAATAGCAAGGTCAGCCTTGAGCGCATCCATACCGATGCTAGTGACATTGCCATTCTGGTCTGTCAACAGCACTCTCTGGTTGCTGTTGACGGTTGTGACTTTCGTCACGGAATTGAATTTTTTACCTTCCATTTCCAGCTATTCTAATTTTGATTATTTTCTACATTATTATATACCCATATTGTATGACCAAGATGGTTCGTGCCGATTAGCTCACACCACCCTTCAACTCCTATGGTAGTCTCTTTTCTCGTTGAGAAACTGCTGCCTGCCTCCATGAATACGTCCATTTTCTCCTCGCCTTTAAGTTCCGCTGGCGGTGAACTGCGAGTTATGATAGGATTGAAGACAACGATGTGCATGAATTCTTCATCTTTCAGGTGTGGTAGGACATAGGTTCCGCCACCCCGGATGAAAGAGCCATTTATGACACTAGTACCATCAGTTACAGTATTCACGTTGTATCTCAGTCTTCCGACAGAGACATCTCCAGAGACGCTGACATTCTGGAATATTCCTCCCTTGCAAACGAGATCGCCGTCCTTAGCTCTGAAGACTACATTGCCGTCCTTATCTTTCATCTCGATGGTTCGGACACCCAGGTTCTCTACCATCTGGTACTGGGCGAGGATGATGTGGGCTATGATGAGTTCGATAGACTGACCCAGTCGCCAATAATGGTTGTTCAGATCAGCTGCAGATCCCGGATAATTATCTGCAGTCTTGACGTGCGTCTTGATGCAGGAATAGCTATTGCCATTATATAAGACAACATCCTTCCACTCTTCACCTTCTCCACCCGCTTCGAATGTGTATCCATTGCTGCAGGTATTCCACAGCTGCGGACCTCGAAGGACGCTGCCCTTCTCACCCTTGACAGCCTTCCGGATAAAATTAATAGTTCTTGTTATTACTGTCATAGACTACTTGACTGATTGAATCGTTAATGACACGCTGCTGTAACCGGCATGCTCGCAGTCTGCCCTGGTCACAGCAAATGAACTCAGCTGGACAGTAGGCTTGCGTGCTGCCTCAGTATTGAGGACAACACCAGAACCTGACTTCAGCGTGAAATAAAACTTACTACCGATAGCCTCAGACTTTCCCCTGACAATCAGTCTCGGAGTATAGGTCACAGTACCATTGCCTGACTCGTCCTCGCTGATAGACTCATCAGCCGGTGTCGGGTTGGGCTCAATATCGTATGGATCTGACGCATCGATGACAGTCTGGAAGTCGAAACCCAGCATATTATCCTTGCCCATGGCCTTGTCGTTGTAAACTTCCACCATGAACTCCCTCGTGCAATCAACATCTGATGCCTTGACGGTGAGGATCTTGGCACTGGCTCCTGCAATCTGCTCCCAACCTGTGATGCTATTGACTGCTTTATACCACTTGTAATATAGTCCTGCTGTCAGAGTTTCGTTGCCCTGCGTGACTTTGGCTTCGAGCTGGCAGCTGTCATCCTTGCTACCCAGAACGAAGTTGTGCGTATCATTAGCCGGAGCCTTTATTGTCACACGATAGGCGACTCCTGTGTAAGGGCCAACGGAAATATCGTAGCTAGCCTGAATATCATCTGTAGCCTCCTGCTGCCCAGAACGCTCTGTGATGGTACCGACCATCCTGATTGTAATGCCGCTATAATTGGAAACCTTAACCAGGTTGTTGCAGATTTTCAGTCCCCAATATAATTGCGAAGCACTTGGTCTGATAACTTCAAAGAGACCGTCAAACAGTCCTGTAGACTTGCCTGCAGAATTGAAAGGAATCTCCGTATCATTGAAGAAGTACTTCATGGAGGTAGGTGTACTGATGCCTTCTGCTGTTCTCGATGAGATGACGACGAAGTACAGCTTCGGCTGCGTCTGCGAGAAATCCGGATAGACAGTCACGACATCCCCATTTCTCTGGTACTCCTGGTAGATATCTCCGTCAGGCGACTGGATTGACGGAGTAAATGTACCCATCTTTGGTATGAAGTTGATGGTTGTCGACTTACTTGCGCTACTCATTTTCTGCCTCCTCTCTCTGCTCTGTCATGATGAATCTGCTGTCTGTAGCTACAGGCAGCTTGTTGCACACTTTGCCTTCCTGCTCCATGCAGGCGGTCTTGCCATCCATAGCGATAGCGCCTATTCTGGACAGCGTCTCCTCGAACTCGATAGGCTCCCCAAGCTGTAGAATATCCTGACACCAGAGAATGAAATTGCCATCCTGCAGCTCAGTTCTGTCCTCTGTCAGCTGAAGTAACTCCACGACCTTGCGATTTGCCTTGATGTATCTTTCCATATATTATATTATAAATGATGATTAGTGAAAAATGAACGGATTGCCATCTGCGTCCACGAAGACCTTGCCGTCGGCATCCATAGCCAGAGCTAAAGGATCGAGGTCTTTAACTTCCAAAGCAAGGATAGCTCCCCTGTTCGGATCCAGCAGATTTGTAGGTACTCTCGGAGACATGCCATGTCCGACAAGGACAGCGTTCTCAAAGTGTATCGAGTTATTCGGTGCCATCCACCAGAGGACCTGCAGTTCTCTGGTCGGGTTCGCAATTTCTCCGACATTGTCAGAGATGGTTGCCGCTGGGTTTACTACCTTCGTGTCGGGCAGGACTTCGTCGACCGTGTCGAGGATATCGTAATCGTAGAATGGTATCCTGCGGACGATATTGACAATTCTGTTCGGTGTAGCATCACTCAGATCTACGCTTGCCGGATTGCCATCAGCCGAGAATTTAGCCCTGCATCTGATGCAGATGCGCTTGCCCATGAGCGAGCGGTCTAGAGTAACCGATGTACCATCGGCAGAAACTTTGATTTCGAGGTCATCTGCTGTAATGGCAGAGAACTGACCTCTATCACGGAGAATCTCCCAGATGAACAGCCTCTTCTCCTTAGCGCACTCCTCTGATCCGAGGCGCAGAGATGCATTGATGACCTGCTTGTCTGTGTCACGAAGCGGATTATAGTATCGGTCACCACTCGAAAGCAGCAGCGTCGGCTTGTAGAGGGTCGCATTCTTGCAGTTGATGGAATAGTCCATCATAATTCTGTGAACCTTATTTGTTCGGCTGTCCAGGTACTTCGCCTTGAATCTGAGCAGAATCGGTTTCTGCGGCGCTGCGTTGACATACCAGAGCAGTTTGCCGGCATCATTGCCGGTCGAGGTGATGACATGCTTCCTGGGTGTCGAAACCAGCGCATTACCCTCCACACCATTCTCGACTCTGTACCAGGCGATATCTGTCAGTTCACTATTGACACGACCACTCTCGAGTATGTTATCTCTGTCGATTATACCAACGACCGGTTGCAAGGCGCATGGTGTCAACTCGTAATTAGGAGCATACTCATTCTGGTTGGCGTCATAAGTCTGTTCGAGCGGAACGCTGCCTGATATTGTCTTGGATGTGTTCACCTGCAGAGGCGTGTATTTGAAGTCTAATCTTTTGTATTTCATCTTATATGTTATTAAACACATTCCAGTGTGATGGAATCTTGGGCGACCTCATCGCCCAGACCATCACGAAGTGTAACTGTTGCCGTGAATCTAATCTTAGCCGGAACTCCCTCACTATCGATGGAGAGGTCAGACTGGGTCAGTACGATAGCCTTGCCTGCCTTGGAACCAACTTCGAGTGACCAGATGTTGTCACTTGTGACTCTCTGCTCACCAGCCTTATTCTCCGTGTATCTGGTCCAGGCTACATCGCTGTCGAGGATATCTGAGGTGATATCCTGGCCGTAGAGCGTAGCAACGATAGTCAGCGGAGCACGGAAGTTGTCGAAGTCATAGATCGTCTCGTCTTCGAGAAAGTCAATGGTGAAGGCAGGATTGCCCTCTATCATCGCCCAATCGGTATTATTCCACCTTGGCGCGGTATGGGTACCAGTCTTCTGGCATCGCCACTTGCACCCGGTATACCAGACATCGGAAGTCTCGTATTTGCCAGTTCCTGGATTGAGAGCTGAGCAGAAATAGTCTGCCGCCTCTGACCATGGTCCTCGGTCAACATAATCGACAACCGGTTTGCCTTGATAGTCAATCTGTATGATATCCTGGGTGATGATGCCGGCTGCATAGAGATAATCCCTGCCCTTGACGATAGGAAGGTCGAGCGACTTGACGAACTCAGGCATGTCGCCGAAGACCATGCCGTAGTTGTAATCATCCAGTATCGGCTTCGTGACGCCCGTCAGCTTGACGATGCGCCCCTCGGAACTGGAGATATAGAAGCAGCTCTGCAGCGACTCATCGGTCTGGTTGCCATACCGGGCGATATTCATGAGCTCGCATGGAGGGAAGTTCTTGCCTGCCGGAACTTCGGCATCAGGATAGAGGGTTACCTCGATGTAATTCTTAACCGCGTTGACGCTGTTGACTCTCATCCATGAGGTGTAGTAATCAGCCGAAGTGCCAGAATTGGCTGCCGAAGCGATGTTGTTGACAACTCCCTTGATGACGTTGCCCACATGCTGAGCCGTGAAGTATCCACTATACTTGGAGCGGAGGTGTAAGCCATAGCAATCATCGCCCAGACTGTCAACGCTCTCGATGGTGTCGCTCTCGGTGAAGAAAGTGTCACCCTCCTGCGCTGACAGGCGGTTGACAATCAGTTCCATGACCCGCATGTATGTGCGGACGGTGATGCTCTCAACCTCTGCATTGCCATTGGCATCGACCTGCGCGCCCTTGCCGTTGTACAGCCCGGAGACGAAGTCACCGAACTGTGCACCCGCCTTGAGCTGCGCCATCTGCTCGGAGATGAGTCCACGCAGGAAGGTAATCATGCCCTCGGCTGCATCGTCATGCTTGCGGCTGAGGAAGGCATCGGAGGTCTCGTCGGCACAGAAATGCAGAAGCGAGAGGAAGGCGTTGCCGATGCGGTTAGCCGTGTTGGCCTGCAGGCGTCGCTCGTCTCTGATGCCCTCAAAAAGGGTCTGAAGTGCACTCTTGTCTAGTTTATCTGCCATTTTTTCTTTTTTGTTTGCAAAGATAATATGCCGATGGAATCGGTAAAAATACGCTCCCTAGAGGTAGCGTGCTGCACCGATGCCCTTGAAGATCTCTGTGAGGGCAGATGCCATCAGACCATTGTACCGGTCGCCGTAGAAGGTCGCCTCATGCTCGTTGAGCTTCATGACAGATGAGTAGTACTTCTGCGAGAACCAGTCACGTCTGCCTTTAGGTTCGCCACCTGCGACGCGGCCGCCCCAGGCAGGACCCACCTTCTTCGGTTTATCGAGATTGTTGTCACGACGGTATTCATCGCCCAGGAAGTTGAGGTCGCCGTTGTTGATGCGGTGGACTTTCTCGCCACCCTGTGCCTCGGTCCACTTGTACCACTCATGTGCTGGACCTACACCTGCAGCTACATAGATACCATACTGCAGGAAGTTGTGCTCAATTGTTGTCACAGACCCTTGCTCCAGGTGCGCCTTGATGGAAGCGTAGAGGCGGCCGGTATCGATGGTACGCAACCGCTCCATGCGCTCTCTCCAATAGTCGCCCATGGCGTTAGTCCAGCCTCGCTCATATCTGAGGAGGTCGTCTACTGCTGCGTCTGCCATAGGCTCTCATCATACTGTATATCGATAGGTTCGTCTGATGTGACCATGAAGTAGAGTCCTGTGACGCCATTCATGGACCATCTGCCCAGTTCGCTCGAATAGACCTGCGTGAGGTCCAGGAACTCCATCTGTCCGTCGTATGCCTCCCGGCTCTTGTCGTATAGCATGCGACTGAGGAACTGGCGGAAGATATATCTGCAGATATTCATTTTCGCCTCTCGGTCTGCCATGTCATCGTATCGGTACCCTGCCAGGATCCAGACGGTATAGACGTTGCGGTCGAAGAAGCCCTCTCCGATGGAATGGGTGTTGCTGTCAACGGTGTCTGACACCATAATGAAGTTGGATGCCTTTCGAAACTGCTGCATGACTCCTTGGATTGAATCAGGTCCCGAACACTCCGTTGCGACGAAATTATAATCCCTGCAGGTTCTGCACTCGGCAGCCAGCTGCTTGAAATAGGCGATGGAATCGAAGATTTTCTCTGTCATGTGCTGTAAATTTAACTATTTTGCCTGTTGCGCTTCTTGAACTCCTCTGCCTCACGTGCCTTGTTATCAAGCTCTGTAAGGGCAGCCCAGCAGTCGGTATTATAGACTGCCTGCAGTTTGGTCACATCACCATCGGTGAGTGCCCTGATCTGCGCCTGCATGGCTGGCAGAATATCCTCACGGCGCAGCTCGCCACCCTCTTTGGCTGGTCTGAAGAAGTGAGGGAAGTTGGCGGCGAAATACTCCTTGACGCTCGAGAACCACATGAAGACTCCCAGAAGTTCATAGGGCTCAAAAATGGCGGTTTCATCGGCAGAACCACCTGCGGTTCTGTACATGAGCTGCGCCATCTTCAGCAGGAATCTGTCCTCCTGCTTGAGCATGAACAGCTGGTAGTTCTTCTCGATATTGAGGTAATCGTAGAAGCTTATCTCGTGAAGCAGGCTGTTTACTGCCGTCAGCTGAACGTCACTTGCGACCTGTAGAGGCCGAAAACCGGTAAAGGAGTCGATGAAATCGAAGTTTTTGAGCAGAGAGAGGATTTCAGCAGCGCTGATGTATAGGACTCTCTTGCGCACTTTTCCAGTCTTAGCATCGCCATTTTCACCGCTTTCATCGCATTTAACGCTGCATTTCCACCCAGTTCTGGTGTACTTATGTACGGTAAGTCCGCAGAACCTTGCGAGAAGGTAGCATTTGATAACGGTATGATCCTGGAACGTCGACATGATGCTAAGGACATAGCGCAACTGATCTTCTGAAAGTTCCGCCCACGATGACGGCGCCTTGAAATTGAACTCTTGTGTACCATCTTTATGAATTAAAAACGAAGGCAGGTTTTGATTTTTCATTCTGAAATTCTTTGAAATGATTAGCCTTATATGCCGATGAATTCGCATATAACGGGAATTTATCGAGATTTGCATCAAAGTATCTGAGCAGTCTCGCACGCTCGTTGGAGTAGGCTGTCAGCAGCCCCTCAGCCAGAAAGATCATGCATCTGCGCACCTTGAAGATGATTTCTACAGCGGTGTCATCCTTGTCCTTGGCTCCCCGCTCCATCTCTAGCAGATCATCCATCTGCTCGTCAGATATGACCCTTCGCATCACCCCATCTGCTTCGTAGAGTGCTGACAGTTTATCCTTCCACTGCTTGGATGATAGCTCCTGCTTCACCTGGAAGGCATACTGCTCGATGCTGAAGACTAGAAGCGGTATGCTTATTTTAGCCTGCAGGCTGCTTCCCCACCCTTCTGTTGCAGACAACAAGGTAATCATTTCGCCCTCCGCCTTCAAGCAAGCGACCATACACTGCTCTATCAGCGCCTCTACTCTCGCAGATGATGCAGGAGAGACCTCATTGTTGGCAACTACTCCGAAGCCTGTCGGAGTGAGTACCAGGTCGAGATGGCGAACGTTGCCGAGGAATGCAGTCAGGCATACTGCCTTGATTACTGCAGCCGATAGCCGTTCATTTGTCTCCAGCGCTTCCTCACCAACGTAGCCGAGGAAGCGCTTCTGAATATTTTTGTATGCCTCATAGAAATGAGGCCTCACAGACTCGAACACCTCAGAGTGCGAGCTTGTCGCTACGAGGATGCTCTGCTCGAAGTCATCTTTGCTGATTTGAATCTTCATTTTTGCCATTGTTTGAAACTATTGATGTCTGTTGGTCCTTATTTTTGTCTAGTGTCGTGAGTTCTATCATCGGCACGTCTACGGTCACTCCTCGGTCGGCATAGCCATTGTAGTGGGAGATGACGTGGTAAGGCTTGCACATGATGTCGTGGCAAGCCTTCTCGAGCGACTGCTTGAGGATGAAGAGCTCTCGCTTGTCTGAGCCGGAATTGTTCATCTGGCTCTTGCCTGGTGTGGCTCCGATGAGGTTTGGATGCACGCCCAGCGAGAAGCAGAGGGCGTTGGATGCCTCGCTCATGTCGTCAGCCCAGTCGCCACCCTCCTTCTTGCTGCCCTCAGAGAGGTTGATGATGCGCACCATGCGCTGCTCCTTGCCGTTGGGGTCGAAGTAGTAGCCCGTGATGAGCGCCTTGCCGGCATTCTCAGGTCCGCAGACGAAGTTGATGATGTTGTCCTTCTCCTGCAGGATGCGCTCCTTTCGCTTATCCGGGTCGATGATGTCCTCGTTGTTGCAGAGTTCCTCCCAGTAGTCGCGGTGCACCTCTATCTGGATGCGAGGAGCGGACGTGTTTTTTATCATGTAGCGCTTTCCGATGCCGATGAGACGGTAGATGTCGTACCAGGCATCGTCGAAGATGCTGGCATAGTATGGTATCGGATAGTACTGCAGGCCGGGTGTCGGGATGCGTGAAATGATGGCAAACTTGCAGTCCTTGCCCATCTCAGGTGCCTTGCCCCTGATGCCGGTATACGGATCCGGAGCCTTGCCCATGCGCGCCATGAGGTCGCCCAGCGGGTCATAGAGGTCGAGCAGCGGGATGACTTCGGTGTGGACAGGCGACATGACGTTGCGGAAGTCGCCGAAGAATACATGCTCTATGCGCCCCTTCTCATTTGGTACCTCCAGGCGGCAGTAGGAAACGTCCTTGTGGCGGATGTTGACTATCTTGGAGTGGTCACGGCTCAGGATAATGACCTCTACCGACCAGAAGAAGAACTTCATGTCTGTTGCCTGCTGCATGAAGACCTCGTGGATGGAGTTCTTCAGGCAGAAGTCGCGTATCTCGCTGTCGGTTGTGTCCTGCTTGGTCTCCCGGTCCATGAAGCGCACGCCCTGGCCGTAGCAGCACTGGACGTTGAAAGCCATGGCTCGCTGCGCCACCATGTTGCGGCGCAACAACTGCTGCAAGGTGTATGGCATGTCGTTGTCATCGCCATAGTTGACATACTCGAAGAGCTTGCCGTCTGAAGTCTCAAGGATGCCCGTGGTGGCATCGCCCACCTCTCCGGAACCCAGAAAACTGGTATCCTTTCCATACTGCTGCTCGATGGTGGTGGAGTCTGTAACCCTGCTCACGCCCTCTGCCACGAGAGCGTAGCGACTGCAGGAACCGCTGGTTCCTACTTGCTGAAGCTGATATTTTTTCTGTTTCATGTCATAAATATACTGGTAAGCCCAGGAACTGGTGAATGTAGATGTCCGGAACGGTGCGAACCTCGGCATTTGCCGGGTTTATGAGGCGGTGGAAGCCACCTCGCCAACTGCTGCCCCTGACCAGCCATCCTGTATAATCGACGGTCTTGCCGTCTGAAGTCCACGCCTTCAGGTTAATGGTAGAGCGGTCTCGCTCTGCCTTAGCCAGGAGGCGCAGCACCTCTGTGAGGTGGTAAGCCGTTCGTCTCATCAGTTGAAGGTATTATCGAATGTATTGTCAAAGATACGGCCGGCACGCTGCAGGTCCAGCACATTGTGCTGGCGCTGTGCGTAGGTGTAGCTGAAGGTGAAGCGTGGCACGCTGTCGCGCAGGTTGTCGCGCTTGGACTTGGAGTCTGAGAGGGTGACACGCTTGCCCACCTTGGCAACGCCGCCGATGAAGTTGACCAGATAGACCTCGTCTGAGCGGAAGAGATCATCTGCCCAGTTGGCCATGTCTGTGCCCAGATAGCCCGTATCGGCGTTGAAGGTGCGCTGCTCTGTGATGCGGTAGTTTACCCTGATGCCGCCCATGTAGGCTGCATCGCGGGTGTACTGCGGGTCTACCTCGTGCTTGCCTGTGCAGTAGATGAGTTCCTGGCAGCCGAAGCTGTTGGTGAAGAGCAGAGTCGGCGCCACATCACGCTCCTCGCTGTCTATGATGAAGGTCATGGAGCGTGAGCCTGCCTCTACCACGTAGTAGAGAAGGTCGGTGTCCTCGGTCTCGAAACGAGACGGAGAAACGTCGATGGTGGTGTAGATGTCGTTGCCGCCGACGGCTGGTGCGGTAAACATTTTTGTGGTTTTGTCCGCATAGTGTGCGGTGACTTCTGCTGTCTCCTTGCCCATGTAGTGGAGATATTCAAGTCGCCCCATGTAGGTGGTTTTGTGTCCATCGAGCAGGGTGAGGAAGTGGGTGGTGAGGAATGTAGAGCAGTCCACGCCCACGATGTCTACGGTAGAATAGTAGACCTTCAGGGTGGCAGTCTGCGTGTCGGTGACTGTTGCCGAGTCGGTGTCTCCGGAGTCCGGAACCTGCTGCTCGGCGATGGTGATGGTGGCTGTGACTGCCAGCCTCCGGCGTGCATAAGGACGGAAGATGTCGGCAAGGTCGATCACTCTGACCTCTCCATCGGCAGGATAGAGATATTCATCGTAGATGATATCATCACCTATCTTGATGGTGACGAGCAGGCGGGTCTTGGCCGTGAGAATATCGATGTCGGGGATGTTCTCAAGGAAGCAACTGCCCGACGGAAGTGATGTGATGGTCATATATTATCTTTTTTGATGCAAAGATAATATGGAGAGGATAAAAATAAAAATACGGCTGACTACCCTCACGGGCGGTCAGCCGTATCAAAGCTTTTCAAAACTTTGTAAAATTTTTCGTGCTGCAAAGGTACGAAAAATTATTCATAACACATGGTAGTACAATAAAATATATGAGTTTTTAACTTAAACCAGTTTGTCAGGCCTGACAACTCTCTCCCAGATAGCCCATGCCACGGTTCCGTCTGGCTGCGTGGCTACATAGTAGCCATGCTCCTGCATATACTGGTTGATGGTTTCTATACTGACACCGCCCATGTCATCAAGTTCCGTGGCGATATCCTGGGTGGTCTTGAAGCTCTTCTTGTAATCAATACCGGTGGCTTCATCCTTCACAGGGAGGCAGCTGCGGAAGTGGAAGTAAGCGTCGAGAAGGTCCTTCTCAAACTGCTCGCTGTTGAAATTATCTTTATTTCTTGGCATAATATTCATTTTTTAAAGGGTTAAACTTAAATTCCGTCATCTGGGTGCTGTCGGTATAATGCCGTCTCATAGAGGTCTATCCAGTAACCGAGTCTGGAAGCCCAAAGGTCGTATTTGACTTGAAGCCTGCAGACGCGAATCTCCTCCCGCTCCAGTTCTAGGAGGTATCTTCTGACTATGCTGTGGCAGTCCCAATTGACGCAATAGCGTGCCTGGATCTTGGCGTACTCAACTAGCTTATACAGTTCCTTGCGTTTTGTCTCAAGCTCCCAGTAGCGTTTCATGAGCGCATCGCGAACGCGACGGCGTCTGAAATATAGCAAGATAACGTCTCTCTTGACTTTCTTCTTATTCTTTTTCATACCTAATCGTTGTTGATGGTTTTCCACATGGCTAGAGTCATGTTGTATGGCTTAGCCTCTTTAGTTCCATACCGGAGAACATAGTAGCGATGATCATACCATCGGATTATCGTCCGCTTGTGTGGCTCATCATCGATGAAAGCGACTGATGCTACAACGTTGTTGCCTCTCAGAAATTTGAGTTCCACCTTATGGGCATTCATCTGTCTGCCTTCAGATGCGAAAAACTCGCACTTCTTGATGGCTAGGGTTGTCAGCTTAGAGATAAGCTTGCGCTGTTTCTTATTTTTCTTCATCGCCTGTTCCTCCCTTCTTTACATACTTTTGGGCTTTATTTCTGAAGTCTTCTGCAGTTTTTGCTCTATCTTCTAGAACCTGAGACATTTGCTCCACACAACTAAGCTTTACGCTAAAGGAGCGTGCTTCTCTTATTGCAGAATTCAATTTTTCAGCCTTAGCTGTTAAAGCTTTTAATTTGTTACCAAACTCCACAACGAGATCTATCGGAACATTCTCGTTTAATATGAGTTCTCTCAATTCATCATTCATCGCTTACTCCTCCTTTCTTGTCTTTAGTCCAGCCTGGGTGCAGGAGTCCTTCTTCTGCTCCCGTAAGTACACCACCCGAATCTCGGTATTTCTCGAATATCCGATGGCGCTCGCTCTGGATATCCTGGTTCTTGGTAGCCCAGTCGTTTTTGGCTTTCGCCCTTTCCTCGTTGTACTTATGCCATTCCTCGTTGCGCTCTCTTCTCTGTCGCTGACAATCATCTTTGTATTTCTCCTCTGAGCTTTCAAATTTTTCTCTGGCATCATGGAACTCATCTAAAGCCTGCTGTTCCCGTGCCTGTATTGAGGCTATTTCTTCGTCATATTTATCACGAAGTTCGGATAATTTCTGAGCGTAATCAATACGAGCCTTATTCAGTTTGTCGGTATTGGCAGCCAAATCGGCAAGAAACTGCTCTGTAGTCATCTTGTTCTCCATCATGCTACCTCCCCTCCTGCTATGAATCCACTCACTGCCACGAATGCCATCAGGGCGACGACGCCCACCACGGTGGCCAATACCTCACCATAGGTCACGGTCTCC
>CAKPYB010000028.1 GCA_934202525.1 uncultured Prevotella sp.
CGCATCGTGGGTCTCGGAGCGTTGAAGTACTTCATCCTCAAGGTAGATGCCCGCAAGAACATGCTCTTCAACCCAGAAGAGAGTATCGACTTCAACGGCAACACAGGTCCTTTCATCCAGTATACCTATGCCCGTATCCGCAGCATCATGCGCAAGGCAGCAGCCGAAGGCATCGAGATTCCTGCAGAGTTGGGTGCAGACGCTCCAATCAACGAGAAGGAGATTGACCTCATCCAGAAGATGAACGACTTTGCTGCAGCTGTAGCCGATGCAGGCAACAACTACAACCCTGGTGGTATCGCTAACTACTGCTACGAGTTGACCAAGGAGTTCAACCAGTTCTATCACGACTACAGCATCCTGAATGCTGAAAGCGAGGCTGAGAAGATTACCCGTCTGGTTCTTGCAGCCAACGTGGCTAAGATCCTAAAGAACGGTATGTCTCTGCTCGGCATCGAGGTTCCAGAAAGAATGTAATATATACATAAGATATAATAACCTACAATTTAAAAATAAAAGAATATTGACTATTTGACATAATGAGCATGGCCCTGGAGCTCGACTCCAAGGCGCATGCTCATTTCAGTTTTAGCCAATCCTTTTTGTTTTCCAACCCTAAAAAGAAACAAGATGAATAAAATGCCCGTAAATCCTCCTACATGGAGAAACGATACAGTTTTGCCTCTGCCCAACGAGGTAGTAGCTAACGCCTGGGCTGTGGATGCCGCCTGTTCCGGCAATCCCGGTCCGATGGAATACCAATGCATCGACCTTCAGACCGGCGCCCAGGTTTTCCACTATGGTCCTATCCACGGCACCAACAACATCGGCGAGTTTCTCGCCATCGTCCACGCCCTCGCCCTGATGCAGCAGAAAGGCATTACCGACAAGATAATTTATAGCGACAGCGTGAATGCCCAGCTCTGGGTAAGCAAGAAACAATGCAAGACCAAACTGGAGCGCACTCCCCAGACCGAACAGCTCTATCAGGTCATCGCCCGAGCCGAAAACTGGCTCCGCACCCACCCCATCACCATACCTATTATAAAATGGGAGACGAAGAAATGGGGCGAGATTCCTGCCGATTTCGGAAGAAAGGGATAAAAAGGACATTTTTATGTGCCTTTCCCGAAATAATACCCGTAAAAGCTTGCAATTTCAGATATTTTGTTTAATTTTGCAGCTATTATCGTATTAAACATACATAATCGTAAGAATGGAAATAGAAAAAGAAACAATATTATTAATGTCGAAAGGAGACAAGAAAGCATACGAAACGATGTTCCGCAGGTTCTATCCTAAGGTACACCGTTTTGTAGCCATGCTCTTGAAAAACGAAGATGATGCTGATGACGTCAGCCAGCTCATCTTCTTAAAGGTATGGAACAAACGCGAGAAGTTTGCCGATATCCAAGACTTCGATTCCTACCTCTTTATTTTGGCAAAATATACTGTCATCAACTATATTTCCTCCAAGCATATCATCCCAATAGATATAGACAGTCTGCCAGACAGATACGCCAACGAATCTTCGCCACATGACGATGTGGTGGCAAAGGATACCCAGCTGCTCATCGACATGGTGGTAGAAAGCATGCCGCAACAACGCCAGATGATTTATCGCATGAGCCGCGAGCAGCATCTCAAGAACGAAGAGATAGCCCAGCGCCTGGGTATTCAGAAGAAAACGGTAGAAAATCATCTTAACCTAGCTCTTAAAGAAATTAAAAAAGCCTTATATTTGATGATTTTGTTACCTTGGCATTGGGTGTAACACCATTGAAACATGTCTTAAAAATAAATGAAGTTTTTATTATGGCAACAAAGATAAGGGATATCATAGATTATTATAGCGGGCACAATGTGCCGGATGAAATAAAAGAAAGGGTATTAGATAGAATTTCCAATACACAAGACGATAAAGAGGCGAACGAAGCATTTAGAGAATTATGGGACAAGGCTGATTCAGCCTATATGGAAGAAGAAGAAATTTCTGCTGCATACAACCGCCTCTTCGAAACAGAAGAAACAAGAGAAATAGAAAAGAAAAAATCGCTTCGAATCTTCAACTTTGCCAAACTGGCTGCCGTCTTCGTACCGCTGCTGATGCTGATTGTATTCGGCAAGCTCTACGTCCAGATGAACAACCAGCTCAAGGATGCCAAACTGGCAACCATGCTCCAGGAGCATACCATCAACGAAGAGAGCAAAGTCATCGCCTTGGCAGACGGAACGAAAGTAAGACTCAGTCAGAGTTCCGTACTCCTCTATCCTTCCTCTTTCAAGGGAGCAGAAGAACGTAAGGTTTTCCTGTCGGGAGAGGCATTCTTCGACATCAGGCATGATGATGCCCAGCCGTTCCACGTCAGCACTCCTCATTTCGAGATTACCGACTTGGGCACCTCTTTTACGGTTTCATCTTATTCAAATACAGATGAAGTATCTGCCACGCTCAAAACCGGCAAGATAGAACTCCGCATCATAGGTCAGGAAGACAAGGTTTACAGCATGAAACCTAACGACCAGTTAGTATATAATGTAAAGACCAAGGCAGTAAACCTCCGCAAGGTTTCGGCAGAAGAAGATGGTACAAGCTGGCGCAACAAGGAAATTGACCTGAACGATGTAACGCTGGCAGAAGCAGGTAAGATTCTGGGTAATGCATACGGAGTGAAATTCACCTTCCGTTCAAAGAATCACCAGAACACGAAGATTACAGTTCATTTCAACCGTGGCGAAAACCTCAAGGGAGCCATGAATATCCTGAAGAACCTGGTTCCAGGTCTGGAATATGAAGTGAAGAAAGATGAAGTAATCATCAGGTAGGCATATATTATAATAGGTAAAGAAAAGGCGCATTATGTAAAAATGATGCGTCTTTTTTCATAAAAGAGTATCTCTGCGGGGGATATGGAAACAGAAATAATAACATAAACTGGAAATATCATGATAAAGAATTTGATTTTTGATTTTGGAAAAGTACTCGTAGATTACGAATACTTTGAAACGCTTGACCAGATATTCCAAACCCACGAACAGGCTGAAGAATTCTATCATCTCCTGATAGACGGCAAGTGGAATGAGAATATGGATCGCGGAGATTCTTTCGAAGAAACCTTCTGCAAGATGCAGCAGATTATGCCGCAATACAAGGAAGAAATAGCAACCGTAGCCCAGCGCTTTAACGAATTTGTAAGGGGCGAGAAGGAAGGAATGCGCACTTTGCTGACCCAGTTGAAGGCAGAGGGCTACCACCTTTACGGACTTTCCAACTGGTGCACCAAGGTTCACGAGACGATGGCCCAATATCCCATCTTCCAACTTCTGGAAGGACAGGTGATTTCTTCAGAAGAGAAAATCATCAAACCCGACAGGGCGATTTACGAAAGAATCTGCCAGAAATACAATCTGAAACCAGAAGAATGCCTTTTTGCTGACGACAGAATGGAGAACGTAGAAGCCGCCCAGCGTTTCGGAATGCAGGCCATCTGCTTTGAGGATGCTGCGCAGTACGAGCGGGAATTGAGAAAAAATCTGTCTGAGGAAAGAACGAAATAAGTTCTGATTATCAAAAGCATTACTGCTATTTCCATACCCAAAGCATTACTTTTTAAAAAAAATCAAGGCTCTAAATTAGCAGCAAGAAATGCTAATTTAGAGCCTTCATATTATGTATTTATAATTTCCAAAAGAAGAATTTTATAGGGTGTTTGCGAACACAAGATATTTTTTTCAGAAAAACTTCATTTTAACAGTTTTGTAATTGGCTGTAACTCTCTTTCCCGTTGTCTTCAAGACGTAACAAGAAAATTATTAATAACTTAAAAAGATAAAGTATGAATCTTAAACGAATCTCTGCGTCATGCTTCTGTTTGCTCCTGGCAGGCCAGATGACCCTTTCGGCTCAGAACGTCAGCTTCAGCTCAAACAAGGTAACGCTTAAGTCAGCTTTTGAGAAGATTGAAAAGGAATCTAAGTACAAGATTGCCTACAACTCCTCACAGTTGGATGCTAACCGTTCGGTTACATTAACCAAGAAAAGTGATGATGTCTTTGGTATGTTGAACCAATTGCTCAAAGGTACTAATTTTACCTATGAGATGGAAGGCAACTACATCGTCATCAAGCCTCAGCAAAAAGCTAAATCTCAGGCTCATGGCAAGAAAATCAAGGTACGTGGTGTAGTGAAAGACGAAACTGGCGAGCCAGTTATCGGCGCTACCGTCATGGAGAAGGGTACTACCAACAATGGTGTTGTAACCGATATTGATGGCAACTATACCATCGAGATTCCTGCCGATGGTATGTTGGCAGTATCATACATTGGCTGCAAGGACCAGGACATCAAGGTAAATGGTCGCGAAGTAATCAATGTTAACCTGGCAGATGATAATAAGGTATTGAGCGAAGTTGTAGTTGTTGGTTATGGTACTCAGAAGAAAGCTAATTTAACTGGTGCTGTGTCAATGATTACTGCAGATGACATAAACAATCGCCCAGTATCAAATGCAGCTGGCGCATTACAAGGTGCAGATCCTTCTGTAAACTTGACTTTTAATTCAGGAAGTTTGGATTCTGGTTATAGCATTGACATTCGTGGTGTCGCTTCCATTAATGGAGGTAGTCCATTGGTGTTGGCTGATGGCATGGAGGTCAACTTGAGCCAGATAAATCCTAATGACATTGAATCTATCTCAGTTTTGAAAGATGCTTCTGCTTCTGCAATTTATGGTGCCAAAGCCTCTTCTGGTGTTATTTTGATTACTACAAAGAGTGGAAAAGACTCAGAAGGTAAAGCTTCCATATCATATAATGGTCGCGTAGGTTGGAAACAGAATACAACATCAACAGATTTCATTCATACAGGTTATGACCATGTAAATCTTGTCAACCAATTCTATGAGGCTTACCAAGGCAAATTGATGGCAAATTATACTGACAAAGATTTGCAGATGCTTTATGATAGACGTAATGACAAGACCGAAAATCCAGATAGACCATGGACTGTAGTTGGCGATGACGGAAAGTATTATTATTATGGCAACTTTGACTGGTATGATTATTTCTATCGTAAAACAAGACCAGAGCAGGAGCATAATGTTTCTGTGACAGGTGGTAATGATAAGGTTAATTATTTTGCAAGCGGCCGTTTCTTTACACAGGATGGTATCTTTAATATCTACAAAGATAATTATCAGAATGTATCCTTTAGAGGAAAACTGAATGCCAAGTTGTCTAAACATTTGACGTATTCTGTTAATTTCAATTATAACAAAACGGCCTACAAATATGCTGGTTTCTATAATGAGCAGCAGACTATTTCTAGTTTGCAGTCAAACATTTTGTCTTCTTTCGTACCAAGAAATCCTGATGGCTCTGTTGTACAGTATACAAACCAATTGACCTCCAATTCACCTTTGGGCTCTGGCCATGCAGGTTTCCTGACAGCAAACGAGGCGCGCAACTCTCGTGAAAACAAGTACTGGATTGTTGCAAATCAACTTGATTATAAAGTATTTGACGATTTGGTCTTGACGGCTTCATACGCTTATAAAAACAGAAATTACATTTATAAGAGAAGAAGCATGCCTTTTGAGTATTCACGCGCAGAGGGAGCAACTTCAACATTTACTTCTGGTACTATAACAGATTACTATCAGGAAGGGCACATGCAGATAGACGACAACAACCTGAATGTATATGGTACCTATACTCATATATGGGACAAAAAGCATAACTTTAAGGTTGTAGCAGGTGGTCAATATGAGGATTATAGAACAACAGATTTATCTGTAAAAAAGAATGATCTTCTTTCTAAAGATTTATCTTCTTTCACCGTCGCACAAGGTGAAACTACTGTTGGACATGACATATCTGCATATAGAACCTTAGGCTATTTTGCCAGAGTCAATTATGACTATGAAGGTAAATATTTGGCTGAGATTAGCGGCCGATGGGATGGAACTTCTAAGTTTGCGTCAAAAGACCGCTGGGGATTTTTCCCTTCTGCTTCAATTGGTTGGCGAATGAGTTCTGAGAAATTCTGGAATAAGTTATTGCCTGTAGTAAATAATGCTAAGTTCCGTTTCTCTGTAGGTAGTCTTGGAAACCAGCAAGTAAACAACTATGCTTATTTTGACCAGATTTATACAGACAACAAGATGTCTTATACATTTGACGGTTTGAACAAGGCATATTATGCAAGTGTGTCTTCTCCGTTATCTTCATCTTTAACTTGGGAGACAGTTTCTACCTACAACTGGGGTTTGGATTTGGGTTTCTTGGATAGTAAATTAACTTTGACAGCGGATATTTACATCCGTGACACCAAAGACATGCTAACCCATTCTATAACATTACCATCTGTATTTGGAGCAACTACTCCAAAAGAAAACTGTGCAGATTTGAGAACAAATGGATGGGAATTGTATATTGGATGGCAAGATAAATTTAATTTAGCAGGCAAGCCATTCCATTATAATGTATCAGCGACAATCGGAGATTACAAGTCAAAGATTACCAAATTTAACAATCCTGATAAGTTGATTTCTGATTATTATGAAGGAATGACTTTAGGTGAGATTTGGGGCTATAAGGTAGCAGGTCTTTTTGCAACGGATGAAGAAGCAGCAGCTTATCAGGCAAAGATTAACGATAAGGCTGTTAACGGTCGTGTATACAGCTCTAAGAAAGATAACCATTTGATGGCAGGTGATGTAAAATTCATGGATTTGGATGGTGATAATGTTATTTCTGAAGGCTCTGGTACAGTTGCAGACCCAGGAGACAAGAGAATTATTGGTAATAGCTTACCACGCTATTCTTATTCTTTCCGTTTGGGAGCAGATTGGAACGGAATTGATTTTAATGCATTCTTCCAAGGTGTAGGTAAACGCAATTGGTATCCTACAACCTATGCATATGATTTCTGGGGACCATATTCTTTCCCTTCACTGTCATTCATCCACAAGGATTTCACGGATAATGTTTGGAGCGAAGATAACCAGGGAGCTTATTTCCCACGTCCTCGAGGATATGCGTCTTATAGTGGAGGCGCATTGGGTGTTGTTAATGATAGATATTTACAGAATGCTGCTTATTTGCGCTTGAAGAATTTGACTGTAGGTTATACAATTCCTATTAGCAAGAAAATTATCAATTCTTTGAGAGTATATTTTACAGCAGAGAACTTATTCTATTGGTCTCCATTGAAGAAGTACTGCAAGACGGTTGATCCAGAAATGATTTATGCTTCATCATATAATTCTGGTTCGGGAGTTGGTTATAGTTATTCTAAATCATTCTCTTTTGGTCTTGATATAAAATTCTAAATATAAAAAGGTAATAGCAATGAAAAAGTTAATAAATATATTGGGGGCTGCTTTACTCATTACAAGCTTAACATCTTGTGATAGTTTGTTGGATATGTCCCCTGAAGACACAATGAGTCCTGAGACCTATTTTAGTTCTACACGAGAATTGAAATTATGGACAGATGGATTTTATAGCCAGTTGGAAGGTGCAGATGACGTGATTGGCATCAATGCGGATGACAATATTGATACCGAGTTAGGTGCTACTTTGCTTGGGCAACGTTCTGCTGCTGATGAAAATGGTTGGAACTGGACACAACTTCGTTCTATAAACTATTATTTACAGCATTCAGATAGATGCAAAGACGAAGTTGGTCGTAAGGAAAATGATGGAGTTGCTTACTTTATGAGAGCATACTTCTATTATGTTAAAGTCAGAAGATATGGAGATGTACCTTGGTATGACCAAGTCTTGAATTCTGACCAAGATGAGCTTTTGGCTAAAGCACGTGATGATCGTGAAGTTATTATGGATCATGTCATGGAGGACCTTGACAAGGCAATAAACATGCTTCCGTCAACCAAGAGTGTCTATTACGTAACGAAATGGACAGCATTAGCCCTTAAGACTCGTGCAGCTCTGTATGAGGGAACTTATCGTAAATATCGTAATATGCCTAATGCAGAAAAGTATTTGAACCAAGTAGTTGATGCTGGTGAAAACTTTATCAAGAATAGTGGTTACAAACTTTATACAACAGGTGATACTCCTTATCGCTCCTTATTTAATAGTTTGGATGCTTGTTCTGATGAAGTCATCTTGGCAAGAAGATATAGTTCTGATGCAAATGTAATGCATGGTGTTCCTTTTGCTATCAAGAATTCTCGCCAAGGTTTTACCAAGCGATTCATGAATCACTATTTAATGGCAGATGGCTCTCGCTATACAGACAAACAAGGCTGGGAAACAGATGACTTTGTAGCAGAAACTAGCAATCGTGACCCTCGTATGGCTCAAACAGTTTTATGCCCAGGTTACATTCAGAAAGGCGCAACAAAAGTGACTGCAAACAACTTAAATGCTCTAACAGGGTATCAACCGATTAAGTATATTGCAGAGTCTAAATATGATGGCGCAAATAAGGCATTTACAGATTGGTCTCTGTTTAGGACAGCCGAAGTGTATTTGAACTATGCTGAAGCTAAGGCAGAGTTAGGTACATTAACACAAAATGACTTGGATGTTTCTATCAATAAAATTCGTGACAGAGCAAGAATGCCACATCTCAACATGAGTGCGGCTAATGCCAATCCAGACCCATTGATGTTGAAATATTATCCTAATGTGACAAGAAGTGCCAATACTGGTGTAATCCTGGAGATTCGTCGTGAACGTACTATTGAAATGCCTTTGGAGGGCTTCCGCCTGTGGGATATATTCCGCTGGAAAGAAGGTCAGCAGTTGACAAAACCTTTCTATGGTTGTTATTTCCCATCAGAAGGACAATACGACATGGATAATGATGGAAAGAAAGATCTGTTATTATACACAACTGATAAGGGTACCTTTAAGGGTACTGCTAAGAAAATTGGCAAGGACTTGGAGCTATCTAATGGTACTTCCGGATACATCTATCCATTTAGCCAGATTACTATAACTTGGGATGAGAATAGAGATTATCTTTGGCCAATTCCAGCAAGTGAAAGAGTCTTAACTGGTGGTAAGTTGACACAGAATCCTGGTTGGACAGATAGTACAAATTTTGATTAAGTATATATAATATAAGGTATAGGTGGATTCATAAGAATCCACCAACCTTCAAATAAAACTTCAAAAATGAGAAAAATAATAGTTACTTTGGTAAGTATGCTTTTGGGGTTGAATGCTGTAGCTCAAAACAAAGGTATAGATTTTCTCTTGAACAAGCTGTATGATGGAGGTAAGTCTAATTATGTGATGATTATTGCACATCGAGGTAACTGGCGAAACGCTCCAGAAAATTCTCTTCAAGGCTACAAACAATGCATAGATGGTGGCATCGATGGAATCGAAATTGATGTACACATGACAAAAGATAGTGCTATTGTTATTATGCATGATGACACATTGGATCGAACAACGACAGGAAAAGGATTGGTTTCTGACTATACTTTAGAGCAAATAAAACAATTAAACTTAAAATCTCCAATAGGGGTTGTTACCCGTCAAAAAGTACCAACACTGGAGGAAGTATTAGACTTATGCAATGACAAAGTTCTTATTCAAGTTGATAAATGGCAACCGATAAAAGCGAAAGTTATCGAAATAATCCGAAAGTATAAAATGCAGAAACAGATTATTTTGCGTGGCACATTTAACAGCAACACTTATAATAAAAACTACCGCGAGTTACTGGATGGATGCATATTTAGCCCTGTAGTTGTATGCAACGGAAAAACAGATAACCAAAAGCTTGATGATTATATGACAAATATTAAGTCGCCAATAATGAGCCTATCATTTAAGCGAGATGATTTTCCAGTATTGAATCGTGCGAACGAAATGAAATCTCATGGATTCCGTATATGGTATAACTCACTTTGGGATACATTTAATGGAGGACATGATGATGAACTGGCATTAGATAATCCAGACGAAAGCTACGGATGGCTTCTTGAAAAAGGTGCCAATATCATATTTAGCGATAATCCTTTCTTGCTGTTAGATTATCTCACTAAAAAAGGAAGAAGAGAATAAAAACTTTAAAACGTATACAAGATGAAACAGAAATTTCTTTTATTGCTTTTAGCAATTGTATGTACTGCAAATATCTTTGCACAAGACAGAGTGAGTAAAATCCGTAATAAACTTTTAAATCGTGATGAATCTTCTGTAATCGTAGCCTCCCATCGTGGAGACTGGCGAAATTTTCCTGAGAATTCTTTAGAAGCAATAGACAATGCCATAAAAATGGGTGTTGATATTGTTGAGATTGATTTACAAAGGACAAAAGATGGCGTGTTGATATTGATGCATGATCCAAAGATAGACCGTACAACAACTGGTAAAGGTACTATTTCAGAGTTGACTTATGATTCTATTGCTAAAACTCACTTGAAGAATGGATGTAATATCCGCACTATCCATAGAGTTCCTACATTGGAAGAAGCTCTTGTTCATGCACGCGGTAAGATTATGTTGAATTTAGACAAGGCAGACAGATATTTCGAGCAAGTCTACGAGTTGATGAAGAAGACTGGCACAACAAAGCAGATTATAATGAAAGGCACTAAATCTGCAGAAAAGGTAAAAGAACTATATGGAGAATATCTAAATGATGTTATCTATATGCCTATTGTGAATTTGGACAAGTCTAATGCAGAGCAGCAACTCAACAAGTTTATGAAGGATATGAATCCTGTGGCTTTTGAATTGTTGTTTAAGAGTGATGAGAATAAACTTCCATTGTCATTGCCAAAGAAAATGAAAGGTAAATCTTTGATTTGGTATAATACCTTATGGGATACTATGGCAGGAGGACATGATGATGATATGTCTTTACAAGACCCTAATAAGGGATATGGTTATCTCATAGATACTTTGGGAGCTAGAATTATACAAACAGATAGACCTCAGTACTTATTGGATTATTTGCGTTCTCGTAACCTTCATGATTAAATGTTATGTGGAAGAAAATCGTAGATTATTATAAAATTCCAGAAGCAGCTAAAGAACCGAGTACCGATAGTGCTCGGTTCAAAAAAATACGCCTTATTTCATTCCTTACTGCAACTTTGGGATATGGTATGTATTACGTTTGTCGTTTAAGCATGAATGTAATTCGTAAACCAATGGTTGATGATGGTGTTTTTACAGAAACTGAAATTGGTATCATAGGCTCTTGCTTGTTCTTTACTTATGCTATAGGTAAATTCTGTAATGGTTTTATAGCAGATAGAAGTAATGTGAAAAAGTTGATGTCAACAGGTCTTTTGATTTCGGCTTTGATAAACTTGGCGCTTGGATTCACCAATTCGTTTATCGTGTTCGCAGTACTTTGGGGTATCAATGGATATTTTCAATCTATGGGAGCAGCATCTGGAGTAGTATCACTATCCCGCTGGTTTGATGCATCAAATCGTGGTACTTATTATGGTTATTGGAGCGCAAGTCATAATTTAGGTGAGGCTATCACTTTCATATCCATTGCTATTCTTGCTACTAATTTTGGGTGGCGATATGGATTGATTGGAGCAGGCTTAATCGGCATTGCTTATTTTTTCATTATGCAATGGTTAATGAAAGATACACCTCAGAAGTATGGCTATTTATTAGAGGATGCGACTTCTAAAAAAGAAGAAAAGAATAAGGCTGATTTCAACGCAAGCCAGAAGACCGTCTTATGTAGTTCTGCTATATGGATTCTAGCTTTAGCAAGTGCGTTTATGTATATAAGTAGATATGCTGTAAACAGTTGGGGAGTCTTTTATCTGGAGACGATGAAGGGATATTCTACTCTTGACGCAAGCTTTATTATTTCCATCAGTTCTGTTTGTGGTATTGTAGGAACAGTTGCTTCAGGTTTAATCTCAGACAAATTATTCAAAGGATCTAGAAACATACCGGCTTTGGTCTTTGGCTTGATGAATGTTTTGGCGCTATGTTTATTCTTATTAGTACCAGGTGTTCATTTCTATATTGATGTTATTGCTATGGTATTATTCGGACTAGGAATCGGCGTTCTGATTTGTTTCCTCGGTGGTCTTATGGCCGTAGATTTAGCTCCTAAGAACGCAGCAGGTGCAGCTCTTGGTGTTGTTGGCGTGGCAAGCTACATTGGTGCCGGTATCCAAGACATTATGAGCGGTCTACTCATCGAGGGCAACAAGCATCTGGTAAATGGCGTAGAGACCTACGACTTTACCTACATCAATTATTTCTGGATTGGTGCAGCTTTGATGTCTGTACTATTGACACTTTTGGTTTGGAATGCGAAGCCAAAGACTGTTTAAGAAATAAACGAAGCTATCATCAAAATACTCTTCACTCTTCACCTTTCGGCCGGAAACCCCTGTGTTTATCGGCATTCCGAGGGGTGAAGAGTTGTTTTTATCTCTTCACCCACTCTTCACCACTCTTCACCACTCTGTTTGAGGGTGTGTCACACTTCTGTCAAACAACTCAAGTAGTTCAGTCGAGCAACTCAAGTAGTTCAGTAAGACAACTCAAGTAGTTCTGTAAGCGAGTTCAGACGTCTCGATTAACTGATGCAGACGTCTCGATAAGCAGATGCAGACGTCTCGATAAGCTTACAGATACGTCTCCGTTAGCTTACGCAGCCATATCAGTTACCCGATGCAGCCATATCAGTTACAGGTTTGCAAGTCGGCTAGGCGTTCTATTAGAAGCGCATGAGTGGGTGAAGAGAGGTGAAGAGTAGGTGAAGAGTGACAGAATACTCTTCACCCCTCGGAATGCCGATAAACACAGGGGATTCGGGGCTTTTGGTGAAGAGTGAAGAGTATTTGGCAGGATGCCTATACGAAAATAAAACAAAGGAGTTTTCGATAACTGTTCCAGTAAAACAGCCGACTAGCCACTCAGGCGCTAGTCGGCTGTTTGCGTTTTGCCAGTTGGCTATTTATATTTTGCCAGTTGGCTATTTCCGATTCTCGCATCAATCATCGCAAGTACTTGCATCTATCATCGTAAGTACTTGCATCGACTATCGCAAGTACTTGCATCTGCCATCGTAAGCACTTGCATCTATCATCGTAAGTACCTGCATCAATCATCATAAATACTTGCATTAATACACGCTATTTTGCTCGAAATGGGGTAAATATACCACTTCGAGCAGAATAAACGCACGCTATTTTGCTCGAAACGGGGTAAAAATACCATTTCGAGCAGAATTTACTTGGCATTTACGAACCGATACTCACTTTCGCCATCGGCTCATTATCGTTCAGACGCAAGATAATGCGGCAGATGTTATCCTTCCATTGCGTCTTCATGATGCCATCCGTCATCTGCACCTTTTCTACAGATGCAGAGAGATACTGCGCATCATATTCCAGACGGGCCATACCGCCCTGTAAGGGCAAAAGCTTTACTAATTATCTGGTTTTAAAGCTTTTGCCCTTACAGGGCGACAGGTTTACATCCATTAAAAACCCAGGGCGTTGCCCTGGGCTATGAGCTTCTGCCCTTTCAGGGCGTGTGGAGTCTACTTACTGTAGTTCAATTACTTATCCATAAACGACAAGCCCTGATAGAACCAGACATTCATCTGGTTGGCGCCACGATGATTCCAGGCATAGTAAGGAATCAGGGTGAGGTCCTGAACCTTGACAGAAATGACACCCTCCTTCTTTTGGTCTAAGATATGAGCAGGTGTACTGATAGCCTTGACATTGAAGGCAGGAGCACCCTGGGTCTCCTTGTTCTCAATGCTGTAGTTATCCACCAAAGTGAAGTTTGGCTTCTTGGCCATGATGGTGCGGAGTACAGGCTCGTTATCGTTATCTACAGCCTCAGCACAGTATACCAATGGACCACGCTCTACAGCCACCTTGCCCTTGTCATCAGCTACCTTGCCGTTAGCCACAACCGTGCGGATAGGCATATCGAAGTGGATGCGGATTACATCGCCCTTCTTGATGTTCTTGACAGGGAGATAACCCTTGTTGGCATTGAGGTCAGCCTCAACAGCCTTGCCGTTTACAGTTACGCTATAAGCTGGCTTCTCTGCATCGCTATACTTGTAAAGGTCGCTAGGCACCACCTGGTTGCGAACCCATCCAGGAATACGAACCAGAAGATTGGCATTCTTTACGCCGCTCTTCTTCACAGCAATCTTGATATCGCCGTTCCAAGGATACTCGGTAGTCTCCTCCAGAACCACATCCTTGCCATTCACCTTGATGGTAGATGTATTGCCGGCAAAGAGGTTTACATAGATGTTGTTGTCCTTCACACCATAGAGATAGCCAGGGATAGAAGGGATGAAGCGGCTCAGGTTACTTGGGCAGCAGGCACATCCAAACCAAGGCTGGCGGGTGGTGTTGCCATCGGCATTAAACTTATACTTGCCGTCGCTTGACAATGGGTTAGGATAGAAGAATCTACCGCCATCCATGCTCATACCCGAGATGACGCCATTATATAAGGTACGCTCCATGCAGTCGATATACTTGCTCTCGCCGTGAAGGAGGAACATACGCTCGAAGAGGTAAACCATAGAGATGGCTGCACAGGTCTCATTGTAGGCAGTCATGTTTGGCAACTCATAATCTGCACCGAATGCCTCACCTGCATGACGGGCACCTACTCCACCTGTAAGATAGTATTTCTTGCCTACGATGTTTTCGAAGATACGGTCGATAACCTTCATATAGGCAGAATCCTTGGTCAGGGCAGCCACATCAGCAATACCAGCATACATATAGCCGGCACGAACAGCATGACCCACCGCCTCCTTCTGCTCCAGGATAGGAGCCTGACTCTGAGAATATGGGTTGCGGATATGAGTCTTGCCACGATAGTCGAGCAGATATTTAGCCTCATCCAGATACTTCTTCTCACCGGTCAGGGTATAGAGACGAGCCAAAGCCATCTCAGCAATCTGATGACCAGGAACGATGGTAGCCTGTCCTGGCTTAGGACCTACTTCCTTCACCACGCAATCTGCATAACGCTTGGCGATATTCAGGAACTTGGTGCTTCCGGTAGCCTGATAGTGAGCGCAGGCTGCATCAACCATGTGACCGAGGTTGTAAAGCTCGTGGCTCAAATCCTCGTCCTTGACCCAACGCTTGTCACCCGACCACTGGTGTGGATGCTTTGGGTTGATGGTACGGGCTGTATAGAGATAGCCATCAGGCTCCTGAGCAGCACCTACTACATCGAGTACGCTGTCGATATAAGCCTTCAGTTTCTTATCTGGATAAGTCTGGAGAATATAGCTGGCACCTTCGATGGTCTTATAAACATCGGTATCATCGAAAGAGAAGCCCATAAACTTGCTTACATCCCACTCCTTGGTGTTCAAACCCTCGTGGTTAGGATGCTGCAGGGTATAGGCAGCCATCTCGAAATTCTTATAACGGTGCTCGCTCTCGCACTTGCTGAAAGCCAATGGCACAGTTACCTCCCGGGCAGCCTTCAGTCGGGCACCCCAGAAAGTGTTCTGCGAAATCTTCACACTGGTAAAAGGAACCTGAGTAAATGGATAACCATTACTCAATGTCTTTGCACTCTTCGCCATGGTTGGCACAACTACGGCTGCCGAAAGCAATACTGCTGAAATTAATCTCTTCATTTTTCGGATAGGTTTTATTTAATTTATATTATTGTTTGTCATTTCGGTTGCAAAGATAAGAAAACTTTCCGACTATAGTGTAAAATAAACAATAAAAAAATAGATAATTATCAGTCAAACACCTATATTTATATCATATTTAACGCTTTTTCTTGTTCCACTCGTTTTTTTATCTTACCTTTGCAGTCAAATTAGAAATACAATAATATATCAAATATGAATCATCTTCCATACCGTGCCATCGCCCTTGATCTGGATGGCACCCTGACCAACCACGACAAGGTGGTTACCCCGAAAACCCGCGAAGCGCTGCTCCAGGCAGAAGCCGAGGGTGTTGTTATCATCCTTGCTTCAGGCAGACCAACCTACGGCATCGAACCGGTGGCTGAATGTCTGGAACTGGATAAGCGAGGCGGCTATATCCTATCCTATAATGGTGGCAACATCGTGAATGCCAAGACTGGTGAAAAACTCTTCGCCCAGTTCCTGCCAGATGAGGTGATACCTATATTATATAGGTACGCGAAGGAGAAGAATCATGCCCTTCTGGGCTACGCCGGCAACGAGATTATCACCGAAATGCCCGACGACCAGTATGTGAAGGAAGAGTCGCGCATCAACAAGATGAACATCCGAAAGGTAGAAAACCTGTTCGAAGCCTTGGAGCCTCACCCAACCAAGCTCCTCATGACAGGCGACCCGGCAGATATGCTCAAGGCAGAAAACGAACTTTCAGAGATCCTGGGCGACAGGATGGATATCTTCCGCTCAGCCCCATTCTTCCTGGAACTGGTTCCTAAAGGCATCGACAAGGCTAAGTCCCTGCTCCGCCTTCTGTCGAAAATCAATCTCACCCCAGCCGATATGATTGCTTTCGGAGATGGCTACAACGACCTGAGCATGCTGAAACTGGCAGGCATGGGTGTAGCCATGCAGAATGCAGCACCAGAGGTTAGAGCCGAAGCCGACTACATCACGCTTTCCAACGAAGAAGATGGCGTAGCTGCTGCTTTGGAACATTTCAGAGAAAGGTAAAAAAGCTTTTTAAAAGTAAAAAGGTAAAAAAGTAAAAAGGTAAAAAGAAACTAGGGAGATGATACCCCGCTAGGCTTTTTTACCTTTTTACTTTTTTACCTTTTTACCTTTCAAGAATCAGTCCACCCTTAGGCTGCATTTCCACTTTCAGGTTACCCTTCTTATCCACCTTTACGGTCTTCATCTGAGAAACAGGCCAGAGTGCCTTCTTGTCCTTGCTGGCTGTTTCATAATAATAGGTAACGCTCTTGCCGGCAAGCATTGGCAAATTCAGGGTGAGTTTCATCACCTCATCGGTGCCATTCAAACCAGCCACATACCATTTATCACCATGGCGACGGGCAACAACTGCGTATTTTCCAGGATAACCGGCGATGAACTTTGTCTCATCCCAGGTAGTAGGAACGCTCTTCAGGAAATCAATCTCGTGCTGAGGAAGCTCAGAGAGATTGTTCGGATAGATGGCGATACACTGGATGGCAGCCTGGTTCATGATAGCAGAAGCCATCTCGAAAACATCGGTGGTATAACGGCGATGACGACTCTTGTTATCCTTGGAGAGATACTTGTTCATGATGGTACCACCCCAATCCATCGCTCCCACGGCATTGCGGCAGAATGGATGCATGGTCAGCTCAAAACCCTCCTGCTTGGCATGATAATCAGAGAAGAATACATTCTCTGAAGCCAGGACAGCCTCGCTGGATACATAGTTAGGATACATGCGTTCCCAACCTCTAGGCAGGGTGCAGCCATGGAAGATAACCTGAATGCCGTAATCATTGGCATCGCTGAGGATGTCTTCATACTGCTGCATGGTGTGCTGCTTGTCGCCACCGAAGAAATCTACCTTGATACCCTTGATGCCGATGCTCTTCATCCAAGCCATCTCCTTCTTTCTAGCCACGATGTTATCCATGATGCCACGAGGTCCCTGAGGTGCATCGTTTGCCACACCATTGGAATTATACCAGAGCATCAGACTCACATTCTTGCTCTGCGCATACTTGCTCAACTCTGCTATCTTGTCTCTACCAATCTGGGTATCCCAGAGCGCATCAACCAGCACATATTCATATCCCATGGTAGCAGCCAGGTCGATGAACTGCTTCTGGTCGTTATAGTTGCAGGAGCCATCCTGCCAGATGAGCCAGCTCCAGGCATATTTTCCCACACCATACTTCTGGGATGCCTCATAGCGAGGCTCTACTACATCATAAGGGATGGTGGTCTCTACCAGAGGCTTCAGATCAGAACCCACGGTGATGGTGCGCCATGGAGTGGAACCCGGAAGAATGAAAGCTGCCGATGTAGAACCGATGCCATCAGCCTCCTTCTCCATAGGGAAGGCTATCTGATAACCCTTTGCAGCATCGTAATCGCTGATGTGACAACCCGGATAGTTGCCGTGAGTACCGGTTTCGCTAACCAATACCCAGCCATCGCCGCCTACCTTGAAGAGGCATGGGAAGGTATAGCCATGGCCATAACCCGACTTGGCTGTAAGAGGCTGATCCACCTTATAATCTTCTTCATAACTTGGTTTGGTACGGGCAAAACCGATGAGCGGATCCGACTGTGGACAAAGGTAAGTAGTAGTTACCTTCGGCAGATTGAAAGCAGTCTTCTCTTCATTCACGATGAGATGCTGAGCCTTCAGCTGATCAAAAGTATAACGGAAAGCCACATCGTTGTTGCTCACATTGAAGGTAACCGTAATTGGCTGCTTCTTACCGTTGATGTATGTCACGTTGAGCTGGTTGGCATGATAATCTACATGCGAAACCTTGGCGGTGCGAAGGTCATAGCTCTTCTCCACCTTTGCTTCCTTCTTATTCTGATAGGTCAAGCCCTGACTGAAATCGCCCACATTGGCAAGGAGTCCGAGCTGTGATTCTTCCATCATTCGCTTGCCAGCATAGTCGATGGAATAATAGAGTTTGCCATCGCGGTCTTCTACCACGACATTCAACTTACCGTCAGGAGAGCTGACAGTATTCTTCTCTGCGTATGCACCGATGCTCGCCATCAATGCCAGCGCTACTGCTAAAACATTTTTCTTCATTTCCAGATAAAAGTAAATAGTTTATTTGTTACTATGTTTTTATGCTTAATTACATCGGCAAAGTTAAGCAATATTATCGAATAAACAAAAATTAAACCGAATTATTTTGTATTTTCTTCAAATAATCGTAACTTTGCACGAAATAAACTATACACATATCAGCAGTTATGTTACAACTTGACAATTTCTATAAGGCTCGCTTCGTGCTGAGCAAGGTAATAAGAAAGACTGAGCTGGTTCACACGCCAAGAATCAACCCAGAGAGTGATGTTTATTTGAAGCCAGAGTGCTTGCAGAAGACCGGTTCGTTTAAGATTCGTGGTGCTTACTATAAGATTTCACAACTCACCGATGAAGAGAAGACGAAGGGTGTGATAGCCTGTTCTGCGGGCAACCATGCACAGGGTGTAGCGCTGGGAGCTACAGCCATGGGTGTTAAGAGCCTTATCTGTCTGCCTGAAGGTGCTCCTATCTCTAAGGTAGAAGCCACCAAGCGACTGGGTGCTGAAGTCTGTCTGGTACCTGGCGTCTACGATGATGCCTACCAGAAGGCGCTGGAACTGAAAGATGAGCATGGCTACACCTTCGTACATCCTTTCGATGATGAGAATGTCATCGCCGGACAGGGCACCATCGGTCTGGAGATTCTCGACCAGTTGCCAGATGTAGAAGCTGTCGTCGTTCCTGTAGGTGGAGGCGGACTTATCTCTGGTGTAGCCTTTGCCATCAAGTCGCTGAATCCTAACGTCAAGGTATATGGTGTTCAGGCAGAAGGAGCAGCAAGTATGGTACAGAGTCTGCACGATCATAAACAGGAAAAGTTGCCTTCTGTAGCAACCGTAGCCGATGGTATTGCCGTAAAGGAACCGGGCAAGATTACTTTTGAAACCTGCTCCAACTATGTTGACGAAATCGTAACCGTGAGCGAGGATGAGATTTGTGCAGCCATTCTGAAACTCATAGAGAGTGAGAAGATGGTAGCCGAAGGTGCCGGTGCGGCCAGCGTGGCAGCCGTGATGTATAACAAGATTCCGGTGAAGGGCAAGAAAACCATCTGCGTGGTAAGCGGCGGTAATATCGACGTAACCATCCTGAACCGCGTCATCACCCGTGGTCTTGCCAAGAGCGGCCGTCTCTGCACCATCGAGATGGAGCTGGATGACAAACCGGGCGAATTGGTAGAGGTTTGCTCTGTCATCGCCGGATTGGGTGGCAACATCACCGGTGTTCACCACGACCGTTCTGCCAACCGCAACAAGGTGAATGCCTGCGTGCTCCGCCTCACCATGGAGACTCGCGACGAGGAACACGTAAAAGAAATCAAGGAGGCTTTGGAATCAAAGGGATTTCATCTCTGGATAGTATAACCATGCAGAGACTTACAAAAAGCCATAAAAAATAAAAAGAGGGTGCGCCGTCAGTTGATAGCGCACCCTCTTTTTTTATCTCATTAAGTTCTTTATTACCATCAAGCTCTTTTATTATTGAACTTGATCTTTAATAGAACTACTTTACTTCCTTGAGCAAGCAAGGGCGAACCTTCTCGGTTACACCAGCTTCCTCAGTAATCACGGTAGTGAGAGGCTTGAGATCGGCAGCATTCTTTGCCACCATCACCTTGTAATTACCAGCCTCAACCTGCCACTGACTATCAACCTCATTGAAAGAAGCCAGGTTCTTGTATGGGATGTCGATAGTAACAGTCTCCGACTCACCAGGCTGCAATTTCTTAGTCTTGGCGAAACCACGGAGTTCCTTGGCTGGTTTATCCATATCCTTGCCAGGAGCAGCCACATATACCTGAACCACTTCCTTACCAGCTACCTTACCAGCATTCTTCACTGTCACCTGAACCTTGATATTGCCCTGTGCATCCTTCGTTACCGCAGGTTTGCCATACTTAAAGGTAGTATAGCTCATACCATAACCAAAAGGATAAGATACAGGCACATTCTTAGTCTGGTAATAACGATAACCTACATAAACACCATCATTATACTCGGTGTAATCCACATTCTTCACATCACCCTTGCTACCGATGCCCTTGCCCATAAACATACCAAGCACATCGTCAACCTTGACAGTCTCAGGGTTAGGGAAATCAGCCTTAGAAGGAACGTCGTTATAACTTACAGGCCATGTCATAGGAAGACGACCAGAAGGATTCTCCTTACCCGACAAGATGTCGGCAACACAGTTACCACCCTCCTGACCAGGCAGCCAAGACAACAATACAGCATCAGGACCACCAATCCAACTCTTGGTCTCAACAACGCCACAAACATTCAAGATGACAACCACCTTCTTACCAGCCTTATGGAAAGCGTTGCAAACGCCAGAAATCATATCCTTCTCCTCCTTGGTGAGATTGAAGCTATCAGAAATCTTGCGATCCAAGAACTCACCAGACGACTTACCAATAGTGATGATTGCCATATCGTTGTTCTTGACGGCAGCAGACATATTCAATTCAGCAAGGCTCATCTCTGGGATGAAGTGACCAGGCAAGAAAGCCTCCAAAGGATTCTTTGGCTTTGGCAAGTTTGCCTTTGCCTTTGGAGCATACTCTATGTATGCCTTCTGGATGTCGCCATCCACCTGATAGCCAGCATTCTTCAAACCATCCAACAAGCTTACCACATAAGCATGGTTAACATTGCCAGAACCAGTACCACCAGCTATGAAATCATAAGAAGTATTGCCGAAGAGGGCAATGTTCTTAATCTTCTGAACGAGTGGCAATACATTCTTGTTGTTCTTCAACAACACCATTCCCTCGGTAGCGGCATTGCGAGCCACCAAAGCATGTCCCTTCAAATCAGGGTTGTTGTCGGCAACATACTGCTTGAAACGAGGAGTCTGCATGATATACTCCAAGATATGGCGTACATTGCGGTCGAGGATTTCCATCGACAGGCGACCATTGAGCACAGCCTTGCGAATCTCCTTCACCTGGTCTGCCTTACCTGGCATCAACAGGTCGTTACCCGCTTCCATCTGGGCAGCTGCGCTAATACCACCAAACCAGTCGGTCATCACCATACCCTTGAATCCCCACTCATGGCGAAGAATCTCTGTTATCAAGTCACAACGCTCGCTAGACATCGTACCATTGATGAGATTGTAAGAAGTCATCACCGTCCAAGGCTGAGCCTCCTTGATAACGATTTCGAAAGGTTTCAAGTAAATCTCACGGAAAGTACGTGGATTACCGATAACATTGTTACGAGTACGATTGGTCTCCTGGTTGTTCAGTGCGAAGTGCTTCAACGAAGTACCGACATCGTTGCTCTCGATACCATTCACCATAGCAGCACAAATGGTACCAGCCAACAATGGATCTTCTGAATAATACTCAAAGTTACGACCACAAAGAGGATTACGCATAATATTGGTAGCAGGTGCCAACAAGACATCTACGCCATAATGCTTCACCTCGTCTCCCATAGAGGTACCTACGGAATACACCAAGTCTTTGTTCCAGGTAGAGCTCATCACAGTAGCCACAGGGAAGTGGGTACAGTAGAATGTCTTGTCGGTATTCTTGCGCTTAGGGTCGATACGAAGACCTGCAGGGCCATCGGCTACAACCGTAGCAGGAATGCCCAGACGCTCAATACCATTTACCTGACCTGCGGCACCCTGTACCAACTGACCTTGGTTACCAATGGTAGCCTCCATCTGGCTCTCATACTTACCCGAAGAACCTACCACCAACTGAATCTTCTCATCGAGGGTCATCGCATTGATGACATCCTGGATAGGAGACACACCCAACTTTGGGTTCTGTGCTTGCACTACGAAAGTCGCAGAAAAAAGCACACATGAAGAAACTAAAATTTGTTTTATCATTGTCTATACCTTATTTTATTAAACTATTACTTGAAAAAGTTATTTTATCATTTGAAAATCTTCTGTGCGAACTCGGTAAGATACACACGCCAATTACGCCAGATGTGTCCACCCTCCGTCTCCAAATAGGTATATTTATAACCCTTCTCATCGAAGTAGCGACGCAAGTCTGCACTGCTCTTGTAGAGGAAATCGGTCTTACCCATACCAATCCAATACAACTTTGGCTTGTTCTTAAACAGAGTAGCCAACTGAGTCTTAGCCTCTTCATTACCCTGCAACTGCTTGTAGAAGTCACTACGGAAATCGCCAGTAGTACCCACATGCAAACCAGCAGAGAAGAGTCCGATGTAATCAAACTTGGTAGGGAAACGACGAGAGATATCGAAAGAATGACCACCGCCCATAGAGAGTCCACAGATGGCACGATGAGCCTTGTCTTTAGCAACCTTGTAGTGGCTCTCCACATAATTCATCACATCAGGGAAACTCTCATCCATAGTGGCAGCTGGCTTGGCACCTTGATAGCCATAGAAAGAAGGAATGTATTGACCTGCTGACCACTCACCTGGAGCAGCCTGACAATTAGGATTGCCATTGGTCATCACTACGACCATAGGCTTAGCCTTACCTGTGGCAATCAAATTATCAAGAATATGCTGTGCACGTCCTAAAGTAGTCCAGGCATCCTCATCGCCACCAGCGCCATGGAGCAGATAGAGAACAGGATAATCCTTGCCCTTGTCATAACCTGCTGGAGTATAGACCGTCATACGGCGCTGCATCTTGAGCGTAGGACTATCATACCATACCTTAGACACGTTTCCGTGAGGCACTTCGTTAACGGTATAGAGGTCACCACAATCACCTTTCTTGTCTGAAAGAATGAATATATTGGTTTCTGAGGTAATATCACGAGTGATATACACGCTTCCCGGGTCAACGATCTTCACTCCATCCAAAAGTAAATTGTAAGAATACAACTCAGGTGAAAGCATTTGGCTGGTAAAAGTCCAAACACCCTTTTCATCTTTTGTCATATCAGCTACTCCAGGAGCATCATACTTTCCCATTGGTGTATCAATGGTTTTCGGTGCCAGGAAATCACCAGTAACCTGCACCTTTTGGGCATTAGGAGCCTTCAAGCGGAAAGTTACGGTATGATTGGCGTTCACCTCTGGTGAGATAACAGGAACATTGTCAAACAATGCCTGTTGGGCAAAACTGCCAAGACTCATCAGCAAGGCAGTTGCCAAGAATGTAATTTTCTTCATTGTTGTCTAATTTTGATAATTGTTAGTCTCATTCTATAGAAGGTCTCCTAAGATTTAGAAGACCTTCCTGGTAATTATTAGAATATTTTTTGTACAAATTCAGCGAGATAGATTCTCCAATTTCGCCAAATATGTCCCCCATCTGTTTCCATATAGGTATATTTGTAGCCCTTGCTATCCAGTTTCTTTCGCAAAGCGGTGTTGTCCTTGTAGAGGAAATCGGAATTACCTATGCCAATCCAGAAGAGCTTTGGCTTGGCAGCAAAGAGGTTAGCCAACTTATCATCCACATTGTCGTAGATATACTCATTGGCACCACCGCTCCTCTGCTCCTTGCCGATGGCTGCGGAGAACAAACCTACATAACCAAAGGTCTTAGGATTGTTGATAGAAATATAGAACGAGTGGAAACCACCCATCGAAAGACCTGCTATGGCACGACCTTGAGTATTGGCGATGGTACGATAGCGACTATCCATGAACTTCACTACCTCAGGGAAAGATGCCTCGAAAGATCCCTCCATGGTCTTAGGCAATCCCAATGTAGGGACTATCAGATTATCCGATGTCTGTCCTGGAGCTGCCTCCTGAGAGATATTGCCATTAGTCATGACAACGATCATTGGCTTCGCCTTGCCTTGCGCAATGAGGTTATCGAGAATTTGCGAAGCACGTCCCAAATCCATCCACGCTTCCTCGTCGCCACCGATACCATGCAAGAGATAAAGCACAGGATATTTCTGCTTGCTGGTCTCGTAACCAGCAGGAGTATATACTGTCATACGGCGAGTAAGGCCAGCTTTGGCATCATCATACCAGACCTTTGATACGGTTCCATGCGCTACCTTGTTGACCTTGTAGAGATCAGCCTTTCCACCGTCTACCAGGAAATAGTTGGAAACGTTGGCGATGTCACGCACGGTATAGACGTTGAGATGGTCGGTAACACTGGCGCCATCCACCATCATTGTATAGCTATAAAGCTCTGGTGCCAAAGGAGCAGTGGTTGTAAAAGACCACACACCCTTCTCATCCTTCTTCAAATCGGCTACTCCAGGCATATCATACTTACCCATCGGGGTATCTATTTTCTTGGTTGGCAAGAAGTCACCTGTTATCTGTACTTTTTGAGCCCCTGGTGCCATGCAGCGGAAAGTAACGGTCTTGTCTGCATGAATCTCAGGCGAGAGCACAGGAACCTGATTAAACAAGGCTTGCTGTGCGAAACAGCCCAAATGTAAGAGCAGCGCTGCTGCAAGAATTTGTAGTTTCTTCATATCTGTTTTTAATTAATGTTTTTAATTTCACTTTATTATTGCCACACCTCACCCAACTTTTTCATAATTTTAGGCGTGCATGCAACCCAGAAGGGCCAGTCGTGTGTACCAGCGCGAGTGATGTATTCGTTAGGCACCTTATTGGCATCAAGGGCCTGTTTGAAAGAGCCAGCCGACTGAAAGAGAAAATCTTCAGTACCTATCTCGATAGTGATGCCCGGCAGTTTCGATACATCGGCCTTGCTCAACAGATCATATAGGTTAGGAGCGCCATCAATGTAGGTGGCGGGGCTGCAAGCATATACATACGAGAACATTTCGGGATGCAGCAAACCATAATAAAGCGATCCAAAGCCACCCATCGACAGGCCACCAATGGCACGCGAGGCACGGTCTTTCTTTACAGCATAGAGGTTCTCAACCGTAGGCAAGAACTCAGTGAAGAAGTAGGTCATATATTTTATGTCATTGCCATTATAGTTGTCGCAATAAAAATTATCGCCACCACAGTCGGGGCAAATCACAATCATCTCAGGAGCTGTGCCATCGCTGGCCGCAGTCGAGGCATTAACGTTTATCTTTCCACCATTCAGCCAATCGTTATTGCTACCATTAGCGCCATGCAGCATATACAGCACTGGATATTCTTTGCTTTTATCATAGCCTTTCGGCAAATACACCGAATATTTCATAGTGCGACCTAGCACCGTGCTCTTAATGGTTTGGTCGCGCAGCTCGGTGCCCGTAGCCTGCATTAACGAAGCAAACTTAACTGAGAAGCTGCCCGTGGTGCTGATGGTTTTTCCATCGGCAGTAGTGGTACCCAGGTCCTTAGCCACAAGGTTGAACAGAGCGGCACCCTCACTGCTCATGGCAGTAGAGACCTCTATCTGTCCTGAGGTGATATATTGCTTCACGCCACTGGCATCTACATAATAGCTACCGCCAGCCACGTTATAGGCGGGATTCACCCAACCGTTGTCGCACAGCCAAGCATCATGGGCATTGCCTTGCACAGTATAGGTACCAACTATACCTGTAGCCGTATTGCCCGAAGCATTAATAAGATCGAGGTAAAGGGTGGTAGCCCCCTCGGGCGATGTTACGCTAACCGAATATTTTGTTACACCAGGGAACACGGTGGTCTGACCCGTAGCCCAATCGTACGATGTAACTGGCTGCTCGTCTATCATCATCATATAGCCCGATGCCTCTGGGTCATCCTGCCCCACAACGAAGGCAAGCTCTCCTACATAATTCAACTTCACTCGCTGACCGGCGGCATTGGTAAACAAACCGTTCAAGTAATACTTGCCCTCGATAAGAGATACGTCGATGTCACCACTCTTCATTGCCTCACCATTCACCTTGACCACACAAGTTTTGTTAGCCACGGTCTCAGCTACGGTATAAGAGGCAGCGGGAAGAATCCACTCGGTACTACCAAAACTAACCTGAATGATGGTTCCCTTTACATCTTTTATATCTACATTGAGTGCCTTCACGCCTTTCTTTAACTTAGTGGTAGGCTGCACGGTAGCCTCTTGCGATGTATAATTCTGCATATCTGCATATACTCCCTGCATACCATCAAGAGCATCGTTATCGCAGGCTGTGAAACACAGCCCTGCAATAAACAGACTTAATATTGAACCTATATATTTTTTCATATCAATATCATTTAAATATCAGTTAATTAGAAGATTACCATCCCGTATTCTGCTGGATATTAGGATTCAATTCTCTTTCCTTCAAAGGAATAGGAAGCAACATGTGCTTGTCTTGGAATCCGAAAGTAGAATTGGTGAAATCCCAACTTACGCCCTTGGAAGAGTAGTTAGGGATATCCTTACCCTGTGAAGCCAAGGCATTCTTGGCATCACCCCAACGTACCAAGTCCTGGAATCGGGTACTTTCCAGACAGAGTTCCAAGCGCTTCTCCGTCTTGATGTCGTCCAAGGTAACGCTAGTCAAAGGAGTCTCCTTGGCACGTTCACGAATCTCATTGATGTCTTTCAGCGCTATGTCTTTGTTGCCAGCCTCCAGGTTTGCCTCGGCAGCCAAGAGGAGAACTTCGGCATAACGCATAATCTTTCGGTCGGTATATTGAAGTCCCTGGAAGTAGGAGGCATCCATGATGTTGTCACTCTTCAATATACGGTTCTTGAAGAAGAGGTATCCTTCACATCCATAGATGTTCTGACCAGGATTCAACTTCACGCCGTATGCTGTCATCTGATTACTGTTGAGCAGAGTCTTCTGCAAACGATATCCATTCTCGCCCTCTGCTTTTACAAATGCTTCATAGAGAGACTTGCGAGGATTCAAGAAACCGTAGGTTCCCTGTGCCACTTCGTTAGCTGCCTTGCCTTCGAGCGTCATATTGCCGGTACGCCATCCTTGCATCAGGAAGGTCATATCAAACTGACTCCAAGCCTGCTCCTGGTCGTTACGCCACTGCAATTCGAGCATAGACTCACAGTTGTTGTTGTTGACAGCATGAAACTGCATGTCATAGTCGCCACGGAAGAGGTCGTACTTCTTGGAATCCACCACCTCATTGAGTGCGGAAGCAGCCTCCTGATACTTTTTCTGGAAGAGATAAGCCTTGCCCAGATAAGCCTTTGCCACTTCCTGGGTAACGCGCATACCCGTCTCCTGATCGTCCTTGTTCTTCTTGGAAGGCAAGGCATTCATGCCGATAGCCTTTTTCAAGTCTGATTCCACAACAGCCCAAAGTACCTCTGGAGTACTGTTTGGCTGACGATACTCATCTGAAGCCAAGAGATGATCTACCAATGGAGCTGTACCCCAAAGGGTAACCAGCTCGAAGTTAGCCCAGGCACGGAAGAAATAAGCCTCGGCTATGGCACGCTTCTTGACTTCCGTATCATCAGCCACCTTCTCAATAATGAGGTTTGACTGATAGATGACACCATAGAGCCCCGAGAACAGGCCCTCGATATTACCGTTGCTGGAATCGAAGGTAAATTCATTCAACTGCTCGAGTGAGTTGTTGTCACCGCGACTACCACCGCCACACCAAGCATCATCCGAAAGCAGATTCTTGGTAAAGAACCAAGTAAAATACAATCCCTTCACACGGCTATACATGGCAGCCACCGCCTGCTCGGTCTGCTCATTGGTCTTGTAGAAATCATCCTGACCACCCATATTGCCATGCTTTGCTATATCGAGTCTGTCTTCACAACCGGCAAATAACACTGCCACAACGAGAAGCAGACTATATATGATATTCTTTTTCATAATTTCCTAATGTTATTATATATAGAATATGTATAGTGTTAGTTATATGAACCCTCCAGACCTTAGAACTCCAGGTTGAAGCCCATTACTACCTTTCTTGAGGTTGGATAACCGCCCTTGTCGATACCCATACCCACTACAGTATTGGTAGAAACCTCAGGGTCGAAGCCTGGGTACTTGGTGATGGTGAAGAAGTCATCGAGAGATACATAGAGGCGCAAGTTATTGATTGCCACACTCTTGAGAAGGGTCTTCGGCAAGCTGTAGCCCAACTGAATCTGCTTAATCTTGAAATAAGATCCATCATATACCATTGCACTGGATGTAGCATACTTGTCCATATTGTTGGCACCAGCACGTGGCACGCTGCCATTAGGATTGCTCTCTGTCCAGCGGTCGTCATAGAAGAGTTCCTTCATCTTGTTGACCATTGGGAAGTCGGTACGGTTGATACAGTTGAATATCTTGTTGCCTGATGCACCAGAACCAAATACTGCCAAGTCGAAACCTTTGTAAGCTGCGGTCAAGGTGATACCATAGGTGAAGTTTGGAATGGCACTGCCCAAGTCCATCTTGTCATCATCGGTCAGATCACCACTATCGTTCAGGTCGGCAAAAGTTGGATCACCTGTCTTTGGGTCTATGCCTGTAAACTGATAGCCGCGGAAGTAATACACAGGATAACCCTTCTCGAAGTATGTGAGAGGCACATTCATAAAGGTAGTACCCTGCAAACGGGTCAAGGATGGGTCGAGATAAGTAACCTCGTTCTTCAAGGTAGCGAGGTTGCCACGTACGCTGTAGCTGAAATCACCGATGTTGTCTCTCCAACCGAGTTCAAACTCGAATCCCTTGTTGCTTACGTTACCAGCATTGATAGGAGATGTGGTGCCGCCGATAACCAGAGATGGAGTGGTGCCACCCACGAGCAAGTCCTTGGTCTTCTTCACGAAATAGTCCATACTGAAGTTCATTCTGCCAGCGAAGAGGAGCGCATCGATACCCAAGTCGGTCTGCTCAGATGTTTCCCACTTCAGTTTATCGTTACCCATACTAGTCGGACTAACAGACGTTGTATAATTATTACCAGGAACTAACGGATAAATGCCACCCTGCGCCATATCGGTGCTGTAGGCATAGCCACCCAAAGCAGCCAAGCTACCATTCTGTCCCCAGCTGGCACGCAACTTCAAACTAGCCACGACATCTCTCAATGGCTCGAAGAACTTTTCCTCGGAAATGGTCCAACCTCCAGACACAGCTGGGAAATATCCCCAACGATTGGTAGCTGGAAGCTTAGATAAGTCGGCAGCATCTGCACGGAGTGAAGCCTGCAGATAATAACGGTTTTTATAATCGTAGCTCAAACGACCAAAGTAAGAATACTTGGCTGAGCGACTTTTCTCACCACCTACAGACTTGGTAGCAGAAGCGGATGCGAAATTCAGATAGTAGAACAATGGATTGTTTTTCTTGACAGCGTCTTCACCATTAGCCTGCAAACCACCATTCACATAATCGTAGGTAGATTCCTGGAAAGACATACCAACCATGGCATTCACGGTATGGTCACCGAGTTTCTTCATATAGTTGGCAAAGTTTTCCCATTGATAATAGATAGAGGTAGAAGAAGATGCACTCTGATCTACATAATCACGGCTTTGCGTTTCATTTCCATAGAAAGGAAGTGAAGTGGAAGAACTGCGGGTACCCGACAAACGATAACCAAAGCGAGAAGTAATCACAAGATCCTTGATAGGCTTGAAATCTGCATAGATGGAACCATTCACATTGAATCCACTGTTGCGGGATATGCTATTGTCACGCATCACGAATGGGTTGAACTGCTCACCTGCATAGAAAGCAGACACACCATAGTAGTTACCAGCCGCATTGGTCAGGAGATGCTTTCCGCTTGCCAAGGCACTAGCAATATGAGTAGGCAAGTTTCCACCCTCGTATGCAACGGGGGTCAATGGATCCATAGAAAGCACAGCTGCCATCATAGAACCATACTCAGAACCCTCTGAAACAGAACGAGTGTTATATTTTTCAATCTGGTTAGTAGTGCCCACCTTCAACCATGGCTTGATCTGATATTCAGCATTGATGGTAGCGGTAAGACGACGATAGAGATCATTATTACCTCTTACCATACCATCATTGTCAAGATAAGTAAGCGAAAGATAGTAGTTGCCATTTTGGTTACCACCCGTAAAGCCCAGGTTGTGCTTCTGCATCTTACCCTTGCCATAGATGGCATCTACCCAGGAGGTATTGGTTGTACCATCCCAATTCTTCAAGAGAAAATCCTCGGTAATGGTCTTACCTTCTTTCATATATTGGATATATTCTTCGGCATTGAGCAACTTAGGCTTTTTAGCAAGCGATTCGATGGCATATTGGAAATCATATGTTATCTTTCCACTACCCACAGTACCCTTCTTCGTAGTAATGAGAACCACGCCATTACCAGCCTCAGCACCATATATGGCAGCAGAAGCGGCATCCTTCAACACTTCCATAGATGCTATGTCATTAGGATCGATACCACTAATATCGCCTAAGCGCACACCATCTACTACGTAGAGAGGATCGGAAGAACCATTGGAAGAGAAGCCACGGATACGAACGGTTGGTGATGCACCCGGACGAGCAGAAGAAGAGACAATCTGCACACCTGCGGTCTTACCCTGAAGAGCAGACTTGGCATTAGTGATGGTACGATTCTCCATATCCTCTTTCTTCACCTGAGAGATGGCACCCGTTACAGAACTCTTCTTCTGAACGCCATAACCTACAACCACCACATCATCGAGTACCTTGTTGTCTTCCTGCAATGTAATCTTGAGCTTGGAAGAGTTGGCTAATACCTCTTTATTCTTATAGCCAAGATAAGAGAAGATAAGGGTTTTACCTTTTTGCACTTGGATCGTAAAGTTACCATCCATATCAGTTACAGCGCCACCCTTGTTGTCTCCCTGCACACGCACGGTAACACCAATCAAAGGGTCGGCATTTTGGTCAACTACGAGACCAGCGACTTTCATCAGTTCCTGCGCCAAGGCAGCAGAACCTGAAATCATCAATAAGAACACGAAGGTTAGGAACCTTCTGTAATCATACATTTTTCTCATAGATTTTTCTCATTAAGATAATACTTTATTAGTTAAGCTTTTATTCTTGTAAATCTGTTAATTGTTTACGGCTGCAAAGATAGTGCTTTTTATCATATACCTTTTTCTAACTTGTTTTCTTGTGTTACATTTTTGTTCAAAATGGGGTTTTCTATATGTTCAAAAACTTGCCTATTTGTTTAAAAAGTCTTATAAACCTTGTATATATCAAGGTTTTATAGTACTTTTGCAGCAACTATCAAAACCATCGATTATGAAACGAACAAAGGTATTTTATAACGCACTCATTCTCTTGGCAACCCTTCTTCTTACTGCTTGCCAGGACCAGAAAGACATCCCCGAAGTCTCTTCACCCGAGAAGAACCTCGTCCTGTCTGAACATATCTCCAACCAAAAGGTGAAGAGCATCTGCGAAGACAAATACGGACAAATCTGGATAGGTACCTTCCGTGGTCTCAACAAATATGATGGCAACCAGTATCACCAATACTACTGCGTGGACGATTCACTGGGATTGCCCGACAACAATATTACCGACATTTATCGTGACTCCCACAACCGACTCTGGGTAGCCACCGCCAATGGCGTATGCCTATACCAGGCCAATGGCAATTTCAAGCGAGTAAGTATCAACGGCGCAAACAAGAATATCGAAAAAATCCTGGAAGACAAGGAGGGAAGAATCTTCTTTCTCACGATAACAGACCTGTATCAATATGACGAAAAAAACAACAAAGCCATCACCAGGCTCTCCAAGATATTGGAGAAGAACTGCTATAACTTCTCTTGCCATATAGACCGAAAAAACGTGATGTGGATTGTTACCTCTCACTCTGTCAAGGGATATCGCACCCAAGACCTCAAACTTATCGCCAAAAGCCCAGTACAGAGTTATCCCATCACCTCTTTTCTCCTCGATGGGCATCTGCTCTACCTCTCTGGCTACAATGGAATGCAGCTCTTTGATACGGACACCAGGAAATGGGGGGGTCTCCCTGCAGCCTTGCAAGGATTGCAGATCCCCAACGACATGGTCAGCGACATCCATCCGTATGGTGCAAAAGGCAACCTTCTGCTTAGCACCACCAAGCACGGATTACTCTATTTCAATGCTGAGGAGGGAACCATCTTGCCACAAAGCGACAAGAATTTCCCATTCGAAGTGCCTGATATGGAAGTCAACAAGATGTTAACCGACTCCAAGGGCAACCTTTGGCTCGGTTCTGAAGACGATGGCGTAAAAACCATCTATAGATACAAGGATATGTTTAACAGCATGCCTGCCCTTCAACGTGCCATCGGCAAACAGCCCGTACTCTCCGTAGCCACCGACAGGAATCATCACCTTTGGATTTCTACCAAGAAGAACGGACTCTATATGTATGACTTGCAAACCCAGCAACTCAAGGACATACCGATGATTTCCTACAGCAACGGCAACAGGAAGAATACCACCACCAACATCTTTGTGGATAGCAGCAATCATCTATGGCTAGCCAATGGCGACCATGTGGCAAAGTACCAATACGACGGCAACCATCTCAACAAGGTAGCCTCCTACCCTTGCTTCATGCCTATGGACATCAGCCAAGATGCAAAGGGTAACATCTGGGTATCCACGGCATCCGTCAACATCTACTGCATTTCAGCACAAAGTGGAGAGATGACCAAAAAACAACTCTTCCCTACCACTTTCTGCTTCATTCCCAACATCATGCGCTTACAGAATGGCAACATGCTCATATCTGCCTTCTACAAACCTATCCTCGAAATGAATGGAGGCAACTTCGATATCCGAGAGTTTAAGGTGAATCCGGATGACTGGAAGAAGTGCATCAAGCGAAGTGTGTATATCCCTACCAAGAACTATCAAGACCGCAAAGGCAACATCTGGTTGGGTACAGTTACCAACGGACTCTTGAAGTATGACGCAAAGAGCCACAAGCTGTCCTCCATAGCAGGAATCTCTTGCTCCGACATTTCCAGCATCGAGGAAGATAGAGATGGAAACATTTGGGTTAGTACGCTGTATGGACTCAACAAGATAGATGGAAAAACAGAAAAGGTAACCACCTACAACGAGGCTGACGGTGTGAAAGGCTTCCAATTCTACGATAGGGCATCGTGCAAGCTATCAGATGGAACTCTCATCTTCGGCGGTACCCAGGGACTCACCATCTTCAATCCACAAAACGTAAACACGAACCAACAGATAAGTCTGCTTTTCGAAACACTCAAGGTCCATAATGAGATTATGCTTCCTAGTAAGAATGGATGTATCGAGGAGAGTATGGAAGAATCACCCCATATCCACCTAAGCTACAAACAAAACAGCTTCAGCATCGCCTTTTCTGCCATCGACTACAGCGACTACAAGCACATCCATTACTTCTACCAAATGGCTGGATTCGACAACACATGGATTGATGCCGGCAATAACAACGAGGCGTACTACTCTAATCTGCCAGCTGGCAACTATACCTTCAAGGTCAAGATGGTTGGCAACGATTCCGAAAATATCATCGCCGAAAAAAGCATACTGGTAAGCATCGCCCCTGAGCCTTGGAACTCTTGGTGGGCCTGGTGCCTATACCTTATTATAATAGGGGGCGTCGGCTTCGTGATCTACCGACAGAAGATGCGCATCAGCATCGAGAAGAACATGGTTCAAAAGGCTAAGGATGAGAAGGAGCAGGAACAGCGCATCAACAAGATGAACATGAGTTTCTTCGCTAACATCTCGCATGAGTTCCGAACACCACTCACCATGATTTCGGGACCAGTGGAACAACTCTGCGAAAGTGAAAACATCAACAAGCACGACAAGTTGCTGTTGAACATCATCAACCGAAGCGTGGATAGAATGCTGAGACTCGTCAACCAGTTGCTCGACTTCAACAAGCTGGAGAACGACACACTCCGCTTGCACGTCAAGCAAACCGACATTATCTCCGAGATGAAGCGCATCATGGACCTCTTCATCGTGAATACCGAGGAGAAAGGTATCACCTTGAACTGTCACGGACTGGAAGGTTCCTACCTGATGCTTCTGGATTCCGACAAACTGGAAAAGATTATCAACAACCTGATGTCCAACGCCATGAAGTTTACCCCTCGTGGCGGTAAGATAGATGTATCTTTCGACACAGGTACCACTAACAAGGGAGAACAGATCATCACCATCACAGTGGCTGATACCGGCAAAGGAATCCCACAGAATGAGGTGGAGAATATCTTCAAGCGATATTATCAGTTGAACAACCAGTCTACAGGCACCATCAACTGGGGTACAGGCATCGGACTCTACTATGCCCGCAGCCTGGCCGTCCTTCACCATGGCGATCTGAAGGCTGGCAATCGCAAGGACTGCCAGGGAGCCATCTTCACCGTTACCCTGCCTACCGATGAGCGCCTCTATGCCGCCAACGAGAAAGCCCCTCTGGAGCAAGACCAGAAGAAAGCTTTCCCGCTGCACGACAGTCAGAAGGTGGCAGACAAGGTAAGTCAAGACGACAGTACAGACAACCGTCCGAAAATACTCATCGTAGATGACGACACCGAAGTGGTGCATTATCTTCGCACCCTCCTGGCATCCTCCTATCGCATCATCTATCGCTTCGATGCCGAGAGTGCCTTGAAGGCGACAAGGGAGGAAGAACCTAGCCTCATCCTCAGCGATGTGGTAATGCCGGGAATGAGCGGCTATGAACTCTGCAAGGAAATCAAGCAAGACATCCAACTCTGCCATATCCCAGTCATCCTGGTAACGGCAAAGACCACCACCGAAAACCAAGTGGAGGGTCTGAACAGCGGAGCAGATGCCTACGTTACCAAGCCATTCACCCCCAAGGTTCTCCTGGCAATAATCAACTCGCAGCTCACCAACCGCGAGAAGACCAAGACCATCCTGACCAGCGCCACGGAGACCGACAAGAACGTGGAGGAAGTATTGTCATCACAAGACAAACTCTTCATGGATGAACTCTATCACATGATGGAGCAGGAACTGGCCAACTCGGAATTGGATGTCAACAAGGTAACGAAACTGATGCACATCTCTCGCACAAAGCTCTACTACAAGGTCAAGGGTCTTACTGGAGAGAATCCAAGCGTCTTCTTCAAGACCTATAAGCTCAATCGTGCCGCCGCCCTCATCGTGGAAGGCAAGTACAACATCTCGGAGATTGCCTACATGACGGGATTCAATACCCTCTCCCACTTCTCTACCAGCTTCAAGAAGCAATTTGGATGTACACCGAGCGAATATAGTAAGAAAACTTATTAAATTTCGATGCGAAATAGGTCAGTTTTGGGGAAAAATGCTTATCTTTGCATCCAGATTGATTTAATAAATAGAAAAAGGAAATTAATTATGAACGCAATTCACACAGACAATGCGCCTGCAGCTATCGGTCCATATAGCCAGGCTATCGAAGTAAACGGTTTTGTATTTGCATCTGGTCAGATTCCTATCGACCCTGCAACAGGTAATTTCGTAGAAGGTGGCATCAAGGAGCAGACTCGCCAGAGCCTCACCAACGCCCAGAACATCCTGAAGGCAGCCGGAACAGACCTTTCTCATGTAGTAAAGACTACAGTTTATCTGAACAGCATGGACGATTTCGCAGCCATGAACGAGGTTTATGCCGAGTTCTTCAGCCAGCCATATCCAGCCCGTTCTGCAGTAGCTGTAGAGAAGTTGCCAAAGGGTGCCCTCGTAGAGGTTGAGGTTTTGGCAGCCAAGTAATTCTTCCTTTTTTCTATCAGGAAGTAAAGTTTCTAGGTGAAAATATTCTTTAGATGGTATCAAGCATTACATTAAAGAATCTGATTATAGGCTATCGTTCGAAGCACCAGCTCCGGGCGATAGCCTCACCTGTTCATGCCTCGCTCCAAGCCGGTGAGCTGACCTGTCTCATCGGAGCCAACGGAGTGGGCAAATCTACCTTACTCCGAACTTTAGCCGGATTTCAGCCAGCACTTGATGGCGAAATCCTGATTCAGGACAAATCTCTTTCCGATTTCTCTGCCCAGGAACTCGCCAGGGAAATCAGCATCGTTCTCACATCGAAGACAGACCATGCCCAGCTCTCTGCCGAAGAGATTGTTGGCATAGGCCGTTCTCCCTATACCGGTTTCTGGGGCACATTATCTGCTGCCGACAAACAGATTGTTGCCGCAGCTCTTCAGGAAGCCGGCATTCTGCATCTGGCTCAAAGAAACATCAGCGAACTGAGCGATGGTGAACGTCAGAAGGTAATGATAGCCAAAGCCTTGGCGCAGCAAACCCGCATCATCATCCTGGACGAGCCAACCGCCTTCCTCGATTTCCCCAGCAAGATAGAAACTCTCCAGATGCTCCGCCGTCTGGCGCACGAACAGCACAAATCCATATTACTGTCAACCCATGATGTAGAGTTGGCGCTCCAGCTTTCCGACCGTCTCTGGCTGATGGAAGAAAGCCGTTTTTCTATCGGCACTCCTAAAGAACTGGCTGCCGATGGTTCCTTATCCAGATTCATCAATCGTGACGGCATCCGATTCAACAAGGATTCCCTCCGCATCGAAATCAAATGAGTTTTCCTAATTGATTTTATTCTATGGTTGCACGCAAGCACATGAAGAAGAATACTCAAGTGGCTCAGTTTGCTAACTCAAGTAGCTCAGTCAGGCTACTCAAATAGCTCAATCAGCGAGTTCAGACGTCTCAATTAGCTGATGCAGACGTCTCGATAAGCTGATGCAGACGTCTCGATGAGCCTACGGATACGGCTCCGTTAGCTTACACAGTCATATTCGTAACCAGATGCAGCCATATCCGTAACCCAGCGCAGCCAGTTCATATGAATAAGTTTTAGATAATTATCTATCACCCATCACGATTTACGCTCATTACACACTTTAACACGCTAATATACAGATACTTAAATAGCGTGATAGATACTCCGAAAACGGGAAAATCCATCACGCTATCCATCACGATTTGGGGTTATCCATCACGATTTTCTCACTACCAGATACCGCATTCCGTCGTTGAAACGCTTGCGATGAATGGTTGGCATCTGAGAAAGCTTGCGGCCGAAGGCTATGAGACTGTTCAACTTCAACGATGAACCGATGTGACTCTTCAGCTCTTGGAAAATCTCGGCTGCCGTAAGATATTCGCCTTGTTCGGCATCATCGGTCAGGTCGAAATAGAGATCGAAATACTGGTCTACCGGCGAAACCACCTCAAACTTCCTGTTGTTCGCCATAATCAGTCGGGTCTGCTCCGCATCAAAATAAGTCTTCTCGCCTGCCCGTAATGCAGAGAGCGCCTGGGCATAGAGTTGTTCATAATTCGGAAGCTGGCTCACATCGATAGGACCCGTGAGTTCCACACCCAGAAACCGGCGATTACCGGAAGGATCGGAGAGGATATCCTCCATATTGCTCGTGGCGATAAAAGATGCCATTCTCGGAAATTCCTGTACATGACTGCCATACGGAGGCTTTATCTTGACACTCGGCAACTGGATGATGTTTTTCAGAAATCCCTGTTGCACCTGAGGAGAAATCTGGTTGAACTCATCCAGGTTGATAACCAGCGACTGGCACATCGCCTGAAGCACCTGCCGTTTCTCTGACAATACGAGATTATCATTATACCCCCATTGCAACTCCGGCGGAACCAGAGACCGGCAGAAAGTACTCTTGTTGTAGCCCTGCTTGGAAATGAGAAGTGGTGCCACAGAGTTGCCGTATTTGCGATGACTGTAAGCACGCCACTGGTCAACCATCGCCAGAAACCAGGTATAGAACCAATCCTCCCAATAAGGATTATCAGTAGGCACCGTGCGCGCCAAGGCACGGATATGATCCTTTCCATCCCACTTCCCCTCACAATTAAACAGGAAATTTTCTACAGGATTATAAGTAGAAAGAAGATCCGACTCCAGATAATTGCGCACATCCTTGATACTCACACGGATGTTGGCGAGCTGAACCTCCAGCGTCATGCGCTTCTGCACACGGGCATCCACAGGCTGATAGCCCCAATAATCTTTTTCCTTCGGCCGGTATTCTGTGCATTTCATTACCGAATTATATCGGAAATCATATTTCTTACACAGAAATCCTATCATGCTCATGATATTGTCGCTCAACTCCTTACCTTCTTTATCCACATCTCCTGAAGAATTGTCAACCTCCCTCTCATCTACACTCTCCAAAGGTTTGCCTGCGTCATGAAAGACCTCATTCAACGTCAGGGGCAACGCATCTTCACGATAATAAGGAAAAGAATCTCTTGTCATCAGGAAATCGGAAAAGATAGAAGGCTCGGGCATCTGCATCTTTGCCTTTACAAGCGCCTGATAAAGCGGAGCGAAGGTCAGGAAAGCCTGCTTGTAAATTCTGTCAGCATCGGCCTCCTCATCAGGTAACGCCCCCTTTGCCAGCGCATATTTCGCCAGGACATGCAGACTGATGCCATCGGCTCCCACAAAGGCTGCAAGGGTGGAAGGCAGACTGGCTACTTTCTGCTTGATGGCATCTGCGCCTCCATCCTCATTAATATCAACAAACGTAAGCAGCAGAACGCCGTTGTTTTTCTTCATCTTCAGGAGTCCATTCTCCGATTTCTGAAATTCTGCTGCAGGGTGAACATGCATCCAGGTTGGCATATCCTTATACCCATCATAACCATTCGTGAGATAAGGTACATATTCACGGAAGTTCTCCACGGTATTCCTGGCATCATCGTTTACGATGCGCTCCAGAAAGCGTTCCAGACTCTTGGTACTTACCAGGAGCTGCTTCTTTTTATCTCTATGTGTGATAGTAAATTTCATTGTCTGTCATTTAAAAGTTTATATTATGAAGAAACAGTTTATTTCATACCATGAAACAGTTCGTTTCAAGCGGAGAAACGCTCCGTTTCATCCTGTGAACCAAACCGATACGTCGCATTTCCGCTTTCGATACATCGGCAAGAAATCCTGCTTTACTCGTAAACGAATCCGATTTCTTCTGCATAATGGTCATAGGTAGGTTCCCCATAACCATATTCAGCAAAGACCTTCTTCACCTGTTCCTGCATTTCCGGCGTAAGATGTTTCTCACCCCGATGCACACGATAATAGGAAGTACGGTTGCCCAGAACATCCATGACGCGGTACTTGACGGTCTGCATTTCAGCATGTTTTACCTGGTCGTAGAGATGGGAAAATCCCCATGCTGCCTTGAACTGGTGCACACGCATGAAATGGGAGCAAGATGCATGGAGGTTAGCATCGGGATAAACAGCATTTCCGGCTGTAACATCATCGGGTTTGAACTTAGCCGAGATGAATCGGATGCATTCTGCTGCCCGAGGACAATCGGCATTGAAGCAGTACATCCAATGATAATCTACCAGACTTTTGATAAACTCAGGATCATTAAGATTTAATTCCATGAAAAAATAAAATTTAAATTAAACATTAGGTTTCGCAGTGGTTAAAGCCATTGTGGAATCTGTGTTGTCAACTCTCCGCAAAGAAACACGGAGCAGCTGTGGTATAAGCAACAGCCCCATGTAACTTGGCTGCTGCAAAGATACAAAATTTTAAAGCCAGATGCAAGCTTTGTCCCGAAAACTTTCATCTTTGTCCCGAATCACGTGCATAAAAAAAGCGATTTCAGCAAGAAGATAAGCAGAAAAACGTGATGGATAAAGGCAATAAGTGATAGATAGCGTGATGGATTTTGTAAACATTTCGTCCATCCATCACGCTATACAGGAGAGATAAATACCTCATCATCAAACGTTTAAATATTTAAAAAGAGAAAACGTGAGGGATGTGAGGGATAAAAAGGGAAAAAACTATTTCCGTTTTTGCTGTTCTCTTATTATCCTAACCGTCAAATCGGCAAACTTTTTTATTGCTGCCTGAACCTGTCCTCGTCCGAAAGCCCAGAAGATGAGGGCGGCAGAGGCTGGTGCAGCATGTGTTCCTACATACTGGCGCATTTTAAGAACCGTGCAGTTTTCAATACCAAGTTCTTTCATGGCAGCGAATACTTGGGCTGCTGGTACTTCAAAATCAGCCTTAGTGCGCTGATCTCTAAGTACCAATGCGGTCTTGTTTACCTTAACTACCTTGTATTCCTTATTGGCGTTACTGCGATATGTCTTGATAGTCTTAATCTTTTGAATAAAGTTATCGAATGTCAATATATTAATATCTTCCGTCATAACTAATGGGGTTTAAATGTTGTGGTGATAAGCAAATCATTCCACCTTTTTGTTATAATTCTCCTCTATTATGGTGCAAAAGTAAGTTTTTTCCGTGAAAAAACCAAGAAAAAATGCATTTTTCTAGAGCATGTACAATATATTCTTTTATCAGGTATCTATTTACATCTTTTTAATTGCCAAAAACTTGCATGATTCAAAAATTAAGCGTATCTTTGCGGCTAAAGATAGGAATAGGAGAAAAGATTATGGCAAACAATGAATTCAGAAAGCTGCCGGTAGGCATACAGTCTTTCAATGTTATCAGAGAGGAAGGATACCTCTATGTTGACAAAACTGACATGGTTTGGAAATTGGCGAACCAAGGTTTAAAGTATAATTACTTGAGCCGTCCTCGCCGATTCGGTAAGTCTGTGCTTGTTGATACACTCCAGGCTTACTTCGAAGGAAGGAAAGAGCTCTTCGAAGGACTGAAAATCATGGAGTTGGAGAAGGAATGGAAACAGTACCCGGTTATTCGACTCGACATGAGCCGAGGGGGAGCGACAGCAAATGAAGTTAAGGCATACCTGGATCGAACTTTTGATGTTTATGAGCAATTATATGGCATCCATATCAAACCAACAGATTCACTAGGAAACCGCTTCGACCTCATCATTAAAACCGCCTATGAGCAAACAGGGCTCAAGGTTGCCATTCTTATCGATGAGTACGACTCTCCTCTCCAGCACTCGTGGAAAACTCCCGAGCATGAGGGTTGCACAGAAGTATATAGAAGCGTGTTTGCCATTCTGAAAGCTGATGATGCGTACCAACGTTTCGTCTTCATTACGGGTATCACCAAGTTTACCCAGATTTCTCTTTTCTCGGTACTCAACAACCTGACCAATATCAGTTTCCTTCCAGAATATGCTGCCATTTGCGGTATTACAGAAGAAGAAATCGGGGAGAACTTCAAGCCAGAACTGGAAAGAATGGCAGAAGTGAACGAGTGGAC
>CAKPYB010000029.1 GCA_934202525.1 uncultured Prevotella sp.
GTATTTTGTGATTATGGAAAAGGACGCAATTCTTTCCAAGCTGCTCGTGGCAAATTTTTTGGAGCGGGCTATGAAATTTTCATTATTGCATTCTTTATAGGGCTATACTTTGATCAAACTAAACCTTTGGTCGATGATAAGGCTAAGGTTAAACATTTTGGATGGCCAATTCAGAAGTGGGGAAATATAGAATTTCGTTTAGGTAGAACGCCTTATGATAAAATTCAGAAATTCATATTTGCAGCATTAATTGCTCGTACTGATGTAGATTTGATAGCTTTGGATAAAGGTGAGATTTCATCAAGAAAAGTTGTGGACCAACTAATGGAAAAGATGGAGCAGTATGCTAATTTTGGCTTCTCATATATATCAGAAAAAATGGAGGATGATCCTAATTATTTCTTTAAGGAGACAGCCTTTCTTCATTTATTCCTTTCTTTTTTGAAAAAGGAAGATGAGTCGAGTGAAGATAATGAACTGGAAGAATTGTAAGCTATCGAATATCCCCGTCTTGCATATTCTCCGAAAATCTTGTAGAAATCTTCAAAATTCTACAAGATTTTCGAAGATATTCAAAGAAATTTAGAAGAACTTACGAGGCTTTCTGAGGAACGTTACAAAATACCCTTTTCCTTTAGGCATAGTGGCAGAAAGTCTTTCAAATTGACGATAGCGCTGTGTCGGTACCAAGCGTAGCGATGTAATCGGTACTGCGCTATCGCCACGTCATAAGGATTCCATCCACGCAATTGCATCTTGTGCAGTGTTGAAGCATAGTGTTTCACCACTTTTATGTTCTTCTCTCGCCTTGTCTAGCTTAGCCTGCAAGTCGGGAGTTATCTTATTTGTTGTATTCATCTATTTTTTTTTAATTCCCCACCTATCATTCTGTATACGAATAGCTAATTTTGGAACAGCAAATGAACTTTACCTTCATTTGCTGTTCCAAATTTGACGGTTTAACCTATATGATTGTGGAAGGTGGTTAAATTATCACTTGATTTGTATATTCTTTAATCGATATTACTGATCTGCTCAAGTGAAAGACCTGTATATTTCATTACAAGCTCTTTCGACATACCATCAGCAAGCATACGCTGCGCAGCATTTATATTAGCCTGATTAGAGCCTTCAGCTCTTCCTTCAGCTCTTCCTTCAGCTCTTCCTTCAGCTCTTCCTTCAGCTCTGGCTTCTGATTCTGCGGCAGCCATGCATGCCAAATTATCACGAGCAATCCAAAGACTGTTCTCGTAGGCTTCCCATTCTTTTTTCGAGAGTCTATGGCTGTCGGCATATTCCTCAAGCTTCTCGAAAATCTTCTTTTGTGCCGTCCAAGGCATTCTTGTTAATGCTTCCATATGAGTCAATACATAAATCCATTTATCAAAATCACTCTCACATTCCGCTGGCTCTTTTTTGAAAAGAGGCAGGGCCAAGTAGATGAAGCGAAGCTTGTTGGAAGCTTGCTCCTTGCTCTCCTTATCTGCCAATATGATGTCTGTTCTGAACTTGTTTACTTCGCCAGCCTTTGGCATATAGTTCATGAAGCAAACTGTGTATATCGGCAGAAACTTATAGGCATCCTGATTCTCTGTCTTGCCCTTATCTACCTGTTCCAGAATACTTCTACAGGCATAGCAGATAGAGCGATCCAGAAAATTGGGTTGCCACTTGTTCTGCATTTCCAGGATGAATCGCTCGCCTGTGTCGGTTTCACAGAAAACATCGTAGATAATGCCTCGTTGATCTTTGGTCTGGGGCAATTGCTCCTTGTCTTTGAATACTACGTCCTTGACGTGGAGCTCGCCCTCCAACAGATCGTTGAGAAAGCTAATCAGCAAATCCTTGCTGAATTCTTGACCGAAGAGGCGCTTGAAGCCCCAATCGGTAAAGGGGTTGATGTACTTTGCCATCTTGTTAGATTTTAATTGTTCTTAAATCTGATGACAAAGATACGTTGTTTTTTTGTAAACTCCAAATATTTAATCGATTTTAGCATAAAGATTCGAAAAATAATTAATATGCTATTGGAAGACAACTAGTGCCGTTCATCCATTGACTTACTTCTTCTTCTGTCTTGCCAAGAGCCTTTGCCAAATCACACAGTTGCATATTTCGTTCCTGTAATAGTTCAAAGACTCTGTTGGCAATAGCAACGCATAAGTCAACTTGTTTGTTTGTGTCCGCAGGAGTTGACTTGCGGATTTCATCCATCAGTTTATTTGTTTTCATATAAAATCCTCCTTATTATTTTCCTTTTGGAAATATCTTCTGCACTATAAAGAAGTTATGATTGCTAGAATCATAATCTCGCAAAGTAATTGTCAATATCGTCATGCGACTTCAAAGTGGTACGTAGCCCGCTATGAATTTCTTCTCTCGCCTTGTCTAGCTTAGCCTGCAAGTCGGGAGTTATCTTATTTACAGATGTGCTCATATCCTTTATTTTAAATTGTTATTTGGGGCAAAGATAATAAAAAATAATGAGAAACAAGATGATTCTTATGATTTTTAACACTGATAATCAAAAATATAGTGACTCCGCAAAAGATTCCTTCACAAAAATTGTGAATATCGAATTAAAATATTATCTTTGCCATGTGTTTTAAAGACTGGATTATGAATAAGAAACAATCCATACTAAAAATAGATAGCATACTGGAGTACTACGACAATCCTCAATTGCTAACCGCAAGGGATTGTTTTGATACGTTGTATTTGTGTTTACTGTATGAAGATACTCCTGAATGCAAATATACGGCGATTCGTATTTCTAGTAAAAGACTGCAGGATTTCTGCATGGGAAAGAAGGACCTGCGCTCCTTGTTCTTGTCTCCAGAAGGAGATAAAGAGTACTTCAATGTGAAGGGGGCTGATAACAGCCTTGTGCTGGATTCGAAAATCAGTAATTCTATATCTGAAGATCGTTTGCCAGATAAAGGCTATTATCTGGAAACATCTGGTAAAGAAAGCATCGTGGCTGCAGCCTTGTAAAACAAGGCTGCGGATTTTTTATTCCAGTCCCCACATATCATTCAGCATTCTGATGGCTGACTCCGAGCGGAAAACATGGTTGCGGAAGGTGATGATGCCTTCGGGGGCAAGATGGTCTTCGAAGGAATTGACCAGGAAATCTGCTTCGAGCAGAATGCGATGGTCGAGGCTGGTTACATCCTTATAAGTATGGTGATGGGCAATGAGCCAGCAGATTCTTTCTGTCTGTGCGGCTGTGAATCCATCAACTTCTGACAGTACTTTTCTTGCCTCGTCAGGACCCAGTTCTTCCTGGTGCTTGCCATCGCAGTTGCCGTATCTGGCTTCTGAAACGTGAATGCCTACATCGTGAAGAATGGCTGCTGCTTCGAGAACGAAGAGGTCTTCTCCGGTCATTCCCTCTGCTATCGCAATCATACGGGCAAAGTCGTGTACCTTTACGAAATGCTGGATGCGAGGCGCATCGCCACCATCGTACTTAATCATCGCCCTCATCAGTTGGGCGAGTATCAATTCATTGTTTGTCATCATTTTATCTGATTCTGTCAATATTGTTTTTTATTGATGGATATAATCCAAAATCTGCTCGGCATGAATCTTGGTCTTGATTTCCTTTGGAGTGAAGATCTTTTCGATGACGCCTTCTTCGTTGACAAGATAGGTAGTGCGGAGAATGCCGATGGTCTTTCTGCCGCAGGTTACCTTCTCGCCCCAGCAGCCGAGTTCCTGCAGTAGGGTGGTTTCGGTATCTGCGATAAGAGGGAACTGCAAACCCTTGGTTTCGGCAAACTTCTTCTGCAGCGCCTGCTTGTCCTTGCTCACGCCGATAATCTCGTAACCGGCTGCTGCCAGCTCCTCCTTATGTGCTTGCAGGGAGCAAGCCTCGGCAGTGCATCCGCTGGTGTTAGCCTTCGGATAACTGTAGAGCACAATCTTGCGACCACGGTAGTCGCTTGCCTTTATCTCACGTCCGTCCTGGTCAATGCCAAGAATCTCTGGTATTTTATCTCCTATATTCATAATTCTATATTTATTATATGTCTTGTTATGATGCAAAGATAATAAAAATAATGCGAACCGATGTGATTCTTATGATTTTTAACACAAATAATCGTTGTTTATCTTTCTACCTGGAAGTTTAAACGAATCTTTCTTTTGGATAAAAAAAAGAAAAATATAGGGAGGATATTTGGTAATATGCTGATATTTACTTACTTTTGTGTGATGAACGTTCATGGTATGAAACAGGGAGCGTGATACTAAACAGGTAAAAAAGGAAGAAAATGAAGAAGATATTTTTGTTTATATTATTCTGTCTTTCCGTATGCAGCATGTCGGCTTACGACTTTCTGCGAGCTGTGAAAGATGAGATTCCGGGAGGTTACAACTTCTGGGTTTATACGCCGGTAGATTATTTTTATTCGCAAGAGCAGACACCGGTCATCATCTTTCTGCATGGTGCCAGTCTTTGCGGCAAGAATCTGAATAAGGTGAGAAGATACGGACCGCTTGATGCCATCGTCAAGGGGCGCGATATCGATGCGCTGACCATCGTTCCGCAGAATCCGGGAGGAGCCTGGAACCCGAAGAAAATCATGGATATGCTAGACTGGGTGAAAAAGAATTACCCATGCGATTCTAATAGGGTTTATGTCTTGGGCATGAGTTTGGGTGGTTATGGTACCATGGATGTCTGCGCCACTTATCCTGACAGAATAGCTGCCGGCATGGCGCTGTGTGGCGGCTGTTCGTATAAGGATGTGAGTGGATTGGGCGATTTGCCTTTCTGGATTATCCATGGCACAGCAGATAGGGCAGTACCGGTCAAGCAATCGAAGGTGGTGGTAGATAAACTTGAAAAGGATGGCAAGGATACCCGATTGATATACGACTGGTGGAAGGGTGCCAATCACGGTACCCCTGCCCGTGTGTTTTATCTGAAGAAAACCTATCAGTGGCTCTTCTCTCACAGCCTTTCAGATAAGGACAGACCCGTGAACCGCAACATCAGTATTACGATGAGTGATCTGGGCAGAGCATATGGTGATGTGAACAGAAATGCCCCTCAGCCTGAACTCATCGATGGTCCGAGTGTGATCAAGCAAGAGGGAAATGAATATTAAGGAATCAGGTGAACAGTTCTGCTACCTTCTCCAGCCAATTCTTATCAATATCATCGAAGGTGCTGAGGTGTTCGCTGTCGATATCCAGTACGGCGATAACCTCACCATTCTTGATGACAGGCACTACAATCTCTGAACGTGAGGCGCTGCTGCATGCGATGTGACCTGGAAATTTCTCAACATCTTCTACCACGATGGTTTCCGCCTTGTCCCAAGCCGTGCCGCAAACTCCATTACCCCTTTTGATGCGGGTGCAGGCCAGCGGTCCCTGGAAAGGACCCAGCACAAGAGTTCCATCGATGACCCGGTAGAAGCCCACCCACCAGAAGTGGAAGGTGTCCATGATGCATGCTGAAATATTCGCCATATTGGCGATGATGTCGCTTTCGCCCTCTACGAGCGACTTAAGCTGAGGGAGGAGGGTAGCGTAAAGTTCCTCCTTCGTTTCTCCTTTTATAATAAGATGTTCTGCCATGATGTCTTTATATTTGATTAATTTCTCTTTATGTGAATGATTTTTTATACCTTGCAAAGGTACAGGTTTTTCTAAAATTAGGGGCTAAGAATAGGTTAAATCTTCTAAAATTAGGGGCTAAGAATAAATCAAACCTTCTAAAATTAGGGGCTAAAAATAGATTAGCCTGACTTAAACAAGATATTTTTCAGGTCTTTTTCTATGTTATCTGGCGTTTTTTTATTAATTTTGCAATCGAAATCATAAAAACAAACTATAATGAATACAAAAACTATTTTAATGGCTATGACTTGCCTTTGTGCATTCAACAGCCTTCAGGGAAATGCTCAGGTAGCAGGAGGAAATACTTTGGTTGCTACTGCGATTGAGCAGCGAAGAGTCACTCTTCGTGACAGTATATTGAACCATATTTCCGGTGCAAAGATTGCTGAGAAATCATTGCAGATCAAGAATTTCGGAGCCAGGAACGATGGAAAGACCGATTGCCGTGCAGCCTTTGCCAAAGCCATCAAGAAGGCTTCGGTGATGAAGGGTGCCAAGATTGTGGTGCCTGCGGGTACCTATTATATTAAGGGACCTATCGTACTGGCAAGCAATATCTGTCTGGAACTGCAGAAGGGAGCTACCCTGAAGTTTGCGCCAGAAGAGAAGTACTATCCTATCGTTAATACCAGTTGGGAGGGAACTTTCCTCTACAACTATTCTCCTCTCATCTATGCCTATGGCTGTAAGAATGTTTCTATCATTGGCGAGGGAACCATCGACGGCAACGCTATGACTACCTTTGCCAAGTGGAAGCCTAATCAGAAGAAAGCGCAGCAGTTGAGCCGCAAGATGAATCACGAGGAAGTGCCTGTAAGTGAGCGCAAGTTTGGAGAAGGCTACTGGCTTCGTCCTCAGCTCGTTCAGCTCTACAACTGCCAGGGCATTACCCTGGAAGGCGTAAAGATTATCAATTCTCCTTTCTGGTGCATTCATCTCCTAAAGAGTGAGAATATCATCTGTCGTAATTTGCGATATGATGCCAAGCTTATCAATAACGACGGTCTTGATCCAGAGTGTTCCCGAAACATCCTGATAGAGGGCATTGCTTTTAATAATGGTGACGACAACGTGGCCATCAAGAGCGGACGTGACAATGATGGCTGGAATGCCAAGATGCCATCAGAGAACATCATCATCCGCAACTGTCATTTCAAGGGCTTGCATGCGGTGGTTATCGGCAGCGAAATGTCTTCGGGAGTAAGAAACGTCATCGTAGAGAACTGCGATTATGCTGGTTATTGCAAGCGTGGCATCTTTATCAAGACCAATCCTGATCGTGGCGGTTTTGTGGAGAATGTTTTCGTAAAGAACTGCAGTTTTGGTGATGTGGAAGACCTCTTCTATGTAACCAGCCGTTATGCTGGCGAGGGGTTGACCAATCATCATTTCTCTACCGTGAAGAATATCTTTGTGGATGGTTTGAAGTGTAACAACGTGAGCGCTGCAGCCTTGGTTTTGCAGGGTACAGAGGCTAAGCCTGTTACTAATGTTTCTTTCGATAATATTGAGGTGAAGAATGCCAAGACTGGCATCAGCTTCGAGAATGTAATGGGGGTAAACATGGGTGAATGCAGCATTGGCGGCAAGGTGGGAACTCCTACCCAGGTTACATCAAAGGATAAAGTTTTCGAAAGAAATAACAAGTAAGTTATTTGTTTTTCAATCTTTTTTCGTACTTTTGCACCATCAATTAAAATAAAGAAAATCCAGTTTTTTTAATGAAGTAAGAAAATGGCTGATAAAGATATGAAATGGAAGACGCTCTCGCAGAAGTATCTGATAGAGAAGCCATGGCTCACGGCACGAGTGGATAAGGTGGAATTGCCTACGGGAGCCATCATCGATGAGTATTACGTGCTGGAATATCCCGATTGGGTGAACACCATCGCCATCACGAAGGAGGGAGAGTTTGTCTTCATTCGCCAGTATCGCTATGCGATAGGTAAGACGGTGAATGAACTCTGCGCAGGAGTGATAGAGAAGGGCGAGGACCCGATGGCGGCTGCCAAGCGAGAGCTGATGGAAGAGACTGGATTCGGAGGCGGAAACTGGCAGAAGTGGATGACGATTTCTGCCAACCCTAGCACGCATACCAATCTTACCCATTGCTATCTGGCTACGGATGTGGAGCGCATGGATGTTCAGCATCTTGACCAGGCAGAGGATATCGAGGTTCGCCTCTTCTCCAGGGAAGAAGTGATGGAAATGCTGGAGAAGGGTGAAATCTGGCAGAGCCTGATGGCAGCTCCGCTCTGGAAATATTTTGCGAAGGAAAAGTAGTAGCAGAACTTCATTTGCAAAAGCAAAGTAAACATTAAACAATAAACATTATAAAGATGGTAATAGATTTCGAAAAGATTGCTGAGGCTCATTTGGAGGGCTTCAAGGGTGGACAGGGAAAACTCGATACTCGTAACTATGTGGATGACAAGGTGAAGATTATGTATTCTACCTTGCGTCCGGGTGCTTCAACTGGTCTTCATACCCATGAGGGCAACTGCGAGATTATCTATGTGGTAAGCGGCACAGCTACTTTCCATTATGATGATACCATAGAGGAGGTTCGTCAGGGACAGGTGCATTATTGTCCTATGAACCATGCTCATTACATGGAGAATCTCACCGACCATGATTTGGTGTATCTCGCCATTGTGCCAGAGCATCATTAATATCCTTGAAGCATCAGGAAAATCCTTTTGTATTCCTCTTATATTCCTCAAGAGGAATAGAGAAAATTGAAAGTCCAGCTCGGAAACCTTCGAAAAGGCTCCAAGCTGGACTTTTCTTTATATCTATCTCTCTCGTATTTTATATACAGTTTTTATCTAAAAGCCTTTTGCGGGTTAGAGTTTCTCGCAGAACTCGATTTTCTCCTTGTTAGGACCTTCGATGGTGAAGAATTTTACGCCGTTTTCCCAGAATGGGAGACCATTAACCTGCTGATCCAGCATCTTGAAGATTCCGGCTTCCTTTACAACCTGGAAGAGATTCTCGATGTTCTTTACATCGATGGCGATGTGGTCGATGGCTCCATATTCCATCTTTGCCTGATGGTTCTGATAGGTCTCGATGATGAGATTGTGGAGCTGGAGGAAGGCTACTTCCTCGGTGCCGTTTACTGTGCGGAGGGCTGTCTCGAAGCCCAGGGCATGATAAAACTCAATGGTCTTGTTGATGTCGTTGGTAGGAATGCCGATGTGCTGCACACCTGTTGTAAAATCTTTAATCTTCATAATGAATTTGTGTTTAGATGATTGTTATGATAAAACTTTCTGTGTTTTTTTGAAGATTTAGAAGCGGATGATTTCTGCTCCAATCTGGAAATAACTCTGGTTGCTCTGCGGATTCCACATGCCCTTGGCATAAACCGGAACGGTGTAGTTGCCGAGCTTGAGGTCGTGGGATGCCTGTAGTGAAACATGCACGATGCCTGCCGTGGTTCCGAAGAAGTGGGCATCCTCGCCAGCTCTGTTTAGGGCGAAGGCTCCACCTACTCCTGCATCTACCTTCCAGCCATCCTTCTGGTAGATAGGGTATTCCGCATAGGCGAAGGTGGAATATTTCTGCTTCGTATTGTCGCTGTTGCGGTCGCGTCCGAAGACTACCGTTGACCAGCTCAGGAGCAGCGGAAACTTCTCATCCTGGAATCGGTAGCTCAATGTTGCATCGAGGAATCGGCCCGTAGTATGAGCAGAGTAGTTCCAATATTCCTTATTATTATAGGTGGCGCCAGGGGAGAAGTTGTAGGTATCCCACAGGGCGAATCCCCAACCGCCAGCCTTCAGATTCAGATAATGATTAAACTCCTTGTAGGAGCCTTCCGAGTTGCAGCCACCCCAAAGTCCCACGGTAACGTGGTCGTTGGCCATCGTATAGCTCAGGTCGGTGAGGAGGACGATGCCGTCGGAAACTTCCATGCCACGCCACAGATGATTGTTCTGCACGTTGGCTTTCAGATGGAGCTGTGCCTGGGCATTTCCCAGACACGCTGCCATCATCAAAACAATAACTACAATTCTTTTCATGGTTTTACTACAAAATAAACTTAAACCTAATTAACTATGAACTTTAAAATTGCTAACTAACAACTTAAACCATATATATTATTGATAATTATAATTCGCAAATATCTTTGGGCAAATGAGGCTTTATTTGGTAAATTCATCAGGTAAAACCGGCATGGCTCCATTCTGTGTACAGACGAATGCCGAAACCTTTACTGCCAATTCATGAGCTTCCTTTACGCTCTTACCCTTCAGAATGCTTGCCACGAAAGCGCCTGTGAAGGAATCGCCAGCGCCCACGGTATCAGCCACTTCCACCTTCGGTGTCTCGATAAACGAGACCTCGCCAGGGGTGAACACGTAGCTGCCGTTTACGCCGCAGGTAAGGATGAGCATCTTCAGATTATACTTGCCCAAGAGGAGCCAGCATTTATTCTCCAGATCGATGCCCGGATAACCGAAGATGCGGCTTACGGTAATCAGTTCTTCATCGTTGATCTTGAGGATGTTGCATCGCTTGATGCTCTCGGTGATAATCTCCTTGGTATAGAATCCCTGACGGAGATTGATGTCGAAAATCTTGAGGATTCCTTCTCCCTCAGGCATGTGGTCGAGGAAGTGATAGATGGTGTTGCGGGAAACCTCGTTGCGCTGAGCCAGCGATCCGAAGCAGGCTGCGGTGCAATTCTTAGCCAATTCTTCCAGGGCAGGGGTGTAAGGGATGTTGTCCCAGGCAGCTCCTTCCTTGATGTCGTAGCAAGGAATGCCGTTGGCGTCGAGCGAAACCTGGACGGTGCCTGTAGGGTAGGCTACCTTATCTATCTGATAGTTGAGATGGTGATCGTTGAGTTCTTTCTCCAGCTCCTTGCCCAGCTCATCATCACCCATTGCACTAACTGCACAGCTGTCGAGTCCGAACTGTGAAACATGGTAAGCAAAGTTGGCAGGAGCGCCACCGAGCTTCTTTCCTTCTGGAAGCACATCGAAGAGTGCCTCGCCGATACCTATAACTGATTGTTTCTTTTCCATTGTCATTTTTACTTTAAGAATGTTAGAGATGTTACTTGATTTCTGTTGCAAAGGTAGCATTTTTCTGCTACCTTCGCAAAGAAAAATCATCTAAACTTTCTGCAAACGTTCCCGCAATCGTTTCCAATTTCTGCAATCGTTTGCAGTCTGTATCTTCTCTTCTATCCTTTACTTCTTTTCTTCTGGTTTCTGCTCGAAATCGATGAGGACCTTCATGCTGGTTTCGCGATGAGCATCGATGAACTTGTAGGCGTCATCGTATTCCTCGAAGGCGAAGCGGTTGCTTACCAGTGGCTTGAGGTTGACGATGCCCTGGCTTACATAATCGATGGCTGTGAGATAATCCTCATGGCGATACATCATCGAACCGATGAGTCGCAACTCGTGCTCTCCCAGATAGAACATGCTAAGGGCAGGATCCTTGGCAAAGACTGCCACAACCACGATGTCGCTACCTTTCTCGATGGTCTCCATCAGCGAGCGGATGGAAACTTCTACACCAGCTACCTCGAAACCTACCTGGTAGCCTTCCTCGCCGAAGAGATCATTTGCAGCCTCCTTCAAGGTCTTCTTGGTAATGTTGAGGGTGTGCTTGATGCCGCACTCACGAGCCTTTGCCAGACGGAGATCGCTTACATCGGTAATGAGTACGTTCTTGGCGCCACGTGCAATGCAGAACTGAGCAATGAGGTTGCCGATGGTTCCAGCACCGCTGACTACCACATTCTTGCCTTTTACATCGGTGCGGTTGCTGGCATGGGCACCAACGGCTGCAGGCTCAATCATTGCACCGTAGTCGAGGCTCATGCCTTCTGGCAACTTAGCCACGCGGTCGTCATCTACTACGAAGAAGTCCTGTGCTGCTCCGTCAGCCTGGAATGCCTGAACACGCAGGTGCTCACAGACATTATACTGTCCTCTCTTGCAAGGGTTACACTTGCCGCAAACCAACTGTGGGCGAGCGGTGATGTGGTCGCCAGGCTTGCAGACGGTAACTTCGCTGCCTACTGCCATAACCACTCCTGAGTACTCATGTCCCTGTACCACTGGGTAGAAGGTGGCTGGGTGAAGACCGTGGTAAGAGTGAATCTCGCTACCGCAGATGCCGATGCGCTTGATGTTGACGAGAACCTGATGAGCAGTTAAGTCTGCTGCCTTTGGTTCTGCTACTTCCTTGAACTCGATATGCTTTGGTTCTACCAATATTGCCTGTCTCATAATTATTATGTTTTTAAAATGTTATTGTTATGTTGGTGGGATAAAAGATCCCGTTTTATCTTTATTTCTTTTTGTTTTCCAAATCAGCCATAATCTGCTTGTATTGCTTCTTGTTGAGCTTATAGAAGCAGAGACATCCTGCGGTGAGAATCCACAATACTCCAGGAATGGTGCTGAAGGCGTGGTGCATGATGCTCAATACTTCCGGATTCTGCATGGCGTTGCTTACGTATCCTGCACTGCCCAAGGCAATGGCGAGGAGCGATGTGCCGAGTGCCATTCCAATTTTGTTGCCCAGCGAAATGAAGGCGTATTGGAAACCGTCGTTTCTGATGCCCGTCTTCCACTCGCCATACTCCACACAGTCGGGGATGATGGCATAGATGGCTGTGTTGAAGCCTGAGAAGAAGAACCACGACAAAGCCGAGAACAGATAGAACATGATGGCGCTGCCGTTAGGGCTGAAGAAGTACAGACCTATCATCGTAATACCGGTGAGGAAGGCGAAGATGGCTGCCGTAAAACCCTTGTTGCCCGTTTTTTTGAATACCAGCGGGAAGCAGGCTGCACCTATGATGCTTGGCACGATGATGGCCATGGAATAGTAAGAGAAGAGCGTTGCTGAACCTTCCACATAAGTGAAATAGTAGAGCATGTCGGCGTTGCGACCGTAGTGGATGAAGCCGAAGAGCAACTGTCCCAGAAGGGCGAGCAGATAAGGCTTGTTCTTCATCACGGAACGAAGCTGTACCTTCAAAGGAAGCTTCTGTCCCACAGGAACTTCTACTACCTCTTTGGTCTTGTGGAAGCAGAAAAGATGGCAGGCGGCGAAGATAACGCCGTAGAGTACTGCCACTGCCAGATATCCATATTTTGTATCGCCTGCGCCGAACCAACTGATGAGCGGCACGGTTACGATGTTGATCACTCCGATGGCCATCATGGCGCTTACCGAACGGCTGGTGTTGAGCTTGGCTCTCTCGTCAATGTCTTGTGTCATGGCTCCGCAGAGTGTACCGTAAGGCAGGTTGACGCAAGTATATCCCAGCACGAGGATGCAGTAGGTTACTGCCATATAGATAATCTTGGCGGTCTGGCTCCATTCCGGATGTGCCCAGAAAGTGAGAATCAGTATCAGAGCCGTGATAGGAGCTCCGAAGAGCAGCCAAGGGCGGAATCGTCCCCATCGGGTATGGGTCTTATCTGTCAGTGCACCGATGATAGGGTCGTTGATGGCGTCCCAGAATCGGGAAACAAGCATCAGTGTAGCTACGGCACTCATACTGATTCCGAACACATCGGTATAGAATATCATGAGAAAGTTGCCCACGAACATCCAACTGAAGTTGCAGCCTACATCGCCCATGCCATAGGCGAGCTTGCTGATGAAGGGAACCTTTCCCTGTGAATTGTTCTCTAGCGAAGTTTTCGCTTGAATTTTAGAATCCTGTTCCATATTCTTTTTCTTAGGTTTGATTGTGATACTTAATGTTGTTTATTCTTTGTTTTGTGAAGGAATAGAGCGATTTGAGAAATCGTTTTTTCCTTTTCACGCTGCAAAGATAGAACGATTTTGCTGGAAAAGCAAGAAAAAAATCGACTGTTTTTTCGCAACCGTTCCCGCAACCGTTCCCATTTTTCGCAACCGTTCCCAAAAAGATTTCTCTGTTTTTTGTTGTTGCTTTCGTGGAAAATAAGTATCTTTGCAATCACATTTAACAAGAAAGAAAAAGAGATATGGCAAAATATGTAACCATCATGGATATTGCAAGGGAACTGGGGATTTCCAAGTCCACCGTTTCGCGTGCTCTTTCGGGAGATACGGGTAATGTGAAGGCAGAAACCTTGCAGAAGATATTGGAAACTGCCGAGCGGATGGGCTATCACCGCAACGAACTGGCAGTGAACTTTCGCCAGCAGAGTACTCACAACATCGGCATCATCATTCCCGAAATCGTCACCACTTTCTATATGACTTTCATCAATGAAGCACAAACCATCTTGCGCAAGCAGGGGTATAAGGTGATGATTGCCATCTCGAACGAGAATCCTGAGCAGGAGAGGGAGAACATTCTGATGATGGAGCAGCTGCGTGTGGACGGTATTCTGATGAGTGCCTGCGATAAGGAGCATAATGTGGACCTATATAATAAGGTGATAGGAAGGGGCATTCCCATCGTGTTTTTCGATAGAACGGTGGAGAAGGTAAAGGCTTCACAGGTGCACATGGATGATTACATCATGTCGTTTTTCATGGTTGAGGCTTTGTTGCGCAAGGGGTATAAGCATATTGTTCATATCCCGGGACCTGCTTATATCCGAAACAGCTATGAACGATTGAGGGGCTATCGGGATGCACTGGAAAAGTTTCATATAGAGTATCAGGCGCAAGATGTCTTGTCGCCAGCTTTGTCGGCTGAAGAGGGAAGTTGGGTAATGGAGCGGTTCTTGGAGAAGAATGTGCCATTTGATGCGGTATTTGGTTTTACGGAGACTGCTGTGTTGGGGGCCAAAAGTGCTATACAGAAGCGTGGCTTGCGTATTCCGGAGGATGTGGCACTATGCTGCATGTCGGGCACTGCTCTGGCTACTCTGGTTCATCCTCAGTTGACGGCAGTGGAGCAACCTGTTGAGAAAATGGCGATGGAGAGTTGCCGACTGCTGTTGGAACATCTTGCAGATGGTAATAAGAAGGTTGAGGAAATCGCATTGAGAGGCGAAACCGTGATAAGGGAATCTACATAAAGGAAATGGTTCCAAAAGAATCTACATAAAAAGCGGGTGTGTCATTGTATTTGGATGACACACCCGCTTCTATTATCTTTTATTTCTTTTTTTACTCTCTTCTCTAAGGATTAAGAGTTTAATCTTCTTCATTCTCCAGCAAGTCGGTGCCGAGGTGAGTGGTCTGCTCACGCTTCAAGCGGTCGCGCACCTCCTTTGGCTTGGTGGCGTAGGTAATCATTCGGATGGAATCGTTGTAGCTTACGTACTTCCAAAGCCAGTTGAGCAATACCATCATCTTGTTCTTTACACCGAGGATGGAGCGGAGGTGAACCACCAGCCACAATACCCAGGCAAAGAAGCCCTGACTGTGGAACTTGCCAAGCTCTACCACTGCCTTGTTTCTACCCACGGTAGCCATTGAACCCAGGTTCTTGTAGCGGAAAGGCTTGAGCTGGGAATCAGTGGCTCCCTCGGCAATCTTCTGGATATTCTTAGCCAGGAGTGCTGCCTGCTGAATGGCTACCTGCGCCAACTGTGGATGACCGCCAGGATAAGCTGGGTCTGTGGTCTGGATACACTGGTCGCCGATAGCGAAGAGACCGTCCATGCCAGGGATGCGGTTGAATTCATCTACTACGATTCGGAAACCACGGCCCAGATGGTCGCCATCGATACCTGTGATAGGCTGTGCCTTTACACCGGATACCCAGAGGAAGGTGCGGGTAGGAATCTCCTGACCATCCTTCATCAGAACCTTGTGGTCCTTGTAGTCGGTTACCATTTTGCCAAACTGTACATCCACACCCATACTGGTAAGGAATTCGTATGCTTTCTTAGAAGAGTCCTGTGACATTCCGGCGAGCAGTCTGTCGCCCGCTTCCAGGAGATAGATGTGCATCAGAGATGAGTCCATATCAGGATAATCATAAGGAATCACGTAGCGCTTCATTTCAGAGAGGGCTCCGGCAATCTCTACACCTGTGGCACCACCGCCCACAATGACCACGTTCAGGAGTTCCTGTCGCTCCTCTTCTGTGGCACAGGTCAATGCACGCTCCAGGTTACTTAGCACAGCGTTGCGCAATCCCATTGCTTCAGAAACGGTCTTCATCGGAATAGCCCACTTCTCGATGTTGGCATTGCCATAGAAATTGGTAGTGGTTCCTGCTGCGAACACCAAGTAATCGTATTCAATCTTACCGATGGAAGTCTGCAGAATCTTCTTGTCTGGGAATACGGCTCTCGCTTCTGCCATGCGGAAGTAGAAGTTCTTGCGCTTACGGAAAATCTGGCGGAATGGGAAGGAGATGGAACTTGGATCAATACCTGCCGAGGCTATCTGATAGATAAGCGGAGGAAACTGATGGAAGTTGTTCTTGTCGATTAACACTACCTGAAGGTTTGCCTTGCTGAGGTCTTCTGCCAAGCGAAGACCACCGAGTCCGCCACCTACAATCACGACTCTCTTCAACTGATTTCTCTTGATATTAATGCTCATAACTACTGCTATTTAAAAAACACATATATTTGAAGGCTTTTATGCCTGGTTCTCGCTGAAATTCGACTGCAAAGGTACAACTTTTTGATGAAGTGGCAAAGGAAGACGAGAAGAAATGTCGGGATAATAGGCTGATGCAATCGTTTCCATTTTGGGTTCGGGAAAACGAAGTGGTAAAATGTAATATTTAGATAGCATTTTTAAGAGTATCCTTATCTTTTTTCGAGAAAAGTTGTCGATTTTAAAGGAAAAGTTGTATTTTTGCATCGACAACTTCAATATTCGAACATTTATCTGATAAAAACATAATAAATGAAACATGTAACTATCAAGGATATAGCCCGTTCACTCTGCATCTCGGTCTCCACTGTTTCCAGAGCGTTGACGGATGACAAGAACATTCGCAAGGAGACGCGCGAGATGGTGGTGGAAGAGGCAAAGCGACTCGGATACAAGCGCAATCCGGTGGCGATGAACCTGAAGATGGGGCGCACGAACACCATTGGTGTCATCGTGCCGGAGATGCACACCCCTTATGCTTCGCAGGTGATTAACGGCATTCAGGACGTGCTCTACAAGAAGAACCAGAAGGTGATGATTGCCGAGAGCGATGAGAATCCGGAGCGTGAATTGGAGAACCTGAAGATGATGGAGCAGTTTATGGTAGATGGACTGATTGTGAGCCTCTGCAGCTACCGCAAGAACATAGAAATGTATCAGCAGTTGGCAGCAGATGGTATGGCAATCGTCTTCTACGACCGCATTCCATACGGATTGAAAATGCCGCAGGTGCTGGTGGATGATAATGTAGATTCATATTTCATGGTGGAGCATCTGATCCGTCTGGGCAGGAAGCGCATCGCTTATCTGCAGGGGCCCGACGACATTTACAATGCCTATCAGCGAGGATTGGGTTATCGCCAGGCGATGGAGAAATTCCATCTCTTCGACCCTGAACTGATTGTAAAGACGGGAATGACCTTCAAGGATGGAGCTGATGCCATCGACCGCCTTATATATAATAAGGTAGAATTTGATGCAGTCTTCGCCTTTACCGACACTTTGGCGATAGGTGCGCAGAATCGACTTCGTGCTTTGGGCAGACGGGTGCCGGAAGAGATTTTTGTGGCTGGATTTTCGGGCACCGAACTATCTACCATCGTTTCTCCGCAGATTACTACCATGGAACCTCCGCTGGAAGAGATGGGCAGAAAGGCGGCTGAACTGGTGATGGAGAAGATTAACAATCCGGAGATGGAAGACAGGCAAGTGGTGCTGAAGACTACGATGCGATGCAGGGAATCTACGGGAGAATGATAATGAATCTACGGCAGAATGTTGTTATCTCCATATCAGCTGAAAATCGCCTGAAAAAAATTTAAAACGTTTGCAGAAATTGGAAACGTTTGCGGGAACGTTTGCAAGTTTTTTTCGAAAAAAATATCTTTTTATCTCGAAAAAACGCAATATCTTTGCCATCGGAAACGGGAGATAAGCTCGCTGAGGAAATCCTCGGTTACTTGCTTCCCCTCCAAAAAGAATAAACAAATAATATTTACAGCTAACAATAAAAGAATTATGGCAAATTTAGTGAATGCAAACGCAGCAAATGCAGCTCAGGTAGTGAATGGTTATGCTTATAACCGCAGTTTGGTAAAGGCAGGTATCCTGCACTTCGGAGTAGGTAACTTCCACCGTGCTCACTTGGAGTTTATGACCAATAAGCTTCTCGAGAACAATACCCAGCAGAACTGGGGTATCTGTGGAGCAATGATTCTCCCAGGCGATGAGCGTCTCTACCACGCCCTGAAGAAGCAGGACGGTGAATACACCCTTACCGTATGTGGACGCGATGACAGCATCCAGGTTTATCAATTGGGTGCACTCGTTGAACTCTATTGGGGTATTGAGGAGCAAGAGCAGATTCTGAACAAGATTGCGTCTAAGGATATTAAGATTATCACCCTCACCATCACCGAGGGCGGATACAACATCTCTCGTCAGAGCGGCGAATTCATGCTCGACAATGCACAGGTGGCTCACGATATTCAGAACCCAGCCAAGCCGGTTACAGCCTTCGGATATGTTGCTGAGGGATTGCGCCGCCGCAAGGCAGCAGGCAATGGTCCTATCACTATCCTCTCCTGCGATAATCTGCAGCATAATGGCAATACAGCCCGCAAGGCGTTTATGACTTTCATCGAGGCTCAGGACAAGGAACTCGCTGCCTGGATGGAAGAGAACGTTACCTTCCCTAACTCAATGGTTGACCGCATTACTCCTGCCACCCGTCCTGCCGACATCGAGCGACTGAATGCTCAGAACGGCACTTGCGATGAGGCTCCTGTATATTGCGAGGATTTCATCCAGTGGGTAGTAGAGGATAACTTTGCAGCCGGTCGTCCAGCATGGGAAACCGTGGGTGCTCAGATGACTGATGATGTTACAGCCTTCGAGAATATGAAGCTTTCTCTTCTGAATGCTTCTCATACATTACTCTCTTATCCATCTTTCCTCGGTGGTTACCGCAAGGTAGATGCAGCCATGCACGATGAGAGAATCCGTAAGTTTGTTCGTGCCTTCATGGACGAAGACATCACTCCTTACGTGCCAGCTCCAAAGGATACAGATCTTGAGGAATACAAGCAGTGCCTGGTAGAGCGTTTCGGCAACCGTATGGTCAGCGACCAGGTGGCTCGTCTCTGCTTCGATGGTGCCAGCAAGTTCCCTGTTTACGTGATGCCGAACCTGGAGAAGATGATAGCAGATGATGCTTCAGGCAAGTGTCAGGATGTAGAGTTCAAGCGTGTGGCTTATCTCTTTGCTGCTTACCGTCATTATCTGAAGTATCAGGTAGATGACAACGGTGATGCTTTCGAGGTAGCTGATCCATGGCTCACCGTAGATGACCGTAAGGCTATCGAAAGCGATAATGCACTCGAATTCCTCGGCATTTCAGCCTTCACAAGCACCAATCTCAAGGCAGCTGCTCATTTCGTAGAGCTCTATCTGAAGATGGTGGAAGACATCAAGGCAAAGGGTGCCATGAAGGTTTTGGAAGAAGAAATCCTGTAATATAGAGAATAGTTTTTGGGAATAAAAGTCAGGTGTTTTAATGGATTGTATAATTCGTCGGAACACCTGACGATAGCTTAACTTTCTCTAATTTAAACCTAGATAAACATGAAACAATCGATAACACTCAGGAGTGCGGGACCTTTTCTCCTCCTGACATTCATATATTTTATAGTGGGCTTCCTCACCACCGTCAATGGTCAGTGTCAGGGTCCTTTGAAGATAGCCTTCCTCTCGGAGGTTACCACTACCAAGAACTCCCTGGCTACGCTCATCTCCTTCGCCTTCTTCCTGGGTTATCTGCTCAATAGTGCGAAGACGGGACGCTTGCTCAATAAGGTGGGCTATAAGAAGACACTTATCCGTTCGATGCTGGTAATGGTGCTGGGACTTGCCTTCTATCTTGCTTCGGCGCTGATTGCTGAATATTGGGGTGGGGCAGGTGTGCATCTCTCTCAGGATTTCGTACCATTCGGATATTTCGTTTTCCTTTTCGGTTCTTATCTGATGGGTACGGCTGCGGCAATGCTTCAGGTGGTTATCAATCCTTACATTGCTGCCTATCCTTTGCCGGGAACCCAACCTGTGCAGCGTATGAACTTTACCTGTGCCGTGAATTCATTCGGTACTACCATTGCTCCTTTCTTCGTAACGGGCGTGATGTTTGAAGGTGTGTCTCTGGATAGTGTTTCTGCCGATCAGCTCACCATTCCTTTCCTGGTGATGATGCTCATCATCGCCTTTACCACATGGAGTACTTCCAGAGCGAATCTTCCTGATATTGAGGGTACAAGAGAGAATTCTCAGGAGGCGGAATCTGAAGGCAAGACCACCACTGCAGTTGATGGCATGAATGCAAAGAAGCGCAGCATCTGGTCATTCCGTCATCTGAAATACGGAGTGATTACCATCTTCTTCTATGTAGGAACCGAGGTGGGAATCGGCAACAATATGAATCTCCATGCGATGGATCTGATGGGGCATGGTTACGATCTTTCGCCAGCCCTTCTTGCCACACTCTATTGGGGAGGATTCATGATAGGTAGAATGGTTTCTGCCGGTTTGAAGAATGTGGCGCCTCGCCCTATGCTCCTCACCGTTACGGTGGCTGCCATTGCATTGATGTCTGTTTCCATGTTTACCGAGAATCTCTGGTTGATGGCGGCTGTGGGATTGTTCCATAGTGTGATGTGGAGTTGCATCTTCACCTTGGCAGTTGATGGCTTGAAGGAGTATACTTCCAAGGCCTCAGGCGTGTTTATGATGGGTGTTTTCGGCGGTGCAGTCTTCCCTGTGCTTCAGGGTTTGCTTGCCGATTATATCGGTTCATGGCAGTTCACCTGGCTCGTTCCTCTCATCTGCGAGTTCGTCATCCTCTGGTACGGACTTGTGGGTTATAAGAAGCAGGAAGCATAAAAGATATCAGTAAGACATAAATAAGAAGGATATAAAAACTCGGGATGTTTCTCAATTAGAAGCATCCCGAGTTTTTTATGAGCGTGTTTGTCTGAATCTATCAGTTTAATACCAATGCTTGCCAGGCTTGTATTTCTTGGTGGTGTGGTTCAGGCGATAAACCACGCACGCCATCATATAGGATGGAATCACGTTGGTACTCTTGCTGCTGATGTAACTGCTGCTCTGCGTATATTCCACATGCTTCAGCTGCTTGAGAATATCAAAGCCTTCCAGCACTACCATCAGCTTATCGTTCAGGAATGTGCGAACTAGACGGGCATCCCATACGAAGTCGTTGGTATTCAACTCCTTGGTGGTATATTTTCTGCGTGTATAGAGATTGAAGTTGTTCGCCAGATCCAAATTCCATGGCAGATGGAGATGAGACAGCAGACCGAACTCCCAGTCGATAGGATGAGAGATGGTTCCATTGCTGTTGGTATAGGACTGGCGGAATCGGGAGCGGAGGGTGAATACCTGTTCGCCCGTCTTCCATTTCAATCTCAGGTCGTCGTCGATGCTGCGCACGGTGGCCTTCTTCTTCAGAGTCGAGAGGATATCTTCGTTCTTGGTCTCCTCCAGACTCACCTTCTGCTGGATTCCATACGTTACGTCGTTGTGCAGGAAGAGATTAGAGCCTGAAGTAAGCGGCATTCCGAGAATCCATCTCATCTTCGTACTGTTGTTGCCGTTGGCGTTATCGTAGGTATAAAGCTTTCTACCCGACGGACGGTCGTAAGAGAGCTTGTTTACGATGGCGTTGTAGGTGTTTTCTCTGATTACCTGCATCTTCAGCTCGTAGCGCATGTCCTTGCTCAGATAGGAGTAAGTAAGTCTTCTGTTCAGCAGCCATTGTGCCTTCAGGTTGCTATTACCGCGATAGTAATTCTGTGCATCGGTGGTGATGGTTACCTCCTCCGTCTGCTCAATCTCCGGTCTTGTGGATGTACTCTGGAAAAGGAGCGTCAGCTTGTGGCGCAAATTGTTGCTGCGCCATTGCAGATAGGTATTCTTCATGTCAAACGCCCAATAACGGTCGGTATGGGTGCGGTCGAAATCGCTCCTCGTATAGGTGCGGTTGATGCTGTGAAGTCCTATCGGCAGGAAGAGATTCGCATTCCATACACCCAGCGAATTGATGTATCCCCATTGCAGCTTGTAGGTGAACTCATGATAGTTGTCGTTCTCCCGTTGCTGGTAACTGTTGTTGCCATTCTGGGTTCCTGTTTCTGCCATTTCCTCGTGCTGACTGCTGTGCTTATACTGATATTGCACGGTAGAGAGGGTGCGGGGAGTGAGCCAGAGATAGCTGAACTTGGCGTAATACTCGGTGTAGTCGATAGGGCGGGTGAAGAGACGCTGACTATTATAATAGGTGTAGTCGATGGAAACATCGTAGTAATTTACGGTCTGCTCCGTGCGCTTGTCTTCCCTTCCGCCTTTGTTGGTGCCGCCGATATCTGCTTTCAGCTGCTTGCGCTTGTTGTCAAACTTGATGCTGGCGGAGGCAGAAATGCCTGCCGTATAGCTGTGGCTTTGGGTGGAAGCTATGTTCCGGCTGTCATTGATGAGTAATGCTGCCGATGTATCAGACTTCGAATCTTCTGATTTTCCATACTCCGAACCTTCTGATTTCCCTGTTTCCGAAGCATCCGGTAATCTCGATTCCGAAGCATCTGTCGTGGTGACATTATCGCCGGAATTATACTGGAATTTCGGCTTGACATGCACATCTACAGCCCCCAGCATGGTATGAAAATCGTGATAGGTATCGATTTTCATCTTCTTGTTCTCGCCATAGGCGTGAGAGGTCTGTGCCGTATTTCCCGATTCTATGAAGTTGATCTTGTTGATGTCGGTCACGCTTTCCGTGTTGGTACGGCTGAATGTCAGGTAACCGGTAGCATCCCATTTCTTCTCTTTCTTTCGGTAGTCGAAGCCTCCGGTCTGCGTGGTACGCTGGTTCTTTGCAGCTTCTGCAGGTGTCCATTCTGTCTCTTGTCCCGGCTGGCGTGAGTCGTTGATGTCGTTCACGTTTCCATATACGGTCATTCGGAGTTTCTTGTCATCTATCATCGCAAATACCTTTTCCGAATATCGGTTGTCCGGACCGAGTGCAGCCGAGAATTCAGCCCACCATTTCTTCTTGTATTCCTTTTTCAGTTTGATAGACATACGCTTACCCTGATCGTAGTCGTAGAACTTGATGTATTGGATGGCGTAAGCCGGAATACGTGAAGTGATGCTTGAGATGGAGTTCTTGAAGAAAGACTTGGTTTCCACCGTCATTTCCTTGATGGTGATTCCATCAATCTCCACATTTCCACTGCTGTAGTAGGTTACTCCTGGGAGTTTGCGCAAGAGACGGTCGATGTTGGCGCCCTCTGGGAGTACGAAGTCGTTGGCATAGAATGTCAATGTATCGCCCTTGGCATTGTTCTTCTTGATCTCATCCTCATCCTGTGCACGGGCTGGGAGAGAGAATGTAAGAGCGGCTATTGCTGCGAATGCTATGAGTCCTTGTTTCTTAATTTTCTGATGCATCTGTTTTTTTCTTTGACTAGTCTTGCTGTTTGCTGATATGTTACTTTCTGGATACGTCGCTTTCAGGCTCTCGCCTTTATCTGGTTGCAAAGGTAAGCATATTTTTTGTAACCACCAAATTTTTGGGTGTAGATAATGAGGTTTTTCAGCAAAAGGCTGAATGGGTCTTTCTGAGAGACGGAAGGGAAGGAGGGGACCTGCGATGGAATCGCAGGGAACGGGGGCGGACGGGGGGCGGACGGGGGCGAACGGGGCTTTTCTTAATGAACCAAAAAACATAGATTTACGGCTCGCTACTTATAGATTTATGGCTCGCTACTCGTAGATTTACGGCTCGCTACTTATAGGTTTGCTGACACTGACAGTTTTATTTTCCGCTAGTGATACCTATGGGGTGAAAGAATGTTAAGATTATATTTTATATTTATATATATATAAATATAACTTCTATTCTTACTCTTTTACTACCCTCGGAAAAAATAACTGTCAGTGTCAGTGTCAGCAAAACATGACAAAACGCAGATGCTTCAGATGCTTTGGAGGGGGCTTATGTAACTGAGTGGATGACGTAGGTTACTACACCCCAAATCATGAACCGGTTGTTTTCATCTACACGGATAGGCGAGAAACTCTTGTTCCATGGGATGAGCCAGCCGAAGCTGCCGCTTTCATCTATCTTGAACTGTTTGATAGTGAATTCGCCATCCACAAAGGCTATTACGAAATTGCCGTTAGAGGGTTCTATCTGTCGGTCTACTACAGCGAGATCGCCGTCCAGGATGCCAGCATCCTGCATGCTGTCGCCAGATATGCGCACATAGAAGGTTGCCTCTCGATGGTGAATCAAGATATCGTTGAGGTCGATTTCCCCCTCCATATAGTCTTGTGCAGGCGAAGGGAAACCTGCTTTTACGCTTTGCTCAGCCAGCGGAATCGGCATCTTTACTCCGAATTCCGCAGGGTGAAATGTCAGTTTTATTTTATTATCGTTGTTATGATTCATCTTGTTTTCCTTATTTTATGGAGCCCATTTTTAGAAAGGGGCTTATTTAGACGCTCACTGAGTTTTTACTTTCAGAATATCATGGATGTTCGTGGTAAACTGCTTCGACATGTACTCGCGTTTCAGGTCGAATCGGCAGTCTGTGCCTTGTATGGCCTGGCGTATGGTGCCATAACCATTCTTCCGGTTGATGGCGTCGATAGCCTCCATCAGCTTTTTTTGCTTGCTTCGGTCGATGGGGTCGAAGAGGTCTTGCTGGCGAGGATGGTCGGGTGAGATTTGCCACAGGATAACGCCAGCTTTCTTGAAGTGAAACGACATGTCGGGGCAATCGGGCCTGCTGTCTGCCATCGGTTTCGGGTATTTAGCCCGGAGAATGGTGAGGGCAGCACCTACAATCTCGTCCTGTGCGTTCGTGGCGATGGGCAGGATGAGGGAATCATGAATGGTGTATTCAGGCACATGCTCGTTAAAACGGGAAGTCCATGCGAACACTGTGATGCCCTGACATACGCTACCTTGTCTCCTTAATTTTTCTGTACAACGTACAGCGAAATTAGCCACGGCTTCTTCTATCACATTTTTGTCGGTAATGCCCTCGTCGGCAAAACTCCTGCTGGTGCAGATACTCTTCTTCTGCGGCAATTCCTCGATGCTGATGCAGCTTTCGCCATTCAGTTCTTTCCATGTTCTTAGGGTGGTGATATTGAAATGGCTGCGGACCCAACTTTCTTTCTTGTCGGCAAACTGAGCGGTGGTCCTGATGCCCATATAATCGAGCTTTCGGGCTATCTGTCTGCCTATTCCCCATACATCTTCTACGGGGAAGAGAGACAGCGCCTTGTGTCTCCGTTCATCCGTGTCGATGAGGCAGCAGCCTTGGAAACCCTTGTATTTCTTGGCGAATTTAGAGCCGATTTTCGCCAATGTCTTCGTTTCTGCAATGCCTACGGATATCGGGATTCCAACAGCCCGAAGTACATCTGCCGATATTTTGGAGCCATAGCGATGGAGCAGGCTATCGGGCTTTTCTGACAGCTCGTCTATTGTCATTTTATTGAACAAAGTAGGATGGCCTTCCGCATGCTCCCGAAAGAAAACTTTCGCCATTGATTCGTCTGCCTCGAAGAAACTCTCATCGATAGAGTATTGGTCGATGCGTGGGGAATAATGGGATAGCATCGACATCACGCGGTTGGAGAGCGAACCATAGAGCGTATAGTTGCTCGAAAAGATAGCCACTCCTTCAGCCTCCAGTTTTTCCTTCACCTGATAGAACGGGTCGCCCATCTTATAGCCCAATGCCTTGGCTTCTTCAGAGCGTGCGATGACGCACCCGTCGTTGTTGCTCAATACAACCACGGGCTTTCCTATCAGGTCGGGGCGAAACACTCGCTCGCACGAACAGTAGAAGTTGTTGCAGTCTGCCAGTCCTATCATATCTTATCATTAACACCTCTTATTATCACCAGAAATCCTGGTACGATGTGCAAAAATACAAAAAATAATCCGAAAACGATAGTTTTTCATCCAAGTTTTTTTGTCGTTTCATGATTTATTCTTACCTTTGTGGTCATAAGCTAGTATTGAAATATCATAAAACTGAACGATATGAATGATAAGAATAACATGTTGGCATTGAGCCAGGAGCGTTTTTCGGCTCGCAAGTTTACCTCGGAGGCGGTGAGCCAGGAGGATTTGGACTATATCATGGAGTGTGTGCGTCTGGCACCATCGGCTGTGAACCGTCAGCCTTGGCGCTGGCTCATCGTGCGCTCGGAAGAGGCGAAGAAGAAGCTGCAGGAGTGCTACGACCGCGAATGGTTCAAGACGGCTCCTATGTATATTATAGGTATGAAAAACGTGAATGAGAACTGGGTGCGCAGATATGATGAGAAACCGCATGGCGATATTGATGTGGCGATAGCGGCAGAGCATCTCTGTCTGGCTGCCACCGAAAAGGGACTGGGCACCTGCTGGGTCTGCAATTACGATACGGCGAAGATGCAGCAGTTCTTTGCTCGCGAGGGCTATGAGGCGGTGGTCGTCATTCCTGTAGGTCATATTGCCGAAGACTGTCCACGCGCTGAGAAGAAGCGTAAGGAGATGAGCGAAATCACGGAAGAAATCTAGTTCTGAATATAAGAAGAAATCTAGTTCTGGTATAAAAACTGGTATAAAACGAAGCTGTATGGAAATGAACGAAGAATCCATCCTGGCATGGAATATCATAGAAAAGACAAGTGCCAACCTCTTCCTTACCGGAAAGGCGGGCACAGGTAAGACGACCTTCCTCAAGCGATTGAAAGAACTGTCGCCAAAACGAATGATTGTGCTTGCTCCTACGGGCATTGCAGCCATCAACGCCGGAGGAATGACCATCCATTCGTTCTTCCAGCTTCCCTTCTCGCCATACGTGCCGGGCACGACCTTTGGCAGCGGCGAACAGAAACGCTATCAGTTCAGCAAGCTCAAGCGCAATATCATCCGAAGCATCGACCTGCTGGTTATCGACGAAATCAGTATGGTGCGCAGCGATCTGCTCGATGCTATTGACTCCGTACTGCGCCAGTATCGCAAGCGCCATGATTTGCCTTTCGGGGGCGTGCAGCTCCTGATGATAGGCGATTTGCAGCAGTTGGCACCCGTGGTTACGCCACAGGAAGAGCATCTTCTGGGGCAGCATTACGATACGCCTTTCTTCTTCAGCAGCAACGCTCTGAAGCAGGTTGGCTATCTTACTATCGAACTTAAAAAGGTGTACAGACAGCAGGATGAGCAGTTTATCTCGCTGCTCAACCAGATTAGGGAAAACAAGGCTTCGGAAGAAACATTACAGGCTCTGAACCAGCGCTATATTCCAAATTTTGTACCACCGAAGGAGAGCAATTATATCCGGCTTACCACCCATAATGCGCCTGCCCAGTATATCAACGAACAGCAGCTTGCCGCCTTGCCTTCGCAGTCATTTTCTTTTACGGCAGATATAGAAGGAGACTTCCCGGAAACATCTTATCCAGCCGATTTTAAGCTCACATTGAAGTCTGGCGCACAGGTGATGTTCATCAAGAACGACCCGCAGCACCGCTTCTATAATGGTATGATAGGCGAGGTGATAGGGGTTAGGACCGATGAAGACGGCAGCAAGATTATCGTGCGCAGCAAGGATTCGGACGAGGAGTTTGACCTGGAGAAAATGGAGTGGACTAATGCGAAATATACGCTGAACGAGAAAACCAAGGAGATAGAGGAGACGGTGGAAGGAAAATTCATGCAGTATCCTCTGCGGCTGGCGTGGGCGATAACTATCCACAAGAGTCAGGGACTTACTTTCGAACACGCCATCATCGATGCTTCTCATTCTTTTACACATGGTCAGACCTACGTGGCTCTGAGCCGCTGCAAGACTTTGGAAGGAATGGTGCTCAGTCAACCGCTTTCTCGCGGAGCCATTATCAGCAGTCAGACGGTGGATGCATTCACCAGCCAGCTTGCTGCGCCTAGTCAGGAGCAAATCAGCAGTCTGGAGCTGCAATACATCATTTATTGCATCAGCGAACTCTTCGATTTTTATTCCATCAGAGCCAGTTATGAGCATCTGATGCGCTGCCTGGTAGAGTTTTTTAATGGTAAATATCCGCGCGTGGTAAGCGAGTATCAGAAGCTGCAGGTGGTGCTGAAGAGTCTGATAGCCGTATCGGATAAATTCCGTGTGCAGTATACGGGTATGCTTGCCCGGAATCCTGATGTAAGACAGGCTGAACTGCAAGACCGCATTCATAAGGGAGCTATGTATTTTCTTGACAAAATCGGTATTCTGAGTGATTTAATCAGAAAGTCGAATCTTGATACTGACAACAAAGTGGCAAGGAAACAGTTTGAAGACCGCTTCTCTGTATTCTCAGAGGATGTAAAATTAAAAGAACGGCTTTTGAAGTATGAATGTAGTGCCGAATTCACGGTAACAGATTATCTGAAAAAGAAGGCGCAGTTCTTGCTGTTGGATGCAGATGCCTCATCAGATAGCGGTTCGGGCAGAAAGTCAAGGAGACAGAAGAAACCGAATGAACCGAAGGAGCCGAAGGTGCCGAAAGTCGCTTCGAAGGAGATAAGTTATGATTTCTATATGCAGGGAATGACGATAGATCAGATTGCTGCTAAGCGGGGTTATACCAAAGGCACCATTATAGGTCATCTTACCCCTTATGTGAAAGAGGGGAAAATTGGATTGCGGGCGCTGATTTCAAGTGCCCATGAAAAGAAAATCCGTGATTTCATGAAGGCTCATCCTGAATTGGAGCATTTTGGCGAAATAAAGGAAGCTTTGGGAGCTGGTATTGATTATTACGAAATCAAACTGGTTCATGATTTGATGGAGGGGGAATAAAGCATTCTTCCACCATATTATAATAATAGCCGTAACTATATTTGCAGTAGTTACGGCTATTTTTTTTATTATCTAGAGTTGACTCACAGCCTCTTCCAGCTGCTGCAAAGCCTGTTTGATAACACTTCTTGGTGCAGCTACATTCAATCGCATGAATCCTTCTCCGCCAGGACCGAACATCTCTCCATCATTCAATGCCAGATGTGCCTTGTCGATGAATAGGTCGAGAAGTGCATCGTGAGAAAGATGCAGATCACGGCAGTTGAGCCATACGAGGAAGGAAGCCTGTGGACGCAACGGACGAATGCCCGGAATATGCTCGCGGCAGTAATCCTCTACGAATCGGATGTTTTCCTCTATATAGGCAAGCATCTTCTTTCTCCATTCCTCACCCTTGCGGAAAGCGGCGATGGTGGCGATTGGAGCGAAGAGGGTTGGCTCATCCAGTTCGTTGGCACTCAGCCAAGGATAGAATTTCCTGCGAATTTCTTCGTTTGGAATAATGGCGTAGCTGCTCACGATTCCTGCAATATTAAAGGTCTTGGAAGGAGCCTGGAAGGTGATGCTGATGTTGCGTGCCTTGTCTGAAACCGAAGCAAACGGGATGTGCTTGTGGCCGAAGAGCGCCATATCCGCGTGAATCTCATCGCTGATAACGAGCAGATGGTGCTCATAGCAGAAGTCGGCAAGCTGCTGCAGGGTTTCCTTGCTCCAGGTAATACCGCCCGGATTATGAGGATTGCAGAGAATGAGAATCTTGCATTTCTCATCGCAAACCTTCTCGAGATTTTCGAAGTCCATCTCGTAATATCCGTCTTCCCTCATCTTCAGCGGATTGAAGACCACCTCTCTGCCATTACCCTCTGGGGTGAGGCGGAATGGGTGATAAACGGGAGGCTGGATGATGACTTTTTCGTCAGGCTGGGTAAAGACATTCACCACGAGTCCGATGCCTTTAACAATACCAGGAATGAATCTTATCCACTCTCGCTTCACATCCCACTGGTGGTGGTCGCGAACCCAGTCGATGATGCTAGGACGGTAATCTTCCGGTTCCATCGTGTAGCCGAAAAGAGAGTGTTCCAGACGTGCCTTGAGGGCATCTGTAATGAAAGATGGGGTCTCGAAATCCATATCAGCTACCCAGAGTGGCAGCAAATCATCTCGCCCCCAACGAGGCAACAGGGCGCCATGCTTCAGGTCGTCGCTGCCCGAACGGTCTATGACTTTATCGAAATTGTACATTTTACTTTGAGTCTATTAACTATAAACTATCAATTATAAACTATCAACCGCCTGCTTGATGTCTTCGAAGAGATCATCCACATCTTCCAAGCCGATGCTCAATCGGATTGTGGTGTCTTTCACGTCCATCGACTTGCGCATGCTCTCAGAGAAAGCACCGAAGATGGTGCTTGCCGGATGAATGGCGAGCGAACGGTTGTCGAAGAGGTTGGTGGCGCGATGGATGAGCTTCAGATTGTTCAGAAAACTGAAGCAGGCTTCCTTGCTCTCCAGGTCGATACAGATCATGGCTCCCGCAGTTTTTCCAAACTGGCGCTGTGCCAACTCGTGATAAGGATTATCCTCCAGACCAACATAGTTTACATATTTTATCTGAGGCAGAGAGCGCAGCTTCTTGGCAAGCTCCAGGGCATTGCTGCTCTGCACACGATAGCGAGCATCGAGCGTTTCAAGTCCGATGGTTTGCATATAAGCTACCTGTGGGGTCATATAGGCTCCGAAATTGAAGAGCATTTCTCCATAAAGACGCTTGGCGAAATCGCCGTTGTAAGGAGTACCGTAGTCGATAACCAGACCGCCGAGCGAAGTAGCACCGCCACTTACATATTTAGAGCTGGAAACCACCTCAATATCTACTCCCAGACTCTTAGCCGAGAATTGTGTGAAAGGAATCACGGTAGAATCCACCACCAAAGGTACATTTTTTTCATGTGCCACTTCCGAGATGGCTTTCAGGTCAGCAACCTCCAGCTGTGGGTTGGTCAGGATTTCGAGAAATACGCAGCAGGTGTCATCATCAATGGCTTCGCGCACGGCTTCGATATTGGTCAAATCGCGCAAACGCACCTTTACACCAAAACGGCGCAGAGTGGCAACGAGCAGGGCGTAAGTATTGCCGAAGAGATGCTTTGAGGTAACGATGTTCTTGCCTTGTGCAGCCAGCGCCATGAGGGTGTTGCTGATGGCCGCCATTCCTGAGTTGAAGGCGGTGGCGTGAGCAGCATCGGTGAGGGCTGCTACTCGGCGCTCCAGGTTGGTTACCGTAGGGTTCTCTACGCGCGAATAATCTGGAGCCTTGATCTTGTCGGTGAATGCTTCTGCCATGACGGCAGCATTGTCGAATTCGTAGGCAAGGGTGTTATATACTGGCACGCTCAGCGAATCGTAAGCATCGCGGCGCTCATATTCCAAATGAATGGCTTGGGTCTGTTTCTTCATTATTCTGTTATTTTATGTGATATTTTTGCGTGCAAAAGTACAAAAAAGAAATTAAATAGACAATAAATCGCATAAAAAAAAACGAGTTGCGAATGCTTTTTATGCATTGCAACTCGTTGGAGAGGGGTTTAACCCAACAATAACCTACTGGCTCATCCGATTAACTTAAAGATAACATTTGTATGGTAAAAATGCAGCAAAAAGAGCAATTTGTAACAGAAACATTCGTTTATCTCGAATTTTATTTGTAATTTCGCACCAAAATCAAAATAAGGATATTTATGAATAAACTGATTCTGAAAACAACAAAAAGCGGACTGCTGGCAGCTGCCCTGATGGCTTCAATCTCTGCCAGTGCCGAAACCATAGAGGTGAAAACGCTGAAATATGCAGGCCCCTATGCCGTAGCACAGCCTTGGATGGCTGACAGTGTGAACATCAAGGGCGAAGCGTTCGACCTTAAGCAGCTGCTCGATTCGCCGCTGTCTTTCACCTTATTAAATAAGGGTAAGGAGGTGAGTGCAGCCCAACTCCTTGCCGGCAAGCAGGATGCGCTCCATCTGGCTTCTTTCTGCGTTTCTAACACCCAGCGCACCAAAGCAACCATCGCGGTAGAAGGATTGGAGCAATACCGCCTGTTTGTAGACGGCGAACAGGTAAAGGTGAACGGCGATAAGGCTGAAACCATCCTGACTCCTTCGCAGCATACGGTTGTCATCAAATATCTTACCCGGAAGAATGCATCTTCTGATAAGAAATCTATCAAGTTGACCGTAACCGCAGCCAACGGTGCTCCGCTTTCTGTAGGCGATGCGGCAGCCAAGCGCGCCTATAATATCTATGATGTGATTTGTGCGCCCAACTATCCGAGTGTTTCTATCTCACCAAACGGAAAGTTTATCGTTGTTCGGAAAACCTGGGTAGATAGAAAAGGTAATAACCATAGCATTAGTGAATTGCGCAACTCTCAGACTAACAGAGTGATGGCTACATTTGAGGAGAACGTAAAATGGATGCCTTCAAGCAATAAACTGTATTTCACCCAGAAGGCGAGCGACAGCAGTATTGCCGGAGAAGAAAAGCAGGATGGCACATTGCAGCTCATCACCATCAATCCGCTGACGATGGAGCGCGAAGTGCTGACAAGCCATCTTCCTGAAGGCTGGTTCCAGTTTACTCCCGATGAGAAGACGCTTATCTATACGCTCACTACTGAAGGCAGAAAAAAGGATCCGCAAGTTTATGATGTAAAAGAACCGGAAGACCGACAGCCGGGCTGGCGCGAGCGCAGCAATCTCGCCAAATACGACCTTGCATCGGGCATTCTTCAGCCGCTCACCTTCGGTTACCACAACATCTATCTGATGGATATTTCTGCCGATTCGCGTTATCTGCTGATTGGCAAGGGAGAGGAGCGACTCACCAAGCGTCCTACAACCCTGACATCATTCTACCGCCTGGATTTAGGCAACATGAATGCATCTGCAGCCACAACGCCAAAGGTAGAAACCCTGATAGAAAAGGGCGAATTTCTGAACAGCGCCCAGTTCTCGCCAGATGGCAAGAGCATTCTCGTGAGTGCTTCGCCAGAGGCTTTCAATGGCATTGGAAAGAATGTGGAAGAAGGGCAGACGCCTAGCATGATCGACACCCAGCTCTATCTGATGACCTTGGCAGATAAGAAGGTTCGTCCGCTGACCAGGGATTTCAATCCGAATGTGCTGAGCACGGAATGGAGCAAGGCTGATGGAAACATCTATTTTACAGCTGAAGATAAAGACTGCGTGCACCTCTTCCAGCTCAATCCGAAATCGGGCAAGTTTACGCTTCTCAAGACTCCTGAAGAGTACATCAAGAGTTTCTCGCTTGCATCTTCTGCAGCAGAAATGGCTTTCTCCGGTCAGAGTGCATCCAATGCCGACCGACTCTATAAGATGAATACAAAAGCGCTGAAATCGCAATTGGTTGACGATTTGAGTGCGCGCGAACTGAAGGATGTTGAACTGGGCGAATGCAAGGCTTGGAATTTTGTCAATTCAAGGGGCGATACGCTTTGCTGCCGCTACTATCTGCCACCTCATTTTGATGCAGCCAAGAAGTATCCGATGGTAGTAAACTATTATGGTGGTTGCAGTCCTACGAGCCGCATGTTCCAGAGCCGTTATCCTCATCATGTTTATGCGGCGATGGGTTATGTAGTGCTGGTTGTGAATCCTAGTGGAGCCACCGGATTCGGTCAGAAATTCTCAGCCCGCCATGTAGATACGGCAGGCGAGGGAGTGGCTGAAGACATCATCTCCAGCACCCAGGCTTTCTGCGATGAGCATGCTTTCGTGAACCGCAAGAAGATTGGATGCATCGGCGCAAGCTACGGCGGATTCATGACCCAGTATCTTCAGACCAAGACCGACCTCTTTGCTGCTGCCATCTCGCATGCAGGCATTAGCGACCACACCAGCTATTGGGGTGAGGGCTATTGGGGCTACAGCTACAGCGAAGTTTCTATGGCGAACGAATATCCTTGGACCAACAAGCATCTCTTTGTAGATCAGAGTCCACTCTATAATGCCGACAAGATTCATACTCCGCTACTGTTTGTTCACGGTACGGCAGATAATAATGTGCCTGTGGGCGAGAGTATCCAGCTCTATACGGCTTTGAAACTCCTTGGCCGTCCTACGGCGATGGTATTGGTAGATGGTCAGGATCATCACATCATCGACTACGAGAAGCGACTGAAATGGCAGAACACCATCTTTGCCTGGTTTGCCAAGTGGTTGCAGGATGATGCTTCCTGGTGGACGGAAATGTATGGAGATGAAAAGATGTAGTTGAAGCCTCGGCAGAAATGCCGGCTTTAGTCTCTATCAAATAAGAAAAGAGATTATGTTCCTGTAAGTCGGGAATATAATCTCTTTTCTTTTATATGTTTATTTCTTGCTGTTTAGCGTGATAAGCAGAGAAATCATGGCGAAGGCGATTCCTACGATGCAGACACCGAGCCAGTCGGCTTGCGTCCAGACGTAACCGGCACAGAAAGTGCCTAGCGAACCACCGATGAAATAGCTGGTCATGAAGATGGTGTTGGCGCGGTTGGAAGCCTGCGGAACCTCCTGCAGACAACCACTCTGATTGCTGAGCTGCTGACATTGCAGACCGATGTCAACCAGAATGATGGCTGCGATGAGTCCGGCGTAAGTGTCGCCGAAAAGCAAGGCTATTGCCCAGGCGATGATCTGCATTCCTGCGCCGAACAGATTGAATTTTCGAATGCCGAACCTAGGAACCAGTTTTCCCACACCACTGGCAGCAACGGCTCCCATGATTCCGCAAAGTCCGAGCATTCCTACCATATCACTTCCTGCGCTGAAAGGTGGCTGCGCCAGATGGAACGCCAGACAAGACCATATTGCCATCATACTGCCGAACCCGAAGGCTGCACGGGTGGAATAGATGCGGATAGAAGAATGGAAAAAGAAAATTTCTGCTATGGTGGTCATCAGTCCTCTGTAGGTTCCTACATAGTTGCGCTTCATTTCAGGCATCATCAGCAGCATGATTCCCATGCAAACCACCATCACGAAAGCAGCTATGATAAACATCTCCCGCCATCCCAGCCATTCGCCGATGTAACCGCTGATTACTCGTGAGGCAAGAATGCCCGTCAGCAGTCCGGAGAGTACAATGCCCATATTCCTGCTCTTGTTCTTGGGTTCAGAAAACTGTCCGGCTATCGGAATGAAGAACTGCGGAATCACCGAACAGGCGCCAATCAGCAGTGAAGCTCCCCAGAGCATCCATACGTTTTGCGCTGCAGCCATCACGATAGCCATCAATGCCGCAATGGTCATATTGACAAGGATGAGTTTCTTGCGCGAAAGCATATCGCCCAAGGGGATGAGGAAGAACAAGCCCAGCGCATAACCTATCTGGGTAATGACGGTGATGAGGTTAGCCTTCTGCTCGGTAATATCCAGGTCGTGGCGGATGAGTTCGAGAAGCGGCTGATTGTAGTAGCAGTTGGCTACGGTGAGTCCTGCGACGATAGCCATCATCAGAAGAATGCTGCGGGGAATGCCCTGATTTTCTTTTAGCTGTATCATTTTCTGTCTGTTTGTTTCTTTGTTTTGAGTGCAAAGTTACGAAAAAATTCTCGGCAATCAAAGTTTTTGGGGACGATTTCTCGGGAAAAACTTCTCTCTCAGGCAGAAAATCTTCTTCCTCAGGCAGAAAAACTTTCTGTTCTTTCCCTCGCGCGCGTACCTTATTATATGTATATAGTGCTGCTCTGAAGAGGTGTTGGCGCGCACCCTTGTTACGCTAAAAAACACCGAAAAGTGTTAAAATTAGGCTGTTTCCGAGCACATCAAAAACTTTAACCTTTGTTAGCATTTCGTAAGTGGTTGATTTATAGCGATTTGTAATTTTGTTACAAAAACGCCTAAAAAAAAATCGCAAAAAAAAGAACAACGTATCAAAAAAATGCTTACCTTTGCATCGTTCAAAAGAACAAATGATTGTTTTACAGATTTTAAAAAAGCAAAGAAAATGAAGAAATTAGTTTTTATGTTCGTAGCTATCGCAGCTATCTCTTTCGCATCATGTGGTAACAAAACAGCTCAGAACACAGCTTCTGCTGATTCTGACACAGCTCAGGTTGATACAACTGCTGCTGACACTGCTGCTGCTGATACAGCTGCTGCTGATTCTGCTAAGTAATTTGAAATTACTTGCGAACGAAAAAATGAGAGAAACAACCGCTGGACTTCGGTCTAGCGGCTTTTTCGTTTTATAGAGACTATGTTTCATTTTTTTTAGGTTACCTTTTAGAATTTTAGAAAAGATAATTTATGATAGATTCAAGTGCCTTCCAAGGTAAAAAGGCAGCTTACTATACGCTAGGCTGCAAACTCAACTTCTCTGAAACTTCCACTTTTGGCAAAATGCTCGAAGATATGGGCGTCATTACTGCTAAAAAGGGGGAGAAAGCTGATATTTGTCTGATTAACACCTGCTCGGTAACAGAAGTTGCCGATCATAAATGCCGTCAGGCTATCCACCGGATGGTGAGAAACAATCCGGGCGCATTCGTTATCGTGACGGGCTGTTATGCGCAGCTCGAATCTGAGAATGTCAGCAAGATAGAGGGTGTAGACCTCGTGTTGGGTGCTAACGAGAAGGCGAACTTGATTCAATATCTCAGCGATGCATGGGCGCAGAACAGCGATGCTGCGGCTCTTCATCAGCATTATAGCGTGAAGACGAAGGAAATCAAGACCTTCCAGCCTTCATGCTCGCGTGGCAACCGTACCCGTTATTTCCTGAAGGTGCAGGACGGCTGCAATTATTATTGCACCTATTGCACCATTCCTTTTGCCCGAGGCAATTCGCGCAACCCGAGCATCCAGTCGCTTGTGGCTCAATGTGAGCAGGCAGCGGCTGAAGGCGGTAAGGAAATCGTCATTACCGGTGTGAATATCGGTGATTTTGGTCAGACTACCCACGAGCGATTCATCGACCTTGTCAAGGCGATGGATCAGGTAGAAGGAATCAAGCGTTACCGCATCTCGAGTCTGGAGCCTGATCTCTGTGATGATGATCTCATAGAGTATTGTGCCCAGAGCCGTGCCTTTATGCCTCATTTCCACATTCCTCTGCAGAGCGGAAGCGATGAGGTGCTCAAGCTGATGCACCGCCGTTACGACAAGGCGCTCTTTGCCCACAAGGTGAATCTTATCAAGGAGAAAATGCCTGATGCGTTTATCGGTGTTGATGTAATGGTGGGCTGTCGCGGCGAAACTCCGGAGTGTTTTGAAGAATGCTATGAGTTCCTGAAGAGTCTGCCTGTTACCCAGCTTCACGTCTTCCCTTATTCTGAGCGTCCGGGTACGGCTGCCTTGAAGATTCCGTATGTGGTTGACGAGAAGGAGAAGAAGAAGCGTTCTAAGCGACTGTTGGAGTTGAGCGATCAGAAGACGCAGGAATTCTATGCCCAATACATCGGTACAGAGGCTGAGGTTCTCTTCGAAAAGGCGCCAAGAGGCAAGGCAATGCATGGATTCACCAAGAACTATATCCGCGTAGAACTTTCGCCGGCTCTCGCCAAGGAAGAATACGACAACCAGCTTATCAAGGTTCGCCTGGGTGACTTCAATCACGATAAGACTGCGCTGAAGGGAGAGCTTCTTTAGTTGATAGTTAATAGTTTAAGTTTCGCAAGTTTAGGAGTTAAAGGAGTTAAAGGAGTTAAAGGAGTTAAAGGAGTTATCGCTCCCTACGGTCGCTGAGGAGTTAAGACAATAGTCTTTTGGCGTATTTTTTAAGCAGCAAGACATACGTCTTAACTCCTTAACTTCCTTAACTCCTTTAACTTCCTGATATGTGAAAGTTCAAAGTTCAAAGTCCAATGTATTACAACGATTTTGGAACATGGATCCGGAAGCAGTTTCCTGATTTCCGTGTTCAGAAGATTTCGATAGACGCGGGATTCTCCTGTCCTAACAGAGATGGGAGGATTTCGAGTGGCGGATGTACGTATTGCGACAACCGCACCTTCAATCCCAGCTATTGCGACCGGAAAAAGTCGATTACTGAACAGCTGGAGGAGGGAAAGGCTTTCTTCAGCAGAAAGTATCCTGATATGAAATATCTGGCTTATTTTCAGGCTTATACCAATACATACGCCAAGGTGGAGCAACTGAGGCAGATGTATGAAGAGGCTTTGCAGGTTGAAGATGTGGTGGGAATCGTTATCGGAACCCGTCCGGACTGTGTGAGCGATGAATTGCTCGATTATCTGGAAGAACTGAACCGCCGAACCTTCGTGCTGGTGGAGTATGGCATTGAGAGTGCCAACGATGAAACCTTGAAGCGCATCAACCGTGGACATGATTTTGCCTGTTGCCGCGATGCAGTAGAGCGTACTCATGCCAGGGGAATCCTTACGGGCGGCCATATCATCATTGGTTTGCCGGGAGAAGATGCGGAAGAAAGTCTGCGTCAGGCTCCTCTCATCTCTTCCTTGCCGCTTGATATTCTCAAGATTCATCAGATGCAGATTATCAGGGGCACCCGGTTGGCACAGGAATATGCTGAGCATCCCTTCCATGTTTACACGGTAGAGGAGTATATTGATGTCATCGTGAAATACATCCGTCTGCTCAGAAAGGATTTGGTGCTGGAGCGCTTCGTCAGTCAGTCGCCCAAAGAACTGCTGATTGCTCCCAAATGGGGACTCAAGAACTATGAGTTTACCAATCTCCTGAATAACAGATTAAAGAGTTTACAATAAATATGGCAAAAGTAGCAATCGTTATATTAAACTGGAATGGTCAGAAGATGCTGGCAAAGTATCTTCCGAATGTCATAGAATATTCCCGTCAGGATGCTGAAATCTGGGTGGTTGACAATTCTTCTTCTGATGGTTCGATGCACCTTCTGGAGACTCAGTTTCCTCAGGTGAAGACCATTGTTCTGGAGCAGAATTTCGGCTTTGCTGAAGGCTATAACCGTGCCTTGAAGCAGATAGATGCAGCGTATTTCGTGCTTCTGAATAGCGATGTGGAGGTTTCGCATCATTGGCTTACACCGCTCATCGAGTTTATGGATTCGCATCAGCAGGTGGCTGCCTGCCAGCCTAAGCTGCTTGCGGAATACGATAAGGACAGCTTTGAGTATGCTGGTGCTTGCGGCGGATTCCTCGACAAATACGGCTATCCGTTCTGTCGTGGCCGCATCTTTGATATGGTAGAACGCGATAATGGACAGTATGATTACCAGCAGGAAATCTTGTGGGCTACGGGTGCCTGTATGATGATCCGCTCAAAGGATTATTGGACTGCCGGCGGTTTAGACGGCCGCTTCTTTGCCCATAATGAAGAGATAGATCTTTGCTGGCGCTTGCGTCTGATGGGCAGAAAAATCTACTGCATTCCTGAGAGTGAGGTTTATCATGTGGGTGGTGGAACCCTGCCGAAAAGCAATCCGATGAAGACTTATCTGAATTTCAGAAATAATTTAACCATGCTTTATAAGAACTTGAGTGATAGTGAGATAAATCATGTAATGCGCGTGCGTCGGTTCCTGGATTACCTTGCAGCTTTCGAGACCTTGGTTCTGAAACGCAACTGGGGTGACTTCAAGGCCATCTTCAAGGCGCGCAGGGCTTTCAAGGCATGGAAACATGAGTTTGACGAAGATCGCAGAAAGATACAGACGGGTAGGGTGAAGGAGGAGATTCCGCAGGTTTACAATCTCTCTATCATCTGGCAATATTACGCCAAGGGCAAGAAACTCTTCTCGCAGTTGTAGACTATAAACTGAAGTTTCGCATGTGGTTTAAGTACGGGCTGAAGGCCCAAAAGCTCCTAGAAGCAGCACGCCCTGAAAGGGCAGAAGCTCCTAGCCCAGGGCATCGCCCTGGGTATAATAGCAATCAGCAAGGCGCCCTGTAAGGGCAAAAGCTTTCAAATACCTGGCAATATACAAAGCTTTTGCCCTTACAGGGCGACAGGTTTGCGTCCATAAACACCCAGGGCGATGCCCTGGGCTAGGAGCTTCTGC
>CAKPYB010000030.1 GCA_934202525.1 uncultured Prevotella sp.
CATGTGTTTTTAAAACTATGGTGCAAAGATACGAACAAATGAGAAGACTGCAATGGTATAAACGCGGAGCCGCTTACCGGAGCCGCTTACGATAGCGTGATGGATTTTTCCGTTTTTGAAGCATCTATCACACCATTCAAGTATCTGTATATTAGTATGTTAATGCATACGGGAGGTACAAATCGTGATGGATGATAGATAATTTCACAAAATTTGTTCATATGAAGGCTGCGCTGGGTAACTGATATGGCTGCATCGGGTAACTGATGTGGCTGCGTAAGCTAACGGAGACGTATCTGTAAGCTTATCGAAACGACTGCATCAGCTTATCGAGACGACTGCATCAGCTAACTGAAACGTCTGAACTCGCTTACTGAGCTACTTGAATTGTCTTACTGAACTACTTGAGTTGCTTGACTGAACTGCTTGAGTTGCTTGACTGAAGTGTGATACAGCTACCTTTGGAAATCATTAACTAAAACTTTCGCAAGTTGACTCCACACGCCCTGGGCTTGGAGCTTTCGGGCCTTCAGCCCGTACTTAAACCACATGCAAAACTTGAGTATGTAATTCAATGAAAAAGAGGGTGAATCATGTATTTATGACACACCCTCTTCTGTTTAATCTATTTCATTTTGCACAAACCACGAGCTATTTCTGCTTCAAATAGTTCAACTGAACCTTAGGAGCGCAGGCATTGCTTGTCTTCTCCGTATATTCAGACACCTTCAATGTAGCAGTACCCTTGATGTTCTCTACATCGCCACCTACCTTGAAGAGATAGTTACCTGCATCTACCTTCCACTGGCTGTTAGCCTCATCGAAGCTGGCAAGATCACGCTTCTCGAGTGTCATCTTCAATGTCTGACTCTCACCTGGCTTCAGCTCTCTTGTCTTGCCGAAGGTCTTGAGTTCCTTGGCAGGCTTCTCGTAAGCACCCTTAGGAGCGGTGACATAAACCTCAGCAACTTCCTTGCCGGCAACCTTACCGGTATTCTTGATGGTTACGCTAACCTCGATATAGTTGCCTTTAGCCTTGACAGATGGCTTGCCAAACTCGAAGGTAGTATAGCTCAAACCATAACCGAAAGGATAAGCCACATTCTTCTTGAAGGTATCAAAGTAGCGATAACCTACGTAGATATCCTCCTCGTGGTTGCTATAATCGTAACCCTTGATATTACCCTTGCTCCAATCCTGCAGATTCTTGTAGGTGTACATATCGTAATCCTTGGCGAAGTTGGCAGTAGATGGATGATCGGTAGCTGCGATAGGCCAGGTCATGGTCAACTTACCCGATGGATTCACCTTACCGGTCAGAATATCAGCTACAGAGTTACCACCCTCGATACCTGGCTGCCAAGCTACGAGAATAGCATCCACACGGTCTCTCCAACTGGCTGTCTCCATCACAGAACCAGAGTTGATGATCACAATCACCTTCTTGCCCTTGGCATGGAAAGCATCAGATACACGGAAAATCATATCCTGCTCTATCTGACTGAGGTTGAACTCACCATTAATCTGGCGATCCATTCCCTCACCTGCCTGACGGCCGATGGTGATGATGGCAGCATCTGCCTTTGGCTCCTCGCTTGCCACACAACGCTCAGTAATCTCAATTTCATCGAGCTTTGGCTGACCCTGATCCAGGAACCACATCATCGGATTCTTGTCTGCCTTCAACTTAGCCTTGGCATACTTCACATAATTCTGATAGATTTCTGTAAGCTGAGGAGTAGTTGCCACGCCGATGTTCTTCAAACCGGTAACCATATCTACAGAATAGCCTACATTAACGGCTCCACTACCGAGACCACCCGACATGAAGTCGTAAGAGTTGACACCGAAGAGTGCCACGGTCTTCAAGCCCTGGATAGGAAGAGCGGCATCATTCTTCAGGAGCACCATACCCTCGGTAGAACTCTGACGGGTGATGGCTGCATGAGCCTTCAAGTCTGGCTCACCACTATATTTATATCCCTTGAATCGAGGAGTCTTCACGATATATTCGAGCATACGGCGAACATTGCGGTCCACATCCTTGATATCCAACTTGCCATTCTTTACGGCATTAACAATATCCTGCACCTGTGCAGGATAACCCGGCATCATCAGGTCATTGCCAGCCTCAACTTCCTGTTCCAGAGGAAGATCGGCACGCTTACCTATCCAGTCGGTCTCTACAATTCCCTTATATCCCCAGTCGTTGCGGAGAATATCTGTCAAGAGTCCCTTGTTGCCCTGGGCATAAACACCATTCACCTTATTATAGGCAGACATGATAGTCCAAGGATTGCTCTTGCGAACCATCATCTCGAAACCTTTCAGATACAGTTCACGGAGAGCACGCTGGCTCAATCGTTCATCCACCTTGGTACGGTCAGTCTCCTGAGAGTTTACGGCAAAGTGCTTGGCACTTACACCCACACCCTGACTCTGTACACCCTGTACAAAGGCGGTTCCGATAAGGCCCGTTACGATTGGGTCTTCAGAATAATATTCAAAGTTACGGCCGCAGAGCGGATTGCGATGCAGGTTCATACCAGGTCCGAGCACAACATCACAGCCATACTCCAGGGTTTCGTTACCGATAGCCTCGCCCACCTTGCGCACCAGGTCGGTGTTCCAGGTAGAAGCCAGACAGGTTCCGATAGGGAAACCGGTAGCAAAGTAGCTACGGCTGTCACCTTCGCGATGAGCATCGATATGAACACCGGCAGGACCATCACACTGCACGGTAGTAGGAATACCGAGACGAGGGATAGCTACAGTTGTACCTGCAGCACCTGGCACGAACTTCTTCTGATGTCCGAGCATAGCGCCACTGCCCACGAATCCATCGTTACCACCGCCCACTAAGACTTGGGCTTTCTCTTCCAGAGTCATCGCCTTGATTACTTCGTCGATGTTATTGGCATTCAGCTGAGGTGCTGACTGCGCCATCAATGTTGTTGCTACCGCTCCAGCCGCAATGGTAAGAGCCAATTTCTTGCAGTTCATCATTTTGTCGTTTATTTAGTTAGTTATTACTATTCTGTTAGTCGTTTCATCAGGTTCATGCAGCCTCCAAGGTTACTGCATTTCTTCAAAAACTTGCTGCAAATTTAATAAAATAAGGTGGAAACGCCAAGCATTTCCACCTTTTTCTTCTTGAAATCAACAAGATTATTCCCGGATTTAACAAAAGATATAGCGGTTACATAACATACAATACATATCACGAACCTAAGACTACTCCTGATATTTAATCTGGAAGTAATCAAAAACAAAACATCCCTTCCATTTCTATTTTTCGCAAGTTTCATCAAAAAGAAGAAAAAATACTCGAAAACCTTGTAGGAATCAAACAATTATCGTATCTTTGCCGAATTATCCAAAAGTTGGGTACTAGAGTAAGGACATTTAAATAATGAAAGGTATGGAGCAGAGAAATTCTTCCATCGAAATCTATCGTTCCCCAGAGGGCAACATAGAGCTGAATGTAAAATTAGAGAATGATACCGTTTGGCTTACACAAAGCCAAATGGCAGAGTTGTTTGGCCGTGACAGAACTGTGATTTCACGACATGTCAATAACTGTTTCAAAGAAGGTGAACTCGACAAATCCTTGGTATGTGCAAAATTTGCACATACCAAGAAATATGGTCGCCACGACGGCTTTGAACAGGTTGTCGAAACGGAATATTATAACCTGGATGTCATTATCTCCGTAGGCTATCGTGTAAAGTCAATCAATGGTACCAGATTCCGTCAATGGGCAACCTCTATCTTGAAGCAATACATTATCAAGGGTTATGCCATCAACCAGAAGCGCCTAGACAATTACAACGAACTGAAAGAAGTGGTTCGTTTGATGTCACGTGCGATTACATTACAAGATCAGGTTTCAGAAGACGAATATAACGGACTGTTCAATGTCATCAGCGACTATGTTTATGCCCTGGATACTCTCGACAAATATGATTATCAGACATTACTCATAGACAAGACGACTCAAGCCGAACCGTTCCATGCCACCTACGAAAATGCAATGGAAGCCATCAATGCTTTGAAAGAAAAGTTTGGAGGCAGTAAATGGTTTGCCAATGAGAAGGATGATTCATTCAAGAGCAGCATAGGTCAGATTTACCAAACCTTCGGCGGTGAAGAACTCTACGCTTCGGTAGAAGAAAAAGCAGCCATGCTGCTCTACCTTGTCGTAAAAAACCATTCATTCAGCGATGGCAACAAGAGAATTGCGGCCATGCTTTTTCTTTGGTTTATGGAGAAGAATGGCATTCTGTATGCAGAAAATGGACATAAGAGAATTGCCGACAACACACTCGTTGCCCTGACTCTGATGATTGCAGAAAGCAGAACTGAGGAAAAAGATGTAATGGTAAAAGTAGTCGTCAACTTGATTAACAAAGACAATCAATAAGAATTGCCATTAAAAAGCCGCACAACAGCTGTTCTACGCATGCACAACAGCTGAAAGACAAGCGCACAACAGCTGATGTGCGACCGCATATCAGCTGTTGTGCGCTTCGAGATACTTACTGTTCCAACAACTTCTATTGTATCTCCGAACAACTTCAGTTACTTCTTTCAGATACTTATGACGCATTCTTCAAACGCCAATAACGCTTGAGGAAAGGCATTCAAAGCATTGCGGAAGCTTATTCAAATCATTGTAGAAATCTATTTCGCTGTATCCTTTGAGCTTCGCTTATCACGGCGATAACTGCGATAATCATCCAGCGGAATCTCAATATCAGGTTCCACCAGCTCTCCCTCACGTGGCAAGGCGAACTTCTGATACTTGATGTTCAATCCACGCTCTATCCACATACTCTCATAATAGGTCTGGATAGAGAGAATCTTACGGGTTTCCTCATCGATACCCTCCTGATGATAGAGGTCTTCGGTGCGGAAGAGCACAGGCAGATGGTTGCCATCCACCATATAAGTAGTATAGGTGAAGAGGAAGTTGGAGTCCGTCTTCAGATGGATGATGCCGCCATCCACGAGGAAGTGGCGATAACGGTTCATGAAGTATGTAGATGTAAGACGCTTGCGAGGGTTCTTCATCTGCGGGTCAGAGAAGGTGAGCCAGATTTCCTGCACCTCATCCTCGGCAAAGAAGCGGTCGATAATCTCGATGTTGGTACGGAGGAAAGCCACGTTCTTCTGTCCTTCCTCTATCGCCTTCTTGGCACCGGTCCACATTCGTGCGCCCTTGATATCCACACCGATGAAGTTCATCTCAGGATAGAGCTTGGCAAGTTCCACGGTATATTCACCCTTGCCACATCCCAACTCCAGCACGATAGGATTATCATTGTGGAAATACATCTCACGCCACTTGCCCTTCATATCGAAAGGCACGTCATCTACAACACTATATGGATACTGGAACACGTTCTCGAAACGCTCCATATCCGCAAACTTAGCTAATTTTCCTTTGCTCATTGATTCTTTTTTTCTTCGTTTGAGTGCAAAGGTAAGCATTTAACGATAATTATACAAATCATATCATGGAATTTGTATAATATTAACGGAAAAAGTTTATTCCGCCTGAATACCGAAGTACTCGTTGAGTTCGGCGATGGCAGCGCCATCGGCATTAGGAAGATCCTTCACCAGCTTGCCTTTCTCCAGCAGGAGGATGCGGGTGGAGATGTCGGCAACGAAGTTGAGGTTATGGCTGGAGATGATGACCGTGGTGCCCTGCTCCTTGCAGATGCGCTGAATCATGTGGGCGATAGTCATCTGAGAAGAAGGGTCGAGATAGTTGAATGGCTCATCCAGGAGAAGGACCTTCGGATTGATGATCATCGCTCCGATGATGCCAATCTTCTGTCGGTTGCCCTGAGAGAAATCACGGAGATACTTCTTGGTTCCCATGATTTCATCGTGCATAAAGCCCTCAAACTGCGCCAGTCGCTCCTGCAGGGTTTCATCATCAATGTGATAAACATCAGCGATGAAATCGAAGTATTCCTCAGGGGTGAGGAAGTCGATGAGGAATCTGCCGTCGATGTAACTGCCGGTATATTCCTTCCAGGTTTCACTCTCGTTCACCTTCTGTCCATTGCTTTCCACGAAACCATCATCTGCCTGAATCAGGTCGAGAATCAGGCGGAGCAAGGTAGTCTTGCCCGCACCATTATTACCTACGAGTCCTATCAACTCGCCCTTTGCAACACCCAGATTATCAATATCGAGTACGGTATTGCCATTATATATTTTCTTGAGATTCTGAATCTTAATATTCATCTTTATTAAATGTTAAGTGTTAAATGTTGAATGTTAAGTTAGGCTAGCGCCACTATAAGAATTATTTAGTTTTCCATGAACTTCTCCATACGCTTATACTTATTCTTCTCGAAGATGGCAGCAATCTTGGCGATAAACCATTTATGGATGGCGATGCTAAAGACTGCCATTGCCACACAGGTGATGCACCATGCCGTCTCGCCGAAGAAATGATAGACGGCACAGACGCCAGCCAGCGGGAAGAGGAAAGCGATGGCATAAAGATTGATCTTCAGATTCGCTCCCTGCATGCTGAACATGGAAGTCTGGAATATCTCCAGACGGGAAGAGAAGAGTGCCGTAGGCAGATTGAAGAGATTGATGAATACTGCCAGACAGAAACCGCTGATAAGCACCTGGATTCCGATTCCTGCCTCCAGGAAAAGGAACGGAAGGGTGAGCAGCAAGGCAATCGCACTCACTACCATATAATAATAGAAGCAATTCTGCAGCATCTGCTTCACCTTTACCGGCTTGGTCATCAAACCATGGAAGAAGTTTGCCTCAATACCAAAGGTCCATTGCGACAATACCACCGATGGCAGCAGGATGGAACCCGCCACATAGAGGGTAGTCATTGCCACCTTGTCCCCCATTTCCTGTCCTGCTTCTGCTGGAAGCAGGGCAAAGAGATAGGCATCGAAAAGGAAGATGGCTGTAACCATAATCACCATCGTACGGACACGCTTTGCTCTCAACGTGCCGATATATTGCAGGCTGAAGAGGTTGATATGGCTGAATCCACGGAACTTGGAAACTTTCTGCTTCTGCTCGTTATAAATCTTTTCGTGATAGAGATAGGCGGTAAGTCCGGCGAATACCGCTCCGGCAAGGAAGAAGATACCTATCCATCCCATCCATACCGGGAAGAAGGAAGCCACAAACATATACCCTATCAGCACGGCAAACATTCCCATCCATCCCAGTATCAAGGGCCATTTCAGACCCAACTCTGTTGCCTTGCGGTAACAGGTGATGTAGATGCCGTCAATATAAGAGAACGCCAGAAACAGAAAGAAACTGGCAATAACCTGACCTACAGGCAGGAAATAGATAAATACCGGAAGCATAAGCACCGGAAGCACATAGTTCCAGAAGCTCACGAGATTGGTAGTGAGCAGGAACTTGTTCCAGATCTTCTCTGGCACAGGACGCGACTTCACATAATCATCCATTGCCGTAATATCCCGCTTCATCACCATCTTCATGATGATGTCAGGAATCAGCATACCGACAACGATACCAGCTCCCAACAGGGCAGGCATGTCTTCGCCCCCCAGTTCTCCCCCATTCTCGGTGAAGCTGAGAAAGAAGCTCACGCCCATCACCACATACAGGAAGATGATGTAGCAAGCCACGAAGGCGTCTCTCTTGTGGAAGTTACGGCGCTGCTGCAACCACCATAGCCTTAAAAGTAATCTCAACATAAATTATTCTTTTTATGGTTTACGGGCACAAAGGTAAACAAAAATATTCGAAATCGCCAACAAAATGACAGAAATAACTTAAAAATAACATTAGATGAAAAGCAAAAGAGGGAAGAAAGAGAAGAAAAGAAGTATACACAAAAACGGCATCTCCTCGCGAAGATGCCGTTCCGTCTAAACTAACATTAACTTAATATCAACTATTCTTCAAAACTACTATAAACCTAAAAGTCAACTAAAACGTATATTATCTAAAACTTATAATACTCTTATTCAGGCTGAACCGGCAAGATGTTATCATCCTCATCATAGAAGAGAGGAGCCACCTTCAAGCTACGCAACCATGTTGTATCATTAGATGGCACGCAGTCGTGATGGAACAGATACCACTGTCCCTTGTACTCGCAGATGCTGTGGTGAGTAGTCCAACCTACAACCGGCTCCAGGATGACGCCCTTGTAAGTGAACGGACCATAAGGATTATCACCTACTGCATAGCAGAGATAATGAGTATCACCGGTAGAGTAGCTGAAGTAATACTTGCCCTTATACTTATGCATCCAGCTGGCCTCGAAGAAGCGATGAGGATCATCGGCTGGCAATACCTTACCCTCTTCGTCAACAATGACAACAGGCTTTGGCATTTCTGCAAACTGCTGTACATCATCAGTCATCATGGCTATGCGAGATGGCAATGGATTCTCCTTGCCTTCAGGGAGATGTTCATCCTTCAGAGCCTTGTTGTCTTTATACCACTGAAGCTGACCGCCCCAGATACCACCGAAGTAGCAGTAAATCTTGCCATCATCATCCTTGAACACGCAAGGGTCGATGCTGTATGACTTGCGGATTGGGTCGGCATTCGGAATGAAAGGACCTTCTGGCTTATCAGCCACAGCCACGCCGAGATGGAACACGCCATTATAATCCTTGGCAGAGAAGATGAGATAGTACTTGCCATCCTTCTCTACTACATCGTTGTCCCACATCTGCTTCTCAGCCCATGGCACATCCTTCACATCGAGAATCACACCATGATCGGTTACCTCACCTTCCATCACATCGTCCATAGAGAGAACGTGATAGTCTTTCATCTGGAAGTGACCGCCATCATCGTCGAAGCTTTCGCCGCTGTCCCAGTCATGAGATGGGTAAACATACAGGCGACCGTTAAACACATTGGCAGATGGATCTGCCATATAATCCTTTGGGAACAAATATCTTGCTTTCATTGTTGTTTATTATTTTAAGAGATGTACAATATTATCTAAAGAGATTTTACTTAAAGAGATTGACGATTTCCTTCACCACTGGCTTCACATTGTTGTTACGATCGATGAGCAGCGGATAGTTGGTTCTGCCAGGGATAGGCCAGCCATTCAACCAAGAGTGACCATCATTGACACCCCAGAAGGTAACACGACTGATGACATCCTTGTGACGCTCTACAATCTTAAAGAGATCGAGATAACGCTGGTTGAAGAGTTTCTGTGCCTTCTTGTCAAGTCCCTTCACGTATGGATTGTACTTTTTCTGAAGTTCAAACTTCTGGCTGATTTCAGCTCCGCCGAATCCTTCCGGATTAGGAAGCATGTTGACATCCAACTCCGTCAGCATCACCTTCACGCCTTCAGCAGCAAAAGCCTCGATGCTCTTTTCATACTCTGTATAGTCAGGATAATCAAAACCATTATGGCTCTGCATACCTACTGCATCGACGCGGAGACCCTTTGCCTTCAAATCGCGAACCAGCTTGCAGATAGCCTCTCGCTTGGCAGGCTTAGAAGTAGAATAATCATTGTAGTAGAGTTCTACGTTAGGATCAGCCTCATGAGCAAAGCGGAAAGCCAACTCGATGAACTCCGGACCGATAATCTTATAATACAAAGACTTGCGGTAAGAACCATCATCCTCGAAAGCCTCGTTCACAACGTCCCATCCCTTTACTCTACCTTTATAATGAGTAACCACGGTCATGATGTGGTTATACATTCTGCCGATAAGTACTTCCCGGCTTACCAGATTACCCTTAGCATCGGTAAACATCCACTTAGGTGGCTGAGAATGCCAAACCAGGCAATGACCAATCAAGGTCTTGCCGTTCTTCTCTGCCCAGTCAGCCAGTTTATCCCCATCGGTAAAATCAAAGCGATTCACCTCCGGATGATTTACCTCGCCCTTCATACAGTTCTCGGCAACCACCTGATTGAACTGTTTCTTCACCACCTCTTCAGCGGCAGGATCCTGTCCATTAGGCAAAGCTGTATTAATGGCTGCACCTACCAGGAAGTACTTACCCATAGCTTCCTGGAATGTTGGGATTGTCGTATTATTGCCTTTCTGGGCAAAAGCTGCAGAAGCAAGCATCAAGCCCAAGGCAAAAGTTGAAATTTTCTTCATTGTACACTTGTTTTCTAGAAGGAGAGAATACAGGGATTCTCTCCTTCTATAGGATTATCTAATTATATTTAAGTTTTACATTTCCTGATGACGAGCCTCAATCTTCTTGTTGATGTCGTCAATGACCTCATCTGTCAATTCATACCTAGAGATGATGAACATTGCCAAGCCCAGCAGGATGGCTGGAATCACACATACCAGCCAGCGGATACCCTCCTGTGCCAAAGGAGTCTGCTGCTCCAAATCGTTCATAAAGTAAGCACCGGCAGCATTACCTACCGACATCATGGCGAAGGCGGTGATAAAGAAGAGCGCCACAATACGGAGCGGACGGTTGTGGAAGAATTCTGTCCACAGGTCGCTCACCTTAACATTCTTGGTTTCCTTCTCATCCATTACCACACGCTCCTTGGTCTGGGTAAAGCAGAATACCAGAAGGGCGAAACCTACCAGGGCAAAAATCAGCATGGCAACAAACCAGGCATTACTGTCGGTAGGAAGTGAGTTACTCTCCTGAGCTGCAGCTGCCTGATAACCGGTCCATGCAAGAACGGCACCAGGTACCACACCACCCAGAGCCATACCTGCCTTATAGAAGATACCGGTCAAGGCATTGACGATGCCGGCAATACGCTTGCCGCTGGTATATTCTGCAAAAGAGATAACCTCAGGAATCAGAGCCCACATATATCCTGTAGCCACGATAACACCTGTTGACTTGATGAACTGAGCGATATAAACTAGCGTGATATGTTCCTTTACAGGTCCCATCTTGCTGATGACATAAAGCATCGCCATACCCACGATAGCCACGGTGAGGAAGATGTAGAACATATTCTTCTTGCCCACCTTTTTCTTGATGGCAGGAACCAGTGGCATAAAGATGAAAGATGGCAAAGAGCCCAAACCCATAAATAGCGCCATTTCGATAGGGAGATCCTTGGCTGCTGCGAGCATGGCTACCAGGATTGGAACACCTGCCGATACACAGAGTCCACCCACATTTGCCATAAACATACGTACAGAGGTGAGAATGGTTATCTCGTCTGTATCGCGGGTCAGCGAAGAGTTCAATGCTCCGTAAGGCACATTAATCAATGTATAGAGCATAGACAAGCCTACGTATGTTACATAGGCATAGATAAGTTTGATGGTTTCTGTCTGTCCTTCCATACCATTCCAAAAACAGAGGATGGCAAGTACGGTGAGTGGCAAACCCGCCAGGACGAGATAAGAGCGATACTTACCCCAACGTGGATTATGCTTATCTACATAAGTTCCTACCAACGGGTCCCAGAGTACATCGACCAAGCGAACCACCAGGAACATGGTGGCAGCCACACCCGGATTGAGTCCGTAGATATCGGTGTAGAAAAATAACAGATACATGCAGATGGTCTGGTAGATGAGGTTTTGCGCCAAGTCTCCAGATCCGAATCCGATGCGTTGTAGCCAATTCAGTTTGTAGAATCCCTTAGATTCCTGTGTTACAGTTGTCTGTTCCATATTTTATCCAATCATTAAGATTACACCTTATTATATATAGGTGCATTTATAACATTTACTTCAATTTCTCTGCAGCAAACTTACCCATTGCCTCATATCCCTTAGGATTAAGATGCAACCAGTCGTCAGAATATTCTGCTTTCAGACGCTGAGGGTCTTTCGGATCGCGGGTCAACTCATCAAAGTCGATAACCTCGTCAAAGGCACCGCTCGTTCTGATCCATTCATTCACGGTCTGTCGCATCGCCTCATGCCAGTAAGAATACCATCCGTTTCCCTTGGTTGGGGTGATGGTTCCGCCATACACCTTGATTCCCTTTGCCTTGGCTTTCGCTATCAGCACCTTGTAGCAGGCAATCAGGGTATCTGTCACATGCTCATAATTTCTGCCGCAGCAGCCGATGTCGTTGGTTCCCTCGAAGATGATGAGTTTATCCACACCTGCCTGTCCCAGAATATCACGGTCGAAACGCTTCATTGCCGGTTCGCTCAATCCGCCTTGCACCACGCAGTTGCCGCCGATACCGAGATTCAACACGCCGTATGGTTTCTCTGCATTCAATGCATCCGAGAGGAAATCAGTCCATCGGTTCTGATGATTAGTGGTACTACCACGACCATCGGTGATAGAGTTTCCGAGGACAGCCACCACAGGAGTAGCCTTATCGGTCTTCACATCAATGGCTGAAAGATTATACCAATGGTCAGCCTTTTCCTGCTTATCGAAAGCAGCATCGGCAGGTTTCACCGCCTTGCCCTTCACATTACTTACGATATAAGATGTGGTACGTGAACCACGATGAGATGTTGCATTCACTGGAGTCTGCTTGCCATAATCAATGGTAATCGTGAGGCGCTGTCCACTCTTTAGGGCATATTTCAAATCATCAGAGAAGATAGCCTTGCCAGGAGCAATGGTTACATTCTTCTTGCCATTAAACTTGAGATACTTCACGGTCTTGGCATGGATGCCCCAGTTAGAAGGCACATCGGTATCTGCAATATACACCGATTTGATTTCTACCGGTTCCTTACTCTGCTCATTGCTGAGCTTCACTCTGAGTTCCTCTCCGCCAAAAGATACATGAACTACCTGTCGACAAGAGCGGTTACTTAAACTTTCCTTAGGCATATCTCCTTTACCAGTCCATTCCACTGCAGTAGCCCAAGATCCTTTCCATACCTTCTGGGCAAAAGCTACAGAACTTGACGCAGCCAATACGAGCGCCAGCGATAAGATTTTGATTGCTTGTTTATTCATTGTTATTATGCTGCTTTTAATGTTTCTATTGTTGTTGACGATGCAAATTTACTAATAAGTAATGAAATAACAGGTATTTAATAGTTACCATTACTTTTCTATTTGTTTCATACTTACAAAAAGGGCACAAAAAGATAAAGAAACAAAAAGAAACGAAACATTTTATTGCATTAGAATTTGTTTCTTTCATTGTTTTTTGTTACTTTTGCAGCCGTAACAACCTAATTTAAACAAGAAAACGGACAGAAAATATGAAGCATATCAGACATTGCCTCACGGCACTCTTCGCTATCGCCATCTCGCTCATGGTATGGGCAGACAGTGGTGAACTCTTCACTTCAGGCAAGCTATCCAGTTCACTCATCAACTGCATTGTGCAGGATAAATACGGATATATCTGGGTGGGAACCGAATACGGACTCAGCAAGTTTGACGGCTACCGCTTTACCAACTATCTGCACAATGAAGAAGACACAACCTCCATTACCGACAACATTATCTCCGACCTGCTGGTAGATAAGAAAGGTAACCTGTGGATAGGTTGTGCCAAGGGACTGATGCGCTATAATTATGAGACGAACGACTTCGCCCGTCTCCAGTTTCCTGATGGCAGAAAGCCACGTATCTATTCAATGGTAGAAAGTCACAATGGCGATATTCTGCTGGGTACAGCAGGATATGGTCTCTATTCAGTAAAAGACCAAAATACCCAGAAAGAAACAGAAAAACTTTTCTCTATCAGACAGGAAAGGCAATACGCTGAGCGCGATTCTGATGTATTCTTTACTCATATCTATGAAGATAAGCATCATTATCTCTGGCAGAGCAGTCACCTCTCCACCTTTACCCGTTTCATCAAGAAACAAGGCAAGGTGCAGCGCAAAGACTTCAAATCGCCATGCGGAGCACCTGTGGCTTTCATCCAGCATCGCCCGCAGGCCATGCTCATCGTCTGCATGTACGGCATCGTCTATTATGATTACCGGACAGGTCGCATCGCTGATGCCGGCTACGACTTTGGCGGTTATCAGAATAATGTAACCATCAACAATGCTACCTTCGACCACGAAGGCAACCTCTATATCAGTACCTCTGAGCATGGTGTTCTCATGATCAGGAAGGGAAGCAACAGGGTAGAACAGTTGGAGAACAGCAACAGCAGTTTCAATCTGGCTACCGCCTTTGTCAACGATATCATCGAAGATAAGGACAACAATCTCTGGATAGGCTGCTACAAGAAAGGTCTGTATCTGATCAACCAGCGCCAGCAGGCTTTCAACAGTTGGAGTTTTTCGGCACAGAACTACATCATCGGCAGCAGCGTTTCATCTATTGCACAAGGCGAGAAGGGTGAAACATGGTGTACGGTACAGAACAGTGGTGTGTTCTGTTTTGATGCTTCAGGCAAGATTATCGCCCACCCTCAGTCACCCGCCGGTACTTGCATCATCTATAAAGACCGACGTGGCGATTACTGGATCAGCAATGGCAGCGCACTCTACAGCTACAACCCTCATACAGGTACATACCAGCAGAAACTCGCCTTTACCAGCGCCGGCATCTACTGTATGACCGACGATGCACAGGGCAACCTTTACATTTCTGTATACAGCAAAGGTCTATATATATATAATGTGGGAAGCGGCAAGGTTACCGTTCTGAACATGCAGCAAAGAGGCAACAGAGGATTCCTCTGCAACGACTGGGTGCGCAGCATGGCGCTCGACCATACAGGTCATTTATGGATAGGAACCTCTAATGGAGTTTCCTGCCTCAATACCAGAACGCTCAGTTTCAAGGATTTCGGATGGCACAACATTCTGAAAGACAGACAGGCGAATGGTATCTGCGAAAGTAAGAACGGCGACATAATCATCGGTACCGAAGAAGGGCTCTATCTGTTTGACAGAAAGAACAACAAGACGATGAACTTTCCTCGTGCCGAAGCGTTGAAAGGCAAGCAGGTTTGCAGTATCATCAAAGACCGGAAGGGTGACTTGTGGGTAAGTACAACCATGGGCATTTGGCAGTATGAACAGAAGAACAGACAGTTTATCGGCCACATCAACGGCAACGGACTTACTACCCGTGAGTACGTGCTGGGCTCTTCCATGCATACCGCCAACGACCTTATCGCCTTCGGAACCAGTGATGGTATCACAACCTTCTATCCTGACGTTGTCAGGGCCAAGAAGATGGAACTGGGAGATGTACATCTCACCAACTTCATCATCGACGGAAAGCCAATCAACTGCATGGCAAAAGACTTCAGCATTCCTTACTCCCAGAATTCATTCACTCTGGAGTTCTCGCTGCTCAACTACAGAAACACCGATAATATCAGTTTCCAATACCGCATCAACGACGGCAAATGGAACAGCACCAATGAAGGAGCCAATACCGTAGCATTCAACAAGTTGAAACCAGGCGACTATACGTTGGAAGTAAGAGCAACCAGCAATGGCAGATATTCCAAGAATCCTACCGTCATCAACATCAAGGTATGCGATCCTTGGTATGCATCACCCGAGGCATATCTCCTCTATATGCTGATCATAGCAAGCATCATCCTGTATGTCATCTACACATACGAGCACCGCCGCAAGGCAGACCTGGAAGAGACCAAGATGCAGTTCCTCATCAATGCCACCCACGACATCCGCTCGCCGCTGACATTGATCATGGGACCGCTCAACAAACTGAAAGCCAGATTAACAGATGCCGAAAGCAAACAGGATATCGATACCATCGACCGCAATGCTCAGCGTCTCTTGCTCCTGGTAAACCAGATACTTGACGAGCGAAAGATAGACAAGAACCAGATGCATCTCCACTGCCAGGAAACTCCGCTCAAGGAATTCCTGCATGGCATCGTTTCGCTCTACCGTTTCAATGCACAGGAGCGCAACATCACCCTCTCGCTCAAAGAAGACGAAAGCCTCAGCAGCGACAAAGGCAAACTGAAGGTTTGGATAGACCGCATCAACTTCGACAAGGTTATCTCCAACCTGCTCTCCAACGCCATGAAGTATACCTTTGATGGCGGCGAAATTACCATTATCATAGGTAAAGACGAAAAGAATGCCATTATCAGGGTAGAAGATACAGGCATCGGACTGAAAGAAGAGAAGACCGACCGCCTCTTCCAACGTTTCTATCAGGGAAACAACAGCAGCGGACTCCATATCGAAGGAACCGGTATCGGACTCAACCTCTGTAAGGCATTTGTAGAAATGCACGGAGGCAAGATCAAGGCATACAACCGTACCGACGGCATCAAAGGCTCCTGCTTCGAAGTAAGTATTCCGCTGGGCAACAGTCATCTGCAGCCAGGTGAGATTCTGGAAGAAGAAGACAAGAAGGAGCAGGAGATTACCAAAAAGAAAGTACAGGCCAACCGCAACTTCAATATCCTGATAGTTGACGATGACAGCGAGATTGCCCAATACATCAAGACCGAACTGAGCGACTGGTACCGCTTTGAGCATGCCAGCAACGGCAAGGAAGGTTTGAAGATGCTGCTCACCGGCAAGTACGACCTTGTGATAAGCGACGTGATGATGCCGGAGATGGATGGAATCACGATGCTCAAGAACATCAAGAGTAACAGCAACATCAGCGATATTCCTGTCATCCTGCTCACCTCGAAGAGCGAGGTGGAACACCGGTTGGAGGGACTTCGCAGAGGAGCCGATGCTTTCCTGGCAAAGCCTTTCGCCATGGAAGAGTTGCATATCCTTATCGACAACCTGGTGGATAATGTGCGACGCATCCGCGGCAAATACAGCGGAGCACAAGGTCAGAAGGCGAAGATTGAGCAGATTCAGGTAAAGGGCAACAACGATGCCCTGATGGAACGCGTGATGAAATATATCAACGCCCATCTTGCCGACCCGGACCTCAATGTAGAGAAACTTACCGAGGAGGTAGGTATCAGCCGTGCACAGCTCCACCGTAAACTGAAGGAGATTGCTGGTGTTTCTGCCGGAGAATTTATCCGTAACCTCCGTCTGGAACAGGCGGCACGACTCATCGAAGAGGGACAGATCAATATCACGCAGGTAGCCTACTCTGTAGGTTTCAACAACCAGACCCACTTCTCTACCGTGTTCAAAAAACACTATGGCATGTCGCCTAGCGAGTATGCTGAAACAAAGAGAAATGAGAAATAAACAACAAATAGAAGAGAATAAGGTATTTTTTCGTATCTTTGCAGCAGAAACAATAACAATACAAACTAACGGTCTGCAAAGATATGAAGAAATACCTCATTTTATTATTTACGGTACTTACATCACTCCATGTTTCTGCACAGAGTGACGGTTCACAGTTATGGCTCGGAAAGCAGTATGCTAACTCATGCCAAGTCATCTCACAGTTGCCGGATGATGCAACAGTCAAGATTGCCAAGCAGGAGTTGGAAAACAACTGGCGTGGCAAGAATGTAGAGCTCAAGATAGACAAGGCTCTGAATCTTGGCGAGGGCTATAACATCTACGCCCGTCCTGCACATCAGGGCGACAACATTCAGTACGAAGCAACTATCACCGCCAGCAATCCTATCGGTTTGCTCTATGGTGCCTACGAGCTGATTCGTCTTCAGAACACCGATGCCTACAACACTGGTAGCGGTAATCAGCAGAACTTCAGCAAAGCTATCGATGAAACCGAGAAGCCACAAGTGGGTCTCCGCATCCTCAACCATTGGGATAATCTCGATGGCAGCATCGAACGTGGCTATGCCGGTAAGAGCATCTTCAAATGGGAAGAAATCAAACTCGGAAAGAACGGCAAAGGCGGCAGCATCAGCAAGAGTCTGCACGACCGTCTCATTACCTATGCCCGCGCCAACGCCTCTTTGGGCATCAACGGAAGCGTGCTCAACAATGTGAATGCATCGCCAAAGATGATGACAGCTGAATATATTAATAAGGTGAAGGTCATCGCCAACATTCTGCGTCCTTACGGCATCCGGGTATACCTCAGCATCAACTTCGCTTCGCCTATGGCTTTAGGCTACACCAAGACTGCAGATCCATTGGATAAAAAGGTTCAGCAGTGGTGGAAAAAGAAGGCAAAGGAGATATATGCTACCATCCCTGACTTTGGCGGTTTCCTCGTAAAAGCCAATTCAGAAGGACAGCCTGGTCCTGGCGATTACCACCGCACTCATGCCGATGGAGCCAACATGCTTGCCGATGCCGTCAAGCCATACGGAGGCATCATCATGTGGCGAAGCTTTGTCTATGGTGCCAATCATAAGGGTGAAGACCGAGTGAAGCAGGCTGTGAGCGAATTTAAGGGAATGGACGGAAAGTTCCGCGACAACGTCATCTTGCAGTCAAAAAATGGTCCGCTCGACTTCCAGCCACGTGAGCCATACGCTCCTATCTTCGACAACATCAAACAGACTCCTCAGATAGCAGAACTTCAGATTACCCAGGAATATCTCGGACAGTCTAAGCATCTCACCTATCTCGCACCTATGTGGAAGGAATTCTTTGGCTTTGTCAATCCAGACAAACTGGTTGGAATCTCAGGTGTAGCCAATATCGGTGATGATGCCAACTGGTGTGGTCATCCTTTCTCACAGGCAAACTGGTATGCTTTCGGTCGCCTGGCATGGAATCCTTCACTTACAGCCGAAGAGATTGCTCATGAATGGCTCGTACAGACCTATGAGAACCAGGACGAGAGATTCACCAAGCCGGTAGAGATGATGATGATGACTTCCCGCGAAGCTTGCGTCAACTATATGATGCCTTTGGGTTTGCACCATATCTTCAAGTTCGACCACCACTACGGTCCTGAACCTGATGGTTTCATCGCAAGTTATCCTTTGGAATGGTGCCCTGTATACTATCACAAAGCTGATGCCCAGGGCGTAGGTTTCGACCGTTCATCCAAGGGCACAGATGCAGTCGGTCAGTATCCGGAACCATATCGCAGCCAATACGATAACATAGAGACCTGTCCTGAAGAATATCTCCTATGGTTCCACCATGTAGCCTGGGATTACAAGATGAAATCAGGCAGCACACTCTGGCAGGAACTCTGCATGAAGTACAACATGGGTGTAGCGATGGTAGAAGTTTACCGCGACTATTGGCACACATCAGCCAAACAGTATATGAAAGGACATGAGCAGGAATGGCAGCATACCGATTCATTGCTCAATGTGCAGTTGGAAAACGCCAAGGAATGGCGCAATACCTGTCTCAAGTATTTTCAAACCTTTTCTAAAATGAAGATTTATGAATAAGATCGTAGTATCTTTTCTAGCATTATTATGCTGCATCAATATACAAGCAGGAGTGAAACTGCAGAAGCAAGGCTCTGCAACCCAGCTTGTTGTCAATGACAAGCCGATGCTTCTCCTGGCTGGCGAGTTGAGCAACTCTGCCGCAACGAGTCCTGCCGACATCAGGAAAGCATTGAAACAGATGAAGAATAGCGGAGTCAACTCCGTCTTCGTTCCTGCATATTGGGAATTTGTAGAACCAGATGAGGGCAAATATGATTTTGCACTCGTAGACAGCGTCATTACAACAGCCCGTAAGCATGACTTGAAGATTGTCTTCCTATGGTTTGGTGCCTGGAAGAACTCCATGAGCTGCTATGCTCCATTATGGGTAAAGGAAAACACCAAGCGTTTCCCTCGTTCACTCACAGAGAACGGTAAACCACTGGAGATATGCACAGCCTTCAGCGACAACCTGCTTCAAGCAGACAAGCGAGCATTCTGCGAACTGATGAAACACATCAAAGCAGTAGACAGTCAGAAGAATACCGTTGTCATGATGCAGGTAGAAAACGAAATCGGTATGCTCGAATCTGCCCGCGACCACTCTCCTCTTGCCAAGAAAGCTTACAAGCAGACAGTTCCTGCTCCATTACTCAAGGCACTCAAGCTCAAGAAGAAAGGTACATGGGCTGAAGTTTTCGGCACAGACCGTTATGCTGACGAGAAATTCCAGGCATATTACTATGCCAAGTATGTAGAGCAGCTAGCCTCAGCAGGCAAAGCCATCTACAATATTCCGATGTATGTAAATGCAGCAATGAACAGCCGTGGCAGAAAACCAGGCGAATATCCTTCTGCCGGACCACTTGCCCATCTGATTGATATCTGGAAATGTGGTGCACCAAGTATCGACATCTTTGCACCAGACATCTATGATGCCGGTTACAAGGGATGGGTAGAGAAATACAAGCGTGCTGACAATCCTTTCTTCACTCCTGAAGTGAAATGCGATGCCAACAGTGGTGTAAAGGCATATTATACCTTTGGCGAAACAGATGCTATCAGTTTCAGTCCGTTTGCTCTCGATGAAGCCAAATACAAGGTGAAGAATAGTCTCAGACGTTCATATAAGGTTATCAACCAGCTCTCTCCTATCCTGCTTCAGCATCAGGGAAAGGGCAAAAACTGGGGATTACTCTTCGACCAGGAAGATAAAGAACGCATCATCGAAGATGGTGATATCACCATGACTTGCCGCCACTTCTTCACGCTGCCTTGGGATCCTCGTGCTACAGATGGAAGTAAATGGCCTGAAGGCGGTGGCTTGATCGTGAAACTAGCCAAGAACGAATACATCATAGCAGGTAATGGAATCGTCGTAGTTTTCCAAAGCAAGACAGAAAAAGCGCAAGCTGAAGAAAAGAAACTCGGTGAGGACGGATTTGTTGACAATGGTGGAACCGAAACAAAGAAACAAGCCGCAACTTTCAAAGGAAAGCGTATCGGTATCGGATATGTTGACCAGGTTGAAGTAGACAAAAACGGCAAATTACAGTTTATCCGCCGTGACAATGGCGATCAGGACCACCAGGGACGCCATGCCCGCATCTCATGTGGAGACAATAAAATACTCCACATCAAGCTATACGAATACTAAAACATCTATATATAATAAGGTATAAAGGGGATTTGCAACTGCATATCCCCTTTTTTCTGCCCAAATATGTCTGTTTTATTGTACATGAAACATTTTAAAACACGCAAGATACAAATTTTAACTACACTTTACAAAAAAGGACATATCTTTGCAGCCGTAAACAATTAACAAAATAGTGAGTAATAAACATTTTATACACCTATAAGCTGTTAAATTATGAAGTTAGATTTAAAACAAACAACGATCTTAATGGGGGGGCTTATGTGTTCCGCACTTGGAATGTATACCCCAGAGGTACAAGCTAGCAATGGAGAAGCAAATTCTCTAATAGCAGCTTCAGTACAACAAACAAAAAAGGTTACAGGTAATGTCAGCGACTCTATGGGTCCGCTGATTGGTGCAACGGTAAAAGTAAAGGGAACATCCAATGGAGTAGCAACAGACATGGATGGTAATTTCACTCTTGACGTTAAACCCGGAGCAACCCTTATCATTTCTTATGTGGGTTATAACACACAAGAAGTAGTCGTAACAAAACAATCATCCCTTAAAATTACGATGAAAGAGGATGGTCATGCTCTCAATGATGTGGTTGTCATCGGTTATGGAACCCAACGCAAGGAAGCTATCACGGGTTCAGTTGCCAACGTAGGAGGCGACAAATTGAACCAAATCGTATCATCAAATGCGGCACAAGCCCTTCAAGGCCGTGTTGCAGGTGTACTGATGACCCAAACATCTTCCCAGCCTGGTGCCGAGATGCAGATTCGAATTCGTGGACAGCGTTCTTTGAATGCAAGCAACGATCCTCTGATTGTACTTGATGGCATCCCATTCATGGGTAATCTTTCAGATATCAATCCTGCCGATATCAAGTCTATGGACATTTTGAAAGATGCCTCTGCCACAGCCATCTATGGTTCCCGTGGAGCCAATGGCGTTATTCTTATTACGACTGCCAAGGGCGCAGAAGGAACACCAGCCAAAGTAAGCTACAACGGCTATTTTGGTTTCAAAAAGATATTCCATAAATATCCAATGATGAATGGTCCTGAATTTGCTGCTCTTCGTAAAGCCGCAGGCAAATACGAAAACACTTTGGATGAAAGCGATGATACCGATACAGACTGGCAAGACCTATTCTTCAAGACAGGTATTACTACAAGCCATGATGTAAGCGTTTCAGGCGGCACAAAGGGCGGTAGCTATAGCTTTGGTGCAGGTTACTATCACGACGAAGCTGTTGTTCCTACACAGGGATTCAATCGTATTTCTGTACGTGGAAACTTTGACCAAAGTGTAGGCAAATACTTCCGCTTTGGTTTAAGCACAAACAACAGCTATCGCGAAATTAAGGGCGGCAACGTTGGTATCTATAATGTTTTAACTATGAGTCCTTTGGCTAGTCCTTACAATGAAGACGGAACATTGAAGCGTGTCATCAAGATGCCTCTGGACAATACTTGGGTCTTAACAAGAGACGTAGCTGAAGGTTTGGAAGATTCTTGGCTCAACGAAAATAAGGGCATTGGTTCGTACAATACCTTATTCGCTGAAGCAAAGTGTCCTTGGATTAAGGGATTGACATATCGTATCAATGTTGGTTTAAACTATCGCACTAGCAAACAGGGTGCCTTTACAGGAACAGGCGTTGGCAGCGATAATGCAGATTCTCCTAACAGTGCTTCGGTTCAACAATCTACATACAAGAACTGGGCTGTAGAGAATCTTATAACTTACGACAACACCTTTGCAGAGAAGCATCATGTAAACGTTGTCGGCATGTATTCTGCTGAACAGACCACATACGAGCAAACCCATATGTCAGGTCAGGCTATCCCTGCTGAATATTTCCAATATTATAATATTGGTGCAGCAACCAAGAACCTGTCAGTCAACCCTGGCTATCAAAACTACTGGCAGAGTGGATTGATGTCTTGGATGGGTCGTGTTATGTATTCTTATGACAACAGGTATATGCTTTCAGCAACCTTCCGTGCTGACGCATCCTCCCGTTTGGCGAAGGGACACCAGTGGCATACCTATCCTGCAGTATCTGCAGGTTGGAATATCGCTCGAGAAAACTTCATGAAGAGTTTGACCTGGATTGACAACTTAAAACTCCGTGTAGGTTATGGTGAAACATCTAACCAGAGTATCAACCCTTACTCTACTCTCGGTGCATTGAGTACTCGCCCATACAACTTTGGTCCTACTGGATATGACCGTGGTTTCTATGTAAGCACATTGCCTAATGACGAATTAGGATGGGAGTATTCATCAACCTGGAACTTCGGTGTTGATTTCAGTCTGTTCCAGGGTCGTTTAAGCGGTACATTGGAATACTATATTCAAGACACCAAAGACTTGCTTCTTGGCGTTTCCCTGCCATCTACTTCTGGCGTAAACAGTTATACTGCCAACATTGGTAAAACTCGCAATAAGGGTGTCGAATTCACCTTAAACGGAACTATCATTGATGGTAAGAATGGTTGGACATGGGATGCCGGCATTAATCTCTATGCAAACAAGAACAAGTTGGTAGCTCTTGCATCTGGAGCAGATCGAGATCTCAGCAATCGTTGGTTTGTAGGTCATCCTATTGATGTCATCTACGACTACAAGAAAATTGGTTTGTGGCAGAAGGACGACAAGTATCTGGACGTCTTGGAACCTGGTGGCAACGTAGGTATGATTAAAGTAGAATATACTGGTGACTACAACGAAGATGGAACTCCTACACGCCAAATAAATAGTGATGATATGCAAATCATGGAGATGGATCCAGACTTGATGGGTGGTTTTAACACAACAGTGGGCTACAAGAACTTTGATTTGACAGTTATTGGTTCTTTCCAAATTGGCGGTAAATTAATTAGTGCGCTTCATTCTTCTAATGGTTACCTGAACCTGATGAGTGGACGTCGTAATAATATCAAGGTCGATTACTGGAGTGAAGAAAACACCAACGCAAAGTATCCTAAGCCAGGTGGCATTGCTTCGGGCGACAACCCTAAATATGGCTCTACACTCGGCTACTTCGATGCTGGTTACTTGAAGATTCGCACCATCACCTTAGGCTATAATTTTGATAAGTTGAAGGCTGTCAAGAACTTCGGTATCAGTAAACTCCGTGTATATGCATCTGTACAAAACCCATTTGTATTCTTCTCTCCTTTCAAGAATGAATGCGGTCTTGATCCAGAAACCAATACTTTGAGTAATAATGGCAGTACCATGGCAGTAACCATGGATGGTTACACAGGGGCTCACAAATTGCCTGTAGTAGGTTATAATACCCCAGCTACACGAAACTTTATCTTCGGCGTTAATGTTACATTCTAAAAGACTTACAATTATGAAGAATATTAGAAAAAATATATTAGGTCTTGGCATTGCTTCTATAGGAATTTTGATGCTAGGCTCTTGCTCAGACATTTTGGATGAGCAACCACGCAGTCAATACGACCCAACATTCTTTACTACCGAGAATGGTATCAAAGGTGGCTTGACCGCACTTTACTCTCACCTGCGTGATACTTACGGACAGGCATATTACTATAATAATTGCGAAACTGGTACTGACGAGTATACATGGGCCCAAAGTGCCGATGGCAACTTTAAGGACGCAGACCTTTCAGGTATTGGCAACTTAACTTCTTTGTCTTGCCGTGCTGACGCTTTGTGGGGTAATGCCTTTATCTACATAAACACAGCAAGTGGTGTCATAGAAAATGGAGAGAAAGGAAATATCTCCGAAGCTTTACTTTCAGAGGCTCGTTTCTTCCGTGCATTCGATTACTTCCGTCTGGTACAAACCTTTGGTGGCGTACCTTTGGATTTGGGTGCTGGCGAAATGAAATTCAACACAGCTCCTACTCGTGTCTCTGTACGTAACACGGTACCAGATGTTTATACTAAAGCCATTTTCCCTGATCTCAAGACTGCAATAGAGAATCTTCCAGAAAAGGGACGTGTTACTGGCGGTGCCACTAAGACATTGGCCCGTTTGGTATTGGCACAGGCTTACTTAACCTATGGTTGGTGGTTAGAGAATCCAAAGAACATTCCTACCTATCCAGAGTGTCAACGTACAGACCCAGATGGACATGATGCAGCATGGTATTTCCAGCAGGCTTACAATGTTGCCATCGAAGGCATTCAGAACCCTGGACCATTTGGCTTAATGGATACTTATTATGACGTAAACCTTGCAGAAAACGATCGTAATAAAGAAATGTTACTTTACGCAGACCATACAGAAAGCAGTGAAGAATACAATGGTGGCTCACTTAGCTATGGTGGTGGCGGTGCACCAGACAACTTCGCCTCTTGGATGGTATGCTGGAACTACCCTAACATGCTAATCGATAAGGCTGATGGTTCTAAGTTCAATCCAGTATTGCGTGCTGCTGTTCAAGCCTTAGGACGTCCTTGGACTCGTATGGCACCTACGCAGAATGTTTTCAAAGAGACTTTTGCTGACAAGACCAACGACTCTCGTTATGATGGCACATTCACCTACACATTCCGTGCGAACTGGAACTTAGGCGGCAATAACACAGAAAAAGGTATTGGTGCCAATGGTATGGACATCAAGGTGGGTGACGCTGTCCTCACTTTCGTTGATAACGATAACAACATCTCTTACAATGGAAATGGCGCAGGTGTAGGCGCAGGTACAACCGCTGGTCGTGCAGACTATGTCGTAGGCCCTTCTGCCATTAGTCGTTTCAAATATCCTATCCTTTGGAAACTTGGTCCTTATCGTACTGACAACAATGGAACTGTCGGACAACCTAATGCAGGTAGTACACGTCCGTTCCCAATCTGCAAGTTCTCAGAGCTCTACTTTGCTGCAGCAGAAGCAGCTGTAAAGGGCGCCACAACACAACCAGGTTTTTCTGCTCGTGAATTAATCAACGTAATTCGTGCTCGTGCAGGAAAATGGCGTTGGGACAACAATGGTAACAAGGAGAAGATTGAAGACCACAGTGCAGAAATGACTGCAGCCACTCCACAAGTAATCACTATTGACTACATTCTCGACGAGTTAGGTCGTGAGTATTTCGGTGAGGGACATCGTTGGTTTGACCTTGTTAGAACACAGACATGGAAAGATCGTGCAGGGAAATACACGATTTGTGGTGATAAAGCAGGAGACCATACACCAGAGACCTTCACTCGCAATATTCCTGATGGTTTCTATCTCCGCCCTATTCCACAGGGACAGATAGATGCATTGATGATGAGCGACGCGGAAAAGGAAGCTTATCAAAATCCAGCTTATCGTAACTAAGTAATAATCGAGTAGGAGGAAAACGAAGTAGTTTTTCTCCTACTTTCGTTTTCCGACCTCTCACACCACCGTACGTGCGGTTCCGCATACGGCGGTTCCTATTTTGGGTACCATTCGATAAATGTTTTTGAAACAACCAAGGATTTTTGAAGATTATTCGTATTACGGTAATTACAATTTCAGTTATTACAGTTTTTTCCTGAGGGGGTATAAGGGTTTAAAGGTAGTAACAATCTGTTACTACAAATATTTATATATACTTTTCTATACTTACATTTTAAAAGCGTGATATTGGGTCAAAATAAAACTGTAATAACTGAAATTGTAATTTGTAATCGATTTTTTAGCGGTATCGAGATGCATACTTTCATTGCCCCTAAAACTATGACTATCTCATCACAAAGCTATGAGTTATGACCCGCAAAACGATGAGTTATTTTCTTTAACACAATATGGCAGAAATGTTAATGGAATTTCACATAACTCTGCAAGGTGATTTTTGGTGGTGTAGGAAAAATGTAGTACCTTTGCACCTGTAATCAAGAACATTATTAATCACTAAAAAAACTAGAAAATTATGAAGAAAGAAACTTGGAAACAGATTTTTCAGATTGTACTCACAATCTTGACGGCGCTCGGCACTACCCTCGGAGTAACATCATGCATGGGGGTATGATAGTTGATAGTTAATAGTTAATGGCGGCGACAGCGGCACTACCGCTCCTGACGGCAGCGATGGACTGGAGTAAGCTACGGCTAATAGAGTAGATGTGGGGAGTTACCCCCAAGCACCGACACAATAAGAAGAGGGTGTGCCATGGAATCATGGCACACTTTTTTTTTCTTAATATGTATTCATATTGCCTGTTATAAATCGTTACATATTATACATATACGCATAATATGTTAAGTTTAGTTGTACTATGAAACAAAAAGAAATACAGGTGGTACATGTATTAACGGCACTTAACAGATAAAAGACTATCTTTGCAGCAGAAAATCAATAAAAACAAAATTCGTATATAAACCAACGAACGAGTTTTAAACCAATTAAATCACAAAAACCAATTAATCATGAGACATGCAGGTAATGCTTTAAAGTACCTGTCATTATTGTTTATGTTCGTTGCATTTCCATATCAGAATGCAGTGGCTCAAAACGGTAATGTAAAAGGTACAGTAGTCGCAGACGATGGTCCTATCATTGGCGCGACAGTTCGTGTGAAGGGGCAGCCAAATATGGCAACCGTTACCGACCTGGACGGTAACTTCACCCTAAAAGCCCCAAAAGGTGCAACTTTACTGATTTCTTATCTTGGCTATAAAGATAAGGAGGTGAAAGTTGGCAATGGTCCTATTGATGTAACTCTGGTAACCGACGCCCAGGCCCTCAGCGAAGTAGTGGTAGTAGGTTATGGTCAGATGAAACGTGCTGACCTGACAGGTTCCGTTGCCTCAGTAGGAGAGAAAGCGATAGAGAAATCAGTAGCCACCAGTATCGACCAGGTTCTCCAGGGGCGTGCTGCCGGTGTGCAGATTCAGGCGAACACGGGTACCCCTGGTGGTAGCAATACCATCCGCATCCGTGGTACGAACTCTCTGAACGCAACATCACAGCCTATCTTCGTTATCGACGGTGTCATCATCGACTCTGCCGGCAGCGACGATGGCAATTCCAATCCACTTTCCCTTATCAACCCATCAGATATCGTGAGCATGGACATTCTGAAAGATGCCTCTGCTACCGCTATCTACGGTTCCCGTGCATCTAATGGTGTCATCATGATTACCACCAAGCGCGGTCAGAGCGGTGAAGCCAACATTACCTACGATGGCTATGTGGGCTGGCAGGCTATGCCGGGCAAACTTGATGTGATGAACCTCCAGGAATATGCTACACATTATAAAGACATCACCGATGCCAACATCAAACCAGCATCCAGCCTTTGGGTACGAGGAGATCTGATGGGCAACGGTACCGACTGGCAGGACGAACTTTACCGCAAAGCCCTCATGACCAGCCATAACGTGAGCATGAGCGGTGGTAACAAGGATATCACCTACGCCATCAGCGCAGGTTATCTCGACCAGGATGGTATCGCCATCGGTTCCGGTTTCAAGCGCCAGACTCTCCGTGGCAACATCGATGCCCAAATCAAGAAGTGGCTCAAGGGAGGTATCAACTTCTCGCTGGCTGACAGTAAGCAGCAGACTGCTTCTACCTATAATATTATTATGACAGCACTGACATCACAGCCTTCAGTAGCCGTTCGTAATGCAGAAGGTGGATACGATGGTCCTGACGACCAGTGGATGCCAGAAAACCCTGTGGCTCTTGCTGAGATTACCGACAATCACAACAAGAAGACCAACTTCCGTGTCAATACATATCTGGAAGCAACCCTCATTAAGGGCTTGACTTTCAAGACAGAGCTTTCGGCTGATTACAATTTCAACAACTATTATTACTATCAGCCGGACTATAAGTTTGGTATAAAGACCAACGAAGTACGTACAGGCCGCTGGACCAAGAGCAATTCCAAGTACTGGTCATGGCGCAACATCCTGACATACGCCAATACCTTCGGCAAGCACAATATGAATGTAATGGTAGGTCAGGAAATGAGCCATAATCATTGGGAGAACCAGGTTGGAACTACCACAGGTTACCTCTCTAACAGTGCTACCGACCTCTCTGCAGGTAGTTATGCTGACAGCCGTGCAACAGGTTACCAGAACAACAACTCCCTGTTCTCCTACTTTGGACGCGCCTTCTACAGCTACGATGACCGTTATCTCTTAACAGCTACCCTCCGTCGCGATGGCAGTTCCAAGTTTGCAGAAGGACATCGTTGGGGATGGTTCCCATCAGCAGCCCTTGCATGGCGTGCCAGCAACGAGGCATTCCTGAAGGAAAATAAGGTTATCAGCAACCTGAAACTCCGTTTAGGATGGGGTGCCACAGGTAACCAGAACGTAGAAGACTGGGCTTATACCGCCCTGCTCGCTACTTACACTACGCCTTGGGGTGTAGGTGTACAGAACGCCAACAATGCCAACCCTAATCTGAAATGGGAGACCACCTACTCTACTAACGTAGGTATCGATCTCAGCCTCTTCAATGGTCGCATCGAATTCATCGCAGACTGGTACTACAAGAAAACCAAGGACTTGCTCTTGAAGCTCGACCTTCCATCCTTCCTGGGTTCCGGTGCCGGTTCGGGTTATGGTGTAGCCAGCAACCCATGGGGTAACATCGGAAGTTTGCGCAACACGGGTGTGGAACTTACCTTGAACACCGATAACATCGAGGCAAAGGGATTCTCTTGGCGCAGCAATGCCGTACTCTCCCTGAACCGCAACAAGGTTGTTTCTCTCGATACCACTACAGGTTCGCTCCCTCAGCAACTCCAGATTGGTTCTGAAACTGCCACCGTTACCAATACCATTGTAGGTCAGCCTATCGGACAGTTCTGGGGTTACAAGGTTATCGGTCGTTTTGACAAGCCTGAAGACTTCTATTATAAAGATAAGGACGGCAACGTGAAGCAGGTGGCTATTCCTGAAGGAAGCAAGATTGCACAGAGCGGAACCTGGATTGGCGACTATATCTTTGAAGACCGCAATGGCGACGGTGTCATCAACAACGATGACCAGACCTTCATCGGCAATCCTGAGCCTAAGTTCACTTGGGGTTTCGGCAACACCTTCTCATATAAAGGTATCGACCTGACCATCCAATTCAGCGGTTCATACGGCAACAAGATTCTCAACTACGGACGCCGCAGCTTGGAAGTTTCAGGTTCCACCTCCAACCTTCTGAGAACAGTCTTGGATTACGCTCATGTAGAGAAGATAGATCCGAATGGTCCTGACGACTACCGCAACTATCATGTAACAAATACCGAAACCATCCAGCCTCGACTTTACACTTCTAGTGGAAGTAACCGCAACGACCGTGTGAGCGATGCATACGTAGAGGATGGTTCTTACATCCGCTTGCAGAACATTTCACTCTCTTATACATTGCCACGTACCTGGCTCAAGCATATCTACCTGACCAATGTTAAGGTATATTGCAACCTTCAGAACGTACACACCTGGAGCAAGTACAAGGGATACGATCCTGAAGTAGGTAGCCTTTGGGGAAATGCACTGATGAATGGTATCGACTATGGACGTTATCCTTCACCACGCATCTATACCTTCGGTTTGAACGTAACATTCTAATGATAAGAAAGGAGACTAACAATATGAAAAAGATATTATTATATACAGCAGCTTTGGCAGGAATCCTTTCGTTCAGCAGTTGTGCGGAAGACTTCCTCAGCCAGAAAAACTCATATCAGTTGTCACCAGACAACTACTACGAGTCTGACAATGCAGTAGCAACAGCCACTTACCCACTCTACAACTCCGTGTGGTATGATTTCAATGATAAGTTCTACTATGGTATGGGCGACGGACGTGCCAACAACATCACAGCCCAATGGTCCGACTATATCTACCCTTACACCAACTTCACAGAGACCTCACTCTCTCAAGGTTTGGCACAGGCATGGGGTTCCTTGTACTCCGTGATATCACAGAGTAATAACACCATCAACAACCTCCTCACCAAGTGTACATCAGGAGTCAGCGAGAAAGCCAAGATACAGGGTATCGCCGAGGCACGTTTCATGCGCGGTTTGGCTTACTGGTATATCGGTACCCTTTGGGGATGTGGCATCATCTACGAAAATACAACGGATATGGTAAGCAACTATGTTGTGCCGGCACAGCCACGTGAGGATGTCATCGAGTTTGCCATCCGAGATATGGAATATGCAGCCAAGTATCTTCCTGCTACCCAGGAACAGATTGGTCGCGTCAATAAATATACAGCATACGGAATGCTGTCTCGCCTCTACCTTTGCATGGCAGGTCTTACTACCAGCGGAGCATACGATGGAAGCAACCTTGCTACAGATTTCAACCGTGGCACACGCAACGAGTATTACCTCGACCTGGCAAAGAAGGCTGCCCGCAAAGTGATTAAGGAAAGCAACTACAAATTGGTGGATACATACGCCGACCTCTGGAGTGCCAGCAATATCAACAACAACTCCGAGGCTATGTTCCAGCTCCAGTTCATAAAAGGTGAAGGTGCCAAGGGTGCAGCTCAGAGTATGACCCGCTTCCTGGGATGGAGCACCATGGTAACAGACAAGGATGCCTGGGGTGGCGCAACCGTCTGCTCTTATGATCTATGGAATGAATTCTCCGACTATACCGACGAGAACCTCGGACAAAATGGGGTGATAGATACCCAGCGTCGCCACAGTTCCATCGCATTCTATGGTGAGAAATATCCTGAATTGAGTGCAGATCCTGCAGACCCTTATACTTATGGTGTCACTGAAAATGCAAGTACAAATGGTGCCAACATCAAGAAGTACGTCATCGGTACCAAGAAGGTAAATGGTTTCAGCGTGCCAGGCAACTCTGGTATCAACACCTATATGCTTCGCCTTGCAGAGGTATATCTCAACTATGCAGAAGCTATTCTCGGCAACAGCGAGAGCACAACAGATACCGATGCTCTGAAGTATTTCAATGCAGTACGCAAGCGTGCCGGTATGCCAGAGAAGAGTAAGATTTCATACGAGGATCTTCGTCATGAAAACCGTGTAGAGTTTGCTTTCGAGGGTTTATACTGGTACTATCTCCTTCGCCGCAGCTATTATCAGCAGCAGGAGGTTGTAAATTATTGCAATAACCAGAACCGCAATGCCACCTACTTCGAGAGCAGCACCAACACCTATAAACTGAGCAAGAATTATTCTGCTCCAGGTCCGGGTGTGGCTACAGCTACAGCCAAGAGTCTGATATTGCCAATGGCTGATACCGACCAGACCAAGAACCCTAACTTGAAGACCGATGCAAGCGGCAACATCAAGACTACGAAGTATACGTTTGGTGAGCGTGAAGTTGACGAAGCTACTCTCTTCGACTAAAACTATCTTTCTCAAGAGAAAACATAGTTTTAAGACTTCCAAAACATATCATTAACAGATAAAACCAATAAATCATGAAAAGTTATATATATAATAAGGTAGAGAAAGTACTCAAGGGATTGGTTCCTCTGATGCTGCTGGTGCTCGTCCCATCGCTCACCGCATGCAGCGACGACGAAGACAGCCAATCTGCCACCATGACCATCAACAAGATTTACTTGGAGACCACAGATGCCGAAGACGAGAATTACGACCGCGAGGTAGATTTTGCCCGACTCGGACAGACCCTCCGAATCGAAGGCTCAGGATTCACGGGGTTGAAGAAAATCTATGTAAACGGTTATGAGACTTATTTCAACAATGCGCTGATGACAGATAACAATGTCTGGGTAACGCTCAACAGCAAGACTCCTGTGGCAAAGGCCAGCGAGAAAGTGCGCAATACCATCACCTTCGTGAAGGACAACACCCGGACTGTTCATCAGTTTGCCATCCGTGCCGCAGCTCCGAGCATCTCAGGCATCGACAACACCCTGCCTATGGCGGGTGAGACCGTAAAGATAACAGGAACCAACCTCGAAGGAACCACCAAGATTACACTTCCTGACGGAACTGAAATCACCGATGGCATCATCAACGATGAGGACGACGGCAAATGGGTAAGCTTTACCATGCCTTCTGGCGCGGCAGCAGTAAGCGGCGGCATTACGCTGGAAGGAGCCAATGGAACAGCCATCTCGCCTGCCTACTTCAACAACAACGACTGCTACGTCATCAACTTTGATGGCAAGGGAGCGCAGGGCGGATGGAGTGCCACTTTCTCAGCTGAAGACCTGGTAGACGACCCACTGAACTCAGGGCGTGGCAAGGTTGTTCAGATTATTCCTGAAAGCTATTTCGCAGAAAATCCAGACGGAGTAAAGGCAGGCGTATCCAGCATCAAGGGATTCTGGACTGCCGGCAACGACGATGCAGACGATGATTGGAACCGCATGACCAAGTTTATCCCTGGCACTACGCCTACTGATTCTGTAGCATTACAGTTTGATGTATATTGCCCAGAGTCATGGATAGCAACTGGTCAGATTGAGATTACCCTCCAGAACAACCTCTCCAACTACGGATATGGTTCTGCCTGCACCCAGTATAGCAAGGATTATCTGAACCAGGGTTATGCCTGGGTGCCATGGCTCAACCGCGAGACAGGAAAGGCAGAAGCCTTCACTACCGGAGAAAGATGGCAGACCATCACCATCCCTCTCTCTGAGTTTGGCAGATACACCAACAAAGAGATAGCATGGACATTCCAGAATGTCATCGACGACAAGAACGGTGGCAGCTACAAGAACTTCGGTATCCTGTTCTGCAATCCAGACTTGAAGTGGAATACAGATTTGGAAGATGCCGATTACCCAGCCAAAAACTTCAAGCAGAAGATTTACCTGGACAACTTCCGCATCGTGCCTATTACTGCCGTTAGCGTTTCTGATTTCTAATCCATCCACAGATTAGCAAAGACGAAACAAGATAATTAATCTTTTAAAAAAGAAAGAATGATGAAAATCAATAAGATAATGATACCAGTAGTAGCATCAGCGATGCTACTCACTGGTTGCGACGACCAGATCATGCAGTGGGGTAAGCCAGCCGATCATGCTGACGTAACCAAAGCAGAGATTCCGCTCGCCGTAAAGGAAGTCATCGCCAACTACGATAATATCAAGGATTATGCCCAGCAGTACACACCGAACATGAAGATAGGTATCGGTATGGGTGCTGACTTATATGCGAACAACGAGAATGGCGAAGGCGATCTGGCAAATGCCAACTATCAGGTCTTTACACCGGGCAATGCGATGAAGAACGATGCCATTATGGGCAACAGCGGTTCTCTGAACTTCGCTACCGTAGACAAGCTGCTTGCTGCATTGGATGGCAACATGCAGCTCTACGGCCACAACTTCTTCTGGCATACCCAGCAGAACCAGACCTATCTGAAATCGCTCATTGCTCCTACCCTTGTGGTAGAAAGTGATGGAGATGTTGCCAACGTTCTCTCAGGCGATGCTGCCGATTTTAATGGCGGTACCACTGGCGGTTGGGGCTCATGGGGCAGCAACAAGAATGAAGCAGGAGCGGTAGCCGGAGCCGGACAGGATGGCACGGCAGCACTCGTCCTTGAAAACAAGGGCGACGGCAACGCATGGGAAGCCCAGTGTGCCTATACATTCAATGATTATCTGGAGATGAACAAGACATACGTCATCAAGTTCAAGGCGAAGTCTACTTCTCCTGCCGGTGAATTGCAATTCCAGTATCAGAATGGAACCACATACAGTTCTCAGGGCGGATATAATACTTTCAACGTAGGTACCGACTGGCAAACCTTCCAGTATGAGTTCACCATTGACAAATATGACGATGTGAACCGCATCATCCTCAACTTCGGTAAGGTAGGCGCTACCTATACCATCGACGATATCCAGTTTGGTTTAAAGCAGGAAGACCCGATGAACAATGTACTTGCAGGTGATGCATCAGACTTCGAAGGTGGAACCACAGGCAATTGGGGCTCTTGGGGTAGCAACAAGGAAAGTGCCGAAGTAGAAGAAGGCGTAGGCTATAACAACAGCAAGGCTCTTGCCTTGAAGAACAAGGGCGACGGCAATGCATGGGAAGCCCAGTGTGCCTATACCTTCGACGATGCGCTGCAGGAAGGCAAGAAGTATATCATCCAGTTCTATGCCAAGTCTACTTCTGCTGCCGGCGAGTTGCAGTTCCAGTATCAGAATGGAACCACATACGCTTCTCAGGGCGGTTACAATACCTTTAGCGTTGGTACCGATTGGGTGAAATGCGAATTCACCTTTACCCCTGCTTACGATGATGCCAACCGCATCATCCTCAACTTCGGCAAGGTAGGCGCTACCTATTATATAGATAACATCAAGTTCGGTCTTGCCAAGGATCAGAGTACCGCAACAAGAGGCATCCAGTATGTTCTGGCTAGAAACGGAAAGGCAAGAAAGGCCACCCGTGTCGGCAGCAAGATGTACTACGTACTGAAGACTCCTGCCGAGAAGCAGGCTGCCCTCGAAGGTGCAATGGATGCATGGGTCAGCGGCGTAGCTAATCACTTGAAGGAAAAGAACGTGGTGCCTTTCGGCTACGATGTCATCAACGAACCTATCGCCGACGGCAGCTATGGTCGCCGTGGATATGATGGTGTATTCGGAATGGAAGGCGACAGCGAACCTACCGAGTCAGAAGCAGATGGTCTGAGCCTCAACTGGGAATCAGGTCACTGGTATTGGGGCTATTACGTAAAGGATTACCCTGTCAAGGCATTCCAGCTGGCACGCAAATATCTGCCTGCAGATACCAAGCTCTTCGTCAACGACTACAACCTGGAGACCTCTCCTAAGAAGCTCGAAGCGCTCATCAAGTTCGCAAAGGAAATAGATGAGAAGAACGGCTCTCCTATTGTAGATGGTATCGGTACCCAGATGCACGTCACCCTGAATTGCAGCGACGATGCAGAGAAGAACGCAGCCAGCATTGCGGAGCTGAAGGCAAAGGTAGATGCCATGTTCCAGACGATGGCAGCCACAGGCAAGCTGGTTCGTGTAACCGAGCTCGACCTTTCTCTTGGCACCGGCACTCCATCCAGCAACCAGTACAAGGCACAGAGCGATGCCTACCGCATGATAGTGGAGAGCTACAAGACAAATGTGCCAGAGGCTCAGCAGAGCGGTATCACCATCTGGAGCTTGTCTGATAATGAGGCAGAACACGAATACTGGCTCAAGGGTCAGGTGCCTAACCTCTTCGACAAGGACTACAAGCGCAAGTGGGCTTACAAGGGCTTCTGCGATGGTATCGCCGGCGAAGACCTCGGTCTGAAGTATGGTGGCGAAGAATACAAAGCTTTCTACGAGAAGAACAATGTTTCTTCTACCGTAGACAAGTAATTAAATAGAGAAAATAATTAAAATCTGTCGTAATCTCACTTTTTTATCGAGATTACGACAGATTTCTCGTTTAAAAGTTGTCGTAATCTTGCTTTTTTTCTGAGATTACGACAGAATTCTCGATTTAAGCCCCTAAAAGTCCTTAGGAAAATGTGATGATTTAACAGAAAAGTCCTTAGGAAAATGTGATGATTTAACAGAAAAGTCCTTAGGAAAATGTGATTTTCCTTGCGTAATTCACTGTTTATTAGTATCTTTGCCAAAACTTAATTTTCAGCGTATGGAAAGACTACTTATATCCCAATTGTTAAAATGGAAAGACAGCCACGGAAGGAAGCCACTCATACTGGAAGGTGCAAGACAAGTCGGTTCGCACCAGTCTCTTGCCATACGAGAGAAACAACAGTTCAAAAACCATCAACATCCCCCTCTATATGCTCTTTGTTCTAGACAAAGAATTAAAGGCAGAACTTTCAAATGTGGTTTAATTACGGGCTGAAGGCCCAGAAGCTCCTAGCCCAGGGCATCACCCTGGGTATAGTAGCAGTCAGCAAGGCGCCCTGTAAGGGCAAAAGCCTTATATATTGCCCGGTATTTTAAAGCTTTTGCCCTTACAGGTAGGGTGTTCAAAATCCGTTTAAAATCCGACGCATTTATTCCCTAAGGT
>CAKPYB010000031.1 GCA_934202525.1 uncultured Prevotella sp.
ATGGCAAAATCCTGGGCAACTTTTTGTTGCTCAGGCACTTATAAATAATGTTAAACTATAGTGTTGCGGAATTAAGGGTATAATGATACTTTGCTCCTGTTGTTTCGCAAGCGAACATCAATTTGCCTTCGCCATAAGAAACTGATGGAGTAGAGCACTGAGTAACTGGCTTGTTATCATCTCCTGTTTCGTCTGGATTCCAGGCAGAGATATATTTATAATAATATCCAAATGCATCTTTATAATCCTGTAGATATTCTTTTGGAACCTTAATTATACTTGTCGTTGGTATTTTTAAGTCTGCGTAATTTGATTTACAATATTTACCTTCAAAATAAACAGTTTCCAGACCACTGCAACCATAGAAGCACCATCCACCCAATGAAGTAACAGAAGAAGGTATAGTGATTGAGGTCAAACCACGGCAACCAGAGAAGCAACTAGACCCCAATGAAGTAACAGACGAAGGGATGGTGATAGAGGTTAAGCCGCTACAACTAGCGAAGCAATTTTCTCCCAAAGATGTGACTGAAGAAGGGATTTCAATGGAAGTTAAGCTGCTACAACCAGAGAAGCAAAAACCTCCCAAAGATGTGACTGAAGAAGGGATTTCAATGGAAGTCAAGCTGCTACAACCAGAGAAGCACGACCAACTCAAAGAAGTAACAGACGAAGGGATGGTGATAGAGGTTAAGCTGCTACAACCAGAGAAGCAAAAACCTCCCAAAGATGTGACTGAAGAAGGGATGGTGATAGAGGTCAAACCGCTGCAATAACTGAAGCAATTTTCTCCCAGCGATGTGACTGAAGAAGGGATGGTAATAGAAGTTAAAGCACTGCAACTTCCAAAGCAACCATCACCCAATGAGGTAACAACATACTCTACCCCATCATTACCCTTAACCTTCTCCGGAACAACTATATCACCAGAATAATTGCCATCTGTTTTAGACATAAGAGCAGCCGTCTTAGCCCCAGTATCCAACAAATAACGAAACCCATCAATAACTTCAAATTTGACATCTTCAGCCATCGCACTACTTGCCGTCATGAGCATCATAACAACAAGCATAACAAAGCCCTTAAAAGAGCTGCAGGGCCCACATTTACTCTCCAAGAACCCATTTCTTAAAGTAAAATTTCTCATAATCTTATATCTTAAATTACACTTTCTATATATATAAGAGGCAAAGCCTCAACTACTATATCATTTTAGAAATATCCTTCCCATATTTTAGGAATGACTTCAAATTTTGTCTCTTCGGGCAAAGATTCTTCTTTTCTATATTCCCCTTCAAAAGTACAACAATATTTCGAAACATGCAAGAAAATCGGGGAAAAGTTTAGAAAAAGTTATCAGGAAGTATTAGGGGAGGCTGGTATCATATATTGGCTCGCATCAGAACTGAAATTCAAAGTCACACTTCTCCACGTTGCGCAACTTCTCCAGTTGCTCAGCCTTATGAGCCTTCAACCTCTTCACCCATTCTGCCAGCTTGGGAGAAGAGCTCTTGATAACTATTGTTTCATTTACATGTACCATAAGCCTATAGATTAAAATTCGAATATTTTTAAAGCTTTTGCCCTTACAGGGCGTTGGTTTATATTTCATTAATACCCAGGGTGTTGCCCTGGGCTAGGAGCTTCTGCCCCTTCAGGGCGTGTGGGGCAAGCCGAAAGGGTGCAGCCGAAATATACACTACGCCTGAAGCGGCTTCAATTCTTCTTCTGTCAATCCAGTAGCCTGCATGATTTGCGACCAAGACATACCCATTGACAAAAGGCGGTAAGCTGTGTCTATCTTTTCTTTAGCCATTCCTTTAGCTATTCCCTTTTTCTCTCCTTCAACATAAGAGCCATAAAGGCCGGAGTAGTAATCGTCAACAGCCTTGATACTTTCATCGTATTTTTCCCGCTCCTCACTACTCAAGAAACGAACATCTGGCAATTTTGCAAGATGATCGAGCATCTTCTTTTGTTCCGCTAAAGGCAAATTTTTAAATACTTCATCCATTTCCATATACTTCAATACAGAAATCAATTTTTCAATGCCAGTTCTTATTTCCTCATTTTCTGAATTTCCTCCAGCGGAAGCTCGGTGGCCGTTGATACTTGCGCTTCCGAAAGACCCATTGACAAAAGGCGGTAAGCTGTGTCTAACTTTTCTTTAGCCATTCCTTTAGCCATCCCTTTAGCCATTCCTTCTGCTCTACCTTTAGCAATTCCCTTTTCCTCTCCTTCAACATAAGAGCCATAAAGGCCGGAGTAGTAATCATCGGCGGCCTTAATACTTTCATCGTATTTTTCCTGCTCCTCACTACTCAAGCAACGAACATCCGCCAATTTAGCAAGATGATCGAATATCTTTTTCTGTGCCGTAAAAGGCAATCTTTCCAATACTTCCATATACTTCAAAACATAAATCCATTTTTCAAAACCTGTCTCGCATTCTTCCTCACTCTTATCAAAGAAAGGAAGAGAAAGATAGATGAAACGAAGCTTATCAGAAAATATCGAGTCACTAGACTTCTCCCTCAAAGCAACGTCTGTCCTAAACTTTGTCACCTCATGCTCCTTTGGCATAAAATTCATGATGCAAACCACATAAACCGGTACAAACTGGTATAAAATAGCTGTGCGGACACCAGCTTCATCAAATTTCTTGCGTTGGGCAACAAAAGCCTTACTAGCATAATAGATGGAACGATTCACAAAGAAAGGTACCCATCTGTTCTGCATCTCAACGATGAAATGCTTGTCATCGTCGGTAACACAATAGATGTCAAAGATGCAGCCACGGAGATCATTAGTATCTCCAAGCTGTTCCTTATCCTTGAATGTTACGTCCTTGATTTGAAACTCACCTTCAAACAAGTCGTTCAAAAAATTAATCAGCAAGTCCTTGCTGAACTCTTGACCGAAGAGACGCTTGAAGCCCCAATCGGTAAAGGGGTTGATGTATCTACCCATAAATTATCAATTTAGATTCTGTAAATCTGCCGCAAAGATAAACTTTTATTTCGAAACACGCAAGAAAATCGGGAGAAAGTTTTAGAAAAAGTTACTGGCAAGGGAAGAATGTTTATAAGTGCGCGAAAAATATAACCTCAAATCCGCAACCTATTGGTTTTCGTGGGATTTTGCTCGTAAAACGACAAAAATTCATTTTATTGTAATATTCCTTGCATAACAGAAACGTCGTAAACACAAAATCCCCTTACCCCATAAAGCGACTTGAGGTAATCCTTGCCACCACGAAGATTGTAGAATTCCACGATGTCTCTTGCACTTGACTTGTAATCGTTGGTCAGTATACATCTGTAGGTATATTCTCCTTCCCAAATGTCAATCTGAGAACGTAGAATCTCTCTATATTGATAATCAAACAATGTGCATCTCAATCCCAAGGTGGAATCTATGATTTGAGCTAAAAGAGCATCAAATTGCTCCATAATAGAAAAAATTCCTCCAAAAGGAGTGAGTTTCTCAGATTTAATTTATATCTTTGCCATGTCATTTCAGAGTTTTGCTTGTTTTCTTTCGCAACACTAAGATAAGTGATAATCCTGACATGGCAAAAACTGGACAACTTTTGTTGCTCAGGCACTTAAAAAGTTTAAATTATAATAGTGTTGTGTAATAAAGGCAATAAATAAAAGAATATGAGAACATTTACTTTTAAAAGTCTGTTTTTAACAGTGCTATTTGTGTTGCTTGGGAGTTTGGCTATCCAGGCTGCAGATGATGGCCTGATTACCAGACAAATAACACTCAAGCTGGATGAGGCTGGTACTTTACGTAATATGATTAGTTATGACCAGAAGTATCTGATTACCAATCTGAAGATTGTTGGTAAAATTAATGGCACGGATTTGAAATTTATCCGTGAGATGGCTGGTTGTAATTTTTATATGGGAAAAACAGACGGAAAACTGTCTATATTAGATTTGTCTGAAGCAAAAATTGTAGAAGGTGGATCTGCGTATGTTTCAAACTCCGATTCCTACTGGTATACCTCTAATGATAAGTTGGGCGGTTATGTTTTTTATGGTTGCAGTGGTTTGACAAGCTTGACCATCCCTTCCAGTGTTACTTCGATAGGCTATTATGCTTTTTGGGATTGCAGTGGTTTGAACTCCATTTATGTATATCCAGAAAAAATGCCAGAATTAGGGACAGACATATTTAATGGATGTGACGCAAAGAATTGTATAGTTTATGTGCCAAAGGGAACTGATATAGTTTACTGGTCGTCAGAATTTGGCTATTTCGAGAAGATAGTAGAGTTTGATGCAACAGGCATTGATAAGGTTACAACCTCTACCAATGCCAAGGAAGTCTCTCGCTATTCTGTAAATGGAAAGCGATTATCTGCTCCAGCCAAGGGCTTGAACATCGTGAAGTATAGTGATGGTAGTGTGAAGAAAGTTGTTGTTCAATAGTTTCGGCTAACGAACGCAATATAATATATCACTTACAAGTAAAATATATTAAAGTAAACCCTATTTAAAAATAAAAGGTATGCTTGATAAGATAATCAATACGGTTGTGCCTTTATCGTTATCTTTTTAATTTTGAACGAAAATGACCATGACCAAATGACCGGTATGGAATAGTATACGTTTTATAAACATGCAAGCCCCCAGCTATCTCAGCTGAGGGCTTGTTTCTGTTATATAAACGAAATGTATTTAGCGCTAAAATCTTTTTAGATGATAAAGTATGAAGTCTTATGCTCTATCCTACACAACTCGTTATCCCGAACTGAGGTAAAAATAGGACTTTAATTTGAATTCGCCAAACATTTTAACGGAAAATTGTACTTTTATAGACGATATTTGAGAAAAAAGAATCAACGTATCTATATTTTTTGTACCTTTACCGGCAGAAAACGGATAGAGTTGTTCGGTAACTTAATTAAGTGAAACATCGGGCACCAGCACCACCAAGCATTCTGGCAATTCTGGCACCACTATCTATAGAGATAAGTATGGACAGGTTACCCCGAAAGGGCACTATTAGGGGGCAGGTTGCCACGCAAAAGTTCCGATTATAATTACGGATGGAGCAGTTCAAAATCAAAAAGTAAATAGTCTGGAGAAGTTCTCTCCCACTGGCAAAAAATGAATTTAGGCAGCAACGTATCCCTATGGATTCCGTTACTGTCTAAAATAAGTAACGCTCCTCTAGAATACTGCCTTTCGGCGCGCCTGAGGGGCTTATATCTTTAGTTGAATGAACTGCCTTAATACTTTCATCGTATTTTTCCTGCTCCTCACTACTCAAGCAACAAACATCCGCCAATTTTGCAAGATGATCGAGCATCTCCCCTCCCCCAGTGGTCTATAATATGTCCTTGTATATCCATAATTATCTTGTATTTTTATATTATTTAAAACTTTCGCTCGTAATTCGCTCGTACTTTTTATATCATCACCAAAAATGGTTACATTGTTATTTTACTAATAATCAAGGCATTACAATTCTACCGCTCGTAAGTTCGCTCGTAATTCGCTCGTAATTCGCTCGTAATTTGCTTTTATTTTACGAGCGACCATTTTGATACATTACCTTTGGTTTCATTTTGCATGATTCCATCCTTACGAAGTTTACGTAGGATATTTCCTATTTTTGTCTTTTTCTGGGTATCATCCAACTGGTCAGAAATGACATTCCACAGCAGTTTGTCTATTTCTCCTCTTGTCAATACCCCATGGTCTTTCAATGAATCTACAAGCAATCTCTCGCACGACTTCGAGTCAAGCCCCTTATGCATCGAATACTCCACCTTCTTGTCTGCACGCTGTGCAATGTGTTTCGCCACAAACAAATGAGGCTTTCTGCCTTCTATAAGATGCTTCTTTCTTAATTCCTTGATAGCTTCGTCACCGATTGGCTTAACACGCTGTACTTGATCAAGAAGCACAGCCTCCGTAAGGTTGATGTTCTGGTTGGCAAACAACATAAGACTATAATTCTCGTCAATAACCGTACCATACATGTGCATTACAACATGCGAGTCATCTGTCCCATTGTAGTCGGGCATCGGCAGAAATCGTTCCTTCTGACGCACAAATAGGTTGTGTATGCCATAACCTTGCGAATCTATCATCTTCAAGTTCACCATGGCCCTCATAAGGAAAGGGTTGCGATACAACTTCGGCGTCTTTGTACCAAAGATATATTGTGTATAGTCACCTTCAAGGAAACCGCCTGCGTTCTCAAACGTCAGTTTATCCTTGTCTTCAGTAACTATAATACGTTCATTCTGCAAGTAATTCTGAATTTAGGAGATGAGCAAATAAGGAGCTTTTATAAAGCTTTTGCCCTGTTCCGTATTCAGTATTCAGTTATTCAGTTTTATTTTAAACCCTTACATGGATAAAGGGGTTGAAAACCCGGAAGAAAGGAATATGTTATTTTGTAATGTATTTTTTTATTATAATATTATATTATATATATTTATATATATAGATATATAGATAGTATATAAACTTTACTTTTTTAGGGGGTAAAAGTACCCCCTTCAAAATAAAACTGAATAACTGAATACTGAATAAGGGGCTGTGTTTTCTTCTCTTTAACTCTATGTTTTCTTCTCTGAAAAAGTATGAGTTGCGGGGCGCAAAACGGCGAGTTAGATTGTTTAACAGGTTTTGGATTGAAAGCGTGCTGAAAATCGCGCCTTATCACACGCTGAAATTTGGTGGTATCGGGAAATTGGCGTATCTTTGCACTGTCGTTCGAAGAAAGGCTGCACTCGACAAAGCTTAAGCAAGCTTAGCTCTGTTCTCGTTTGCACTTTCTTTGCACTGTGATTCAAGAAAGGCTTGTGCACCCCACCAAGTCAACATTCAACATTCAACATTCAACATTAAAAAATTAAAGATTATGGAACAGAAAGGAACATTGAAATATCGTAAAGTACAGCGCACACCTCAGACTGGTGAAAACGCAGGTAAGAAGAAGTGGTATGCTACTTCGGTAACTGACCGCGAAGTGGACTTCGAGGGATTCGTATCGCATATCTCCGACCATGGCTCGCCATACTCTCGTGGTACTATCCACGGTGTGCTGATGGATGCACTCGACCATCTGCAGGAGCTGATTCTCGACGGCAAGAGCGTGCGTCTCTCTGACCTCGGACTGTTCTCCATCGGTATGAGCTCCAAGGCGGAGGACACCAAGGAGAAGGTGACGGCTGCCAGCGTAGAAGGCGTGCACCTGATTGTGAGAAACACGAAGAGCTGGAGCAATGCCGAGCTGCGCAAGAAGTGCAAGATTCAGGAGTACGGCGGCTATATCGGCACCGACGAAGAGGGCACCACAGGCGGTGGTGGCACAAATCAGGGCGGTGGCTCTGACACCAGCCAGGGCGGCTCAGGTACTACCGGCGGCGGAACCCAAGAAGGCGGAGGCGGCTCTCAGGATAGCGGCGATGGGCTTGAATAAAGCCCTCGTCTGAGGGCGGCAAGCTAGCCTGAGGCGGATTTCTAATCCCGCAGGAACGCCTAACAGGGATTACGTATCCCCCACAAAGTTAACATTTAACACTTAACATTAAAACATAAGCATTTAACATTAAAAACTAAAGATTATGAAGGCAAATACTTGGAAAACAATTTTGCAGATTGCAATCTCCGTCCTTACAGCCATCGCTACTACGCTCGGAGTTACCAGCTGCAGTCTTTAAAGGTAAAAAGGTAAAAAAGTAAAAAGGTAAAAAAAGCCTAGCGGGATGTTAAGCCAGCGAGGATGCTCTTTAAAGGTAAAAAAGTAAAAAGGTAAAAAGGTAAAAAAGCCTAGCGGGATGTTATGCCAGCAAGGCTGCCTTTTTACCTTTAAAAACGAGGGGTTTAAGTTTTTTTACCTTTTTACCCTTTTACTTTTTTACCTTTTTTCGTAACTTTGCACCCAAAAGTTAGTATACAATATGAAAATAGGAATTATCGTTGCGATGGACAAGGAGTTCGCGCAACTCAAAACATTATTGACCGAATCGCAGGTTGAGAGAAAAAACTATAAGGACTTCGTTATCGGAAAGATAGGCAATAACGAGGTGGTGATGCAACAATGCGGCATCGGTAAGGTGAACAGTACCATAGGTGCCGTGGAAATGATTGACAACTATCACCCTGACCTCGTTATCTCTTCGGGCGTGGCTGGAGGCGCTGATATCAACCTCAACGTGACAGAGGTGGTAGTGGCTACCAACTGCGTTTACCACGATGCCTACTGCGGTGAGGAATGTGAGTTCGGGCAGATTCTGGGCATGCCTGCTTCCTTCAAAACCCCTAAGGAATATGTGGAGAAGGCTCTTGCCATCAACAACCTGCCGGGCAATAGGCACCCGAAGATCCACGCCGGACAGATTGTGAGCGGCGAATGGTTTGTAGACAGCAAGGAGAAGATGCGCTCTATCCTGGAACACTTCCCTCAGGCGATGGCGGTGGATATGGAGAGCTGCTCTATCGCCCAGACCTGCCACATCTACAAGACGCCTTTCATCTCCTTCCGCATCATCAGCGATGTACCGCTGAAGGATACCAAGGCACAGCAGTATTTCGACTTCTGGGCTAAAATGGCAGAAGGCTCATTCAATGTTACCAAGGCTTTCCTCGAAAGTCTTTAGGAGTGTTGAATGTTGAATGTTGAGTGTTGAATTTTTGCCTAACGGACTCAAGGGCGCTAGCCTAATTCAACATTCAACATTCAACATTCAACACTATTCATTCAACATTCAACATTCAACATTCAACATTATAAAAAATATGAATAAGATTCCAAGTTTTACAATCAATCACAATAAGTTGCTCCGCGGCATCTACGTGAGCCGTAAGGACGAAGTAGGCGGAGAAGTGATCACAACATTCGATATCCGCATGAAAGTGCCTAACCAGGAGCCTTGTCTGCACAACGGCGCCATCCATACCATCGAGCATCTGGCTGCCACCTATCTGCGCAACGACGAGGAGTGGAAGGACCGCATTATCTACTGGGGACCGATGGGATGCCTCACAGGCAACTATCTCCTCATCAAGGGCGACCTGGAGAGCAAGGACATCGTGGAACTGATGAAGCGCACCTTCCAGTTTATCGCCGATTTCGAGGGCGAGATTCCGGGACAGGCAGCAAAGGACTGCGGCAACTACCTGCTCCACGACCTGCCAATGGCGAAATATGAAGCCAGAAAATATCTGGATGAGGTGCTCTGCTGCATCAGGGAAGAAAACCTCATCTACCCTACTCAGGATTAGAAACAAAAAATATGGCAAGCTTACCACTTAAGTTTGCCATATTTTTCTTTATACCATATCTGCCAGCCATTCACCAGATTCTGCCATACCACATAAGCACCCGGTGCTACGGCGGCAAGCGGATTCAGAAAGGTGAGGGTGAGCCAGATGCCCACTATCGTATTCTTCTGTCCCAACGCCTGACCGGCACTGATGCTCGCACCGAAATGCCTGCCTACCGCCTTGCCGATGGCAAACTGGATGAGACATACGAGCAACGGAACAAAGAGCAGCAGAAGCATCGTTACGCCCGATACCTCGGCATGGAGTATGTTGCGAATCGTTTCGCCCATCAGTATCGTGAGGTTGAAACACCACATATAAAAGCCCAAATCCTTTACACTCTTCACTTTATCCACCCATTTAGGCAGAAATCTGCGGCTCAGCAAGGCAAGCAGCAGAGGCACCACCAAGACGGTTGTAACATTGCGGAACACCATCGCACTCATCATGAGGAACGATACATCTGCCCCCTTCTCTACCATCGGGAAAAGACTCGGGATGATGACCATCGTAAAGATGTTGGCGATGACCGTATAGGTGGTGAGCGAACCGATACTGCCGCCCAACTTCTCGGTAACCACAGCCACGGCGGCTGCCGTAGGACAGATGAAGCAGATGAAGGCACCCTCGAGAATCAGTTTGGTACTGTAATCGGAGCCGAACTCGAAGATGAGCACCACCATCATCAATGCCAGCGAGGTACGGATGAGCTGGAGTATGAAATGCCAGGTCTTAGGCTTCATCTCCTTGATTTCTATCTTACAGAAAGTAACATAGAGCAGGGCGAACAGCACCACCGGCATCAGACTTACCAACCTCGGACCACAATAATCGCCAATGGGCACCAGGAAGGGCACATTGGCGAATATCAGGTAGCCCAATGCTCCCAGAACCAGGGAGCAGGGCAATGAAAACTTTCTAAAAAATCTCCACAAAAACATATCTGTTTAGTCTTTGTTGCTGCGCTTGCGCTTCAGGTGATCGAGCTCAATCTTGCGCATACGCATGTTCTTTGGAGTTACCTCTACGTACTCGTCCTCACGGATATACTCCAGGCACTCCTCAAGACTCATCACGGTCTTAGGAATCACGCGGGCCTTATCGTCAGAACCGGAAGCACGCACGTTGGTAAGCTGCTTAGCCTTGGTTACGTTAACTACCAGGTCGTTGTCGTGAACATGCTCACCTACAACCTCGCCTCCGTAAACCTCCTCACCCGGGTCGATGAAGAACTTACCACGATCCTGCAGCTTATCGATGGCGTAAGCAAAGGCAGTACCGGTTTCGAGCGCAATCATGCTACCGTTAGAACGGCGGCTGATTTCACCCTTGTATGGCTGATACTCCTTGAAGCGGTGAGCCATGATAGCCTCGCCCTGAGAAGCGGTCAGCACGTTGGTACGCAGACCGATGATACCACGTGATGGGATATCAAACTCGATGTCTACACGCTCGCCCATGTTCAGCATAGAGGTCATATCACCCTTGCGGCGGGTTACCATATCAATCATCTTAGAAGCGAACTCCTCTGGTACGTTGATGGTCAACTCCTCTACAGGCTCGCACTTCACACCGTCAATCTCCTTGTAGATAACCTGAGGCTGACCTACCTGGAGCTCATAGCCCTCGCGGCGCATGGTCTCGATGAGCACAGAGAGATGGAGCACACCACGGCCTGATACAATCCACTTATCGGTAGAATCCTCGTAAGGCTGTACACGGAGAGCGAGGTTCTTCTCGAGTTCCTTGTTCAAGCGCTCCTGGATGTGGCGTGATGTACAGAACTTACCCTCCTTACCGAAGAATGGAGAATCGTTGATGGTGAAGAGCATGCTCATGGTTGGCTCATCGACCGCGATTGGAGGCAGTGGCTCAGGATTCTCGAAGTCGCAGATGGTATCACCAATCTCGAACTTCTCCAAGCCGATAACGGCACAGATATCGCCTGAATCTACATGGTCTGTCTTCTTGTGACCCATACCCTCGAAGGTGTGGAGCTCCTTAATCTTGGTCTTCTCCTGGGTACCGTCGCGGTGGCAGATAGTAACGTTCATGCCGTCCTTCAATGTACCGCGGTGAACACGACCTACGGCGATACGACCTGTATAAGAGCTGTAATCGAGAGATGTGATAAGGAGCTGAGGAGTACCCTCGAGCTGCTTAGGAGCAGGGATAACCTCAATAATCTTATCGAGCAGATAATCGATATTGTCTGTTGGATGATTATAGTCCTCGCCCATCCAGCCGTTCTTGGCAGAACCGTAAACTACCGGGAAGTCGAGCTGGTCTTCTGTAGCATCGAGGTCGCACATCAGGTCGAATACCATCTCGTACACCTCTTCAGGGCGACAGTTAGGCTTATCTACCTTATTAACAACAACGATAGGCTTCAGTCCGAGCTGCAATGCCTTCTGGAGCACGAAACGGGTCTGAGGCATCGGACCCTCGAAAGCATCGACGAGGAGGAGGCATCCATCTGCCATGTTGAGCACGCGCTCAACCTCACCACCGAAGTCAGAGTGTCCAGGAGTATCGAGGATATTAATCTTAGTACCTTTCCAATTGATAGATACATTCTTTGAGAGAATGGTTATACCACGCTCGCGCTCCAAGTCGTTGGAATCGAGCACTTCGCCGCTGTTATCCTGGCCGTCGCGGAACAGCTTACCGGCGAGCATCATCTTGTCGACCAATGTAGTCTTACCATGGTCAACGTGTGCAATAACTGCAATGTTTCTAATGTCTTGCATTTTAATTTTTACCTTAAATACTTAAATTTGGGTGCAAAATTACAAAAAAATCCCGAAATGTTTGCATAATTCGCCAAAAAGTTGTACCTTTGCACCGCATTTTTAATGAAACCACCGTGAGGAAGGTCATCAGATGCGCAAAATTAAACATATTCATATTTTATTAAATTAAGTATTACAGCTATGTATTTAGACAAAGCAAAAAAAGAAGAGATCTTTAGCAAGTACGGAAAGTCTAACTCTGATACTGGTTCAGCTGAGAGCCAGATAGCATTGTTCTCATACCGTATTGCTCATTTGACGGAGCACGTTAAGAAGAACCGTAAAGATTATACTACAACACGTGCGTTGACACAGCTTGTAGGAAAGCGTCGTGCATTGCTCGATTACTTGTATGATCGCGACATCAATCGCTATCGTGCTATCATCAAGGCCCTCGGTCTTCGTAAGTAATCAGCTTAGGCAGACACATTGCTTAACAGAACAGAATCCCATCACTCGCAAGAGCGATGGGATTTTTCTTTGTGTTTTTATTTTCTTCAAGAAAGGGAAACGGAAATTTCACCTCTTTATAATATATTTTAAAACTATTTTCCTTCCTATTAGAAACTTTATTTGTACCTTTGTACGCTGAAAAGACAAAAGGACTATACATATAACGAAAAAGAATATGATTCACTTCTTAGAACAGTACTTTGTAGAACTTGTCACTGTAACCAGCATCATCTATCTGACGCTGGCTATCATTCTGTTGCTCTACAAGACACCTGATACAGCCGTTTACAAAACCTTCCGCAGATCTAAAAGACTGATGGCAGGCGGAATGGGACTCATCAGTCTGAATATATGGATCTGGATAGCATCATTTACCGGAAGCTGGACTGAATATAACAACTGGGTACCCTGTTTCGACATCATCCTCTTCTATCTGATGAGCATCTGCTTCAGTTTCTCGCTCAGCAGTCTGCTCGACCCTCATTATATCTCCCGCAAACGCTGCAGAGCGATAGCTGTAAAGTTCACTCTGACGGCTTTCTTCGCCCTTATCGCCATGACAGATGCGCTGAAGGCATACCAGATACCCCTGCTGCTTATCGCCCTGGCAGGACTGCTGGAGATGCTCATAGGGCATATCTATTACTTCAACAAGTGCTATCTGAGAAGCAATGCCCTCTTCGAAAACTACTTCTCGAACGAGAAGAGCCATTTCATCAGATGGCTGAAGGTGAGCCACTGGCTCTTCTACGGCATGCTGATACTGGGCGTAATATCCATCCGTTCGGGTGCCCTGATCAACTGGCTGGTGCAATTCTATGTGGTGGGAATGAACCTCTATATCCTGGTCAACATCATCAACTACGCTGATGAATACGAGACGCTGATGAAGGCAAACGTCGATAAGGAGGAAGAGGAAAAGATGGGAGAAGCCAGTCCGAAGAAAGCCTTTATCGAGACGCTGCGCCCGAGAGTGGCAGAATGGACTCTGGAGAAATCGTATCTGAAGGAACAGTTCACGATAGATGACCTTGCTACCAAGCTGTATACCAACAAGACTTACCTCTCCACCTTTATCAAGGAAGAATTCGGCATGAACTTCAGCAGCTGGATAGCAAGCCTGCGCCTGGAAGAAGCCAAGAAGATGATGAGAGCGCATCCTGATGCCAAGCTGAAGGATATCGCCTACAACGTAGGTTTCTCCTCCCTGCCTTACTTCTCGAGCGTATTCGCCAAATCAGAAGGCGTCACGCCATCTGCCTGGATGAAAGAAATCAGCAGGAATAAAGAAGAATAAAAAACGGAAGAACGGGCTAGAAACTTTAAGGTTTCTGGCCCGTTCTTGTATATTTATTCAAGTTTCGCAAGTGGTTTAAGTACGGGCTGAAGGCCCAAAAGCTCCTAGCCCAGGGCATCGCCCTGGGTATAGTAGCTATCAGCAATACGCCCTGTAAGGGCAAAAGCTTTATATATTGTCTGATATTTTAAAGCTTTTGCCCTTACAGGGCGACAGGTTTGCGTCCGCAATTACCCAGGGCGATGCCCTGGGCTAGGAGCTTTTGCCCTTTCAGGGCGTATGGGGCCATCTTTCAGGGCGTATGGGGCAAAACTTGCGAAAGTTCTGTAAAAATTACGTTAGTATCTCCTTCAAAGGATTCATCACAAAATCGCGCTCCTCCATCAATGGATGAGGAACCTTGAAATCGGGCTCATCTATCACCAAGTCATCTATCATCAGGATATCAATGTCGATGATGCGGTCCTGGTATTCGCCATCCACCGACTTCATGGTGCGCCCCATTTCGCACTCTATGCGCTGCGTAGCCTCCAGCACCTGGCGCGGTGCCATCGTGGTGAGAACCAGCACACAGGCATTGATGTAGTCGTTGGGCGATGAATAACCCCAAGGCTTGGTTTCGTAAAGAGCAGACTGGCGCTCTACCACACCAATCTGCTCTCCTATCTTTTCTATTACCTCGCGAATGTTGCGCTTTCGGTTGCCCAAATTCGTACCGAGACTTAAATATACCTGAAACATACTTATTCACACTTTTATAAAATTGTGGATAACTAAGCTAAAACCCAGTATACCAACAACTTCTATGTGTATAAAAACTGTTTATACCACTGTTTAATCTGGAAGCATCAACAAAGAATCACCATAGCAGCCAAACATATAGCCATTCTTCACAGCCATCTTGTATGCCTCGTAAACCAGGTCGTAACCACCAAAGGCTGCGGTACTCATCATCAGAGTTGACTCAGGATGATAGAAGTTGGCTACGGCACAGTCAGCAAGTCCGAAATCGTATGGAGGGAAGATGAACTTGTTGGTCCATCCATCGAAAGCCTTCATCATACCGTCGGTTCCGACAGCCGTTTCAGTTGCCTTCATCACGCTGGTACCGATAGCGCAGACGCGATGGCCGGCAAGCTTGGTCTTGTTAACCAGGTCGCAAGCCTCCTGACTGATCATCATCTGCTCAGAATCCATCTTGTGCTTGGTAAGGTCCTCCACCTCAATATCGTGGAAGTTGCCCAAACCGCAATGCAGGGTGATATAAGCCTCGTTGATACCGTTGATTTCCATACGCTTCATCAGCTCGCGAGAGAAGTGAAGACCGGTAGCAGGAGCAGTTACAGCACCCTCTACCTCAGCGAAAACACACTGGAAATCGTCCATATCATCCTCTGTAGCGTGATGATCCTCACGTGCATCGATAACGTAACGAGGCAGTGGAGCCTCGCCCAGAGCGAAGAGCGAACGCTTGAAGACATCATGACTGCCATCCTCATCATAGAGGAAACGGAGGGTACGGCCACGGCTGGTGGTATTGTCGATAACCTCGGCAACCATCTCGTTGACATCATCGAAGAAAAGCTTATTGCCGATACGGATCTTGCGGGCAGGCTCTACCAATACGTCCCAAAGACGCATCTCAGGATTGAGCTCGCGGAGCAGGAACACCTCTATCTTGGCATCGGTCTTCTCCTTGGTACCGTAAAGACGGGCTGGGAAAACCTTGGTATTATTGAAGATGAAGGTATCGCCCTCTTCGAAGTAATTCACGATATCCTTGAACTGCAGGAATACTGGATTGCCATCGGCATCAACCATATCCTTGCCGTTTTCATCTTTCTTGTACATCTCGATGGTTTCACTCTTCTTGTGGAGAACCATAAGTCGGGACTCGTCGCGGCGAGTAATCTCGAATGTACGTTCACCGCTAGCTGTTTTTACCACGTGCTTTGCCTTATGTGGATAAAGTGCCACCTGATCTTTTGGCAACTTAAAGTTAAATTGTGATAGCTTCATGTTATATTATTTATTACTTGGATGACTGAAGGCTGTCTTCGAGAGGCTGCTCATCAAGCCATTCCTGGAAATGTTCAAAACTGATGCAGTTTTCTACTGCGAAACTTCCTGCCTTGGTACGGCGGAGGGCGGTAAGATAGGCACCGCTATCAAGAGCCCTGCCGATATCACGGGCGAGGGAACGGATATAGGTTCCTTTGCCGCAAACCACACGGATGCTGGCGGTCTTCTGCTCATCGTTATAATCGGTGAGTTCTATCTCATCTACGCGCACGGTCTTCGGCTTGAGCTGTACCTCTTCGCCTGCACGACGCAAGGCATAAGCGCGGTCGCCATTCACCTTTACGGCGCTGTAGGTAGGCGGAACCTGCTGAATCTCGCCCACAAACTGCTTGAGCGTTTCCTCCACCAGCTGGCGGGTGATATGCTCCGTAGGATAGGTGTGATTCACGCTGTGTTCCATATCATAGCTGGCGGTAGTAGCACCGAGCTGCAGGGTAGCTGTATACTCCTTGGTATGGGTCTGCAGCTGTTCTATCTGCTTGGTACATTTGCCGGTACAGAGCACCAGCACGCCAGTAGCAAGGGGATCGAGCGTACCGGCATGTCCTATCTTTACCTTAAAACCGAGTTTCTTGCTGAGCAGATAGCGTACATGCGCCAGGGCTCCGAAACTCGACATGCGATAAGGCTTGTCGATGGCAATAATTTCTCCTTTTCTGAAATCCATATTTAATATTTAAGCCTTGCCCCCCTGAAACAAGGGGACAAAGTATGCATTTTATTATAATAATGAGCAGATGATGGTTACAGCACCAGCAATGGCACAATAGATACCAAAGTATACCAGTTTACCCTTCTTTACAATGTTGATCATCCATTTACAAGCCAGACAGCCCGAAATGAATGCAGCTACGAAGCCTACAATCATAGGGAAGGCATCAATGCCGCCAAGAGCCTCTTCGCCCTTCAGACCCTTCAGAAGGTCGAGCAATGCCTCGCCCAGGATTGGAGGAATCACCATGAGGAATGAGAACTGAGCCATCTTCTCCTTCTTATCGCCCAGCAAAAGACCGGTGGCAATGGTAGTACCAGAGCGGGAAAGACCTGGCAATACGGCAAGCGCCTGACCGAGACCGATGATGAAAGCATGCAGCGGAGAGATATTCTCCTTCTGACGTGGCTTGGCGAAATAAGAGAAGGTAAGGAGCGCTGCTGTTACGAGGAGCATACAGCCCACGATAAGCAAGCCTGAACCGAAAACTGCTTCCACCTTATCCTTGAAGAATACGCCTACGATACCCACAGGAATCATAGAAATGACAATATTGAGGGCATACTTGGTTTCCTCATTCATCTGGAACTTGAAGAGTCCCTTCAGGATCCAGTCGATTTCCTTCCAAAGAATAACCAGCGTACTCAGCACGGTTGCAACATGAACCATGATGGTAAAAGTAAGGTTATCCTCTCCGTTGATGCCAAAAAGGTAAGCGCCGATAGCCAAATGACCGCTACTGCTTACAGGCAAATACTCTGTGAGACCCTGGATGAGTCCCAACACTAATGCTTCAAACCAATTCATTGAATGAAATGTAAATTATTGAATGTTGAATATAGAAATAGATGGCATAACGCCCCTATAAACTATTAACTATAAACTATTAACTCTTATTTGTCCTTCGGTTTGTGAATCACCGCATAGATGATAGAAAGGAAACCTATCAATGTTACGGTTGGTGCTACAACGATACGACGAGTGCTGAAAATATCAGTATCAAAAGTGTGCTCGTTAGAACCGGCGCCACTCATCAGCAGAAAACCGATGATGATAATCGCCATTCCGATGCCTAACAAGATAAAGTTCATCTTGTCGAATGCTAAATTCTTCTTATCCATAATTTAATGTTGAATGTTGAGTGTTGAATGTTGAATGTTGACAGCAAGATTGCTATAAACTATTAACTTTTAACTATTAACTAAATCTTGTACAGGTCTCCTGCCTTCATCTTCAGGAACTTATTGACTGAGATGCAGGCGCAGAAGGCGGTGATGATGATACCGAAGAGGAAGACGGAGCCACCAGTGATGGCAAGTTCCTGCCAACCCAGCACATTCATCAGCTCCGGCTCGTGGAGCGACCATGCATAGAGACAACCGCCCAGGAAACCATCTGCCAGCAATGCAGAAACAACGCCCACAAGCATAGCCTTGCGGAGGAACGGACGGCGGATAAAGCCCCAGGATGCACCTACCAGTTTCATCGTATGGATGGAGAAGCGGCGGGCATAGATGCCCAGACGAACCGTATTATTAATCAGCGAGAACGAGATGAAGGTAAGCAAGGCGGCAACAATCAGCAATCCGATACTGATCTTTGCCAACGAATTGTTCACCTGTTCTATCAGGTCGTGCTGATAAGTAACCTCGGTAACACGCGGATATGCCTTCAGTTCCTTGGCAATCCACTTCAATGAATCATTGTTCGCGTAATCAGCCTTCGTCGTAATCTCTATGGAAGGCTGGAAAGGGTTGACTCCGGCAAACTCGCTCGGGTTGGTGCCCAGATCACGGGTAGCCTCTTTCAGTGCCTCTTCCTTGGTGATATAAGTCAGCGTATTGACATAAGGTCTTGCATTCAGACGCTTACACATCTGCAATCCCTCCGGATTAGTCATATCCTGTTCGAGCATCACCTGCACCACGAGATTCTCCTTCACATAGGAAGAGAGATTGCGTCCCATGAGGACAGAGAAGATAACTAATCCCAACAAAATGAGCACCATAGCGGTACTGATACACAAAGTAATGACCTGCAATCCACGATGATTGCTTGGCTTATATTGTTTCTTTCTCATTTTTAAAAATCTTTACTAACTTAAAACCAAAAGGGCACAATGACCCAAATTGTCTGCAAAGATACGCATAAACGAAGAGATTACAAAATAAAATTGCATTTATTTACATTTATTCAATTAATTAATCGAAGTTTCGTATGTGGTTTAAGCACAGGCAGAAGGCCCTAAAGTTCCAGAAGCAGCACGCCCTGAAAGGGCAGAAGCTCCTAGCCCAGGGCATCGCCCTGGGCTAGGAGCTTCTGCCCTTTCAGGGCGTGTGGAGCCATCTTGTACGGCGCGTGGTGCCATCTTGCGAAAGTTACGTTCAAAAAAACAGGAAAAGGGCCAACCTCACGGCCAGCCCTTCACATAATAAGTAAAATTCAAATAGGTATGACTTGAATTTACTAAATGAAAATTTACTATTCGGGATGGTAAATCCCTTTATGTACATTCATTACATCTTAGTGATGACACCCTTCTCTGAACTCTCCAGGAACTGGATGATGTTCTGGATCTCCGGGCTATCAGGCACCTGATCCTTGATCTGGTTGATAGCATCGAAGAGGGATGTCTGACCATGGAATACCAGTCGGTAGGCATTCGCAATGTGCTTGCGAACCTTCTCGGTAACCTCGGCTGCTTCCATGATGATGGTGTTAGGACCTGCATACTTCACAGGCTTTCCACCGGCAATGATATAAGGAGGAATATCCTTAGAGAAGGTGGTACCTGCCTGAATCATCGCCAAATCGCCTACTCGGGTCTTGGCATTCTCTACTACGGATGTTGAGTAGATGACACCGTTACCAATCACACAATCGCCCGCAATCTTGGTACCGTAACCGAATACGCAACCGTTGCCGATTATGGTATCGTGAGAAATATGGGCACCTTCCATCAGGAAGTTGTTGTTGCCCAGAACGGTCTTGCCGCCCTTATGGGTACCACGGTTGATAACCACGTTCTCACGGATGGTATTGTTATCGCCGATTACTACCTCACTCTCCTCACCTGTAAAGTTGAAATCCTGTGGGAGGGCAGCGATAACGGCTGCCTGGAACACCTTATTATTATTACCCATGCGAGTACCGTTCATGATGCTCACGAATGGATAGATGGTACAGTTGTCGCCGATGACCACATCGTCCTCGATATAGACGAATGGATATATCTTGCAGTTGTCTCCAATCTTAGCCTTTGGAGAAACCTCTGCCTTTGGACTTATTATACTAGCCATAACTATAAACTATTAATTATTAACTATAAACTACTTAGCTCCTCCACCCAATGCATAGTAGAGGTTAACCACTGCCTGCATCTTGTAGAAGTCATCAGCTACCTTAGAAAGCTGTACGTTGAGGAGTGAAGACTGTGCCTGGATGATTTCAAGGTAAGAGCTGCCTGCAATACCCATCAATTCCTTGGTAGATTCTACATTCTTCTCGAGTACATCGATTCGCTTCTGCTCTATCTTGCTCTTCTCATCAGAGTAGTTGTAGAGAACAAGCGCATTGCTCACCTCGCTACCAGCCTTCAGCACGGTATTCTGCCAGGTGTTGTAAGCCTGCTCATACTGCATCTTAGCCACCTTCAAACCGGCAATGATACGACCATTCTGGAAGATTGGCTGGGTAAGAGAACCTACTGCAGAGAGCAACCACTTGCCAGGGTTCACGATACCTGCACCACCAGAGTTGGTGAATGCGCCTGTACCGGAGATGGTGATAGATGGATAGAACTTGCTGCGGGCGGTCTCTACGCCATAGAAGCACTGGGCAAGATTCATCTCGGCAGCGTGGACATCGGCACGGTTGTTGAGCAACTGGATGCCTACACCGGTTGAGAAATTAGAAGGAAGACTCTGGTTATCCAACTTGCCACGGGCGATGCTATGTGCCTGGTCGCCGATGAGAAGACTCAGAGAGTTCTCTGTCTCACGGATCTGGCGCAAGAGGTCTGTCTTCTGAGTCAATACAGAATAGTAGTTAGACTCAGCTGACTGGATGGCTGGTGTACGGTAACCCAACTTGAGATCATGCATCTTCTGCATCGTCTCCCAAGTTTCCTTGGTCAGACCTTCCATATTGTTAACCAACTCTACCTGCTTGTCGAGCATCAGCAATGTATAATACATATTGGCGATGTTGGCGATGAGGTTGGTCTTGACAGATACCTGATAGTCCTTCAACTGGAGCAGCGCCATCTGGGCACTGCGCTTCTGAGAGAGCAGATTGCCGAAGAGGTCTACCATCCAGCTGGCTGTAACAGGCATCGTATAAGTCTTGGTAGCAGCGTTGCCGTCCCATGAAGCGATGGTTCCCTGAGGAGTGAAAGCCAGAGAAGGCACGAATGCCAACTTGGCACACTTCAACTGCTCTTCAGCCATCTTCACATTCAAAGCCGCATTGAGGAGGTTGACATTGTTTTCCAATCCCTTCTCGATGAGCGACTGAAGCTGAGGGTCGGTGAAGACACTGCGCCAAGGAATGTTGGCGAAGGTAGTAGTATCCTTTACTGCCAGAGTATCTGTAGCAGAGTTGACATCACGGACGATACCGCTGGTCTTCACGTCAGGACGCTCATACTTTCCGTAGAGAGTCTTGCAGCTGCTCAGAGAGAGCGCTGCGAGACCCAATATGATGATATTTAAATTCTTTTTCATTGTTTCCTTTGAAGTTACATTGCGTTATTACTTCTTCTCGATACCTCTCTTGTCTTGAGCGGCATGGGCATACTGCTCCAACTCGGCAGCAACCTCCTCGTTCAACTCATCCTCAAACTTCATTGGAGTCAGCTTCTCCTGCAACCACTCAAAGACTGCGAAGAGAGCAGGAACCACGAAGATCTGACAGATAGTACCGATCAACATACCACCTACTGCGGCAGCACCCAAGGTCTGGTTACCATTCTTACCTACACCTGATGCGAACATCAGAGGCAACAGACCGATAACCATCGCCAGAGAGGTCATCAGGATAGGACGGAGACGGGCACCGGCACCCAGGATAGCTGAGTACTTGATAGCCATACCCGTACGACGACGCTCGAGGGCGAACTGTACAATCAGGATGGCGTTCTTAGCCAACAGACCGATCAACATAATCAACGAAATCTGCATGTAGATATCGTTAGAGTGACCGAAGAGGTTGGTGAAGATGAACGAACCTGCCAAACCGAATGGGATAGACAATACTACAGACAATGGCAAGATGTAACTCTCGTACTGAGCACTCAAGATGAGGTAAACGAATACGATACAGAGTGCGAAGATCAGACCTGTAGAGTTGCTTGATTCAGCCTCAGAACGGGTCAGACCAGAGTACTCATAGCCATAACCCTCTGGCAATGTCTCCTTGGCAACCTCAGCAATCGCCTTCATACCGTCACCGGTAGAATAACCGCTGTTAGGAGTTACAGATACGTCCATAGAGGTAAACAGGTTGAAACGTGTGATGTTAGATGGACCATAAATCTTCTTCAGAGTCACGAACTCGCTTACTGGAGACATGGTGCCATCAGCACAACGAACGTAAATCTTGCTCAAATCATCTGGCTTCATACGATTCTCAGGACCAGCCTGAATCATCACACGGTAGAGTTTACCGTAGGCATTGAAGTTAGATGCGTAGAGACCACCGAGGTAACCCTGCATTACGCCCAATACTGAAGATGGAGAGATACCAGCCTGCTTGGTCTTGGCAACATCTACATCTACCATATACTGTGGATAGTTAGGGTTATACTGAGTCTGGGCGGTCTGAATCTCAGGACGCTTATTCAACTCAGCCAGGAACTTCTTCACATTGCCATAGAACTTGTTCAAGTCACCACCGGTCTTATCCTGCATAGTCATGGTAATACCATTCTGTACAGAGAAACCGGAAATCATAGGTGGAGCAAAGGCAAGAACCTGTGCATCCTTGATGGCAGCAGTCTGCTTGTAGATCATACCCAATACAGAAGTATACTCCATAGGGTTGACAAACAATGCCTCGATACCGCCACCTGTACAAGCCTCCTTGATACGGTGGAAGAATCCACCCGGACGCTCCTCGAATGGTTTCAGCTTCACGATGATGGTACCCTGGTTAGAACCGGCACCACCGATAAAGCTATAACCCATGATGGCGTTACGGGTTGCGATGGCTGGGTTGTTAGCCAGCATCTTATCCACCTGCTTAACTACCTCGGAAGTACGTTCCTGAGAAGTACCAGGAGCTGTAGAGATACAAGCGAAGATAGTACCGGTATCCTCATCAGGCACCAGACCCGTCTTGGTAGTACCCATCAGGGCAACCAGACCTACGATACTGACAGCCACGAGGCTACCTGCGATAATGCCGTGGTTGATAACCCACTTGACACCACCCTTATATTTATTGGTAATCTTCTCAAACTGATAGTTGAATCCAGCGTGGAAACGGTCTACGAAAGACATCTTCTTCTCATGACCCTCCTCGTGTGGCTTCAGCAATACTGCACAGAGCGCAGGAGACAGAGTCAACGCGTTGATAGCCGAAATAACGATAGATACAGCCATGGTTACACCGAACTCACGGTAGAAGTAACCGGAAGTACCACCGATGAATGATACAGGAACGAACACGGCTGACATCACCAATGTAATAGAGATGATGGCGCTGGAGATTTCGTTCATCGCATCGATAGACGCTGTCAAGGCACTCTTGTACCCCTGGTCGAGCTTGGCGTGAACCGCCTCGACCACCACAATGGCATCATCGACCACAATCGCAATAGCCAGCAGCAGGGCTGACAGCGTAAGCAGGTTGATGGAGAATCCGAAGATCCAGAGGAAGAGGAACGTACCGACCAGAGCCACAGGTACGGCAATCATAGGAATCAGCGTAGAACGGAAGTCCTGCAAGAAGATATACACTACGATGAACACCAGTACCAGGGTGATGATCAAGGTGAAGATAACCTCCTCGATAGATGCGAACAAGAACTCGGTAACATCCATCAGGATGACATTCTTCAACCCTGGAGGATAACTCTTCTCCAGTTCATTCAACGTCTTCTTTACGTCGCTTGCAATCTGGGTAGCGTTGGAACCGGCAATCTGCTGAACCATACCCATCACGGCAGGCTGACCATCATTGAGCAGGTTGACATTGTACATCAAACCACCCAACTCTATCTTGGCAACTTCGCCCAAGCGAAGAGTCTGACCGGAAGTATTGCTCTTGATGAGGATGTTCTCATACTCCAATGGAGTCTTCAAACGGCCCTTGTAACGCAAGGTATATTCATACTGCATATCAGAACTCTCACCAAAGCTACCAGGGGCAGCCTCGATGTTCTGCTCTGCCAAAGCCTGAGAAACATCAGAAGGAACCAGTCCAAACTCCTTCATCTTCTCCGGCTTCAACCAGATACGCATAGAGTAGTTACGGGTAGAAGGGCTCTGCACATCACCCACACCATTGATACGCTTCAACTGAGGAATGACGTTGATCAGGGCGTAGTTGGTAACAAACTGGTCGTCGTAACGGCCATCGTCTGTGGTCAGAGCGAACATGATAACGTTAGAACTCTGACGCTTGGTTACGGTGACACCCACCTTGGTAACCTCGGCAGGCAACAGAGACTGAGCCTGAGACACACGGTTCTGTACATTGACCGCAGCCATATCAGGATCGGAACCCTGCTTGAAGTAAACGGTGATGCTGGCATAACCTGAGTTTGACGCAGAAGAGGTCATATAGGTCATGTTCTCCACACCGTTGATGCTCTCCTCCAGAGGAGCGATGACAGAGTTCAACACCGTCTGGGCATCAGCACCCTGATAGGTGGTAGATACCGAGATGGTAGGCGGCGCGATATTCGGATACTGCTCGATAGGCAGCGATACCAAGCCGATGATACCCAGCAAGACGAAGAAGATGGAAACCACCGTCGAAAGTACCGGGCGCTTTATAAAGTTTGTAAATGACATAATCTTATTTTAATTAAGAATTCATAATTAACAATTAATAATTGCCACAGGCCTATTAATTATTCATTATACATTATTAATTATACATTATATTACTTCTTTCCGCCCATGGCAGTAGCGAATGCATGAGCATTGTCCTGAGACTCACTCAACTTGGTAGCCTCAGCAATCTTCTGATTGTAACGCTCCAGAGTGATAGGCTTGATCTGCTGACCATCGGTCAACTTGGTGATACCCTTCAACACGATACGGTCGCCTACATGAAGACCAGCAGTTACGATATAGTTCTTGCCATCATCCTGTGGATTTACCTTGATCTCAGAATACTTCACCTTGTTATCCTTGGTTACTACGTAAACGAAGATCTTATCCTGAACCTGAGAGCAAGCCTCCTGAGGGATAACGATAGCGCTGTTATGATCGTTAGGAACAACGATAGAACCTGCACCACCACTCTTCAGCAACTTCTCTGGGTTAGCGAAGTGAGCGATAAGAGAGATAGAACCGGTAGTTGCATCGATGACACCACTCATCTTGACAACCTTACCTGGATGATTATAGATAGAACCGTCTGCCAACTGCAACTTAACAGCTGGGAAAGAAGCAATAGCAGCCTGAACGCTACCATTGGTCTTAGACATGCTCAAAATCTGAGACTCAGAGAGTGAGAAGAATACCTCCATGGTGCTGATGTTGGAAACGGTTGTCAGAGCCTGACCAGAAGCGCTTACCAAAGCACCTACCTTGAAAGGAAGACTACCTACTACACCTGCTGAAGGGCTGGTAACGGTACACCAAGCCAACTGCTCGCGGGCTGAAACCAATGCAGCCTCTGCCTGAGCTACCTGAGCCTTAGCGGTTGCATAGCTGTTAGCTGCTGTAGAAAGTTCATATTCACCGATAATCTTGCTATCATACAACTTCTTGTTGTTCTGATAAGTCAACTTAGCTGTATTTGCCTGTGCCTTAGCTGTATTTACAGCGGCAGCTGCAGAACGGACAGCAGCCTGATAGGTCTCGCTATCAATAGAGAACAAAGCCTGACCTGCTGATACAGTCTGTCCCTCGTGTACAAAAACCTTAGTGATAAAACCAGAAACCTTAGGACGTACCTCTACATCCTGGATACCCTTGATGGTAGCAGGATAGGTAGTCTGCAATGCGGCGCTGGAAGTACCGATAGTAGCCACAGCGAACTCATCGTCGCCGAAGTTAGGCAGACCGCCCTTCTTACTTCCACCACATGATGTCAACGCAGCAAGAACACAAACTGCTGCAACAAACAAAACGCTTTTAATTTTCATACCTATTTTTATATTATAAATTTATTATTTAATCTTTTATCTTCTCTTATTCAAAAGTTCTTTCCGTCCTCTAACGAAAACTTTTATGCGCCTTTAAGTTTTAAAAGCGGTGCAAAAGTACTAATAATAAATGAATAACGGCTCGCTAGGAGCCGTTATTTAACAAAAATTATTCTCTATTTTGAGTTTTCTGCATTTACCAATCCCATCTCCTGAGCCTTCTTCATCAGAAGCTCCATCAACGGTTCACGCTCATTAGCCACCTTATTATCCAATACAGCATCCTTGAGATACTGCTTCAGGGTGCCTACCTCGCGGCAAGGGGTAAGATGGAACATCTCCATAATCTCATTACCATCGATGCATGGCTGGAGAAGTCGCTTATAATCACGTTCCTGCAGATCAACCAGTTTCTCGCGCACCATCTTGAAATTATCCAGAAAGCGCTGCTTGCGCACCTGGTTCTTGCTGGTAATATCAGCCTCGCAGAGCGTCATCAGGTCGTTGATGTCATCGCCGGCATCATTCAGCAGGCGGCGAACGGCACTGTCGGTAACCTCCTCATCAGCAATCACGATCGGACGCATGTGAAGTTCTACCAGTTTCTGCACATACTTCATCTTCGCATCCATCGGAAGTTTCATACGGCGGAAGATACCCGGAATCATCTTTGCACCTATTATATTATGACTGTGGAATGTCCAGCCGATATTGTTATCCCAGCGTTTGCTCTTCGGTTTTCCGATGTCGTGGAAGAGCGCAGCCCAGCGGAGCCAGAGGTTATCAGAATGCTTGCAGACATTCTCAAGCACCTCCATCGTATGGTCGTAATTATTCTTATGAGCCCTGCCGTTTCGCGTTTCCACCTTGTCCATCGCAACCAGTTCTGGCAGAATCAGATCGAGCAGACCTGTATCTTTCAGATAATAAAAGCCGCTGCTTGGGTGCTTGGAGAGCATAATCTTGTTCATCTCGTCGCAGATGCGCTCAGCACTGATAATCTTCAGGCGCTCGGCATTGCGGGAGAGCGCATCATAGGTCTCCTCCTCTATCTGGAAATTGAGTTGGGTAGCGAAACGCACGCAACGCATCATACGCAGCGGGTCATCAGAAAAAGTAATATCCGGGTCGAGCGGAGTGGCAATAATGCCATCTTCCATATCGTAGACACCATCAAAAGGATCTACGAGTTCTCCAAAACGGTCTTTGTTCAGGCAGATAGCCATTGCATTGATGGTGAAGTCGCGGCGGTTCTGGTCATCCTCCAGCGTTCCATCTTCCACGATAGGCTTTCTGGAATCGCGATGATAGCTCTCTTTGCGGGCGCCGACAAACTCCACTTCTGTATCCTGATACTTCACTTGTGCAGTTCCGAAATTACGGAACACAGAGAGATGCGCCTTTCTTCCGAGCATCTTCTTCAAGGCAGAAGCTACCTCTATACCGCTACCAACCACAACGACATCAATATCATTGGAAGGTCGCTCCAGGAAGAGGTCACGCACATATCCACCTACTACATAACACTCCACAGACAGCCCATCTGCTGCCTCTGAAATCTTATGAAATATATCCTTATCCAGTATCTGTGCCAGTTCGGCATTGGTCAAATTTCTCATACTCTTTTTACTTTCGGGGTGCAAAGTTACTGTATTTTAGGCGAAAAACAAAATAAATATTTGGCTATTTCACAATAAATGCGTAAATTTGCACCGAATTTCGAAATTATTATGGCAGATTTATTGAAAACAGAACAGCAGTTTAAGGATGTCATGAGTGAATGCAGGACATTATTTGAGAAGAAGCTTCATGATTATGGAGCCTCTTGGAGAATCTTGCGCCCTTCTTCTCTGACAGACCAGCTCTATATCAAGGCGAAGCGCATCCGCTCGCTTGAAATCAAGAAAGAATCTTTGGTTGGCGAAGGTATCCGTCCGGAATTCATCGCCCTTATTAATTATGGTATCATAGGACTCATCCAGCTCGAAAAGCCTTTCGTGGATGAGGTGGATATGACACCCGAAGAGGCTATGAAACTATACGACCTCCATGCAAAGGAGGCACTGGAACTGATGCTCAAGAAAAACCATGACTATGATGAGGCATGGCGCTCGATGAGAGTCAGCAGTTATACCGATTTCATCCTGACCAAGATTCAGCGCGTAAAGGAAATTGAAGACATCGCAGGCGCTACCCTCGTTTCTGAAGGTATTGATGCCAACTATATGGACATCATCAACTATGCCGTCTTCGGTGCCATCAAGATGAGCGAGAAGTAAAAAAAATCAATGATGGAGAATAAGGCAACTCACATATTAACAAAGATAGCGGTCAATATCGGGCGACTGCTGATGGCAACAACCTTCATTTTCTCAGGATTCGTGAAGGGTATCGACCCATTAGGCACGCAATACAAGATAACCGACTATCTGGAAGCACTGCACATCGAATGGATGTTCCCTGCATGGAGCACACTGCTGATGTCTATCGTGCTGGCGATGTGCGAGTTTGCCATCGGTATCTTCTTACTCCTTGCCATCCGCAGAAAACTGGTCAGCAAGATTGCATTGCTCGTGATGAGCGTGATGACGCTGATTACCCTGTGGATTGTCATCGCAGACCCGGTGAAAGATTGTGGCTGCTTCGGTGATGCCATCGTGCTCACCAACATGGAGACGTTCGTCAAGAACCTCATCCTCCTTGCCATCGCTATCCTGCTCTGGAAGAAACCGATGGAAATGCCACAGCTGGTATCTAAACCTACCCAGTGGATTGCCATCAACTACACCTTCCTCTTCTCCATCGTGATGAGCATCTGGAGTCTGTGGTATCTTCCGCAATTCGACTTCCGTCCTTATCATATAGGTGTCAACATCGCCAAGGGCATGGAGATTCCGAAGGGAGCCAAGCAACCCAAGTTTGATACCACCTTCATCCTGGAGAAGAACGGAGAACGGAAAGAATTCACGATAGACAACTATCCCGACTCCACCTGGACCTTCATCGACAGCAAGACGGTTCAGACCGAAGAAGGCTACGTACCTCCCATCCACGACTTCAGCATAGCAGATGCCAAGACAGGAGAAGACATCACCCAGGAAGTGATTCACGATAAAGGCTACACCTTCCTCCTGGTTTCGCCACATCTGGAATTTGCCGATGACAGCAACTTCGGCAATATCGATGAGATTTACGAATATGCCAACGACCACGGCTACCGGTTTCTCTGCCTCACGGCAAGTACGGAGAAAGCCATCAAGCACTGGCAGGACATAACAGGAGCGGAATATCCCTTCTATGTCACAGACGAGACTACGCTGAAGACGGTAATCCGCAGCAACCCGGGGCTTCTTCTGCTGAAGAACGGAACCATCATCCGGAAATGGAGCCACAACGATTTGCCAGACATGGCAGAGCTCGGCGACAAGCCACTGGAGAAAACCGAGATAGGCAAGATGCCGGAAGTAAGTGCCGCCAAGAAGATAGCCGGCATCATCTCCTGGTTCATCATTCCACTGGTACTCCTCACCATCGCCGACCGGCTCTGGGCTTGGGGCGCCTGGATCAGAAAGAAAGAGAATTCGAACAGAATATTATCAACTTTTAAAAAGAAAAGAAAAATGAGAAAGAAAATTGTAGCAGGTAACTGGAAAATGAACATGAACCTGCAGGACGGTGTTGCTCTCGCTAAGGAGATCAACGAGGCATTGGTAGCTGACAAGCCAAACTGTGACGTAATCATCTGTACTCCATTCATCCACTTGGCTTCTGTAGCTCAGGTTTTGGATTCAAAGGTAGTAGGTCTCGGTGCTGAGAACTGCGCTGACAAGGCTAAGGGTGCTTTCACTGGTGAGGTTTCAGCAGAGATGGTAAAGAGCACAGGTGCTCAGTATGTTATCCTCGGCCACTCAGAGCGTCGTCAGTACTATGGCGAGACAGCTGAGATCTTGAAGGAGAAGGTAGAGTTGGCTTTGGCTAACGGTTTGAAGGTTATCTTCTGCTGCGGTGAGACTCTCGAGGAGCGTGAGGCTGAGAAGCAGAACGAGGTTGTTAAGGCTGAGTTGGAAGGTTCAGTATTCCACTTGGACGCAGAGGCTTGGAAGAACATCATCCTTGCTTACGAGCCAATCTGGGCTATCGGTACAGGTAAGACTGCTACTTCTGACCAGGCTGAGGAGATGTTGGCATACATCCGCTCTATCGTAGCAGAGAAGTATGGCAACGAGGCTGCTGAGGAGACATCTATCCTCTACGGTGGTAGCTGCAAGGCTAGCAACGCTCCTGAGCTCTTCGCTAAGCCAAACATCGACGGTGGTTTGATCGGTGGTGCTTCTTTGAAGGCTGCTGATTTCAAGGGTATCATCGACGCTTGGAAGAAGTAATCTCATAAGGATATTACATTTCCCGAAGGGATGCCTTCTTCGTGAAGCGCATCCCTTCATTCTTCATTACACCTTATTATATATAGAGAGAATCAAAAATAAGGTGCTGCTTTAAAAACAAGACGACAAACATAAAAGGAATAGTCATGAAACAATTCGTCACATTATTGATTATAATCCTCTGCTCAACATTCACAGCTAATGCGCAGAACTACCTGGACCATCTCAAAAAGAAGGAACCGGGAAAGGGTGTTGTAACCGTGAACCAAAGTAAGGCGATTGATGAACTGGTAAACGGCAAACAAGTGACCCCACAAGACGACAAGACTAAGACTAACCCACAGAAAAAAGAAAAAGAGCCTGAAGCCCAGCACAAGCAGGGTCCTGATTCCCTGAAGAAGACTGAGCCACAGCATCATGAGGCAACCCGAGAGAATGCCCACGTGAACAATGCCCAAAAGGCAGAGAACAAAAACGAAGAAACAGAGACACCTGTAGTGGATATGCGCAAGAAAGTGATGCGCAAGAGCTATAAGGTTACAGGATATAGAGTACAGGCTTTCGCTGGCGGCAATTCACGTAACGACCGCCTGAAAGCTGAACAGACTGGCAATCAGCTGAAAGTTCATTTCCCTGAGCAGCCGGTTTATGTTCATTTCTACTCTCCAAGATGGATTTGCCGAATGGGCAACTTCCGCAGCTTAGCTGAAGCCCAGAAGATGCTCGCCAAGGTTCGCTCCCTGGGATACAGACAGGCATGCCTTGTAAAGGGACAGATTACGGTACAATACTAGTTAATAATTAACAACTCAAGTTTCGCAAGTGGTTTAAGTACGGGCTGAAGGCCCAAAAGCTCCTAGCCCAGGGCATCGCCCTGGGTATCATAGCAATCAACAAGGCGCCCTGTAAGGGCAAAAGCTTTATGTGTTGCTTGGAGTTTTAAAGCTTTTGCCCTTACAGGGCGACAGGTTGGCGTCCGTAATTACCCAGGGCGATGCCCTGGGCTAGGAGCTTCTGCCCTTTCAGGGCGTGTGGGGCAAACTAGCGAAACTTCAGTTAACAATTAATATTAATAGTTTACAGCATTGATACCGTAGGCCTAATTATTAATTATAAATTATCAATTATAAATTAAATAAGATGAATCCAGAAACAGAATTTCGCGAGGGATTGGACGAACTCGCAGGACACTATACTGAAATATTAAAGCTCTTGGGAGAAGACCCTGAGCGTGAAGGACTTGTAAAAACGCCGATGCGAGTAGCCAAGGCTATGCAGATACTGACTCGCGGCTATACACAGGATGCACACAAGGTATTGACCGATGCCCTCTTCGAAGAGAAATACAACCAGATGGTCATTGTGAAAGACATTGATTTCTTCTCGATGTGCGAGCACCACATGCTTCCTTTCTATGGCAAGGTGCATGTAGCTTATATCCCGAACGGCAAGATTACCGGTCTGAGCAAGATAGCCCGTGTGGTAGATATCTACAGCCATCGTCTCCAGGTACAGGAGCGTCTTACCCAGCAGATTAAAGACTGCATTCAGGAGACATTGAATCCTCAGGGTGTGATGGTAGTGATAGAAGCCAAGCACATGTGCATGCAGATGCGAGGTGTAGAGAAACAGAATTCCATCACTACAACCAGTGATTACAGCGGAGTATTCAATTCATTGAACACCCGCCAGGAGTTTATGAGTCTGCTGAGAGGAGAAACGAAGAGAATTTAATTTTTTAATGTTGAATGTTGAATGTTGAATGTTGAATGTTGAATTAGGCATACGCCATAGCAACTGGCAATTCAACATTCCTCCCCATTCAACATTCAACATTCAACATTATCACAAAAGATGAAGTTTATATCTTGGAATGTAAATGGCCTGCGCGCTTGCGTGGGCAAGGACTTCGAGAACCAGTTTAAGGAGCTCGATGCCGACTTCTTCTGCCTGCAGGAAACAAAGATGCAGGAGGGACAGCTCGACCTTCAGTTTGATGGCTACGAGAGTTATTGGAACTACGCCGAGAAAAAAGGATACTCCGGTACAGCCATTTATACCAAGCACAAGCCATTAAACGTAAGTTATGGCATGGGCGTAGAGGAACATGATCATGAAGGCAGAATCATCACGCTGGAATATGACCAGTTCTATCTCGTTACCTGCTACACTCCAAATTCGCAGACAGAGCTCAAGCGACTGGATTATCGCATGACTTGGGAAGACGATTTCCGCAAGTTTCTGAAATCTCTTGACGCCAAGAAACCCGTTATCATCTGCGGCGATCTGAATGTAGCTCACGAAGAGATAGATATCAAGAATCCGAAGACTAACCATCGCAACGCCGGTTTCACCGATGAGGAGCGCGAAAAGATGACTATCCTTCTGAGCGATGGCTTCACTGACAGCTTCCGTTATCTCCACCCTGATAAGGTAACCTATTCGTGGTGGTCATACCGTTTCAAGGCACGCGAGAAGAATGCCGGCTGGCGTATCGACTACTTCCTTGTATCCAACCGTATCAAGGAACAGATTACAGAGGCTAAAATCCATACAGAAATCATGGGCAGCGACCATTGTCCGGTAGAAGTAGATTTAGCATTCTAATCCAACATTAATAAGAATAATCAGACGAGGGTGTGTCATTAGTTAATGATTCACCCTCGTCTTGTTGTTGGTAAATATAGGTCATAAAAAAAGGGGATGCACCTTCCTCACGGAAGCCATCCCCATATTGGTCATATCAACATAAAATTTTAATTTATATAAGAGAGATTTTCTTCTAATTCAATGAAGTAACAAAACTACATAGTTGCTTATTTTGATTACAAGAACTGTTTCAACTCAGAGAGATTTCTCTTCTCAGAAGTACCGTCCTTGTAAGTTACCATGAAGTAATCGTGAACAGACTTGCCATTCTTGAACTGAACGACAGCTACACCGCCTTCACGGAGCTGGAGTGTGAAGTAGCCTTCGCGCTTGCCATTGACATACTTGCCATGCCACTTCTCCTTACCATTCTTATAATAGGTAGTAACCTCACCATTAAAGATAGTATTGCGATCGTTGCCGAGGTCGATAAAGCTATAACCACCTTCAGCACGGAGATTACCGTTCATATAGAAGTCCTGGAAAACGTCCTTCTTGTTAATGCCTGTACCAGTAGTCATCAGCAGTCTGTAATAACTAGCCTGATCTGCACTGGTTACATTGCTCATATTTTCTGCATAGAAAATAGTGTCAGCTACAACTGTTGCATTCTCTACGTGCTTACGACCGAAAGCTGCTATGGTCATCAAAGCCATCAATGAGAATAATATCATTCGTTTCATATCGTTTATTTTTAGGATGTTATTATAATTGTCTTTGTTTCTTTTTCTGGTGCAAAGATACAACGATTTCCGAAAACTTCATAATTCCTTAACGCTATTTTATCTTATTTTTTGGTCAAGTTATACTTTTTGTTTTAGAACGCACACAATCTTACAATTTGCAATTTCAGGGCCTAAAATTTAGCATATTACACGAAGACATACCTTACAAAACGCCATTTTCATGGAGTCAAGTTTACAAAATGTAACTGAATTGATATACATCAAGAAGATAAAAGCACAAGTTTTTTGGCATTTTGAGAAACTTTTTCAGGATATTTCTCGCCTATCTTCTTTTATTTTTGTATTTTTGCACGAAAATATATAATATAAGGTACGCGCATGAGAAAAATTCTTTATTTCATGATCGCCCTCACCGTCCTCAGCTTTGCATCATGCAAGGATACCGAAGGCTCTATCGGCGACCCTATCATAGCCCACGGACAAGACCGTGACACAGATATCATTACAGGCGATGATTATGTTTATCATCTGCCTGTCATCTTCCATGTCTTCTACAGTAACACCACGCAATACATCGAATATACCCGCCTCAAGGAGATTCTCTCCAATGTGAACGAACTTTATCAGGGTGATGTATACAACTATCAGATGGATACCATCCCGAGCGAGAACCTGCATATCCAGTTCGAACTGGCTGAGAAGAATGAGAGCGGCAAGAGACTCAGTACACCGGGTGTGGAATATATCAAGGTTTCAGAATCAGAGTTCGACTGCGAGAGCTTCATGAAGGACAAGAATTATGTAAAGTACTGCTGGGACCAGAACAACTACATCAATGTGATGGTATATGCCTTCAAGAAGACCGATGTAAACAGCACCACGCTGGGCATCAGTCATCTGCCTTATCAGGTAGGCGGCTATCCACAGATAGACGGTTTGAGCAATGGCAAGAACTACCCGCTGAGCAAACCGGGCAAATTTCCATATTGCGTTTCGCTCAATTCTATCTATGTGGGAAGGGATAATGAAGGGACCCGGTATACTACAGATAAGAATCATAAGGGATATACCTACAATACAGCCGACCCGAATGCTACGCTGGCCCACGAATTGGGACATTATCTGGGTCTCTTCCACAGTTTCTCAGAAAAGACAGTGAAAGACAAATCAGAGGCTGCCAATGATGATGACGACTCAGACTATTGCGATGATACACCAAGCTACAACCGAATAGCATACGGCAAATGGCTGACAGAATATGTCAGCAAGGCACAAGCCATCAAGAAGGATACCACGCTCAGCATGAAAGAGCTTGCCCAACGCACCAACAGCAAGAATGAGAAATGGCAGTCAGACAATCTGATGGACTACAGCATCTGTTACAGCATGCGATTCACCCCAGAACAGGCAAACCGCATCCGCCAGGTTCTGTATTATTCGCCCCTGATACCGGGTCCGAAGAAGATTCGTCCGAGAACCCGTGCATGGGATGAGATGCCGGAAACAGAAGATGACCTCCCAATCCGATATGCCAAGGAGAAGGCTGTCAGCATCAAGGACATCCGGATACTGAAGGCTGAGAAATAGCAAAATCAGAAAAAAGAGTATTAAAAGAAATAGAAACAAGAAGAAAATGAAATATACAATCAAGGCTCCACGCCAACTCAATGCAAGTATCAACTTGCCAGCTTCCAAGAGTATCAGCAACCGTGCATTGGTAATCAATGCCATGGCGGGATGCAAGTTGCAGCCCCACAACCTGAGCGATTGCGATGATACAGAAGTCATCATTGCGGCACTGCGCGATATGCCTGATGTCATCAACATCAAGGCTGCCGGTACTGCCATGCGCTTTATGACCGCCTATCTTTCTGCTACACCAGGCGAGCATACCATCACAGGTACCGAGCGCATGCAGAACCGTCCTATTGCTATCCTGGTAGATGCCCTGCGCTACCTCGGAGCTGATATACAGTATGAAAAGAAAGAGGGCTATCCTCCACTCCACATCGTTGGTAAGCCATTGGAAGGCGGACATCTCGAAGTGGTGGGAAACATCAGTTCGCAGTATATCTCGGCACTGCTGATGATTGGTCCTATCCTGAAAAACGGTCTGGAACTGAAGCTGACGGGCGAGATAGCATCACGTCCTTACATCGACCTTACGCTATGGACGATGCAGAACTTCGGAGCCAGCGCAGAATGGACCGATGTGGATACCATCACCGTAAAGCCACAACCTTACAGCTGCGTAGCCGACTACACCATCGAGAATGACTGGAGCGCTTCTTCTTACTGGTATGAAATGATGGCGCTGAACGGAAACCCTGATTCTGAGGTAAGACTCGAAGGCTTGTTCGACAGTTCCAAGCAGGGCGATTCTGTCGTGAAATACATCTTCAGTCTGCTGGGCGTGAAATCAGAATTTGAGAACCGTGATGTTCTTTCTCCTGTCAAGTTGAAAGTCCAGCGCTGTCTCTTGCCTCGTTTCGACTACGATTTCAGCGGTTCGCCAGACCTGGCACAGACCATCGTTGTAGCCTGCTGTGCCCTGGGCGTAAAGTTTAAGTTCACCGGTCTTGCCAGTCTCAAAATCAAGGAGACCGACCGCATCGAGGCATTGAAGAAGGAGCTGAAGAAGGTGGGTTACGTGATTTATGACGAGAACGACAACACGCTGATTTGGGATGGCGAGACCTGCGAGCCTAGTTTCGAGCCTATCGACACCTACGAGGACCATCGCATGGCACTTGCCTTCGCCCCTCTTGCCTTCAAGTTCCCTCAGATAGAAATCAACAATCCTGAGGTAGTGAGCAAATCCTATCCTCATTATTGGGAAGACCTGGAGAAGGTGGGATTTGAAATAGTTGAAAGTTAATAGTTAACAGTTAATAGTTAATAGTTGACAGTTAATAGTTAACTGAACTTTCGCATGTGGTTTAAGTACGGGCTGAAAGCTCAAAAGCTCTTGGAAGCAGCACGCCCTGAAAGGGCAGAAGCTCCTAGCCCAGGGCATCGCCCTGGGTATAATAGCAATCAGCAAGGCGC
>CAKPYB010000032.1 GCA_934202525.1 uncultured Prevotella sp.
GAAATCGAGGTGCTTAAACATAACGACTGCTGGGCCGAAGACTGGACCTCAGTCAATGTATCAGAAGATTTCAAGCCAAACTTCATGCACCGCGTGATGCTCTATGGCGAAGTAAACATCGGAGCCTTCAACAAGAACGTGGAGGTGAGCCAGGGCTTCGTAAAGCATTCGGGCATCAACAACGCCACCTTGCGCAATGTCACCATAGGCGACGATTGTCTGATAGAAAACGTAGGCAATTTCATCAACAACTATACCATTGGCGATGATTGCTACATCTCAAACATCTCGACCATGGAAACCACCGAGGGAGCTACTTACGGCGAAGGAAATCTTGTGAGCGTACTCAACGAGGTGGGTGAAGGCAACGTAATCCTCTTCAGCGATCTGAACAGCCAGCTGGCAGCCTTCATGGTGAAACATTTCCCTGACAAGGAAATGAAGGAGAAAATCCGCCAGCTCATCAAGACCGACATCGACAACAAGATGCCGGATCGGGGCCAGATTGGCAATAATGTGAAGATTATCAATACCAAGGAGATTACCAACTGCGTAATCAATGATTACTGCGAAGTGAACGGTGCTTCCCGTCTGAGCGACTGTACGCTATTGGGCTCAGCTCATGGCAACGTATATATCGGCACAGGCGTTATTACAGAAAACAGCATCATAGCTGAAGGCGCCAGCGTCATCAACAGCGTAAAGATACAGGATTGCTTCGTAGGCGAAGCCTGCCAGCTGTCTAACGGCTTTACCGCTTCAGCCTCCGTATTCTTCGCCAACTCCTATATGAGCAATGGCGAGGCTTGTGCAGCCTTCTGCGGTCCTTTCACAGCATCGCATCATAAGAGCAGTCTGCTTATCGGAGGCATGTTCTCCTTCTATAACGCCGGTTCTGCCACCAACTTCAGCAACCATGCCTATAAGATGGGCCCTATGCACTGGGGCATTCTGGAGCGCGGTTCCAAGACAGCCAGCGGTGCTTATCTCCTGATGCCAGCCACTCTGGGTTCCTTCTCAGTATGCTTCGGCAAGCTGATGCACCACCCTAACACCCGCAACCTGCCTTTCGCCTACCTCATTGCAGATGGCGACAAGATGTTCCTCATACCGGGCAGAAACATCACCACCGTAGGTCTGTACCGCGACATCAAGAAATGGCCTAAGCGTGATCTCCGTGCTATGGAGAACCGCAAGAGCATCGTCAACTTCGACTGGCTTTCACCTTATTCTGTAGGCGAAATTCTGAAGGGTAAGAAGATTCTTGAAAACCTGCGCGAGGTTACGGGCGATAACGTTTCGCAGTATCTCTATCACGAATATATCATACCGGCTTCATCGCTCCACAAGGGCATCAAATATTATGATATCGCCCTCCGCATCTACATGGGTGCCGTATTGAAGCGTGTGCTGAAGCGCGACCCAGCCATCACCCCTCCTGCCAGCCATGCCGGCGTGGGCGATTGGGATGACCTTTCAGGACTCTTGCTCCCGGTTTCTGAAGAGGAGCGCATCGTAAGGGATGTGAAGGAAGGAACCATCGGAAACATAGAACAGCTGCTCGACAGGTTTGAAGAAATCAATGCCAACTATCGCGACTACCAGTGGGCATGGACCTACCAGATGATTTGCGATTACTACGGCATCAGCGAAATAACACTCGAAGATGCCAACCGCATACACGAAGATTATATCAAGGCACGCCGCTCATGGATAGCAGAAATCCGAAAGGATGCTGAGAAAGAGTTTGCCATGGGCGATGTGGAGGAAGAGGTTTTCCGTAACTTCGTCGACAGCCTCGACCAGGAAATAGAATACGAGAATTAATTAATAATTTACAATTTATAATTCATCATTAAAAATGAATTTAAAACATGTATTGATGGCGGCTATCCTGATGGGAAGCCTCAACGCCACAGCCAAGGATTATCATTACACCACCATACCGGGTGATGCCATGAAGACCCGCATCTATACCCTCGACAACGGACTGAAGGTATATATGTCTGTAAACAAAGAGAAGCCTCGTCTGCAGGCTAATATCGCGGTAAAGACAGGTTCGAGAAATGATCCTGCCGAAACTACCGGTCTTGCCCACTATCTGGAGCACCTGATGTTCAAGGGTACACAGAAGTTCGGTACCACCGATTATGCCAAGGAGAAACCATATCTCGATGAAATCACAAAGAGATATGAAACCTACCGCAAACTTACCGACCCGGCACAGCGCAAGCAGGCTTACCATGAGATTGACTCTATCTCGCAGTTGGCTGCCAAGTACAACATCCCTAACGAGTACGACAAACTGATGGCGAGCATCGGAAGCCAGGGAACCAACGCCTATACTTCCAACGATGTAACCTGCTATGTAGAGAACATCCCGAACAATGAAATAGAGAACTGGGCTAAGGTACAGAGCGACCGCTTCCAGAACATGGTAATCCGCGGTTTCCACACCGAGCTGGAGGCTGTATACGAGGAGAAGAATATCTCCATGGCAAGCGACGACGACAAGGAGTATGCTGCCCTGTGGAAGCTGCTCACCCCTACTCACCCTTACGGCACACAGACTACCATCGGCGAGCAGGAACACCTCAAGAATCCGAGCATCATCAATATCCAGAACTATTTCCACCGCTACTATGCACCTAACAATGTAGCTATCTGCATGGCGGGAGATTTCGACCCGGACCAGACTATCGCCATCATCGACAAGTACTTCGGTTCATGGAAAAAGAACAACAATCTGTCTCGCCCTGAGTTTGACATTCAACCGGATATCACAGCCGTAAAAGACAGTTCTGTTGTAGGAAAAGAAGCCGAGAACGTGATGCTTGCCAGGAAATTCAAGGGCATGAACGATAAGGAGAACGATGTGCTCGATGTAGTCAGTGAGATGCTTTCCAACGGCAATGCCGGATTGATGGATGTCGATCTGGAACAGCAGATGAAGTTGGCTTCATCAGGTGCCTTCGTCTATGGTTTGCACGATTACTCTGCATTCATCGTAGCCGGAACACCTAACAAGGAGCAGAAGTTGGAAGAAGTTCGCTCCCTCCTGCTCCAGGAGATGGATAAGTTGCGCAAAGGCGAGTTTGATGACAATCTCCTGCCTTCAGTCATCGCCAACAAGAAGCTCAACTTCTACAAGAGTCTGGATGACAACGACACCCGTGCCAGCATCATGGTGGATGCCTTTGTCAACGACCAGAAATGGGCTGACGTGGCTACCCAACTCGAACGCCAGAGCAAGCTCACCAAACAGGACATCATGAATTTCGCCGATAAATATCTGCGTGCCGACAACTTTGTCTGTGTCTACAAGCGCATGGGCGAAGATACAACGCTCAAGAAGATTGAGAAGCCTGCCATCACTCCTATTCCGGCAAACCGTGAATATGAGAGCGCCTTTGTCAAGGAAATCAAGAATGCACAGGTTCCTGAAATCCAGCCAGAGTTCCTCGACTTCAAGAAGGATCTTACCGTAAGCAAGACCAGCAAGAAGTTGCCACTCGTATACAAGCAGAATACCCAGGACGATCTCTTCGACCTCGTTTTCCGCTATGAGTTTGGCGATGAAGATGATATCCGCTACAGCTACGCAGCACAGTATCTCGATTATATCGGAACCGACAAGAAGAGTGTATCTGCCATCAAGCAGGCATTCTACAAACTGGCTTGCAACTATAGTGTTGCCCAGAGTGCCAAGACCCTCCAGATCAGTCTGAACGGTCTGAACGAAAATCTTCCTGCTGCGCTCAACCTCCTGGAGGAGGTGTTACAGCACGCCAAGGCAGACAAGACATCATGGAACCAGTTTGTTGATCTCATCGAAAAGACCCAGCAGGATGCCAAGGCAAACCAGAAGACCAACTTCAGATATCTCTGGGATTACAGCACCTACGGTCCATACAATCCAACCCGCCATGCCATCAAGACAGCAGATTTGCGCAAGATGGATCCTCAGGAACTCATCAACCTGCTGGGCGGTCTGAACAAGATGGAGCACACCGTAGCCTACTATGGTCCATATAGCGAGAAGCAGCTCAATGCCATCCTCGCCAAGGAGCACAAGACAGCCAAGAAGCTGGCAGCCGTTCCAGAGGGCAAGGAGTATGTAAAAGAAGAAATCAAGCAGAACGAGATTTATATCGCTCCATACGAGGCAAAGAACATCTATCTGCGCTCTTACCAAAACACCGGTAAGAAGAGCGATGTGAAGGATGGTGCCCTGATAGCACTCTTCAATGAGTATTATGGTGGCGGCATGAATTCCGTTGTCTTCCAGGAACTTCGCGAGACCCGCGGACTGGCTTACAATGCAGGTGCCTATTATTACAGTCCTGTACGCAAGGATGAGAAGGATTACTTCATGCGCCATATCATCTCCCAGAATGACAAGATGATGGATTGCATCAGTGTATTCGATGATATCACCAATAACTTGCCGCAGAATGAGGCTTCATTCAATCTGGCTAAACAGAGTTTGAAGAAATCTCTCCAGAGCCGTCGCGTTACCAAGGCAAGCGTTATCAACGCCTACTTCAATGCAAAGCTCAGAGGTATCGATTATGATGTGAACAAACTCTACTACGAGCAGCTTCCATCATTGACTCTGCAAGACATCACCAACTTCGAGAAGCAGAACATCGTTGGCAAGCCATACCGCATGGTGATCCTCGGTGATGAGAAGAATCTTGATATGAAGAGCCTTGAGAAGATTGCGCCAATCAAGCGATTGAGCCAGGAAGAGATTTTTGGCTATTAAAGACGTAACGAGAATAATAACTTGAATATTTCAACAGTTTAAATAACAAAAAACATTATGGCAAAAACTCCAGATTTTAAGTATGCTCCAATGTTCCAGATTGGAGAGGACAAGACAGAGTATCGCCTTATTTCTAAGGAAGGCGTAAGCACAGCAGAATTCGAGGGTAAGACTATCCTCAAGGTTTCTAAGGAAGCTCTTACTTTGCTGGCACAGCAGGGTTTCCACGACGTAGAGTTCAAGCTCCGTCGTGAGCACAACCTCCAGGTGGCTAAGATTCTCAGCGACCCAGAGGCTTCAGAGAACGACAAGTACGTTGCTCTCCAGTTCCTCCGCAATGCAGAGACAGCCGTGAAGGGCATCCTCCCATTCTGCCAGGATACAGGTACTGCTATCATCCACGGTGAGAAGGGTCAGCGTGTATGGACCGACTTCGAGGATGAAGAGGCTTTGAGCCTGGGTGTATACAACACCTTTACACAGGACAACCTCCGCTATTCTCAGAACGCTCCTCTCAACATGTATGATGAGGTGAACACCCGTTGCAACCTGCCTGCTCAGATTGATATCGAGGCTACAGAGGGCGATGAGTACCGCTTCGTAATGGTAGCTAAGGGTGGTGGCTCTGCCAACAAGACCTACTTCTACCCTATGACCAAGGCTACTATCCAGAACGAGGGCACACTCCTCCCATTCCTCGTAGAGAAGATGAAGAGCTTGGGTACAGCTGCATGTCCTCCTTACCACATCGCCTTCGTTATCGGTGGTACTTCAGCTGAGAAGAACCTCCTCACCGTGAAGTTGGCTTCTATCAAGTACTATGATGAGTTGCCTACTACAGGTGATGAGACCGGTCGTGCTTTCCGTGACATCGACTTGGAGAATAAGCTTCTCGAAGAGGCTCACAAGATTGGCTTGGGTGCACAGTTCGGCGGTAAGTATCTCGCTCACGATATCCGCGTCATCCGTTTGCCACGTCATGGTGCAAGCTGCCCTATCGGTATGGGTGTAAGCTGCTCTGCCGACCGTAACATCAAGGCTAAGATCAACAAGGACGGTATCTGGTTGGAGAAGATGGATGAGAACCCAACAGAGTTGATTCCAGAGGAGCTCCGCAACCCAGGTGAGGGTACCAAGGGTATCGAGATTGACCTCGACAAGGGTATCGACGCAGTTCGTGCTGAGTTGAGCAAGTATCCTGTAAGCACCCGTGTTAACTTGAAGGGTACCATCATCGTGGCTCGTGACATCGCTCACGCTAAGCTCAAGGCTCGTCTGGATGCAGGCGAGGAGATGCCTGAGTACTTCAAGAACCACCCTATCCTCTATGCTGGTCCAGCCAAGACTCCAGAGGGTTATCCATGTGGCTCTATGGGACCTACCACAGCCAACCGTATGGACCCATACGTAGATGAGTTCCAGGATCATGGTGCTAGCTTGGTAATGATTGCCAAGGGTAACCGTGGTGATGTTGTTACAGAGGCTTGCAAGAAGCATGGTGGTTTCTACCTCGGTACTATCGGTGGTGTAGCTGCCGTTCTCTCTAAGAGTTCTATCAAGAGCATCGAGTGCGTAGAGTACCCAGAGCTCGGTATGGAGGCTATCTGGAAGATTACCGTAGAGGACTTCCCTGCATTCATCCTCGTAGATGATAAGGGCAACGACTTCTTCAAGCAGTTGAAGCCTTGGACTCCTTGCAAGGAATGCCAGAAGTAAATGATACAGAAATCATGATAATGAAAAAAGCTCAGGGCAGATAGCCCTGAGCTTTCTTTTTTATACTTATATCGGATAACCTGTTCTGTTTCCGAAACAGGAACATCCGTTTAAAGCAGCAGTTTATATGTCTTGCTTTGCATACCGGTTTCTACCCGCAACAGATAAACGCCTTGTCTGATACCCTGTAAAGAGAGACTGACTGTTTTTCCATCCGTAGCAGATGCCTGTCTGAGCAGGTTTCCTCCCGCATGATACAGCTTAATCATTCTCACGTCCTTGCCCGAAACCAGGAGTTGATGTCCCTCGCGACTGATCTCGGTTTCAGTATCAGAGATAGTAGCATTTTCTATTCCTGTAGCTATATCCTGATAGAGAATAAGGATATCGCCCTTTCGCTTGAGAAAATAAGAAGGTTCCTGCGGATTCTTCAGTTCCACTTTCTTTCCTCCTATTTCGCCCATCACCCTGAACAGATAGGTATGACCATCGGTCCAAGGCAGATTATTCTTGCGCAGCCAGTAGCTGTAAAGCGGCACGTCGAAAGCTGATGAGACGGTTACATCATCGCTGAGTCCATTTACCTCTATTTCTTCCTTTGTATCTACATCTTCAGAGATGAGGGAAACATGCCCCTCGTAACTGCGGTCTTCTGTCGTACGCAGCGAAACACCCATCTTGAAGAGAGATACCTTCGATACATCGACGCTTCCGGTTTCTATCTTCCCGTGCGCATCATCAGCCAGAAAGACTTCAGTTTTTGCCATCAGCGGTTTCTCCTCTCCTTTTACCACCTCTATATAGGCTGCATCCTGATCGTGGATACCGTTGACCGGACAATCCTGGGTTTCGGCTTCATCCGAAGTAATCTCCAGTTTTACCTGATAATATCCCGGAGCAAGCTGGGCAGGAACCGAAAGGAGAATCGGGATTTCTGTCTCGCTGAAACCATCTATTTCGGTCAGCTGGTCCACGCGTGTACTCAGCACAACCTCCTGGTTCTCATCCAGCAGTTTCACTCTCAGGTAACAGTCGCGCGGCACACCATTGAGGTTCTTGATAGTGAAGAAGGCTCGTACCTTGCTGCCCTGTTCAGCTTTGCCGTCAAGTCTTGGCTGCCCCATCAGTTGGAAGCGGGCATCTTCCGAACAGATTTCAGAGATGCGGCCGGCACCGTCTTTCAGTTCCACCCCGATAACAGGTGCCTTCTTCATCGGCAGGAAATCATCCCATGAACCATCATCCTTCCGTGCTGCACATATAGCGATGATACGGTAATAGCCGTTTTCAAGACCGGCAAGACTGAGACTGATTTTCTGAGCCTGATTGATAAGATAATCAGTTCCCATCCATCCCTTCTGCTCTCCGCCATAAAGTCTTTCCGTAAAGCCTCCCTGCTGATGATCATCAGAATAAACCACCTGCTTGAATTTCCCCGCTTCATCATAAACGGCAACACCGATGTCACCCCTGAAAGGCTTGCCTCTGTTGACGAAGGAATTCATCTCGACAGTTACCGGCTGTGAAGGGTCGAATAACTTTCCCGACGCCTCTTTCAGGCTGAGAGAACCACCCTCGTTGAACATCAGCTGCGGCGAAGTTTCCAGCAGTCCGCGCTCTATTTCGGGATATTTCCCGTTGTTGGGATGAGCTAATATGGCGGTAATGGCACGGTTAAAGGCAAGCGGTTTGCCCTGAAACTCACTTCCGGTCTGCGAAACATTGAGATTGGTGAGCGAATAATAGGCATCGCCCTGTCCCTCCCAACCGAAGTTCATGTGGAAGAGGCCGTTTTCATCGAAACCATCAGTTACCCAGGCATGACCGGAAGCCGAACCGGCTGGTCTGCCTTCCAGATAAACCGGACATCCGTTAAGCAGTTCCTGTCTCAGGATTTCTGCAAACCTCCCCGGTCCTTCTACAGCTTTCGTAACGTAGGCTGCCGAATAATCGAAATGCTTCTGCAGCGCCTGATAGGCGAAGACTCCCTGGGTTCCACTTGCGCTGGGCGTATATTGCATGAAAGAAGCCACACCCACATCGTTCATCAGTAAGGCTACGGCATCAATCTCTGCAGGAGTAGCCTGAACCGGATAGCGGTAGTCGGGCAACATGTTGGCCCAGTCGTAGTGCGACTGACTGAAATCCGCACTTTTCTTGGTCTGGTAGTAGGTTACCACATATTCGTTTTTTCCCTGTCCCTGAGCCGGCCACTGATGATAATACATCATCTGAGCCACAGCCGTAGCCACACAGCCGCTGTAATCATATCCCGTTTTAGCATTAAACGGATACGACTGTCCCCATTTGCTTTTCATCATCGGCGCTACGGTTTTAGAGTAAAGTCCGGTGCGTGTATGGCTTTGCACCTTCACCTTTCCTTCTTTCAGCACCTCGAAAGTCTGTCGGTATCCCGAAAGCAGCAGTTTTACGCAGGGATTGGCATTGAGCGTATCGAGACTACCTTCTTTGCTGTATCCCAGCACTTCACCCATCTGGTCATCACCTGATACGATAACGAATCCCTGTCCCCGCGCATCATTATATATATAATAAGGTGAACCGGTCTTATTTTTCCTGCCCTTCTCCTTTGCTTTCATACCGGTATCTTGCGGCAGAGTGACATATCTCTTAGCTATCTCCGCCGCCTTCAGCCAATTGATTTCCTCGGCACGAACAGTTTGCGAACTGGCTATCAGCAGGGCTATGAATCCCACCAACAGGAACCCGTTTTTCAGTCCCTTCCATTTTTTCCTTTCTTCTTTCTTTTTCATTTCTTCAGGTCTTAATATTTGATATTGAGTTAATTACGCCACCTTCTGGAAATATCAGATGAGCTACACTTTGCCATCATCCAGAAAGTTTTCTGCAAATATACAACTTTTCTTTGAAAAAAAAGAAATTTTTCCAAAATATAACAGCATGATTATTTGGACAAACCAATATTTATTCTTATCTTTGCACCCTATTTTTCATAGTAAGTATTTTAACAGTAAAAACTCAAAATGATGAAGCAGAAAAAACATCGAAAGATTCCGGCACTGGCTGCTGGAACCACACTCGTGGCAGCGATGACCCTGATGGCATCCTGCTCCACCGATTATGAAGACCAGATCGTGTACAACGACATTGAAAAACCGTTTCAGGAAGATTTCAAAAAGGATACGGTGGTTTTCGAAAAGTTGCCGGCAGAACGGGCTAAACACATCCTGAATCTATCTGACCCATCAACTGAAATCGTAGACAAACCGGATTACACCTTCCAGACTGACAACCTCATCAATGTTAAGAAATCTACTGAGGACGAATCGCTCGTCATCACCAGTTGGTCGGCAAAACCAGTCTCTAACGTAACACTCGAGATGTATATCCCGGAAGTGGATGAATACATTCCGGTGGCGTTCATTAAATCCATTCCCGCCTTCTCCCGCTTCTCCTTCAAGCCATCATTCGTTGGCAGACGGAATATCTGGAAAAAGAAAAACGGAAACTTCGTGAGTTTCACCTGCCCGTATCTCGACCTTAACAGGATGAAGACACGTCTCGTGAGCGATGATGAGCACTTCAAGATGCTCCAGAAGATTGACGCCAGATGGACCTGCAGTTTCTCCAACTACGGGTGGACTCCAGAGGTTGGAGAATCGCACAAGTTCCGTGAAATGAAACCTATCTACGCCCGCGAATGGGTGGTGATTGTCACCAACTACACCTATATGATGACCACTCCGGAATATAAGTATGTGATGGCAAACTTCAAGAAGGTGATGGGCGGCGATCTCTACGACAACAATAAAGTAACGTTCACTGCCGAGAAATACCAGAGCGAAATGGAAAGATTCAAGGCACAGAAAAACTTCGTGCTCGGACAGTCTAGTCCGGCATACGGTGGATTGGGCGGCGGCTACATCTGGACCGTTACCGACTGGAACTTCTATGGCCATTATGGTTCGTTCAGCGGATGGGAAGCTATCTCCCACGAGCATATGCACTGCATGGACTATAGTCACGACAGCAATATGACGTATCCAGCCAAAACACCGGAAGGCGTCAACGTAGGATGGCCGGAATTTATCTGGCAGCTGCACATGTGGCTGAGCCATAAGGGCGATCTCCCTTATACCGACCGCAATCTGCTGGGCTTCCACAAAGAGGAGAATGCCAAGTATCGCGACTGTGGTATCAATGATATCTTCAAGGATGATGCCAAACTGCAGAAGACCATAGAGGATTTTTACAAAAAGAGCAGACTGGTGAAATATTTCACAGAGAACCCAATTAAAGATCATGCAAAATAAAGGAGGAAACTATATGAGAAAAAATATGATCATGATAGGAGCAGGAATGATGCTGGCTTTAGCTTCCTGCGATAAGACAGAAATACGTGAGATAACGGAAGACAGAGTGGTACCGCAACCGGTAGATACCATCAAGGTGGCAGATCATTTCTATCTGGACGGACATCTTTCCCGCACAGCCGAAGATTTAGGTGGCAGACCGCTGGATGCAGCCAACCTCTTTAACGATGGCGAAGAGTTGTATGTGGCGAATTTTGCAGGCAAGTGTGTTGATGTCTTCGATGCCGAAACGTTGGAATTCAAGCGCAGCATGAGCAACGGCGACCGCACGCTGGCACGCGATGTTTATGCAGAAGGCGACCATCTCTTTGTGGCTGCCGGCGAAAATCAGGAGGTACAGATCTTCGACAGGAAAACGGGCAAATATCTCAGCCGCCTGGGCACAGGTTCCTGGCCAGCCAGCATGATTTCGAAGGTGGGCTGTGTTTGCGCAACCCCTCGTCTTGTCTTCGTGCGCGACTCAAAGTATACCAACATCCGAGTCTTCGACCGCGAGGCGCTGAACTTGGAGGCAGCAAACAACAATAAGGTATTTGCCAAGCTCAGTACGGGTGGCGATTTCATTGGTAGCAAGGATGAGCCGCTGGGAGAATCCTACGATATGGAGGTGATTGGCGATTCGCTCTATGCCTTCATCCCTCGCACGGGAACCATCTATTCATGGAAAGTAGAAGACATCATCCAGCAAAAGGATTATGCCCCGCTCAAGGTTTCCCGTTCTCAGGAGTTCAAGCTACGTTCCATTTCAAAGACCGGTGACAAGGATAAGTTCTTCGTATCAATGTTGAAGGACGGCAAGATACAGTTGGCAGAATACAGTCTCGCCGATTTCCAGGCAAGAAACTTTGCCAATCCGTTGCGCTGTTTCACCGCCGATGACCGCGTCCTCCTTCCTTCGCAGACCATCATAGCCTACCAGAAGGAGAAACTGATACTCACCAATGGTGCAAAGTTAGACCGCTGGGATATCCGCAACAATCCGGCATACGAAATCAAGCCAAGACAGAAATAATCGTAGCGTTGTCTTATTTTCAAAATTATTGAATCAATTACCTGTTTATTCTGTCAATTATTATTTGCGCATTACCACCTTCTTTCCATTCCGGATATAGATGCCCGGCTGGGTAACTTTGGTAAGTTTGCGGCCATCCAACCCGTATACTGCATCAGAAGATGAAGAGGCGGCTGCACTGCCCGTGCCCTGCAATAGAGCCGGCTTCGTGATGCCTGTAGTAGGCGCCTTGCGGTAGAGCGTTATGCGGCGGTGCAACGTATTGGCATTCCAGCGGTCCAGCCACATGCCGTCACGCTCTATATCTACATGTATCTCGTAGGTGCCCTCTGCCAACTCAGAAAGATTCACGGTATGGCGGGTAGAACCCGTAAGATCCGTATCATTGTTGCGCGGAATGCTCACTCTGCTGATGCTGCTCGTATACGCAGTCTCGCCCGTAGCCACATTGACCAGACGGTAGCGCATGCGGGTCTGCAGACTGCCCTGCGTCAGATACTTCATATAGCCCGACATACCCAGCACCAGCTGCGGCTTCTGATCCAGGTCGAAGTAATGGGAAGGCACATAACTGCCCGCTTCATCCAGGAGTTTCACCGATGTAACGGTCACCCTGCCTTCGTAGTTGTTAGGATATACCTCGAGCAGGAAATCTTCCGGCACCGGAATCTCGTAGACGCCAGGATTCTTCGTCTCGATATTGTGGTTGAAGCGGAGCTTCATGCGATACTTGCCTGCCTTGAGCTCATGAGAGCCGGTAGGGCCCGAATAGGATGTCATGAACCTCACGAGCCACTGGGTAGTATCCATGCGCTGCGCCACCATGTGGATGAGATAGGCATTCGGTACCTGATAGGTTTCACCCGCCAGATTTCCCGTGCCCTCCAGTTCCACCTGTAACTCGCCGCGAGCCTGATAGCGGCTCAGGTTAGATACATTCAGCAGAATGCCTGCCAACTGGCTGCTGTACTGATAGGCTGGCTCCAGCACCTCTGGTTTTCCCGCAAGCAACAGGTGAGGCTTGTTGTCTGCCTGTACCAGCGTAACCTCGCCACGGTTTACAATCATCGGCACGGAATTGCCATTCACCATCTGCCTCCAGTCTTCCCAAACGCCCTTGTCAGCATCCAGGAGTCGGCGGCCCAAAGGTCGCAGAGTGTAGGTGCCGTCTGCCAGACCGTCTATCTCATTCAGGTCCATCTTCCACCAGTCATATTCGAAATTGTAGCTGGTATAATAGGTAGCCCAAGTCAAGACATCCGACTTCCCGAAGACATGCATACACTTTCCGTCCTGCGTAAAGAGTCCGATGCCTATCTGTCCGGTATAGGCGCCTCCGGCATCCTGAGCCAGATTGCGGGCTCCCACACCTTTGATCTGCGCCGGAATAACCGACTTCACCGTCATTCCTTCACTCGCCTGAAACTGCAGTCCCTGGTCATTGTTCACCGACAGCACCACCGGTTTAGGCTGCAGCGGTTCTATCATTCCGTCGTTCGGATGCACGAAGAGCGCTATCTGATTTTCGTAGTAACAGCCGTCGCTGCCGTAACCTCCGCCCGCCGTCGCTGCCGTATTGATATCGAAATAGCCATTGTCCAGACCAGCCCATCCCCAGTTTACATGCACCAGTCCGTTCTCATCGTAGCCATCATATAAAAAGGCATGGTCGCCGCCCGTCATGAAGACCGGACAGCCGAGAGACAGTTCCTGGTAGATAGCCTGCAGAAACTCGCCGCCCGGCAGCCTATCCTTCTCCAGCTGGCGCACATTGCAGTTGTAATAGTGCTCTAGGGTATTCCATAACTTTGCTTCATCACAGAGGGTTCCGTTCACACCGTAGGTAGCATGAGCCAGTTTTCCCAGGTCGCGCATCAGCACGCCTACTGCCTGTGCCTGAGCCTCACTGTATCCTCCACCGCTGTAGGAATCAAGCATGTTGTCCCAGTCATAATAATCGTATGCCATGGCACCCTCGCCCCGGATCACCCCCTCGGGTCTCATCTTAGGCCAGCGGTGGGCAGAGAGCACCTGTGCCATCGCCGTGATGGTACAGCCCGTATAGGTTGGCTTGCCGCTGGTGCTGCTGCGCGGGGTATAATAGTTATAAGGATAATCCTGGCTCCATTCCGCACTGACGAGCGGTTTCACCGATGCCTTCGGCGGTTTGGCATAGACCGGCGTCACGCTGATGCTGTCTACCTTCACCAGTTCCACCGCCCGTGCATATCGCTCCAGGAGTTTTTTCATCGGAGCCGACATGTTTTCAGCATCCAGCCTTCCCCTGTCGCTATATCCCAGAACCCCGCCTACCCGGTCATCACCCGCCACGATGACAAAGCCTTCGCCATCCTGATTATTGAAGAGGTGGAGCGATGGTTCTGAAGTACGGGACCCGCGGCTTTGCACCACCGACGGTCCCACACTTACAGGATTTCCGATAAACTTTCTTGCCATTGTCTGCGCCTTGTTCACGTCTACCGGTCCGGCATAGACATTCATAGCACATATCGCCGATACGGCTATGGCGTAAAATTTCTTATCCATCATATCTTAGGTCAAAAAGAATTATCTGATTACCGTTTTCTTGCCGTTCACGATATAGATGCCCGGCTTCAGCTTGCCGTTCACCTTGCGTCCCTGCATGTCGTAGATGCCCTCCGGTTTCTTCTGTTCCTGAACCAGGTTAGGACGGATGCCGGTAGTGCCATGATTGCGCACACTGCAGCGGGCAGCATTTTCTATCTTTCCGGTCTTGGTATTGAAGAGCACCGCTGCTATCTCTATCTTGCTGCGGTCGCGGATCACGCTGTATTTGTTTACACCCTCAAAAGTGGTGGAGTGCGTCTTCACCTCGTCTGCCCGGAAGTCGGTCATCTTCGAGTCCTCCAGTCCGTTGTCCATACCCTGCGAATCTATTGCTACATGGTTGTATACCATGCCCTTAACCTGCGACCACCCCTCTACATAGTTGGCAGCATCGGCATAGAACTTCATCTCTTCGGGTGCATCCTTATAACTGTCGCTGGAATACTCGGCATAATTCGCCTCCTGTCGCCATTTGTCGTCGCTCAGTCCGCTGGCAGTCATCACATAGCCTATGGCAAACGTTTCTCCCTCATCAGGCAACATGCATGGTTCCACCTGGGTTTTCACACGTATGTTATTACCGGTCTCATCCCATTCTGCATCCACCTCCATGTTCATATAAGTTACCTTGCTCTTTTCTATCTTGAAAGCATCGGTAATGTCAAAACCGGCAGCCTTGTTATCACGTGCCACCCATACAGCAGGAACTGTTACGGCATAGCGGTCTATCAATCCTTCATATACCCAACGGGATACTACCTTGCTGATATCATCAGTTTTGTGAACAGAAACAGCCACTACATCATCGGGATACATACGTGCTATGGCGTCGGTAGCCACCAGTCCGATAGGACAGTGCCAGCACCACATTCCCGCATAATCTTCTACCAGCACCCGCTTGTGCGGCATTTTGTTGACCGTGCAGCAGGTAAGATAGGCATATCCCGCCGAAGCCTCGTTATACTGTCCGTTCACCTGTGTGATATTGAAGAGCACCTCTTCCTTTCCCAGTTTCGGTCCAGGTTTGATAGGAATTTTTACCTCTCGCGTTTCTCCATCCTTGAGCGGCTGGTCGAAGTTTAACACGAAAGGTCCCTCGCTCACCTGCTTATCTGTATAATAAAAGGTATAGCTGATGTGGGTCACCTCGGTATCGCCCCAGTTGGTCAGTTTTAGCGGCACCACCGTTTCCGTATCCCCCATTTTCAGGAATACGTTGCCCGGCGTCATAGGCGCCACCGAATTCTTTGCCCAGCAGCCAATTCTTTCCGCTATTTTCTGCGCCTGTTGCCAGGATTGTGGCCCGGCAGAAAGATGAGGTGGCAATACGAATAAGATTAGCAGCGACACTGCTGTTAAAATGGTTCTTTTCATCTTGTTTTTCTCGTTAAATAATTACTAATTTTGAGTTTCTGTTTTATTCTGTCATTTCATGGATCACTACGAGTCACGCCGACCCGTCTTTTCGGCTACAAATATACTATAATTTTTCCAAGACAGGGCACGCTTAAACTTTTATTAACAGATATTCGTTATTTTTTCTTTTAAACCGACCGTTCGCATGTAGTACTGTATAATCTTCAAAGCAAAAAACAGCCTAAAAATTTGGAAGTTACAAATATTCAGCGTATCTTAGCAGATGATAAACTGCACTCGGCAAAATATTCAAGCAAGCTTGATATTCTGCGCTCGTTAGCATTATCTTTGCAGTACAAATAAAAACATAAAGCGTATGAAACAGGTAGAAGAAAGATACATCAGCTTGCTGACCGATTTCGGCTTCGACCGCCTCTTCGAGGAAGCCGAGATAGCCAAGTTTACTCCTCAGGAAATGAGGGAGTACGAGACCAGCAAGATGGCATATCGCGACATCAAGAATTCCGTAGACACAGCTAAGCGTGAAGGTATAGCTGAAGGTATGGAAAAGGGTATGAAGGAGGGAATGGAATTAGGTATGGCGAAAGGTAAGCAAGAAGGTCTTGCGGAAGGTATGGAAAAAGGTATGAACCAGCGAAGCCTTGATATTGCCAGAAATATGCTTGCTGATGGCGTTGACCTCAATCTGATTATGAAGTATTCCGGTCTTACCCAAGAACAGATAGAAAAATTGAAATAAGATATTATCTTAGAGGTAACAGATAAGAAATTCCCCTGCCTACTTTCGCAAGCAGGCTGGGGGCTTATACTTTCCAGGGATTTTGCCTTGCAGCAGATTCCGGGAAAGTATTTATAATGCTATAAAAACAGCACTCCGCTTCACTGCGTCGGGCTGACGATTCATAAATAAAAGTAAAAGTTTGAGGGGGCTCTCGCCCGCTGAAACAATTTCGACCTGTATGGTTGAAAAGTTTTATGGTTACATTCAAGCACATGAAGAAGAATACCCAAGTGGTTAAGTCAGTTAACTCAAGTGGTTCAGTCAAGAAACTCAAGTAGTTCAGTCAGCGAGTTCAGACGTCTCTGTTGGCTGATGCAGACGTCTCGATAAGCTTACAGATACGTCTCCGTTAGCCTACGCAGTCATATTTGTAACCTTACGCAGTCATATTCGTAACCCGATGCAGTCATATTCGTAACCCTACGCAGCCATATTTGTAACCCCACGCAGCCATATTTATAACCCGATGCAGCCGTATTCGTGAATAAGTTTTATGTAATCATCTATCATCCATCACGATTTGGGGTTATCCCTCACGATATTCTCACTACACATTACCAGATACTACCTGAGGGCTGGGGATAACCTATCCCCAGAGCATAAAGAGGTTAGGTCATTTCATCACAGCCGTATCTGCTCCTGGCATCTGTCTGCCACCTCCTTCCTATGCGTAACACAGATAATAGTCTTATCGGCATACGAAGTAAAGAGGCGGTCGAAAAGAAGCTTCTCGGTTTCGGCATCCAGCGATGAGCTGATTTCATCAAGCAACAGAATGTTACCTTCGCGCAAAAGACTGCGGGCTATGGCAATACGCTGTGCCTGACCGCCACTCAAACGGGTGGCATGCTCTCCTATCTTCGTATCCATACCTGCCGGCAAACTGAAAACGAAATCGGCACAGGCTACATGAAGGGCTTCGGTAAGCTGCTCATCGGTAGCCACGGGATTGGCAAGAAGAAGATTATCGCGAATGGTTCCGCTCATCAGCGTATTACCCTGCTCTATATACACGATATGCGAACGCATGTCGGTTCCTTCTGTCTCTTTGCCCAGGGCATCATACAATACTATCCTTCCGCTATCGGGCTGGATGATACTCGACAAGAGACGCAGGATGGTGGTCTTGCCACAACCGGTTTCTCCTACTATCGCCACAGATGTGGCGGGACGGAAATCATAAGAGAAATGACTGACAACAACTTTCTTTCGCTCATCGGGATATGAATAACTCACATCCTGAAGACGGATGCCGCAAGCACGCTGCAAAGGTATAGAAGCATCTGCCTGCGACAGAGATTCCTCCTGCTCGGTATTTTCTATCTCTACCAACCGGTCTACACTCGCTGATGCATGAATCAGCTGGGGAATCATGCCCAAGAGCGACATGATAGGACTCTGTATCTGACCCACCAACTGCAGAAAGGCTGTCATCACACCAAAGGTTATCAACCCGTTCTTGAGTTGGATGGCACCATAGACAAAGGCTCCGAAATAGCCGTAACTGAAGGTGAAGGCAAGGAGCAGGCGGGATATCAACGTAAAACGGATTCTACGGCGGACCAGATGATGCAAACGCTGCTGCATGCTGCCTACCCTACCGGAAACCGTGCTCTCTGCCTGCAAGGTCTTGATGGTGAGTTCATGTTCTACCGTCTCCTGAATCATCATCTGTATGCTGCTCTCCTCCTCGCGTATCGCCAGCGTCATCTTCTTGAGTCGGCTGCCGAGATACTTGGCACAGACTGCAACCACCGGTGTCAGTACCAGAAGGCTCCATGCCAGAATGGAATCGATAGAACGCATCAGGAAGAAGGCACCGAAGAGCTGCACCAGGGTGACTACGATTGTGGGCAGAATATCCGTAACTACCGAAGAGGCTGATGAGAGATCGCGCTCCAAACGCTGGCTGATGTCGCCGGAAAGCATATCAGAAGCAGGCTTTCCGGAACCAGCCTCAGCCTGATGCTTAACGGCATAGAGTTTCCTGCCCAGCACAAACCGGAAGAGGCGGCTACGCATATCATTCTGGAGGATAACCTCGGTGATGCCGGAAAGATAGAATACCAGCTGGCGAAGGGCTATCAGCAGGGCGATGACTGAAAAAAGCACGATGGTTTCGCGCAGCACATTGCCACGCCAGATCACCACATCGATGAACCGGCGACACAGCCAGACGAGCCACAAACCTAATGCTACCTGCAGAAGACCGGCGATGATGCGCAACAGCAAACGTCCACGGACTGCAGACATCTGGCGGAAAAACCATAGTGCATACTTCCTCATACCAGTCCCTCTTTCTGCCACTGGGCAATAATCGCCTCGCAGTCTTTTTCTGCCTGAGCCATGACTACATCATACTCATCGCACAGAGCCTGAGCCAACGAAGCTACCGTAAAATCGCCCTGTTTCTCAGCCGTCTTCCAGAGAAAGGCGGCAGTTTCGTTGAGACTGATCAACTTGGTAAAGTCTACTGCCTGCATACCTTCGGCTGTTACCACATACTCACCGCAAATTTCGCGGAGCTTGAAATCTTTCTTGATCTTCATTGTATCTTGTTTTTTAGTTTTTATATGATAAACGGATATAGAGCTTGATTATTTTAAGCAAGACCCTACGCACAGGCCTCAACCTCTGCCATCTGTGCCAGTTTCTGAGCGCATTCTGCGAGATGAGACTCTTGCGGCTGCCGTCGGGACAGATGACAGCATGCGCCTTCGCAATGACATCCTTGCGCAGGCAATGCTCCTTAAAACCGAGATTTCCATCGCCCGTCAGCACGATACGGCAATCATCTGCAGAAAAAGATGCGGGGGATGCATCTCCTGCAACAGGCTCTATCCCGATGATGCGATGCACCACCGGATAGCCTTCTTCTACCCTCGCCATCACAATATCGCCCACCTTCAACTCGCCTTCTACCGGATAGAATTCTACGCAATCTCTATCACCTACGATAAAGGGAAGCATGCTGGTTCCTTTGACCGGAAACTTGACAGGACGACCTTCACGGATAAATTGCTCGAGCGCGGCTATTGCCTTATATTTTGAATCGGATATATTCATCTTTCTATTGTACGATTGGTTTTTACCCGACGGTTGGTTTTACAGACTGATGGTCTGACTGCAAAGGAGGGCTGCACCGGCATCAGGCAGACAGTCGAGCTGATAAAGCCGGGTAGCCCCGATCAGCTTCTCTATCGTTTGATGCTGGCCATCTGCAATTTCCTTCTCCCATGCCTTGCCGGAGACAGAAGTCTTGATAGACACATAAGACTCTATGACGGTCTGTTTTCTGATTTTATTCTCTGGTGCCTGGCGCAATTGGACAATTGCCCCTATCGGATATTCCTCGTTCTTATAGCAAGGTGTCTTTCCGCTCCAAGGCGAGCCACTCACCATGGGCGTTCCTTCGTGCGATATATATACCACCGGGTTATCATCATTGAGCAGTCGGGTGCCCTCGATATGTTTGAGCCACAGTCCGGAATGCGTACTCTTGCCCGTTCCGCTCTTGCCCAGGAAGAGATAAGCCTTTCCATCCTTTACTATGGTAGAAGAATGAAACAGAAGTGTATCTCCGGCAGCCGAACGCATGGCATAGAGCAGCATCAGCGAGGTGTCAACGGTTGCCTTGAGGGATCCGAAAGCCGACTTCTGGCCGAAGGTGCCAGCAGGAACCAGAAGACTGGAATGCTGATAATCATGACCTGTAACCAGTATCGATTTCATATCAGTCATTGCCATCAGGAACGCCTTCTGCTTCTCTCCCAGACTACCGCTGATAATGAGCTGTCCCTCCTCATCCTGTCTGCATTCCTCCTTGAAACCGGCAGGTTTCCTCAGTTCGTCCCCGCTTTCTGACAAGGTAAGCGTGAATGAGGTGCGGGCAGCAGATGCGACCTGTTCATCGCATTCAAACGCCTGATAAGCCTCCAGTAATACAGCCATCATCTCCTGAGAGGAATCAGGATAAGAAAGGCTGAACCCGACATGGGCTACCTGATAATACTTTATAATAGATTCCATTATTCTGTAATTTCATTTATGCTCCCTATAAGGAACGGTTCAAGTTTTTCATTACTGCAACAAAGGCTCAGAGGCCTCATTGTCTGCAATTTCGCAACAAAAATACGATTTTTATCTGAGAAAGCCAAATCTTTCTCTATCTTTCTTCAAATTACTGAAGTTTTGCAGATGGAAATCGGCGTACAAAAAAAAGAGATGAAGCAAAATCTACGTTGCTTCATCTCTTTTTATATGATCTCATATTCAGTATCTTACTGCATATCGTAAACCACCTGCATGAGCTTCTTGCCCAGTTCATCAGCCTGCTCCATGGTAGAGGCCTCGCTATATACGCGGATGATAGGCTCGGTATTACTCTTGCGGAGGTGAACCCACTTGTCAGGGAAATCGAGCTTGACGCCATCGATATCTGTTACGGTGACATCCTTCTCCTTACCATACATCTCCTTAACCTTCACGAGGATAGCATCTACATCGGTAGATGGAGTCAGGTCGATGCGGTTCTTGGCGATGAAATAGTTAGGGAAGCTGGCACGGAGCTCGCTCACCTTGCAGCCCTTGTGAGCCAGACTGCTCAGGAAGAGGGCGATACCAACGAGGGCATCACGACCGTAATGGCTCTCTGGATAGATAACTCCACCATTGCCTTCACCACCGATAACAGCGTGAACATCCTTCATCTTGGTAGTTACATTCACCTCGCCTACAGCAGCTGCAGTGTACTTGCCACCATGCTTCTCGGTAACATCACGGAGGGCACGGGTAGATGAAAGGTTGCTGACGGTATTACCCGGAGTCTTGCTCAATACATAATCAGCTACACTGACCAGGGTATACTCCTCGCCAAACATCTTGCCGTCTTCGCAGATGAAAGCCAGACGGTCAACATCAGGGTCTACAACGATACCCATATCGTAGCCACCCTTCTTCAACTCATCCATGATACCACCGAGGTTCTTCTCCAATGGCTCAGGATTATGAGCAAAGTCGCCTGTTGGCTCACCATTGAGGAAAGTATATGCTACACCGAGTGCATCGAGCAACTCAGGAAGAATAACGCCACCAACAGAGTTGATGGAATCTACACAAACCTTGAAATGGGCATTTTTAATAGCTTCGACATCTACGAGCTTCAAAGCAAGTACGGAGTCGATATGGCGCTTGTTGAATGTATTGTCTTCTGTATATTTTCCGAGATGATCTACATCCGCATAGTCGAAGTCTTCCTTCTCAGCGATGTCCAGCACCTCGTTACCGTTAGCTGCTGTGAGGAACTCACCCTTCTCGTTGAGGAGTTTGAGGGCATTCCACTGGCGTGGATTGTGAGAAGCTGTGATGATGATACCGCCGGCTGCACCACTCATGGTAACAGCAAGTTCGGTGGTAGGAGTAGTAGCCAGACCGATGTTCAACACATCGTAGCCCATACCCATGAGGGTTCCACAAACCACATTCTTTACCATCTCGCCAGAGATGCGAGCATCACGGCCTACAACGATGGTATTACTCTTCGAAGCACTGCTACGGCGAATGAAGGTAGCGTATGCTGAAGTGAACTTTACGATATCGAGCGGATTCAAAGTATCGCCCGCTGGACCGCCGATAGTACCGCGGATACCAGAAATTGACTTAATCAGTGTCATAAATATATCTTTCTGAATTTATGTTTATCTTCCTTTCTGCAGGGTCATGTCGTAAACACATGCCTGCACACTGCCCGATGCCGATGTGGTACCATAAGAGTGAGGCACGAGCAGGCGGACATGAGCGATGCGGTCATCATCAGTCTTTGGTCTGCCAATCTTAATCCAGGTGAACGGAATAAGCCAACCGCTAGGCACGGTAGCACTGACACTGCCATAACTGGATGAATTATATGTATTGGCCATCAGACTGGTTGAAGGATCGACAAAAGAACCGGTGAAAGTACCGGAAGTATTTTCAACTCTCATCTTATCTATATAATAGGAATAAGCAGGAACTTTGTTTGAAAGCGTGAGACAATTATCGCTCATTTCAGCAGCATACGAAAGGTTGTACTCATCAAAGCGGACCAGTACATCTACCGATGTGCCTTTCTTGATATAGTCGCCACATCCCTGGTCAATCACCTGCATGTAGATACCGTTACTGTTGAAAAGTACCCATTCGTTGTTGTTCTTTGCTGTATCCGTCAGCCTTTGATTATTATTCCAACGTCTGTTGAACTCATCCTCAGAGATGACCTTAATATTTTCCTTACGCAAGAAGGAGCTGATAGAATCGAGCTCTCTGTCGCGCATGTCCTTATAAGTCTCACTATCATTGCATGCGGCAAACGATAAAACAGCCGCGAAAGCAATCATTGCAAACAAAAATTTCTTCATTCTTCTTTTTAAAATCTGATTTATTGGGCAAAGGTACAAAAAAGATAAGACAACACCGAGAGGAATAGGTTGATTTTATTATTATTTATCACTTATTATCATCCTATTGCCTCAAAACGGGGTTGTTTTCTGTCTTTTTCGTCATTTCTAAGGGAAAAAACGGCTACTTCAGCATATCGGCGTATGCCAGGATTGCTTTCAGTGCTATCTGTTCTGCCTCCTGCATGCTACACAGCAATTTGCCTCCGGAAGCATTGCGATGACCGCCACCATTGAAGAACTCGGCTGCCATCTTATTGCATGGGAAATCGTCTACAGAACGGAGACTTACCAATATGCGATTGTCGATATCCGTATCTTCGCGAAGAGAAATGGAGAGTTTGTGACCCTTGATGGTAAGAGGCACGTTCACCAATCCTTCCAGGTCGCCCTTGATAAAGTCATACTTCTTCAACTCTTTACGGGTCACCGTATAGAAACTGGCATGAAGTCCCTCTACGACCTGCAGCTTTTCATTCATCAGATAGCCACGGAACCGGACTGCCGGAATGCGGGCATTATTGAAGACATTGCGATAAATCTTATCCTTGTCGATGTTCTTGGTAAGCAGCAGACAGATGATGTAATAGATATAAGGCTGGGTAGAATTGTAAGTGAAACCACCCGTATCGGTCATCATGCCGCAATATACGCAGGTAGCCCAAGTTTGATCCATCTGTGGGAAGCCGCCCAACTGCCAGACTACACGGAATACCAGGTCGCTGGCACTGCTGGCATGTGGCTGCGAAACCAGCAGCTTAGCCTCAAGATTAGGAGCCAGGTGGTGGTCGATGATGACACGCTGAGTCTTGCAACCCAACAATACATGATCCATCTCATCAAGACGTCCCTCACTGCTAAAGTCAACACAGCATACCAGGTCGGCTTCATCGAAAGCCCGTTGTACCTGCTCAGGCTGCTTGTCATACCGCAGGATATCAGCTGCTCCAGGCAACCAGGAAAGAGAATCCGGTACCATATCCGGCACACAAATGTCAACTTTCTTGCCCAAAGAGCGAAGATAACCAGCCCATCCCAGAGAAGAGCCGATGGCATCACCGTCTGGCGACTTATGTGCACAGACGACAATATGATGAGAAGCCGCTATCGTCTCTCGGAGAATAGCGGCTTCCTGATCTGTCAATATATTAATGTTTATATCCATCTCATTAAATTAGAAGAGCTTGTTTGGATAAACACCCTCGTCGATAAGACTCTGGATCTTGTCAACAACACTCTGGCGGTCGGCTGCATAAGTTACACCGAACCACTTGCTGGTAGTATCGAGCACCTTAACAGTAGCTGTACCCTCATTGATGAGCTTGTTGACCATCAATGGGATGAAGAACTCAGCCTTCTTGTTTTCCATATTCTTAGGATCACTCAAGAACTCCTTGAAGTACTCCTCACTATGCTGGAAGTAATCAGGTGTGAAGCCCCAAACGTTCATGGAAACAGGAGTATTGTCGCCTACAGCAACCCACTCGCCCTGCTCGTCCTTGTAAGATACCTTACCGTCGATACGCATGATCTCGGTACGCTCTACACAGGTAGTCAGGTTCTCCTCAGCATCCTTAGAGCAGATGCCGCGAGCTACGGTACCATTCTCACTCAAGGTGTTACCCACACGGAAACCAACCATGGCATAACGGTTCTTGCTGCCCTCTGGAAGTTCAGAGAGGAACTTGCCGATTACCATGAAGCAATCGCGGTTGTAGAAGTCATCGCAGTTGATTACGCAGAAAGGCTCCTTGATGATATCCTTTGCCATCAGAACTGCATGGTTTGTACCCCATGGTTTCTCACGACCTTCTGGTACAGAGAATCCCTCTGGGAGATCATCCAATGCCTGGAAGCAAAGCTCTGCAGGAATATGGCCCTCATACTTTGAAAGAATCTTCTCACGGAACTGATCTTCGAAGTCCTTGCGGATAACGAATACGATCTTTCCGAAACCAGCCTGAATAGCATCATAGATGCTGTAGTCCATGATAGTCTCACCATTAGGACCCAGACCATCAAGCTGTTTCAAACCACCATAACGGCTACCCATTCCGGCAGCCAAAAGCAATAACGTAGGTTTCATTTTTGTCTATACTTTTATTTATTAATAGTTGATAGTTATTTAAAAAATAACGATGCAAAAGTAACAAAAAAAATGCAGTTAACCGCACGTTTTCCTACTTTTTTTTGATTAATATCAATTTTTGTCCTATTCTGCACTATCTGTAACACATATCAGACTTATTTCCGGACACATCTCCCAGGCAAAACCTAGAAAGGATAACCCACAGCGAAATGCAGACTCTGGGCATCCTTGAACCGACGGATGTTATAGATGCCATTCTTGCCGGTATCGTAAGGAACATGCAGACCGATACCCCAGTCGACACGTATCACAAACATACCCATATCATAACGCACACCGACACCGGTGCCTACCGCCAGCTGCCGGAAGAATTTGTCTACATCAAACTTGCCGAGCGGACTATACTCATGGTTGCGCAAGGTCCACACATTACCTGCATCCAGGAAAAGGGCTCCATAAAGATCGCCCCAAACCTTCTGACGGTATTCCAGGTTCATCAGATACTTGATGTCGCCCGTCTGGTCGATATACGAATACTTGCTGTTGGTAGGCTGATACCTGCCCGGTCCGATACTCCGCACATTAAAGGCACGCACACTGTTGGCACCACCGATATAGAACTGCTCATAATAAGGAGCATTCTCGGCATTGCCGTAACTCCAGATGATGCCGGCATTGACATGTCCCACCAGCGTACCATCCTGGGTGATGCGCCAGTACTTCACGAAATCGGTCTCCAGTTTCAGGAACTGAGCAAACGGATTCTTGAACATCTTCTTGTCTTTCTCATTCCATCCCTTTCCAGCTGCCATATAGCCGAGCGACAGGATATTGGCTGCCTCGCTGATGGTGGTTGACCAGGTGATAGGATGGCGGTAACGGCGCGGACTGCGATAAGTATAGGTGTAACTCATCTTCGGCACAAACTGGTCGCGCATCGATATCTGAAGATAAGGATGCAGGGCAAGGATGCTGTCGAAAGCTGCCGTGCGGCTGTTCATAAACTCATAAGAGAGAATGAGCGGGCTGAAAGAATGCTGATGCTGATAAGAGGTTGACCACGCATAGGTTAACTCGCCCGATGCCACATGACGCCGGAAGTAGCTGGCTCTGTTCAGCACATTCATCGAAGCCTTGATGTTAGTGGTTGGCACACCCCGATATCTGGTAGGCATGTGTCCGGCACGGTATCTGCGCTCATTCTGCTCCATCGTCCGGAACATATTCCAAGGCGTGATGATGCGAGGGAACTCTACTGATACATCCGATCCGTATTCATAGGAATTGATACGGGTAGAACCTCCGCCAGCCTGACTGATGGTTTGCCACTCATGCGAACCATGCAAGTTGACAGAAAGTTTCTCGCCTCCATGAAAAGCATTGCGCTTGGTAAGGCCCACAACCAGCTCCGGACCTACTCTACCGGTGGTTTTGCCACGGGCATTTGCCTCGACATAGAAATCGTATGGCTTATCGAATACCAGATCGATATTGGCATCCAAGGTATCACGGTATACTACATTGCCCAAGCTGTCAACGGTCTGCACCGAACGGGGAGTAAACTGGATGCTGGAATAGCTGAAGAGTCCCATTCCCTGAAGTCCGGTCTTGGCACGCTCCTCGGTACGTACCCGATACAGCTCACGGGGACGCAGGCGCAGACTCTGCAAAACGATGCCCGGACGTATCGGCATCTTTCTACCGTTATAATGGAAACTCAGAAAACGGCGCACAAAGGAATCCTTCAACTCCTCCATATACTGCTTTCTGAAATTAACATTAATCTTTCCGATATACCATTGGCGGGTAGCCCTATCGTCCACACTGTCTGCCATCATCAGCCGCAACTGTACCTTGCCGGGCACATTCACGGTATCGGCAAGATAAGATGCATAACTGTTCTGATAGAAATAATAGCCCCTATTGCGGAACAGACGGGTGATGCGCTGGCGTTCCGATTCCATATTGGAGACATTGAAAGGACTCCCCTTCCGGATGAGTGCCTTGGCCATGGAAGCATCTATGAGCTGCTTGCTCTTGGCTGGGAAGTTGAGATAAGCCATCGAATCGAGCGTCCAGAGATGACCGAAGTCTACATGATAGGCAACCTTTGCCTTCTTCGGATTGCTCTGTGTCAGCACATCATAAGTCACCTTACCGTTAAAATAGCCATATTTATCGAGCTGATGCTCAGCCACCTGTGCACGGAGCTGCGGATTCACATTCGCCATCAGCTTAGGTTTGGAACCGAACACCTTGGTTATCCACTTAGCCATAGCTCCATCCGACTGAGAGAAAGCATTCCATATCCACAGGCGCACAGGGAACGGTGTGCGGTAATAGCTGCTGCCAAACAAGGCACCGTTCGGAGCCGAAGCCAAGGCATACTCCATCTCAGCGATGGTAGAATCGGCATAGGCTCCCTTCTCGTAGTTCTTATACTCGATAGGTACCAGTCCCGTAAACAGCTGCTCATCGTCTTTCAGCGCACTGGTTGAAGAGCAACCCGTAATGAGCTGCCCCGACAACATCAGCAATGCTGCCATATATATAATAAGGTATAACCTGTTCTGCTGTTTCATATCGATCATTACTTTTCGTTAAGTTTCAATGGGTCAAAGGCCTTTGTTCTGGCTTTCTCCATCGTATCCTTCTTTTCATTCGTACTCTTCTTCTCCGCAGCATTCTTCATCATTGGGGCTGAAGGTATCTGCTGCTTATCGTTCTTCAAACGGAAGATGTCTTTGAAGTGCTGCAACTTTCTCTGCCATTTGAAACCGAATCCATACTCACCAATCAAACCTTCGAGCCAATCGTAGGTATTGTTGTTGTAGAATGCACGGATATACTGGCTCGCACCTTCGTTGAGACGGTACTGCAATTCGATATTGTTGAAGAATGCATCATCATTGTTGGCTGCATTCTCCACTTCTGCACCAGTAGAAACCTTGCCGCCCACACTGAAACTCAAACGGTTGTTGAAGAACCGCTTGGCAAACTTAAAGTTGTAATCGGTGTGCATGGCACCTGCTGCATTGGTAGAGTTATCTACCGACATACCGACATCCACACCCACAGAACGCATCGCTGAACCTGCAATATTATTGATCTCTGAGTTGAGGAATGAGGTCAAGGCACTGTTCATGGAGAACGAATTGGTATTTCCGTTGGCAAGATACATGCCCGAAGCCAGCATCGTAATGGCTATCTTTCCCCGCTCTTCGATACTCATCGTGTTCAGTTCATCCTGCAAGGTGGCATCGTTTGGAGAGGAAACGATAAACTGGATACCTGGCTTATTCAATGTCTGTGAGAGTTTTACACCACAAATGAAATCTACCGAGCGACCTGTTCCCTGTCCCTCGTTCACCGTCGTCCTGACATTCTCTGTTGCCGTGATGTTCAAGGTCGGGTTGAACGGATCGCCGTTAAACTCGATGTAGCTGCCGTCCTGGATATCAAACGTCTTCAGCGGAATGATAGGCAACGAATATTTCATCTTACCATTGTTCAGGGTGTACTTGCCCGTGATGCCGATGCCGTCGACCGAATTGTAAGTCATCGTCAGATTACCACCGCCCATCAGGTCGATGTAGTTGGTCTGGTCGGCATTCAATGCACAGAGGATATGAGCCGACTCGTCTATCGACATGCCCAACATCATGTTCAATCCTTCCAGTGCCGGACGCTCGACAACGACAGGCTTGCCACTCTTGAAATTCGTAAACTTCACCAGCTCATCGAGCTGCGTATCAGTAGTCAGTTCCGATTCTTTCAGCACATACGTCATATCCGTATTGCCGAGGACATCCAGTTTACCCTGCATCTTCAGATTGCTTACCGGTCCGCGCATCGCACCATAGAAGTTGACATACGCCTTGCCGAAAGCCTCGGAACGGGCATTCTCCTTGGCATCAATCAGCAGAAAGTTCTGTGCTCGCATCCGGATATCGAGCATCATCTTCTCTATATTCGTAAAGTCGAGACTGCCCTGGATATTGAGCGGACTCTCATTGTTGGCATACATCATGAAGTTTTCGAAGAGCAACTTGCTGCCGATGATACGGACCGGATCGTTGGCAAAACGCATCGTGATACCATACGGCACACTGACGAGATAAGCCGAATCCAGATATACTTCGCCCTCTACATCCAACTGGCTCAAGGCACCCTTCAAGCTCAACTTACCTTCGCCATATCCCTTCAGACCCATAATCTGGTCAGGAACAAAACCGTTAACAAAATGCAGAGGCAACTTCTCCATACCCACTTCGGCATCGAGATAACCGTTACCTTCCGACTTGTAAGTACCCTTCACGGTAGCCACTTCTTCGCCCTCATAGCTGAGGAAGCCATCTACATAATGAGACCCATCGCTCTTTGGCATGTAAACGAATTCAGTACCGACATCTCCCATCGGACACTTTTCGTAAACCATATTGTCGATGTTCAGATTAGAAGAAACCGAGAGTTCATCCTTGGTCTGGATAATATGGAAGTCGCCGTCAAGAATACCCGAGATATCAGGCATATAAGGAATCACGCTGAGCACTTTATCCAGATTAAACTGGCTCATGCTCACCGTAAGATCCTGCAGCGCTTCTTCATTTTCATCATTGCTGTATATGCGGATACCCATGCCGTTGGCTGCCTTCAGAATCAGATTGGCAGAAACACGGTCGTCATTGCCCAACATCAGATAGTTGTCATCGTTGGCAGTAAACTTCTTGTAACCCAGGATAGGATGGGTATCAATGAGTGAAATCTTCACGCCGTTTTCCAGCAACAGCGCCTCCAGACCCACATCTACACCCAATCTGTTTTTGGCATCATAGATGCGGGCATCGATATTGGAACCCTTCTCCTGCAGTTCGCCCTCTACCTGTGCCCGGAACACATACTGAGGATTATGCTTGTTGTTCTGAACACGGGCTGCATAGCGGATGGTATCGCCCTCAGTCTTCACCAAGGCACGGATCGTATCCAACTGCATGCCACTCGCTACCAGTGAATCGATGTTGAGATAACCATTGACACCCGTTACAGGCGACATATTCATCTTCATATCCACCGTCTTGAAATCATAACCGCAGTAAGCGATGAAACGGGAAATGAAATTGTCCTTTCCGGTGGTAAGATAAACATGACCGAACGGGAACTGGCTTCGAATCTTTACCTGATCAATATGACGGTTCCTGAGCTGATGAGCCAATTCTTTCTGCAAACCGGCAAAACGGCTCATCAACTGCTTATAGCCTCCGTGTACATCCATGTTGAGATGGAAGTCGCCGCAATCGATGACTGCGTGCGTGGTATCTCTGCGGGTAAAGACATCAGCGTCAACACCCACCGGACGGTAATTCTTTTCTGCCGTACGAACCGTAATATCACTCATCGAGGCCATGATGTCGTGACTGTCTTTCAGGTCTGACCTGATATCCATGTGGCCGCAGAGCGACAGGCGCATCGGCGTCTTCGTTACCTCAAGCGAATAAAGATTCACATCGCGGACATCTGCCACCAGGGTAGCCTCCAGTTTCTTGGAATTCGTAAGCGCATCAAGGCTGACGAGCCCCGTAAGATACTGGTTCTTGCTGTCGATATCGGCATGCACCTTACCATTAGCAACGTGAGCCACTGCCAATACATGATCCAGTTTGTATTTGCCATACTGAATCTGGTTTACCTGTGCCTTAGCCTGCAATCGGGTACGCGGAGAGAGGAAATCAGTTCCCACACCCTTCGCCTCCAATGAGCCGGTGAAAGAATGCAAATCCTGTTTTGGCAGGAAATGCTTTGCCTGGATGTTGTGCGCCTGAATCTTAGCCTGATAAGCCAGATGGTTCATATCGATGCTGCCGTCTTTCCGGGTCTTCGCATCTATCTTGGCATCTACCCTCATTCTGCCACGACCTTCGGTAATGGCGAGTCGGGTAGCATATCTGGAGCCGTCTGCCTGAATGTTTCCTCGGATTCCGATACCGCTAGGCACACGTATCTCCTGCATCAGAGAAGGGTCAAGCATGGCGGTAACGAAATCCAGATGATAGGTACGGGCGTTCAGATCTACATTTGCCTTCAGACGGTTCATATCCGTCAGGTTACCCAATTTTCCATCAGCACTCAGTTCGAAGGCTGTAGGCAGCGACAGTTTCAAGCCCGAGAAAGATGCCTGCTGCATATTTCCCTTGAACGAACCTTCTATCTTCATCGGATAGAATGGCCATTTCTTCTTCATGGCACTTGGGAAGGCATCGCCTGCAAAGAGGAACAGGTCTGAACGGCCCAGAGCACCCTTCAGCTGTGCCATCAACTTGCCAGGATTCCTGTCAGCAAAGGCGTTCATATCCATATCCACCGTTGCCTGCAACTGGGAGTATGGGGTACGGAGACAGATATCAGGCAACTGCAACTTCACGGAATCCATTACGAATCTGCCATAGAGCTGGTCTACCTGCAAACCGCTTTTCTCCTTAAACCGGGCTTCACGAATCTTGACATCTATCTTTGAATCGCAATAATAGAAAGAGTCTGCCTTCAAAGCCAGGGCCGACAGGGCGATATGGTTGAAGTCCATGTCCGATACCGGACGGATATAGTTTTGGTCATAGTTCACCTTGCCGTTCTTCCAGTCAAGATGGCCTACCTGATAAAGTCCTTTGTAAAGGTCGAGATAGGTAGTCTGCGCCACCGCATCTCCAAAGTAAGCATTCACCTGAAGAGTATCTCCAGGCATGTGTAATACAAAATCAGTGTTCTTCAGTTTCAGTTTTTCGATATTCACCTTCCAGAAATTGGTACTAGGCGTAGTATCCGGCGGCACCGTATCGCTCAACTCTACCGAGAGTCGGGCATCAGCCAACAGGGCATGATTCACCCTGACCTTCTCCTTACCGAGGTCAATGCCATGAGCCTTCAGGCGCAGATTACCTACATTGCCCCTGATTCTTGCTTCGTGAATAAAATTAGTGGTATTCACCTTCATCTGGGTGAAATTGAGTTCATCCACCATGACTTGACTTTCGAAAAGAGGCAACAACTGTACGTCTACCACCATCTTCTGGATGTCGGCAACGGTATCTCTCTTATTTCTTAAAGCCAAGTTTGGGGAATTCTTGAGTGAGTCGATTGGCTGAAGTACCTTTACGCCTTCCACTCCCAGTTTCAGAGGGAAGACGAGGCGTACTTGCTTTACCGAAATATCCATACCCGTCGACTCAGAGGCATAAGCAGCCACTTGCTTTACCGCCCAATTCTGAACAGGTGGCAGATAAAGCAGAATGGATAACAACAAGATGAGCACCAATGGAGTCAACACCGTGATTCCTGCCCATTTCGCATACCTCTTCATAAGCATGGATTTTTTGAGTTAGGGTGCAATAGCCCGCCAAAGATTATCATCCGGCAGCGGAGCCTCTGCTACTATTGTTTCTTTAGACACAGGATGAACAAATTCTACTCTGTGTGAGAGGAGAGAAATACTGCCATCTGCATTGCTACGTGGAGAACCGTATTTCAGATCTCCCTTGATAGGACATCCCATCTTGGCAAGCTGGCATCTTATCTGATGATGACGACCCGTCATCAAGTTCACCTCCAGAAGTGTATAATGGTCTGTATGACCTATCACCTTATACTTCAATATCGCTTTCTTCGAGTTTTTCACCTCATGGTCGTAAGCATAACTCTTATTCTGCTTTTCATTTCTTACAATCCAATGGGTGAGCGTAGCCTCAGGTTCCTTTGGCATATTCTTCACGATTGCCCAATAGGTTTTGTGAACTTCGCCATCCCGGAACATATTGTTCAGACGGCTCAATGCCTTAGAAGTCTTGGCAAATACGACCAAACCCGAAACTGGACGGTCAAGGCGATGCACCACACCGAGAAATACATTTCCCGGCTTGTGATACTTCTCCTTGATGTACTGTTTCACAGTCTCCGAGAGAGGTTCGTCGCCGGTCTTGTCGCCCTGCACGATTTCGCCACTTCTCTTAGAGACTATGATTATATGGTTGTCTTCGTAAACTACCTGCATGTTTTATCAATAAAACGATTGCCGAGAGATTACATGTTCATACCACCGTCGATCTGAATAACCTGACCGCTTACATAGCTAGACAAGTCGGAAGCGAGGAAGAGGCAAACATTTGCGATATCCTCAGTCTGACCACCACGACGCAATGGAATCTTCTTCATCCAGTCCTTGCGGATTTCCTCAGGCAACTGTGCAGTCATTGCTGTCTCGATGAAACCAGGAGCTACGGCATTAGCACGTACACCCTTAGGACCCAACTCCTGAGCGATAGACTTAGCCAAAGCAATCATACCAGCCTTAGAAGCTGCATAGTTGCACTGACCTGCATTACCATGAACACCTACTACAGAAGCCATGTTGATGATAGAACCACCACGCTGACGAAGCATGATTGGAGAGCAAGCATGAATGAAGTTGAAGGCTGACTTCAAGTTTACATTCAAAACAGCATCCCACTGAGCCTCGCTCATACGGAGCATCAAACCGTCCTTGGTGATACCTGCATTGTTAACCAGAATATCGATAGAACCGAAGTCCTCATGAATCTGCTTAACTGTCTTCTGTGTCTCCTCGAAATCTGCTGCATTACCAGCATAAGCACGACAGGTTACACCAAGAGCCTCAATCTCCTTACGAGTAGCTTCCAAACCGGCAGCCATATCGTCGTTGAGTACGAGGTCTGTAAATGCGATGTTAGCGCCCTCAGAGGCGAACTTCATAGCGACAGCCTTACCGATGCCGCGAGCAGCACCTGTTACAAGGGCTGTTTTACCACTTAATAATCCCATTTCTTTCTTATTTAATTAATTATCAATTAGTTACGTATTTACTATCTTTATTTAGAGTTTCAAGCCCGACTTTCCCAAGGCACCATAAACCACCTTGGCAACCAGAGGTTTGCTCGACTCCACATTCATGCCATGGCCCAAACGTCCATAGATAAATGGAACCTCGAGACCTTTGATACAATAGTGAGTAATATCGGCCACCAGATCGATGTTATCAATATCAAACTCACCATCTTCTCTTCCTTCAGCATAAATTCTTCTGAGAATCTCTATTTCGTCTTCATCGAAGTTTTTTCTCGCCTTCTCAACCATCCAGATATTCCGGAAGAACTCAGCACGGAGGTTACCGTTTCTTACAACCGTTTCCTTGATCATACTGAGGTGAGTATAGATAAGCTCGATGATTTTATCCTGTGGACGCATCTTGCAATTAGCAACCTCGTCCAACTTATCCGAAAGACGCTCCAACTCTGATTCTATCACCGCGTAATAGACATCCTCCTTCCTACTGAAATAAGTATAAAGCGTACGTCTACCCTTACCAGAAGCTACAGCAATATCATTCATCGTAGTATTTGCTATACCATTCTTAGCAAAGAGTTGTCGTGCGACATCTACCAGTTTTTGTCTTGTTTTGGATACTGACATATTGAAGCCCTTCCTTTTTTATTAATTGCACATAAAAATATTATTGTGCAAAAGTAGCACTTTAATTCGAATTAAACAAATATTTAATGTTAAATTAATAAATTAGGGCATAAAAAAATCGGATAAGATGTTGTTGACCAACTTCTTACCCGATCATTTGTTGCGGCGGCAGGACTCGAACATGCGACCTCCAGGTTATGAGCCTGGCGAGCTACCAACTGCTCCACACCGCGATATAATCAACACATTTCTGAATTGCGAGTGCAAAGGTACGACTTTTTTCTGACTTCACCAAACAAATTGTCAGAAATCTGCATATATTTAACAGTTATTAAACAGAATAGCAACAAAACGTACATAAAAGAGGCGAAAACGAGTAAAAAGCAAGCCCGATTGCTCTTTTTCAGAGCAATCGGGCCTTATGGAAAAAGAATTACTTTTTCAAAAGTTTCATTACCTTCTCGAAGTATCTCTGAGTACGCTTCTTACTGAAATGATTACCGCCATTCCATGAACGGATTGCGTGCTCGATACTATTAAGAGGATTGTAGACACTCTGAATCAATAGAAACATTTCTTTAGATTTAGCTACATTATATCTATCAGCCAAAGTGTAGCGCTTCTTCGATTTCTTGCGCTTCAGAATATTATTACATTCTGCTACTAAAATTGGAGTGATCTGCATCACACCTACAGAGTTACCGCTCTTAGCTTTCGGATCACCCTTACTCTCTACCTGAATGATAGCGTCCATCACTGGAGTCCAGTCCATCTCGCTGGTAGAGGATACATTTCCTGATGTTGCAGCCGACGCTGCATGAATTTCTAATGTCAGCATTAACATGCTAACTAATACCATTGTTATTCTCTTCATATTAATTGTTTTATGGAACCTGAAAAGCTGAAATACAACATCAGAGATTTCGCGGTGGCAACTTGTGAGAAAAAGAAAGGCTGCTCACCTCAGTTCCGTTAGATACCTTAATGGATACCTTCTCACACAACAAAAAGCACAAGATACTGGTATCCTTATTCTTATCGTTTGCAAAGATACAAAAAAAAATCGAATTATGCAAGTAATCGGTTGATTATCAGCGCATTTTTACGTAATTAAACACTTAGTAACACTTAGGTTTGATATAAATCAATATAAAGGTAAAAGAGTAAAAAGGTAAAAAGAGCTGTGGGAAAAAGCTGGCGATAAGAAAGCAGAACTGTAGGAAAACAAAAAAGCCTCAGAAATCTTTCGAAATCTGAGGCTCTTGATAAAAGGAGGCGGCTACCTACTCTCCCGCATTGCATTGCAGTACCATCGGCGCAAGTGAGCTTAACTTCTCTGTTCGGAATGGGAAGAGGTGGGACCTCACCGCAATAACCACCTGATAATGGGTTATGACGTATTTGCACACAAGCAAACTGTTTATCAAGTAAAGAACCACCGTCCCTCTCGATTTTATCGAGAGTCAACAGCTGAAACTATGAACTTATTTAAAGAAAGTGTTCGGGCAATTAGTAATGCTCGGCTTTGACATCGCTGTCTTTACACCTGCATCCTATCAACGT
>CAKPYB010000033.1 GCA_934202525.1 uncultured Prevotella sp.
CGCGAGAAGAATTCATCATCGCATTGCAGCGGAACCTTATATTGCAGGTTCATTCTCGCCACCACAGCATCCACGCCTTTGTTGTGCATTTCGGCAAAGCTGAGGCCGCATTCCTTCAGAAAGAGATGGCGGGTATGTTCCATGTAGTGCAGATAGTTGGCATTGTTCACGATGCCCTCAATATCGCACTCGTAATCTCTTACTTCCATCTTCGTCTCAAATATATATCTGCTCATATTTTTCTCTTTTTTAGTTACTAAATGAGGCTAAAAGCCTTAAATCACTGCAAAAATAACCAAAATTTTCTATTTATTATTATAATAACAAGGATTTTTCAAGGTTTTTCGAAGAAAAAATTGTATTTTTGCCGAAACGTTTGGTTCAGAGAGCATACCTTGACATCGCGAAACGCGACACCAAGGTCTTCTTCTGAAAGTCAGACTAGAACAAAAAGTAAGAACAAATAAAAAATAAATAAAGATGAAAATTGCTTTGATCGGCTACGGAAAGATGGGACACATGATCGAGGAGATCGCCCTGCAGCGTGGCCACGAAATCGTATGTAGGATTGACGTGAATAACCCTCAAGACATCGACAGCCCGGAGTTCTGCTCTGCCGATGTTGCCATTGAGTTTACCAACCCTACTGCCGCCTACGGCAACTATCTGAAGGCTTTCTCTCACAACGTGAAGGTGGTTTCGGGTTCTACTGGTTGGATGAAAGACCATAAGGAAGACGTGGAGAAACTCTGCGCCGACGGTAAGCAGACCCTCTTCTGGGCGTCTAACTTCAGCATCGGTGTGGCTATCTTCTCTGCCGTAAACCGCTATCTGGCTAAAATCATGAATGGTTTCCCACAGTACTCTGTTTGCATGCAGGAAACTCATCACGTTCATAAGCTCGATGCGCCATCAGGTACAGCCATCACCCTTGCCGAGGAAATCATCGACAACATCGACCGCAAGAAGGATTGGAAGCGTGGCGTAACTTATTGGACTGAGGATGGTCATCACGATGAGGGCGATGCAAACATTACCGATGAAGACCTGGTTATCAACTGCGTACGCGATGGTGAGGTTCCTGGAATCCACGCCGTGATGTACGATTCAGATGCTGATATGATTACCATCGAGCACAGTGCCCACTCTCGCAAGGGCTTTGCCCTGGGAGCCGTTCTCGCAGCTGAGTTTACAGCCAACCATTCCGGCTTGCTCACCACATCAGATTTGTTTAAGTTCTAAGCAGAAGTTATGATAGATAAACAGAAACAAAAACTCAATATGAAGGTACAGTGGGCGAAGTTCGCAGTGGTTCTCGCCCTCTATCTCCTCTTTCTGGTTTGGGTAGAAAGCTGGCTGGGACTCATCGTGGTTCCGTTCATCTTCGATGTTTACATCACCAAGAAGATTCACTGGCAGTGGTGGAAGGATGAGGAAGGTCCTATCCGTTTTATCATGAGCTGGGTAGATGCGCTGGTGTTCGCTCTCGTAGCGGTTTACTTCATCAACCTCTTCTTCTTCCAGAACTACGTCATTCCGTCTTCTTCTCTCGAAAAGAGTCTCCTTACGGGCGATTATCTCTTCGTGAGCAAGGTAAGCTACGGCCCTCGCATTCCTGAAACTCCGCTCACCATGCCGCTCACCCAGCACACCATGCCGCTGGTCAACGTGAAGAGCTACATTGAGTGGCCTCACTGGGATTACCGCCGCGTAAAGGGCTTGGGCAACGTGAAGCTCAACGACATCGTGGTGTTCAACTATCCTGCAGGCGATACGCTCGTCAATGAGGAGCGCTATCAGGCGAATGATTACTACCAGATGGTTTACAGCATCGGCGACCAGCTGATGCAGCAGAACGGACAGGAAAGGGATGTGCGCGCGATGAACCCATTGCAGCAGCGCCACTATTTTGAGCAGGTTTATGCTACTGGCCGCAACTACATCAGCAGCATGCCGGGCGAATATGGCGACATCATCAGCCGTCCTACCGACCGCCGCGAGAACTACGTAAAGCGATGCGTGGGCTTGCCAGGACAGACCCTGCAGATCAAGAACCACATCGTTTATCTCGACGGAAAGGCGAACAAGGAGCCTGATAACGTGCAGTATACTTATAAGATGAAGCTCAAGGGCGAGTTCCCTATCGACCTTGCCGATGAGCTGGGAATCACCAACGAAGACCTCTTGATGTATAATCAGAGCGGCGTGATTCCGCTCACCAAGAAGGCTTACATGGCGCTGAAGGCGAACAGAAACCTCGTAGAGAGCATCTCTATCAATACAGATGCAACCTACGGCGACCTCTATCCGCTCAACGCCTATACAGGCTGGACAAGAGATAATTACGGTCCGGTTTGGATTCCGAAGAAGGGCGAGAGCATCGCTCTTACGCTGAAGAATCTGCCTGTATACGAGCGTTGCATCAAGGTTTACGAGCACAACGACCTGAAGGTAGACAACGCCGGCCGCATCTTCATCAACGGCAAGCAGGCTAAGAGTTACACCTTCAAGCTCGACTACTACTGGATGATGGGCGACAACCGCCACAACTCAGCCGACAGCCGCTACTGGGGTTTCGTGCCTGAGGACCACATCGTGGGCAAGCCTATCTTCATCTGGTGGAGCCACAGCCCTGATCATCCGGGCTTCTCGGGCATCCGTTGGAATCGCCTCTTCACTTTCGTAGACAATATTAAGTAAGAAAAAGAAATAAGAATTGAAGACTGCCGTCAAATTCCTAATAGCATTGGTGTTGTCGCTGCTCCTGGCTTGGGCAGTGCGCACCTATGTTTTCACTATCTTCTCGGTGCCTCAGGGTGGGCTTCCGCCCCAGCTGAAGGCTGGCAACCGGGTGATAGTGAACAGGATTGACTGCGAAAATTTCGGGCGTGGCGATGTGGTTGTTTTCACCGATACGGTGGTTTACCAGCCCAAGAACCAGCGCCGCAAGCGCGTCTTCGAGTCTCATTTCATAGGCAGGATAGAGAAGCTTCCTGGCGATACGCTCCGCATCGACACCGTGCAGTTCGTCATCCCTACCGTATGCTGCAAGCGCTGCGGCTGCAAGGATTGCCGCTTCTATCTCTTGAAGACGCCAACCGGCCAGCAGCTCGTCCATAAGCACCAGATGATAGGCAAAGCCCATAAGCTGTTCTAGCTTCCTCGCGCCTTCGGAAGCTTGTCCCCCGTCTGCCCCCGTTCCGAGCGATTCCATCGCTCGTCCCCCTCTTCATCATTAACCCTTCATAACAAAGCAGAAATTGAAAGCCCTTCTTTCTTCCACATATTTCGGCCCCATCCAGTGGTACCAGAAGCTGAACCGCTACGATGAATGCCTGATAGAGCGCCACGAGAGCTTTATCAAGCAAACCTATCGTAACCGCATGCTCATCCCCACCACCAACGGTCCTCTCGCGCTCACCATCCCCACCAACCACGACATCTCTCTGTCGATGAAGGACATCCGCATCTCCGACCACGCCAACTGGCGCCACGTCCACTGGAATGCGCTCCTCTCCGCCTACGGCGAGAGCCCTTTCTTCGAGTATTATCAGGACGACATCCGCCCCTTCTACGAGAAGAAATACGAGTTTCTCTTCGATTTCAACATGGAGACAACTGAGAAGATGATAGAGCTCCTCGACATCCGTCCCAAGATAAGCGTCACTGACGAATACTTCCCGAAGAGCGAAGGGAGCATTCACGCTTGCTCGGCGGATTGCAAATCCGCCGAAACGCCTACGGAAACAGAGCTCGGCGACCGAAGAGAAAGCCAATCCAATAGCCCAGAGGCGCAAGCCCAATTCAACATTCAACACTCAACACTCAACACTCAGATAAGTGATTTCCGCGATGCGATTCGCCCCAAGAAACCGCTTCCTGACCCCGAATTCGAGTCGAAGCGCTATTATCAGGTTTACGGGCAGAAACACGGTTTTCTGCCCAATATGAGCATCCTTGACCTCCTTTTCAATGAAGGCAACGAGGCGATATTCTTCCTATAAGAGAAGAGTATCGCCTCGCTGCTTTTAAAATCAATGTGCCTGGTTCCGTAATTAGAAGTAGTAGGCCAGCTTTGCGTGCAAGCCATTGTGATCGATTCCGTATTTATATTTGCTGTCGTCCCAGCCTACCGGCTGCTTGTAAGTGGAGGACATGCCGCCAAGAGTCATGCCAGCCGACCAGTGCTTGCTGAGCATGTATTCGCATCCCATTTCCGCATAGACGCCAAAGCCATCTGCGGTGTTGAAATCGTCGTCTGTGCAGGCGTAGCCAAGGCTCAGCAGCAGATTCCAGATGAAGCGCTTGTTGGTCTTGTAGGCCATTTTGTAACCCGCACCGACGAAATAGTTCATGATTACATCGTCGACGTCATTGCCGCCGTTTCTAGGGATTTTCACCTTGGTTCTGCTGCCTACGCCATTAATGGAGAAGCCGATATAAATAGGACGGCGGGTGTTCTTCAGTTTCCACAGATGGGCGTATTCCATGGTCACGTCGAAGCCGGTAGGCGTTCTGCCCAGTTTATCGCCGTTGGCCGTAAGAATTTCGTTGCTGAGCCATGAATATCCGCTGCTTACGCTGATGCTGTTGGCTGGCAGACAGCGCTTCTCGTTGTCTGCATCTTCTACCACAACCTTCTTCTCCTGCTCTTGTGCGCAGGCCTTCTGTGAAGGAATTCCACTCAAAAATAGCGCTAATGAGGCGCAAGCAGCCAATTTTGCTGCTGATTTTGAATTCATACTCTTAAAAATTTATTGTTAATATTTTGGCAGCAAAGGTATAAAAAAAAACGGAATCCCATAGAACATGCATGAAAAATATATAGAAAATGTAACGTTAAAAAAACTAATCCATAGTTTTCTGCCCCGCAACTCATAGTTTTTCTGCTCTTAAAGCCCTTTTTTCTGCCTCGCGAGGCTGATTTTTTTCCATCGTGATGAAAATATTCTTCCCTCGTGATGCATTTCTCATTCCGTCGCGATGCATGATCCATCCCCTCGTGAGGCATCATTTAGCTCCTTTTCAGCCATCATATAAGCCTCGTATCAGTCATCATTTATGCCTCGTGCCAGCCTTCATATAAGCCCGTAAAACGGGCTGTAGCAGGGCATTTGAACTTTTTTCTGCCAAGGCTCAGCCAGTCTTCTTTAACAGGCATCGGGAGAGAGGGCATTCTGATGAGAGAGGGGTGCTCTGAGAGCAAAAGGTTAACAGGTTAACAGTTAACACCCCAAAAATGCATACTTCCATCCACACACTTATATAAAATAAGTATATATATATTATTATATAATAAGGTACGCGAGGGGGACCATGCAAAAAACGGCTGTTAACTGTTAACCCTGTTAACCCCTCAGCTGCTTTTAGGAAATTTAAACAAGAATGCTTGGTGGTTTCACCGAAAAACCTTACTTTTGTAGGCTGACTGCAAACAAACGTAAAAACAATAATAACAACATAAAATGAAGAATCTCACATTCCATATCGTAGGACTCACCCATAATGACGTGAAAGGCCATGAGGTAGAGTATGCTAAAGAAGCAGAGGGAAGAACCATCTGCCTCGTGCCCGATGACGCCAACACCTTCGACATGCTGGCGGTGAAAGCTTATGACAAACAGCAGCTCATAGGCTATGTTTCAGCCCTGGAAGGCGAGGACGTGCGCGCCCTCATCATAGCCCGCAAGGAGCGGAACCTGCGCACCCGATGCATTGGCAGCAACAGCAAGAATGAGGGCGATAAAGCTGGATTGCAGCTCATGGTGAGGGTGCTCTCTGATGTTTCTGATGAGGAGATAGAGCAGGCGCGCCGCGAAATATATGATGATAAGATTTATGATGACTGGAAATATTCCGGTCCTGTGCTGCCCATCGAACAGCTCACCCGATTCAGCGACTGCACCATGATGCTCGAAGGTGTCATTAATAGCATCATCCGCCTCAAGAATTCGCTCTCTGAAGGCGCTTCGGATAAAAATCCTTCTGCATCCGATAAAACCTCTTCTGAGGCCGAGAACAGTTCTCTTGATGCAGAAACAGAGGCGATGCTGCGCGAGGAGCTTGCCGACTGCCTTTCTGAGGCAAGGGAGCGCCTCGGCAGCTTCCTCGAAATCCAGCGCAGCGATTATTCCCGCGAAATGACGCAGGCCAGAAACCGCATCCTTCATAAGCTGGAGCAGATAGACGATGAGGAACTGCAGCGCCTCAGAGCCGTTCTGCTTACCGAGATGGGATTCATCACCAGTTCGGCTTACCGCGAGCGTGCGGCCTATTCTTTCTTCGTAGAAGCCCCGAATGCCATCAAGAAGAAGCAGACGGGCACCTACGATTATAAAGATCAGCTGGACGCCATAGAACAGCAGCTGCACGCCTTCCCCCATAATCTCTACCCAACGTTCAAGGCCGACCCTGTAGATTTCCTCCGTCAGGTGTTTTATAAGCGTGTGCCAAGAAAGAAGATGCTCCAGTTGCTCTCGGGCATCGTGCTGATGATTATGAACGGCAGGGTGGACGATGTGAAGCAATGGGGCAAGCACGGTGATAAGGAGTCACTGAAGGCGATGAAGGCGGTGGGTGCCAAGCCTTCGAACGAAGTGAAGAAAGAAAAATTCATGGAACTGGTTGATTTGGTAATTCCGAAGATAGCGGTTTATAAGAAAAACGGCTGTCCTGAATTGCTGGTGAATAGGCAATCCGACTGGTTCCCTGTGTTCCGTCTCTTAAACGGGTGGGGGCTATTTAATATGGAAACTCCTACAGCCTTCTGCAAACATCTGGCCCACCTGTATGAAAAACTACCTCCGGAGAATACAGAGCGTGCTCCGCTCTGCAAATGGAAGGATCTTACGCAGGCGAAATCTGCACCTTTCGAATATGCGGCTCTGGAGTGGTGGAGACTTGATTCAGGTGAGTTGGGCTCGGTAAGCAAGGAAAGATTCAATCGTTATTGTGATATTGTGAATGCTTTCAAGATGATTTTGGGAACAACAGCCAGTTCGGAGAATGTGAACTTGAAGGAAATCTTGCCGAAACTGGTGGATAAGAAAGTGCCAGTCTCGAACACCATGAAAGATGACGAGATGATGGCGGGAGATGGTAGTTAGCGGGGTATTAATATACCCCTCTTATACCCTTTGTTTATACTTTTATACCTTTTTATACCCCTCATTATACCCCTGCTTTTTTACCTCAGAAAAAACTTGCAAACGGCTTTTTTTTTCCTTATCTTTGCATCGCTTTTCAGAATGGAAGGCGGCAGGTTTCTGCATAAAGAGCCTGTCTTTTACAACTAAAAAAATATAGATTTATGACACAAAAATCATTAACCTTTGATGAATGCAAGCAGCTCAGCAGCCGCATCATCGCAATGAACCCTAACCGCAGAGCGAACATGGGACAGATTTCATCCCATCTCCTCGATTACTACACCGAGCTTACCAAGCAGCCTTGGCTCGCACAGCTCGTAGGTCAGATTCGTGACCTCACCGCCCAGCAGAACCGGATGATGCAGGAGGAGATGAAGGCAGGAGAGACTTACCAGCAGCTCGACCGCAAGATTACTGACCTCAAGAAGCAGCTGCCTTTCCGCTCGCCTCACTACTTCCACTTCCTCGAAGACCATCGTGCCCAGAAGTTCATCGACCCGGAGGCTTTCACCTTCCAGACAACCGTAGATATTGATAATCCTGAGGAGGTAGAGCCGGCGGTGAAGAACGCCCTGCTGCTGAACGGAATGTTTGATGAGCCTACAGAGAAATTCTTCAGAGAGAAAATCTTCTCAGCCGAAGACATCGAACTCTGGAAGGGAAAGGTGCTCCACATCGAGCGTTCAGCCCGCAATAAGGCCCACATCGACATCCGCATCCCGGTAGGAATGACCATCGCTGAGGCTCAGAGTGCCTTCTGCAAACTCATCCACGCCACCGAAGATCCTAGCTGCGTAACCCCTGAGCGCATCATCTTCATCACCGATGCAGCAAGCCAGATTTATACTGCCAACGACTGGTACAAGCGCCTGGATAAGGAAGCCGTGGCTGAATATCGTGAGGCTTACCGCAAGAGAGGACTGGATATTGACGGCCGTCCGCTGGATATTGATTCTGCCCAGCCAGGAGCCTCTCAGGGCCCAGCATCTCCGAATGCTTCTTCTCAGAGCCAGTCATTTCAGAATGCATCTGCCGCTCCAACCGTAGACTTCGAACCTATCGAGAGCGAAGAGGAGAAGGCGAGACGGGCTGCCAATGCCGTGCAGTATGAGCAGACCTACGACGGCGTTCCTTACGAGGAGATTGTGAAGGTGCTGGTAGATTTGATGGGCGGCGCTCCTGCCCACGGCAACCGCAACAACTTCATTTATCGCGAAGCCTGCCTGCTGAGATACATCTGTAATAGTGAGGCGGCTTGGATTAAGCAGGTAATAGAAACCTTCGGAGAAGACGAGGCGAAGGCGTTCGCCACCGTAAAGAATGCCTGCAAGGTGGCACAATCTACCGTGATTCCAGATATGGTGAAGTTGGCTGTAGAGACTGCCCGCAAGAATCATCTTGCCAAGCAGGCCACCGAGAAGGCGGGAATCTACGCCGATGTTCCTCCTCAGTTGCCAGCCAAGTTGCCTAAGCTCATCAAGCTGCTCACCAGCAAGGTTCCAGCCGATTTCAAGGCGGCTGTGGCAATGGCGGTCTTCCCTGCGCTTGCCGCTCATCTTAAGGGCGTAACCTTCCGCTACACGGATAATCAGGTGCACGAGGCGGCGATGATGAATCTGCTCATTGCAGCCATGTCGTCAGGCAAATCGCTGGTCAACGGACCCATCGACTGCATCATCGAAGACCTGGTTCAGATGGATAAGGTGAACCGCCAGAAGGAGCAGGAATGGAAGGACGAGGTGAACACCATGGGTGACAACAAGAAGAAGCCTGTGCGCCCGGAAGACATCTGCATCCGCATCGTTTCGCCCGACCTTACCCGCGCTGCCTACATCCAGCGTCTCGACGATGTACAGAAGGCTGGCGATGCTTATCTCTACTGCAAGATGGACGAGGTAGACATGCTCAGGAAGTTTAACGACCCTAGCCAGCTGATTCGCCTCTGCTGGGACAATTCAGAGGACGGCCAGGAGCGAGTAGGAACCAAGAGCGTTACAGCCCGCGTAAAGACCCGTTTCAACTGGAATGCTTCGAGCACCATTGCCGTTACGCAGAAGTTCTTCTCAGTTCGTGAGGTGGCTGATGGAGCCGTGAGCCGACTTTCGCTTGCCACCATCATCCGTCCCGATTTCGCTCCGCGTCCGGAGGTGGGCAGTTATGATGCGCAGTTCAAGTCGCAGCTTTCTCCTTACATTCATCAGTTGAACGCAGCCAGCGGTTTTAAGGAGTGCCGTAAGGCTCGCCAGCTCATCGAGCGTCTGGAGAATGAGATTATGGAGATGGCTCAGCTGGCTTACAACAAGCCTTACGCCGAGTTTGCCAAGCGTGGTCTGGCGAATGGTTTCCGCCGCGCGATGGTGCTTTATCTGGCGAATGGCGAGAAGTGGGAGAAGGCGATGGAGGATTTCATCGTATGGAGCGTGAAGTATGATTTGTGGTGCAAGATGCGTTTCTTCGGCAATCAGATGCAGGAGGCAATAGATGCAGACTGCCGTTCTATCTGTCATACTCCGGGCGTGAGCAATCTTCTTCTCTTCGTTCACGACACCTTTGATAAGGCTGAGATTCAGAACATCTGTCAGGTTCATGGCACCAAGACGAAGCTTGCCATCCTGCTGTGCAACTGGAAGAAGCGTGGCTTCATCATGAAGAACGAGAACGGCACCTTCACCAAGACCGCCCGTTTCATCGCCAAGTACGGGCACTACGGAACGCCAGGAGTGGCTGCGTAGAATCTTCCAGTATCGCTGTATGTTTTAAAGCTTTTGCCCTTACAGGGCGTATTGCCACACCTATCCATACCCAGGGCGTTGCCCTGGGCTAGGAGCTTCTGCCCTTTCAGGGCGTGTGTGGCAAACAGGCGTGTGTGGCAAACTTCCTCCTATTTGTTGGCAGCCTCTTAGTTGTGTTTACCTACGACCTTTATACGCTTGGGGTGGGGAGAAATGTTCCCATACGCCCTGAAAGGGCAGAAGCTCTCAGCCCAGGGCACCGCCCTGGGTAATAATGGATGTACGCCTGTCGCCCTGAAAGGGCAAAAGCTTTAAAAATAGCCCCGTTTTTGTAGCGAGAATGTAAATGTTCTTGACCTTAATCAAGAAAACGAGGGTTTTTGAAACTTTTCTCCTAAAATGTTTGTGTGCGCACACAAAAAGTTGTACCTTTGCACCAGAAAAAGAAAAAAGGATAAAAGATTGATTCAGTAAGGATAACTTATGAAATCGATTCGAGACAAGTTTGAGACCTGCTCGGGACCTGGTTCTGAGATTCGGTTGAAGACTTCTGAGAAAATCTCGAAGAGACTGATTAAGAGGTTAAAAGAAAGGAAAAAGATTATGGTAATGTTCGGGATAATGACAGTAGCAGTAGTAGCATTCGCAGTAGTTGCTTGCGCAGGTATGAACCTCGGAATGAACTGCGGCAAATAAGCTACGAAGCTAAGAAAGCATGGAAATCCTCCTTCGGGAGGTAAGAAATAAAGAGAGTTAAGATTTTGTTAGGTAAAACGACAAGATTGTATATTTAAGATAACAAATTTAAGAAAGGAAAAAATTATGTTAGTATTAGGAATGATTATCGCAGTAGTTGTTGCATGTGTAGCTGAAGTTGGTGCAATTAGCAACAAGTTGGCTTAATCGGAGATTAGCCATGCGAAGGGCTCCAAAAGAGCCGAGATTTTAAAAAAAATGGCTGGCAGCAATGCACGGCCGAGTAAAACAGTAGGGAGCCAATGGGGCTTCCGAAATCAGAGAGGAGAGTAAAAACTCCTTTTCATTTGAATTCATACTTGTCCCCTGGGAGTTTTCGTGATAAATTCTGATTGGGGATTTCATATATAGTTGTTAAAAATTCGTTTTAGGTTTTATAGATTTTCATTTTAGGTTTTTAGGTTTAAGTTTTTAGGTTAATTGTTAGTTGTTTTAGAAAAAGCAGTTTTTAATTCATTAAATTACGAAGGCAACAACGAGGGAAGTCGCATGACGACCCAAGTTGTTGCCTTCTTTGTTTTCTTATTACTTGAGCTATTTGTCTGAAAATCAACATTATTTGAAAATCAGCGTGGTGAGCCTGTCTTTATCAAACAGCTCTTTGGCTACGGCCTGTATCTGTTCGGCAGTAATCTCATCTACCTGCTCGTAGAGTCGGTCTACGTTCTTCTCCCAGCCATAGTGAAGGAAGCTCTTGCCGAAGTCGAGGGCGAAGTTCTCGCGGTTGTCGCAAGCCACGCCTACCTGTCCCTTAATCTGCTTCTTGGCGGCCTTGAGCTGCGCTTCGCTCAGCGGTTTCTGCATGAATTTATCCAGCTCCTTGCGAACCAGACGGAGGCAGCGCTTCACATCGTGCTCATCGCAGCCGAAATAAATGCTCCAAATGCCCGTATCGCCATAAGCCACCATCGTACTCTCTACGGTGTAAACCAGTCCGTTGTGCTCACGCAGAGCTAGGTTCAGCTTGGCGTTCATTCCCGGTCCGCCCAGCATATTGTTGAGCAGATAGAGCGGCATTCTGCGGTCATCGTTCACATCGTAAGCGCGGGTTCCAATCATCACATGAGCCTGATGCGTATTCTTCTGCATCACAATCGTCTGACCCTCGAAGGAGTGTTGAGTGTTGAATGTTGAGTGTTGAATGTTGAATTGGGCTTGCGCCTCTGGACTATTGAATTTTTCACTCTTCACTCTTCGTCCTTCACTTAAAAAGCTCTTCTTCAAGAGTCTTACCAGCTTCTTGAAGTCAATGTCTCCGTAAGCGAAGAATATCGCGTTATTCGGCCGGTAAAGCTTTCTTGTAAAGCGCAGCGCATCTTCTGTCTTGAACGAGCGAACCTGCTCGGCTGTGCCCAGGATATTGTGGCCCAGCGGCGAACCCTTGAAGATGATGTTTTCGAATTCATCATAAATCAGTTCGGCAGGAGAATCGTTGTAACTCTCTATCTCATCGCAGATTACCTCTACCTCCTTGTCGATTTCCGCTTGCGGATAAACCGAATGGAAAACGATGTCGGTGAGCAGATCTACGGCTCTTGCGATGTGCTCCTTGAGGATGGCGGAGTAATAAACCGTGCCTTCCTTGTTGGTGTAGGCGTTCAGGTCGCCTCCCACGCTCTCCAGACAGTTGAGAATGTGCCACGCCTTGCGGCGCTCTGTGCCCTTGAAAGTAACGTGCTCGCAGAAGTGGGCAAGTCCTTCTTCGCCCGGCTCCTCGTTTCGGGTGCCGGCGTTAATCTGGTAACCGCAATACACCACCTTGCTGTCTGAAGGCAGGTGGATGATGCGGAGTCCATTATCGAGTGTATAAGTATTGTATTTCATTTCAAGGTGCAAAGTTACATTGAAAATGTAATTTATCCAAAAAAATAGTCATTTATTTTGCATTATCGCCAAAAAGACTTATCTTTGCTCCCAAAAAACAAAATATAGACATCAGAAACAATGCGCAAAGTAATAGGAATAGGAGAAACCGTGCTTGACATCATCTTCAAGGGCGGCAAGCCGATAGAGGCAGTACCGGGTGGCTCATCATTCAATGCAGTCATTTCGTTGGGACGTGCGGGCGTAAATGCTTCGTTTATCAGCGAGGCGGGCAACGACCGCATAGGAGAGTATGTGATTCAGTTTTTGAGAGATAATGGGGTGAATGCTGACAATGTGAGCATCTTCCCAGATTCCAAGTCGCCGCTCTCGCTGGCTTTCCTCGACGAGAACAACAATGCCGACTACATCTTCTACAAGGATCATCCTCATGACCAACTGGAGTTTGCCACACCGGAAATCAATCCTGGCGACATCGTTCTCTTCGGTTCGTTCTTCGCCCTGAATCCTGTAGTCCGTCCTCAGGTTGCCGGCTTCCTGGAGTATGCGAAGGAGCACGGCGCCATTCTTTATTACGACATCAACTTCCGTGCTTCTCATCAGAACGAAATCATGAAGATTACACCTAATCTGATAGAGAACCTGGAGATGGCTGATTTCGTGCGCGGAAGCCATGAGGACTTTGGAATCCTCTACAAGAAACCGGAGGCTGATAAGGTTTATAATGCCGAAATCAGTTTCTACTGCAAGAAGTTTATCTGCACCCAGGGCGCTGAGCCTGTAGAGGTTCGTGCCGAGAATGGCTTTGCCAAGAGTTATCCTTCGGAGAAGATGAAGCCGGTGAGCACCATCGGAGCCGGCGATAATTTCAACGCAGGCTTCGTGTTCGGACTGATCAAGGATGGAATCACCCGCGAGGACATCGACCGTGGATTGTCTGAGGAGCAGTGGGACAGTCTCCTTGTTTCGGCTCAAGAATTCTCATCAGAATGCTGCAAGGACATCTATAATTATGTTTCCAAGGAATTCGGAGAAGAAAAGAAGAAGGAATTATAAAAATATAAAAGATATGACAGAAATTACAAACAAAATTTATTACGTAGGCGTTAACGACCGCAATAAGCATCGTTTTGAGGGCCTCTGGCCTTTGCCTAACGGAGTGAGCTACAACTCTTATATCATTGACGATGAGAAGGTAGCGCTGGTAGATACTGTAGAGGTTGATTTCTTCACCCAGTTCCTCGAGAATATCCACGAGGTGATTGGCGACCGAGAAATCGATTATCTTATCATCAACCATATGGAACCTGACCACAGCGGCTCTATCGCCCTCATCAAGAAATATTACCCTAACATCAAGATTGTGGGCAACAAGAAGACCCTGGGAATGCTCGAAGGCTTCTACGGCGTAACTGATGATGTGGTAGAGGTGAAGAATGGCGAAACCCTCTCTCTCGGCAACCACGAGCTGAGCTTCGTGCTCATCCCTATGGTTCACTGGCCAGAGACCATGGTTACTCTGGATGCGAAGAACAAGGTGCTCTTCTCGGGCGATGCTTTCGGCTGCTTCGGTGCGCTGAACGGCGGCATCATCGATACGGAAATCAACTGCGAGACTTTCTGGCTGGAGATGGTTCGCTACTACTCAAACATTGTGGGTAAGTACGGAATTCCTGTTCAGAATGCGTTGAAGAAGTTGGCTGGCGTAGAGCTGGATTACATCTGCTCAACCCATGGTCCGGTTTGGCACGAGCACATCGAGAAGGTAATCGGCATGTATGATAAGATGTCGAAGTATGAGACGGAGCCAGGCCTCGTTATCTGCTACGGAACCATGTACGGCAATACCGAGCGCATGGCTGAAATCATCGCCCGTGCAGCAAGCAAGGCAGGCGTGAAGAACATCGTGATGTATAATATCTCGAAGACTCACCACAGCTACATCCTGCGCGACATCTTCCGCTACAAGGGTCTCATCGTGGGTGCTCCAACCTACAATGCCGGTCTTTATCACGAGATGGAGGTTCTCCTCTCCGAGCTTGCCAATAAGGACGTCAAGAACCACCTCCTTGGCTGGTACGGTTCTCATTGCTGGGCAAGCAAGGCGGTGGCTAAGATTCAGGAGTGGAACGACACCAAGCTCCACTACGAGGCTGTGGGCGAGCCGGTAGATATGAAGCAGGCGATTACTCCAGAGGTAAAGGCGCAGTGCGAGGCTCTGGGTAAGGCAATGGCCGAGAAGCTGTTGGCAGAATAAAGTTTAAGGGCGGAAGAACAACTGGGGTTAACAGAGTTAACAGTTAACAGTTGTTTTTCCGCTCTTTCTTCTTATTTGAATACTCCGTTTTATAGGTTCTAATCCTAATTAATATTAAAAATGTGCAAGTTTGCCACTTTTTGATATGAAAAATGTGTATTTTTGCCGAAAAATCATATTAACGAAGAAATTATGGCAGAAATACAAAGAGAAATACTAGATAATTTGAAGGCGTGGAAGGAGAATCCGCGTCGCAAACCATTGGTGTTGCAGGGCGCACGCCAGGTAGGTAAGTCGTGGGCATTGAAGAAGTTTGGCAGGGAATGCTTTGAGGATATGGTTTACATCAACTTCGATACGATGCCAGCCGTGAAGGAAGATTTTAAACGTACCAAGGAGCCTTTGAAACTCATTAAGTCGATGGAGCTGATGACGGGGAAGAAAATGTCTCCAACTTCCACTCTGATTGTTCTTGATGAGATTCAGGAATGCAATGAAGCATTGAATAGCTTGAAGTATTTCTGCGAGGATGCTCCGGAGTACGCTGTTGTGTGCGCAGGTTCACTCCTGGGTGTGGCTCTTAATCGTACAGGAGCGTCTTTTCCTGTGGGTAAGGTTGACTTCATGACTCTTCATCCCGTATCGTTTGCTGAATATCTGAGGGCGGCAGATGCCCAGCTCTATCATTCTTATCAGATGATAGACGAGGTGATGGCTGTGCCCGAGGTGTTGCACCAGCAGCTGATAGATGCTTACAAGTTGTATCTTGTGTTAGGCGGAATGCCCGAGGCGGTAAGTGCCTACATCGACACTCGTTCGTGGGCGGAAGTAAAGGTGGTTCAGGATGCTATCCTCCAGTCTTATTCCCTTGATTTTGCCAAGCACATCAGCAACAAGGATATCCCACGTGTGTTTCAGGTTTGGGGCAATTTGCAGAATCAGTTGGCTCGTGAGGATAAGAAGTTCCGTTATGCAGATGTTCAGAAAGGGGCTAGGGCACGTGAGTATGAGGGAGCCATCGAATGGTTGTGCCTGGCTGGATTGGTGCATCGGGTTTCGGCGATAGAAACTCCTCGCTTGCCGCTCTCTGCCTATAAAAAAGACAATGCCTTCAAGCTTTATCTCAATGATGTGGGCTTATTGGGACGCAAGTTTGATTTAGATGCTACTACTGTATTGATGGGCGACAATCTCTTTACGGAGTTCAAGGGGGTGATGGCAGAAAACTATGTCCTGCAGGCTTTGGTTCGCCAGTATGGCTGCCAGCATTATTATTGGACTTCTGGCAATACAGCAGAAGTGGAGTTCCTGTTGCAGGATGCTGGTAAAATCATTCCTATTGAGGTGAAGGCTGATAAGAATGTCACGGCGAAGAGCCTGGCGTATTATCGCAAGCAATATCTCCCTAAACTATCAGTTCGTCTTTCTGCTCTTAACATGAGGAAGGACGATGATTTGCTCAATCTTCCATTATATCTGGTTGATAAATTGAAAATGTTTGTGGAGAGCCTGGCGTTTAATGAATAATTGAAATTTATCCATACTCTTTGTATGGAATTTTGTGTTAGTGCAAATTAAGCATGTTGAAACATGCTTAATTTGCAAATCTTGTTTTTGTGGTTGATATACAAAAAGTTGTTTCTATCCCTCGCAGAGCTTAGCCAGTTCTTCCAGGTTATCCACAACTTCTATCACATCTCGCCAATCGCCGCGAATCATGCTTTTCTCTGCCATATCCTCCAGCAGGGCGATGGTGGAGTTCCAGAATCCTTTCATGTTGTAGAGAATCACCATCTTGTGGTGGTAGCCGATGGTGTGGGCGGCGGCGATGGTGAAGATTTCATCCAGGGTGCCGATGCCGCCAGGAAGGGCTACGAAGATGTCGCTCTGGGCAAGCATCAGGTCCTTGCGGTCGCTGAGATTATCACACGGAATCTCGATGTCGAGGTCAGGGAAGGTTCTTCCTCCTCGCTCTACAAGCGTAGGAACCACACCGATGGTTCTGCCGCCATTCGCCTTCACTGCCTTGCCGATGCAATCCATCAGACCGGAGTTGCAGCCGCCGAAAACCAGGTCGTGGCCGTTCTCAGCCATCCACTTTCCCATCTCTTCAGTCAATGTGAAGAAGTCGGGGTCGATATTCTTATTTGCCGAACAAAAAACTGCTATTTTCATATTGCTTTATCTTCTATTTGATAATGTTTTATCCGTTATTTATAATGTTTAGGCAAAGGTACGTAAAAATATTGAGATTATTGGGCTCTTTTTGCGGATAATTTCTTAATTTTGCAAACAATAACTAATCTTATAAACAGAAAGATAGAATGAAAAGGATTATCACATATAGTATCATCGCATTGTTGCAGGCGTCGGTGGCGCTTGCTCAGACCTCTTCGAAACCGAAGCTTCAGAAGCGGGAGAAGTATGAATGGCAGGGAGAGATTCCTACCTATGTAGAAACGCTGAAGAAGGAACTGACCTATCCGATGGCTTGGGGAAACAGTCCTATCAGGAACTTCAAGAAGTGGAAGAAGACGGCAAAGGAGAAGGTGTTTGAATGTATGATGACGCCTCCGAAAGCGGCTGCGGCTTGGGATATGGAAGTGCTCGGTGAGGAACAGAGAGACGGATATAAGGCGCAGAAAATCGCCTTTAATATCAACGCCTATTCCCGTATTACGGCTTATCTCCTGATTCCGGATGGCAAGGGACCGTTCCCAACAGTCAATGCGCTTCATGATCATGGCGCTCATCTCTTTATCGGAAAGGAGAAGATGATTCGCCCTTTCTTTACTCCGGAAGAAAAAGATTCCCCTACGAAGCAGGCACTCTGTCAGGAGATCTTGGATGATGCGGATGCGTGGGCAAAGCAGCTTTATGATAATCAGTACGTGGGCGATTATCTGGCGAGACATGGTTACGTAGTCTTTTCGGCAGATGCTCCGATGTGGGGAGAAAGAGGCAGAAAGGAGGGCGTGGATAGAAACAAATACGACCTGATAGCCGGCAACATGATGATGCTGGGTAGAGACCTCTCTGCCTTCATGACTTACGATGATATTTCCAGCACCGAGTTTCTGGCTTCTCTGCCGATGGTAGATGCGAAGCGTATCGGAAGCGTGGGCTGTTCGATGGGAGCCTATCGCTCGTGGATGCTCTCTGCCTTATCGGATAGAATCAAGGCGGGTGCTTCCATCTGCTGGATGATTACCACGGATGCTCAGCTTACCCGGAGATTCGGAAGAAAGGAGAATGGCGGTTTTGCGAATTGCATTCCCGCTCTTCGTCAGTATCTAGACTATCCGCACATCGCCTCCCTCGCCTGTCCGAAGCCGATGCTTTTCATCAATGGCACAAAAGACAAACTCTTTCCCGTGCCTGGTGTAAAAGATGCTTTCGCCGAAATGCACAAGGTTTGGAAGAGCCAGGGAGCAGATAATCTGCTGGATACGGAGCTTTGGGAAATCCCTCATTCCTGCGGTTTGAAGGCGCAGGAGAAGATATTGGAGTTCTTGGATAGAAATCTGAAATAAGAAGTAGGTAGTTCTTTGGTTAAAGAACAGAGGAAGATATATTCTTAAAAGAGCAGAAAGTAACTGGATCCCAGTTTGCTTTCTGCTCTTTTCGTGTTGTCTATTGCTTTTGAAGTGTCATAGTGTAAAGGGTGTTGTCTTCTGTTGACTCCCATACATAAAGATATGTAGCAGCATCTCCTTTTATAGAGAAATTACCTTTTGTATAGTCTGTGTCAAAAAACAATACCAAGTTGTTGTCTTTGAACATCCATTTTATTGGAATCCATGAATGTGCTGACAATGTGGCTGTTCCATCTTTATGAAAAGTAATGTTTTCGTTGACGTTAAAGTCTTCATCGTCAACAGATATTACTTTCCATGTAGTTCCACTAATAGAAACTGACAAATCTTCATCATTGCTTGAACAAGACATAAGACAGACACTAATAGTCATGGCGAAAAGAGCCATTTTTAAAAGACGTAATGTTTTCATTGTTTTATTATTTTACGAATTATACTTTATAATCAGAAAGACATACAGACATTTACACCAACTTTACCATCTGCATAGAAAGGTGTGCTTATCGTATGAAAGTTAGAGTGATGGCATTTGGATTTAGTGAATACTTTCGGATAAAGCCAATATGCAAACTTTGTACTGATAATACCAATACAAGCTCCTGCAACAACATCATTGAGATAGTGGCGATTATTGTAGATTCTTAAATATCCAGTAGTAGCTGCAATCAAATAGCCAGAATATCCTATCCACGGCGAAATATCTTTGTACTCTTGGTATAGAAATTCAGCTCCCATGAAGGCTGTTGCTGTATGTCCAGATGGGAATGAATTACGGGCATTGTTGTCAGGACGCTTTTCTTTAAAAGCATATTTCATGCCATTTACGATTATTCCCATGGTGGCATACGAAAAGGCAAGAATACCAGTTCTGTCCCAAAATTTATGCTTTCCGTCAATACCTAATAAGTTGAGACCATAGACGGCAAGCATGGGGGAGTACTGCATGTAATTGTCGATTTTTACCTTATGTTTCCCCTTGGCTGATAATTTGTCTTGTATGTTCTCACGTTGTTTGGTCAACCATCCGTTATGAACATAGAAGGCTGAGGTTCCAGTGAGGACAATGGGTACAACTAATGTTTTCAACTTGAGACGATGAGTGTTGTCTGAGACAACAGAATCTGATAGTGTTGTATGGTACAAGCTATCTTGTGCATGTACGGATACAACACCACCAAAGAGGAAGAGTATGGATACAACTCTCCCATCTAATGAATGGAGTCTTTTCATTTTGAAGCGCTAATTGGGCGAAAAACTATCTTAGCGGTGGAATCGTGGGATTTCTTAGGTGGACTATGGAAAAGATAAAATGGCGTGAACGGCAAATTATCTGATTCCAAGGCCCTGAGAAAGCCCACACATACCGATAAGTCCCGTCCACACCAAAGCGCAGACGTTTACAGACTTATTCTTTCGGTAGGTGTTTCTATGAAATTTCTCAGGTTTCAGGAATCAACCGAATAAATAGCAAACGCGATTTCTTATTATGTTATTAAAATGTATTTTCTTATGCTCTTTTATTTTTTAATATTTAATGTCTTGTAAGAAAGGATAGATGCATAGTCTTCCAATCTGTTGCAAAGATACAAAAACTTTTTGAATATCAAGAATGTTTTCTAAAAAAAATATTCTCAAGGAATCATATTGCCTAAACTTATTGTTGAATATGTGCGATAGATACTGATTAATTTATCTTAGATTTTTACTTTTTGCCTTTAAATCCCCCAAAAGTGTGTTTTTTTTTGAGATTTGGGGATTTTGACGACAAAATGTTGTATCTTTGCACCCTATTATAAGAAGTAATAAATATTAGTGAACTTATGTTAATAGGGCGTGAAAAAGAAAAGCAAGTTGGGTTAACAGAGTTAACAGTTAACAGCTGTTTTTCTGTACTTTCTCCTCTTATATATCAAAAGTCTACTACGCTAACCCCTTAAAAAATGACGTTAGCGTAGTAAACTTTTGCGTTTTTACTTGTGTTTCCCAAGAAAAAGTTGTATATTTGCACCCAACATTATATAAAGTTTGCAAGTATGGGTACTATTAATGGAATTATAGGAAGACAGCGTGAGATGGCTCTGTTGCAGGAGATTTACGAATCTCCTAGGGCGGAGTTCGTGGCTGTTTATGGCAGAAGACGTATCGGTAAGACCTATCTTATCGACAAGTTCTTTGGCGATAAGTACGACTTTTATATGACGGGTATCTATGAGGGTACTCGTAAGGAGCAGTTGGCAAACTTTGCCCATCAGCTGGAGTTTTATTCTCATGAGGAGCAGAAAACTCCAAAAGACTGGATGGAGGCTCTGTTTATGCTTCGCAAGTATCTGGAGACATTAAAAGAGAAAAAGTCCGTGCTCTTGTTCTTTGATGAAATGCCTTGGCTGGACACCCGCTATTCTCGCTTTCTCAAGGCTTTCGAACTGTTCTGGAACGAGTGGGCTTCGAAACAGGACAATCTGAAACTGATAGTTTGTGGTTCGGCAACCACCTGGATGACGAATACTCTGCTGGGCAACAAGGGTGGGTTGCACAATCGTGTAACTCGCTCCATCTATCTCCGTCCGTTCAATCTGGCAGAGACGGAGGAGTTCCTGGCTTCAAGAGGGTTCTCGATGGAGCGCTTCCAGATAGCCGAGTTGTATATGGCGATAGGTGGAACACCTTTTTATCTTAATATGCTGAATCGTTCGCTGAGTGTGGCTCAGAATATCGACGAGCTCTTCTTCTCATCCGGTGCCCCTTTGAGAAGCGAATATGGCTTTCTCTTTAAATCGCTCTTCAAGGAATCTACGCTCTATAGAAGGGTGGTGGAGACTTTGGCTAAGAAACTGAAGGGAATGACTCGCCCGGAGTTGATAGAGGAACTGAAGGTGGAGGATTCCGGATATGTTTCTACCGTGCTCTCCGACTTATGCAACTGCGATTTCATCCGCAAGTATTCGGCTTTTGGCAAGACGGATAGGGATTTCATGTATCAGTTGACAGACCTGTATTCGCTTTTCTATCTGAAGTATGTGAAGAACTATCATGGTGAGGATGAGCATTATTGGAGTCATCGTCAGATGGATATTTCCAGTTGGGAGGGCTATGCTTTCGAGCAGGTTTGTCTGCATCATATTCCTCAAATCAAGAGGAAGTTGGGTATTGGTGGCATTCTGTCGAATATCTGCACGTGGTCGTGCCGTGCTTTTACGGATGCAGAGGGCAATAAGCAAACTGGGGCACAGATTGACCTGATAATAGATAGGGGAGACAAGACCATCAATCTCTGTGAGATGAAGTTTGTGAATCATCCTTATTCCATCACTCCCGATTATGCGGCTTGGTTAATCAGGCGCAGGGAGTTGTTCAAGCAGGCAACAGGAACGAAGAAGACCCTCCATCTTTCGATGATAACTTCGTATGGTGTGGAGCATAATGCCGGTTGGCAAAACATTCAGAACGAGGTGGTGCTGGATGATTTGTTCAAAGTAGAATAACACGGGCTTTATGGTTGTGGTATTTCCTTAGTGCAAGCAATTTTTAAATTAGTGATTTTAAAATAACTAACTGAGAAAATACTAAAATAAAAAAGAGCGGAAGAACAACCGGGGGTTAACAGAGTTAACAGTTAACAGCTGATTTTCCGCTCTTTCTTCTATAAATTTGTAAAAGTCTACTACGCTAACGCCTTAAAAAATGGGGTTAGCGTAGTGAACTTTTTGGGTATGCTGAATGCGTCTTTACCACAACTCCTTAGGTGACAAGTCTTTATCCTTTCTGCCCATCAAGTAGTAATCGGCAAGGAACTGGAGGTGGGCCTGCGTAATCTTCAAACCTTCTTCCTTTATATATTGGCTTGTAAAGATGTTGGCGTCAGGAATCAGGTTGTTTTCTATCAGTTTGCAGACAATTTCGTAAGGGAATGGGAGACCATTGCCGCTGATAATGCCGAAGCTGTCGGTCTCAGCACGCTCCTGAACATAGTATGGGTTCTCTGGCGATGCGATGCAATGAGCCAAACCGAAACTGATGTTGATGCCTGTATACGGACTTCCGCTTAAGATGATGCCCTTTTCATATTTCTGAGGGAATCGGATGTCCTTTGGCAACTCGAACTCAATCTCCTTGAGGAATTCCTTCAGCGTCTTCACATCTTCCAGGAAGATGAACTTGTCTTCGTATCCCTTCGCCTTGAGCAGATTGTAGTCGTGAATCGCCTTCTCATGATCTACCTTTTCATATTGCTCAGTAGCCTTCTTCCTGAACTCCTCATCCTCCCAGAGCTTGTGGGTAGGCATGTTCCTGCAAATCTTGCAGAGCCATTCGTAAGAAGTGAGCGCCAGGAGATTGTTTCTGCCGGCGATGGTCATTTCCATCTGTACAGAATAGGCGAGCGGTTCGGTGAGGCCCTGTGGCGAGTTTGCCATCTGCTGGAGGGTAAACTGCAGGCGCTTCTGGTTGCCTACGTTGAAATAGCAGCCATAATGGAACCATGCCAGAGTGTCGCGACGGTGAATCTCATCCAACTCCTTGTTCTTCTCGATGTCCTCTTCGGTCGCTTCAGCGTTGCCCTCTATTTCTGGCATTTCGCTGAGATAAGTCAGAAGGCGCTCGTTTTCCGGGGCCGTTTCATACTCTCTGTCGAGGATGTTGTAGGCAAGTTTGGCAGCCAGTTCCAGAGTTCCGAAAAGGAAAGGAACGGCTTCCTGAACGAAGCTGCTCTGCTGGTAATGGTGCCAGAGCAGGAACTTGACATCAGCAATGTTGATTTCCTCAGGGTCGTAAGCCGGGTCATCTTCGTTGAGCGGACTCTTGATGAATTCGCTTTCTTTCTCATAGAAAGGAATGTAGACGCCGTAACGCTGCTTGCATTCTTCCGTAAAAGTCTTCCAGATGCCTGTGCCCGAAATCACATCTTCGAAATAACCGGCAATGCTGAGTGCCAGCTGCTTGGCGTCATCCATATTCTTGAAGTTATGGGTGTAGCACGCCTCGTCAAGAGCGTGGTATATTTCGTTGGCGAGTTCTGTATAATACAGATCAGTTTCGTCTGCTTTTTCGTATGGATGCAAAGCAATCCATTCTTGGGTGAAAATAACTTTTTTCATATATTTCAAGTTTTCTTGGTTATCTGTTTGTTGTAACTTTCATGCAAAGGTAATAAAATATTGCAGAAATCTGCAAGAAACTCGCATTTTTTTCGTATCTTTGCACCCGAATTTAGGCAATCTTAATAAATGTGTGGGATTGCCGCAAGCGTTTCGGAAGGATTTTGCACCCTAATTCATGGCTGGGAGGGTGAATTCGGCCTTCCATTTAGATTATAATGAATTAAGGTTAAAAAGATTTGAAGACATTTGAAGAATTGGGCGTGAGCGAGGAGATTCGCCGTGCCATCGAAGAGCTTGGATTTGAGAATCCAATGCCAGTTCAGGAAGAAGTTATCCCATATTTGCTTGGTAATAAGAACGACGTGATTGCGTTGGCGCAGACCGGTACGGGTAAGACTGCATCTTACGGTATTCCGGTTATCCAGAAAACTGATGCCAGCAGCAAGCAGACACAGGCTATCATCCTCAGTCCTACACGTGAGCTCTGCCTCCAGATAGCAGACGATTTGAACAGTTTTGCCAAGTACATCGACGGTTTGCATATTGCCGCTGTTTATGGCGGTACCGACATCGGAAGCCAGATTCGCACCCTGAAGCATGGTGTGCAGATTATCGTGGCTACCCCTGGTCGTCTGCTCGATTTGATTAATCGTGGCGTGGCTCAGTTGGAGAACGTGAACAATGTGGTGCTTGATGAGGCTGACGAGATGCTGAACATGGGCTTCTCTGAGAGCATCAATTCCATTTTCGAGAACGTTCCGGAAGATAGAAACACCCTGCTCTTCTCGGCTACCATGAGCAAGGACATCGAGAAGATTGCCCTCAACTACCTGCACGACCACAAGGAAATCGTGGTGGGTTCGCGTAACGAGGGTGCTGAGCATGTAAACCACATCTACTATCTGGTAAATGCCAAGGACAAGTATCTCGCCCTGAAGCGCGTGGTGGATTTCTATCCACGCATCTTTGCGATTATCTTCTGCCGCACCAAGCTGGAGACTCAGGATATTGCAGATAAGCTGATTAAGGATGGTTATAATGCAGAGGCGCTGCACGGCGACTTGAGTCAGCAGCAGCGTGACCTCACCATGCAGAAGTTCCGCAACCATACCGTTCAGTTCCTGGTGGCTACCGATGTGGCTGCCCGTGGTCTGGACGTAGATGATCTGACTCACGTTATCAACTACGGTTTGCCTGATGATGTGGCAAGTTACACCCACCGAAGCGGTCGTACAGGTCGTGCCGGCAAGAAGGGAACATCCATCTCTATCATCCATACCAGAGAGAAGTTCAAGGTTCGCCAGATTGAGAAGCAGATTGGCAAGGACTTCGTGGATGGCGTTTTGCCAACCCCAGAGGAAATCTGCAAGAAGCAGCTCTTCAAGACGATGGACGACATCATGAAGACCGATGTGGATGAGGATCAGATTGAACCATACATGGCAGAAATCAACCGCCAGTTTGAGTACATCGACAAGGAGGACATCATCAAGAAGATGGTGACTATCACCTTCGGTAAGTTCCTCGATTACTATAAGAACGCTCCTGAGATTGTGAAACCAGAAACCGGTAAGGGTTCCCGTGGCGGCGAAGGTCGTGGCAAGGTTTCCAATGGCCGCAGAAAGCATGAGACCGAGGCTGGTTTCAAGAGATTGTTCATCAACCTGGGTAAGGCAGATGGTTTCTATCCGGGCGAAATCATGCAGTATCTGAACAAGCACGTGAAGGGTCGCCAGGAGGTAGGGCACATCGACCTGCTGAGTAAGTTTGCCTACATCGAGGTGCCTGAGGAGGATGCTAAGCGCGTGATGAAGGCATTGAACGGTACTGAGTACAAGGGCAGAACCGTGAGATGTAACGATGCTGATGAGGAAGGTCATGGCAGAGCAGCCCGTGGCGGACGCAGTTCTGAGGGCAGAGGCGGCCGTGGTTCAGAAAGAGGAGGTCGCAGTCGCAGAGGTTCTTCTGATGATGCAAGAGACTCTCGAGATGCTCGTGGAAAGGGAGGACGTGGAAGCCGTGGCGAATCTCGTGGCGGAAGAAAATCACGCCCTCAGGAGGATACAGGCGATTGGCGCCAGTTCTTCCAGAACAACGATAACGTGAAGTTCAAGGGTGAGGAGCCAAACTTCGAGGAAGAAGGCTGGGCTCGTCGCAGACCTAAGAAGAAGTAATTTAGGCAGCGATTTTTAATAAGATGAAAGCCTGCATCAAAGGGATGTTTTGATGCAATATTCATATTTTGCGGTAAAAATACAGCAATTTCTTTGATGAATTGCGGTGTTTTTACCGCAATTTTTGTATATTTGCAGCCGTAAACATCAAATTTATAGTATCTTTATACGCAATTTTAACCCTAAAAGATATTCTGTAATAAGTTAATGAAGAAAACTATTCTTATCGCTTGTCTGGGACTGGTAAGTCTGGGCTTGCAAGCACAGAGCATTTCGCTCGCTGGTGAATGGAATGTAGAGTTGGGAAAGAGCGGTAGTGCTTTTGCCAAGAGTAAGCGTGCCTCGCAGGGTGAGGTGAAGCGTGCCATTCTTCCCGGCACCATCGATACGAACCATCTGGGATTCGCTCCGAAAGATACGATGGAAACAACGCATCTTACGAGACTCTATGCCTATAAAGGAGCTGCAAGATATTCCAGAACCATCAATATCCCGAAGGACTGGAAGAAGAAGCCGGTAGAACTCTTCCTGGAACGTACCCGACCGACATGGGTGTATGTGGATGGAGAACTGGTGGATTCCTGCAACTTCATCTCTACTCCCCAGCGCTATCTTCTGCCAAAAAAGGTGAAGCCGGGCAAGCATTTTCTGGAAATCGTGGTGGATAATGGAAGAGGTGTGCCTGAGCAGGTTTACGGTTCCAGCCATGCTTATACGGAAGATACGCAGACCAACTGGAATGGAATTATCGGCGAGATACGCCTGGAAGTGAAGAGTGAAGAACGAGGAGTGAAGAAACAACGTTCGGCGTCCGAAGGGAAAGCCAATTCAAATGTATTGCCTGATTTCGCCAAGGATTTTTATATCAAGGGTGCTCACTTCTACGCCAATGGTCATAGGATATTCCTCCGTGGCAAGCACGATGCGGCTGTATGGCCGCTGACGGGACATGTGGAAATGAGCGTGGAAGGCTGGATGAAGTATCTCGGAATCTGCAAGGAGTATGGAATCAACCATGTGCGCTTTCATTCCTGGTGCCCACCGGAGGCGGCTTTCATGGCAGCGGACAGCCTGGGAATCTATCTCCAGCCGGAACTTCCTTTCTGGGGTTCTTTTGATAAGAAGGATGAAAGGCTGATGGCGTTCCTGCATCAGGAAGGCGAGAACATCCTCAGAGAATATGGTCATCATCCTTCTTTCAGAATGATGGCGCTGGGTAATGAACTCTGGGGCGACATCGACAAGATGAAGGAGTTTGTGGATGATTTCCGCAAGATTGCGCCAGATAAATACTATACCTTCGGAAGCAATTACTATCTCGGTTATCAGGGAATAAAAGAAGGAATGGATTACTTCACCACTTGCCGCATCGGAGGCGAGGGATGGGGCAAATACAATACTCATACCCGTGGTTCCTTCTCGTTTGCCGATGCTTACGATGGAGGAATGATCAATCATTTCCATCCTAATTCTACGATGAATTTTGATGAGGCTTGCGATAAGGCAGGAATCCCAATCATCTCTCACGAAACAGGACAGTTTCAGACCTATCCTGACTATCGGGAAATGAAGAAATACACCGGAGTGCTTCATCCTTATAACTTTGAAGTCTTCCGCCGCAGGCTGGCTGCTGCCGGAATGCTCTCGCAGGCAGATGATTTCCACAAGGCTTCGGGCTTATGGAGCGTGAAACTCTATAAAGCCGATATAGAGATGGATTTGAGAACCCGGAATATGGCGGGCTTCCAACTGCTCGATATTCAGGATTATCCCGGTCAGGGAAGTGCTTTCGTAGGCATCCTGGATGCGTTTATGGAGAGTAAGGGAATCACTACGCCTGAGGAATGGCGCCAGTGGTGTTCGCCTGTGGCTCCTCTGCTGGAAATGAAGAAGTTCTGCTTCGAGGATGGCGAGAAGATTCAGGCTAAGGTAAAGGTTGCCAACTATGGCGGTTCTTCGCTGAAGGGCAAGAAACTGAAATGGCATCTGGCTGCCGAGAACGGATTGTTCTGTATGGATGATGGAACTTACAGCACCAAGGATGGTGAAGTGAGAAAGAATGTGGGCGACTTGATGGCTGAGGATGAGGGAGTATTGAACATCTTTTCATACGATGAAGGTTTGGTGGATGTGGGTGAACTGAATGGTGTTTTCCACGTGCAGAAACCTACCAAGCTGCTTCTTACATTAAACATTGAAGGAACAGAGGCGAGAAACTCCTACGAACTTTGGGTTTATCCGAAGAAGGCGATGGAAAAGAAGGGCGTCATTATTGCCAAGGATTTGAATCAGGAAGTGGTGAAAGTCTTGGAAAAGGGCGGAAAGGTGCTTTGGATGCCTACGGCTTCCAGCCATTTTGTGGCTACCGATGATACGCTTTCGCAGTCAGATAACGCCACACCTTATACCGTGGGTGGACTCTTCCAAACCGATTATTGGAACTATCGAATGTTCAAGACCATCTGCGAGAACAACAAGAAGAAGGTTTCTCCAGGAACCCTGGGCATTCTGACGAATCCGGAACATCCGATATTCGAGAGTTTCCCTACGGAGATGCACACCAACTGGCAATGGTTCCCGGTTATCAAGGAGTCGCATCCGCTGGTGCTTGACAACTTCGCCAAGGATTATCGCCCTATAGTTCAGGTGATAGATAATATCGAGCGAAACCATAAGCTGGGTTTGGTGATGGAATGGAAGGTGGGAGCCGGAAAGCTCCTCGTCTGCATGAGCGATTTGGAGAAGGCTGCCAAATATCCGGAAGGCAAGGCTTTCTATCAGAGTGTAATTGATTACATGCGCTCTGTGGATTTCAATCCTCAGGTGGAGATGACAGCCTCTGATTTGCTGAAGACATTGAAGGAAGAGCCTAGAAAAGTTAGTTTGAAAGAACTGAATAATATCTCGCAATATTAGTTGCGAACCTATAAGAAAAAGTAAGAGCGGAAAGCCAGGAGTTAACAGGTTAACAGTTAACAGCTGATTTTCCGCTCTTTTTATATTATCCTGAGATTAATCTTTACCCCAGGATAAACCTTTATATCATCTCTATTGATTCAGAGATAGGATTTACTTTGCATTAATCTCCTTCAAGAGTCTGTCTGCGTGCCCCCACTTATCCATCAGGTAGAGCACATAGCGGATGTCCACACCGATGCAGCGAGCCAGGCGCTTGTCGAAGTTGATGTCAGAGCTGAGGCTGTCCCAGTTGCCATCGAAGGCAAGACCAATCAACTCGCCCTTGCCGTTGAACATAGGGCTACCAGAGTTACCGCCGGTAATATCGTTGTTGGTGAGGAAGCAGAGCTGCATCTTGCCAGTCTCCTTATCCTGATACTTGCCGAAATCCTTCTCAGAGAGAAGCTCGTGCATGATAGGCTCAGCGTAGTAATCGATGACCTTATCGCCCTGCTTCATCTTCTCAACGATACTCTCGGCTGTGGTATAATAGCCTGATGGCTTGCCACCGAGGTCGAAACCGCCTACCTGACCATAGCTCAATCGCATGGTGAAGTTGGCGTCGCTGTAGTGAGGCATGTCTTCCTCCATACGGAGCTTGGCAGCACAGAGATACTTCTCCTGCTCGGCGATGCTATCGTTGATGCTGCCCATCTGAGCAGCGAAATCACCATATACATCGTTCAGATCCATACCGAAGCTTACGCCTGGATCCTTCTCATATCCCTTCTTGTTGAAGTAGAGCTTGGCGCCCTTCTTCATGATGAGCGACTTCTCCCAGAGATAATCCACATACTTGGCGTAGTCGCCGCCAAACTCAGCGTCGATGGTCTTGTAGAACTTAGGCAACCACTTGCTGTCTACGTGCTCCTTGTAGTTCTTCAAGAGGGTAGCGAGCACCTCCTTATCGAGTGCCATATCCCATTCTGCAGAGTTATCTTCAAACTCATGATACTGCTTCTTCTTGTTCTTCTCAGGACCCTTCACCTCCATGTTGGTCTGGAGCTTGATGGCACGGGTAGAGAACTCGATGTTGCTTCTTCTGGTGAAAGATTCAGAGAAGTTGGTCCAGGCGTATTTCACGTCTGCGCTCTCCTTGTAAAGCTTGGCGAGCTTGTCGAAATCTACCTTGTGGGCGAGGTCGTTGGCAGCCTTGGCTGTATCCTGCCAAGCACGGAGACGGGTTTCGTACTCACGCTTCATATTCACGATGCCGATAGAGTCGATACACTTGTTCATACCGATGGCATTCTTCCAGTAGTTGGAAGAGCTGGCGTACTTGCTGTCGTACTTGATGCGGACAGCCTCGTCGGCACGCATGTGCTTCTGCATTACCTCCTGCTTTACGCCACGAACCTGGGCACGAGGAGCATTCTCTGCATCGCGCATGGTCTGGATTCCGTAGCTTGAAAGATAGCGCTCTGTGCTGCCTGGGTAACCCATGGTCATCGCATAGTCGCCATCCTTGTAACCCTGGAGAGAAACCTGAGCCCAGCACTTTGGCTTGTAAGGCACATTATCCTTGCTGTAGGCAGCAGGACCATTGGTCTTAGGGTCGGCATAGATGCGGAATACAGAGAAGTCGCAGGTCTGGCGAGGCCACATCCAGTTGTCTGTATCGCCACCAAACTTACCCATAGACTTTGGTACGGTGAAAACCAGACGCAGGTCGGTGAAGTCGCGGTAAGTAGTAGCGTACCACTTGTTGCCCTCGTAGAAAGGCTGAACGGTGATATGGAGGGTAGAATCGTTCTTCTTCGCCTCTTTGGTCATCTCGTTCTCCAGAGAATCGATGAGTTCATCGCGCTTCTTGTTGTCGAGTTTCTCGTATCCGAGGCTCATCACCTTATCGGTTACATCCTTCTGTTCAACCATAAAGCTTACGAACATATTCTCGTTAGGCAATTCCTCTGCGTAAGATTTAGCAAAGAAACCGTTGAGCATATAGTCGTGCTCCACGGTAGAGTGGCTTCTGATAGCCTCGAAACCGCAATGGTGGTTGGTAAATACCAAACCGTCTGGAGAAACGACTACGCCTGAGCAATAGCCCGAGAAGTTAACCACAGCATTCTTCAAGGCGTTCTCGCCGTTGTAGAGCTGGTCGTAAGTCATACTGAAGCCTTCGCGCTGCATCATCTCATACACAGCGTTAGGCAAGTTGTAAATCGTCCACATTCCCTCGTCAGCGTGAGCGGTATTGATTCCGCAGAACGCCAAGATAGAGGCGATAAGGACCGTTGCTTTTTTCTTCATTTTATTCTTTGTGTTGTTATTATATGATTTGCAAAGTTACGATTTTTCTGCGAGATAACATCAAGTAGAACAGAAAAAAGCTGAAAATTCCATCAAAGTTTCCTTTTTAGAGTTATTTCTTTCACTTATACTAGAAAAATTCGATAAAAACACAATATTTTTCACTTATACATGAAAAAGATTATAAAAGTAGCGTTTTTTTCTTGTATAAGTGAAAAATTAGTGCTATCTTTGCGCCATAAAAAAGAATGATTTATGGAAATTATCAATAGAAAACAATATGTAGATAGAGTGTTGGGCTACTTAGGCAAAGGCTTGATTCTTGTCTTGACAGGTCAAAGGCGTGTGGGCAAGAGCTGTATCTTGCAGAGTGTAGCCAAGCAAATCACAGCTAAGGATGATTCTGCCAATGTGATTTATATCAATAAGGAGTATGCTGAGTTCAACAGTCTGAAGACAGATGAAGATCTGAACGAATATGTGGCGGCTCATTTGAAGAATCAGCGGCACAATTATCTTTTCGTAGATGAGGTGCAAGATATCGATGGGTTTGAGAATGCTTTGCGCAATTTCCAAGCCAAGGACATGTGTGATATTGTGGTGACAGGCAGCAATGCCAAGATGTTATCAGGTGAGCTTGCTACTTATCTCTCAGGTAGATATGTGGAGATTCATATTCAGAGTCTCATTTATTCGGAATTCCTGCTGTTCCATGGATTGCCTGATACGGATGATACCTTCTTGAAATATCTTACCTGGGGTGGCTTGCCTCAGTTGGCGCATATTGGGCTGGACAATCGTCAAATGTTGACGGACTATTTGGGGGATATCTATAATACGGTTATCATGAAAGATGTCATTAGCCGAGAGAGCATTCGCAACGTGCGATTCTTGACCGATCTGGTACGTTTTGTTGGTGATAATATTGGAAAGAATATTTCTGCCAACAGCATCAGGAAATTCATGCTTTCGCAGAATATCACGATCTCTCCAACATTGACATCCAATTATCTTTCCTATCTATGCAATGCCTATATCATAGACCAAGTAAGACGTTTTGATGTTCGTGGCAAGCGAGTGTTTGAAACCAATGAAAAATACTATTTCGAGGATATTGGTCTTCGCAATGTGCTGGTGGGTTCCAATCTGCGAATGGACATCGAGAAATTGCTAGAGAATGTGGTTTACTTGCATTTGCGCAGCCAGGGATACCAAGTAACGGTAGGACAACTCCAGAATGGCGAAGTGGATTTCGTGGCAGAGCGTGGAGGAGACAGGGTTTATGTGCAAGTTACTTATCTGCTGGCTACCCAAGAGACGATGGATAGGGAATTTGGCAATCTCCGACGCATCAAGGATGATTATCCTAAAAAGGTAGTTTGCATGGATGCGCTAGCGGCAGAAGGCAATTATGAAGGGATAGAGTGCGTACATGTAAGGGAGTTCCTAAAGGGGCAATAGCTCTGTTTCTGAGTGATGATTTTATATTATAAAAGTGTGTAATGTTGGTTCTTTCATTACACACCTTTATTATTTTCCTTCCATACTTTAGCCTGTGGAGTCAGCCTATACTGTTGGCGAGGATGCTTTGGCGTATCGGGATATTTACGCTCTATGGCATTCTCGGAAAGGGCTACGTTTAAGTATAGCTTGCTAAAACTCTTTCTGTCTTTCAACCCGAGTGATTTCATGATTTCCGCAGATGACATGTATGTATCATCCATACATTTGACAAGAGTCTCCACATGTTGACTGAACTTGTGGGGTACTTGAGGATAGCTTGCGGGGTACTTGTGGGGTACCTGTTCTTGGCTGCTCCTTCCAATCATCTGTCGGTCGAATATGCAAGTATCTGTTTTTGAGCACCCAGCTATCTTTTAGGAGTAAGTTTCTGAAGAAACGAACCAGATAGATAGGAGAGTAATCAATGCCTTTCTGAATGTTTCGATAGTTGGCTTATATGAGAAGTTCTTTTCCTGTTCAATATCCCAATCCAAGGCTCTTCGCAAGTCTTCCCAATTCAGGTAATTCACGGAATCTCCTTCGAGCACCCATTCTTTCTTGGAAATATCATGTATATACTAATTTAATAGTCTTGCTTTTTCTCCAATTCTTCAACTCTATCTTTTAGTATTTGATTTTCGTATTCTAAATCAGAATAAGAATCGAGATGATGTAAATTGTTATATCTTCTCTTGCATTCTCTTTCATATAAAAGACTATCTGCTTCTTCGTATGAGAGATTGTTTTTTGCAGCAAAGTCTTTAACATAATAAGAAAAACGCTTTATTTCTTCAAAGTCTATTCCGCCATTGGGTGTACTTGTCATAATTAAGACATAGCTTTTTCTGATATTAACGTGAGGCTTTCTGAAATATTCGTCTAAGTCTTTTTCTTTAGACTCACCAAGGGAGTCTTTCTTAATGTCTTCACAAATAGTATCTACAAGATTGTCTTCATAGAGTTCTTGATTAATTTGTGTAGAGTATGAAGACTCTTTCTTGTTACTAATATAGCACATTATTATGAGTAAAAATGTTGCTATAAGTATTACTATTATTGTTTTAGAAAATTTATTCATATGATTCATTTTTATAATATTTTGCAAGCCGTTGTTCCCGCAAGCGCTTGAATTGAGCTAAGCACTCCTCCAGCGAAAGCGGATGCTCTCGCCAATAAGCCATGCTCTTTTGCATCTGGGCATTGACTTTCTTGTGATAATCGTTCAGTTGTATCTCCATCCATTTATGTATTATATTGTTAGAATATTACGTTTGCAAAGTTACGACTATTTCCCGAATTTTCCAAGGCTTCGCTTGATTTTCTTCATAATTTGCCTTTTTGCCGATAATATTCCTGGGGATAGAACCTCTTGCTCCAGCATATCCAATGCCATTCTTAACTCTTCGAGGAGTTCGGGATAGTACTTCATCTGCTCGTAGGCGAGCTTCATGCAGTAGCAACGGATGGCGTAGGGCTGGGAACAGGCAGTAATCTTGGCGATGCAGAAATCGATGAAATCGGAACGGAGTGACTCTTCTTCGAAAGGCTGACGGAGAAGGAGATGGAGCATCAGGCGGCGCTTGGTCTCATTCTTTTCTACGAGAACCCTATCTATCAGTTCATCGTGCTTCTGAAAGAGCCATGGGTTGTTGGCTTCATCGAAATGGCTTAAAGCCCAAAGCGCATTGAACGATACCCGGTCGTTTTCATCAAAGGTGAGCTGGTAAAGCTCTTCCTTCCGGTGGTCGTTCTCCTTGCCTTGTGTCATGATGCATATCTTGTTGATATCGTTCATACTGATCTTGTCTTGTAGTATCTTTCTCATGCTTTTTTGGTTTTATGAGGGAATAATCGTTGCAAAGATATACTTTTATGAGGAAATAACGAAGAGGAAGATTACTTTTTTGAGAATCCTCGGAATATTCCCTGTTTTTGATGTATGAAATGGAAGGAAAAGTCTAGTTGTACAACCAAAGGGGCTCTAGTTGTACAACTGAAAGGTTTATAGTCGTACAACTAAAAGGTTTATAGTCGTACAACTAAAGGGTTTATAGTCGTACAACTGAAAGGTTTATAGTCGTACGACTATAGGGTGTACAGTCGTACAACTAAAGGGTGTATTGTTGTACGATTAAAAGGTGTTGCCACTAGGCTCGGCAGACCTGCTGACTGCAGTGAGCAGAGCTGCTGAGCCTAGTGGCAACCTTCTAGAAGCAGCCTCCTTTAACTCCATATTATATCTCTTTCAACCTAATCAGACGTCTTCTTTCACTTACGGAGTCGTATTCTTCCGCTTGCTCAGTCGTATCCTTCTGCTCATTCAGCCGTCTCAATTCGTTCACTCAGCCGTTTGCTTTAGCTCTTACAGGGCGCCTTGCTGGCGGCTATTATATCCTGAGTATTGCTCGGGACCAGGAACATTGGGTCCTTTTGTCTATTCTTGAACCGCATGCGAAGGTTCTGTATAATATAAACAAAAGAAGTCCGTGGACTTACACATTGTCCACGGACTTCTTGGAATATAATCTCAATGATTGGAATCTCTTACTTTCTAAAGTATTTTCCCACCACTGGCAGACTCTTCAATGGGAAATCCTTCTTCACGAGATAAGCGGCGAAGATGAGGATGAGCACCGTGTTGATGAGGCAGGCAATTCCACTGGAGAAGTATCTGTTAGCCTCGGTCATTCCGGCAAAGAGGATGAGGGCGAGAACCACATAAATCATAATCTCCTTCACCGGATAGTTGATAGGATACTTCTTCTGACCTACAAAGTAGGAGAGAAGCATGGCAGTTCCATAACCTGCGAAACCAGCCCAGGCACAGGCAATGTAACCATAAACTGGTACGAAGATAACGTTGATGGCTATCAATACCGCACAACCGATGCCCGAGAAGTAAGCACCCCAGATGGTCTTGTCGATGAGCTTGTACCAGAAACTGAGGTTGAAGTAAACTCC
>CAKPYB010000034.1 GCA_934202525.1 uncultured Prevotella sp.
TTTTGCCCTTACAGGGCGACAGGTTTGCGTCCGTAATTACCCAGGGCGATGCCCTGGGCTAGGAGCTTCTGCCCTTTACCTTTCCCTTCGGCCGGTGACCGTTGGTTCAGGGCGTGTGGGGTAAAACTTGCGAAAGTTCAGTGACATACAAATGCAGGGGCAATCTGTCTCTTCTGAGAGATACTGACTTGTTTTGTAGAAATAATGATTTTAATAATGAAAACTCGTACAAAAGTAATTATAGTTATCGGCTCTAACAGAAATCAGGAGGAGAATGTATCGAAGGCGTATGAACATCTGAAAAACATGTTCAAGAACAGCCTCTTCGGTCCGCGCATGTGGACTGAGCCTATCGGACTGGAGAATTCAGACAAGTTTCTGAATCAGGTGATGTTGGGGGAAACCATCTGCTCTAAGAAGTCTGTGCTTGCCGCGCTGCGGAGTGTAGAGCAGAGATGCGGACGCAGAATCCGCGGTCCCTATCGTAAGGTAGATGTTCCGCTGGATCTCGACCTTCTGCTCTATGGCGATGAGAAATTGCACGAGAGCGAGTGGGAGCGTGATTATATTCAGAGTTCTATCAGCTACCTCGAAGAAACGGATGCTAAGAGGGATAGGAGATATTTAAGATAAGAAATCCGTGTAATCCGTGTCTGAAAAAAGAAACGGGAAACCCGAATCTGGTATGTAGATTTACAATACCGGATTCGGGTTTTCTGTTGTAAGATTGAGTTCTATTACTCTTCCTTCTTTCAGCGACTTCTGCACGTTGATGATGCGCTGGTTGCTGCTGCCCCTGAAGAAGAGGTCTTCATCGCGCAATGCCTGTACGAAAGGGCCGTCTACCAATACATCAATCTGGCGGAGGAGTTCCAGCTGCTCGGGATTCTTTACGAGGTTTTCGAAGAGATAGCCCGTAAAGCACCAGATGCTCTTGCTGCTCTGCTCCCTGATGGCGCGCGCCAGCTCGGCAAAGCCCTTTGCCTGAAACATAGGGTCGCCGCCCGAGAAGGTGACGTTGGCGAAGGGGTCGCTCATGATTTCCTTCATCAGCTCGTCGGTAGAGGTCATCGTGCCGTGGCTGATGTCCCACGACTGCGGATTATGGCAGCCCGGACAATGGTTGGGGCATCCCGCACAATAAATGGATGTGCGGAAGCCCGGACCGTCTACCATCGTATCATGTACGATGCTTAATACGCTGATCATTTTACTTTTCTCCTCCGATATGGGTTACTCGGTCGTGGAGCTCGGCAAGCTTGCCGCTGTTCCAACGGTCTGTAGTACCTACCAGATAACCGGTGATGCGCTGCAGCTTGTCGATGTGGTGGCTGCCGCACTTAGGACAAACCTCGAGGTGGGCGTCAGCATTCTCGTAGCCGCAGTCGAGACAGCGGTTGCGGTTGTGGTTTACTGAGCCGTAACCCATGTTGTACTTATCCATCATGTCTACCACGCTCTCGATAACAGAAGGGTTGTGGGTAGCATCGCCGTCAATCTCTACATAGAAGATGTGGCCGCCACGGGTCAGGTCGTGGTATGGAGCCTCGATCTGTGCCTTCTTCAGGGCTGTACACTTATAGTATACAGGCACGTGGTTAGAGTTGGTATAATAGTCGCGGTCTGTAACGCCAGGGATGACGCCAAACTGCTTTCTGTCCTTCTTAGTGAACTTACCGCTCAATCCCTCGGCTGGAGTAGCCAGGATAGAGTAGTTGTGATGATACTGCTCGCTGAACTCGTTGGCACGGTCGCGCATGTAGGTAACAATCTTCAGTCCCAGCTCCTGTGCCTTCTCGCTCTCGCCGTGGTGCTTGCCGATGAGGGCAACCAGGCATTCTGCCAGTCCGATGAAGCCGATACCCAGGGTTCCGTGGTTGATGACGCTCTCGATGGTCTCTTCCGGCTTCAGGTTTTCTGCGCCTACCCAGAGATACTTCATGAGCAGAGGGAACTGCTTGGCCATCGCGGTCTTCTGGAACTGGAAGCGCTCGTCGAGCTGCTTGGCTGTGATGTCGAGGATATTGTCGAGCTTGGCAAAGAACATGTCGATGCGCTGCTTTTCGTCTTCGATGCCCATGCACTCGATGGCGAGCTTCACGATGTTGATGGTAGAGAAGCTCAGGTTACCGCGGGCGATGCTGGTCTTCTCGCCCCAGCGGTCTTCGAACACGCGGGTACGGCAGCCCATGGTTGCAATCTCCCACTTGTAGCGCTCCGGATCATCAGCACGCCACTTCTCGTTCTGGTTGAAGGTGGCGTCGAGGTTCAGGAAGTTAGGGAAGAAACGGCGGGCTGTTACCTTGCAGGCCAGCTTGTAGAGGTCGTAGTTTCTGTCCTCAGGCAGATAGTTTACGCCTCTCTTCTTCTTCCATATCTGGATAGGGAAGATGGCTGTTTCGCCATTGCCTACGCCCTGATAGGTGCTCTGCAGGATCTCGCGCATGATGCAGCGGCCCTCGGCGCTGGTATCGGTACCGTAGTTGATGCTTGAGAATACTACCTGGTTACCGCCACGGCTGTGGATGGTGTTCATGTTGTGGATGAATGCCTCCATCGCCTGATGCACGCGGTTCACGGTCTTGTTGATGGCGTGCTGCTCCAGGCGTTCGCGGCCCTGCAGTCCGTCGAGCGGCTTCTCTATGTAGTCGTCGATTGGCGCATCATAGAGGTCGCTCAGGTCTTCGCCTGTCAGCTTCTCCAGGTTCTTCACCTCTTCCTGGTACGACATGCGTACGTATGGAGCCAGATAGAAGTCGAAGGCTGGGATAGCCTGACCGCCGTGCATCTCGTTCTGGCAGGTCTCGAGAGAGATACAAGCCAGCACGGCTGCGGTCTCGATGCGCTTGGCAGGGCGGCTTGAACCGTGACCGGCTGTGAAACCGTGGTTCAGAATCACGTCGAGCGGATGCTGCACGCAGGTGAGACTCTTGGTTGGGTAATAGTCCTTATCGTGAATATGTATATAGTTGTGCATGACGGCGTCGCGTACATCCTCAGAGAGGAGGTAGTCGTCGACGAATGGTTTGGTTGTTTCTGAAGCGAACTTCATCATCATGCCGGCTGGTGTGTCGGCATTCATGTTGGCGTTTTCACGGGTGATGTCGTTGTTCTTGGCATTGACGATGCTCATGAACACGTCGCGTGTCTTCGCCTTGCGGGCGATGTTACGCTGGTTACGGTATGCGATATACTTCTGGGCAACATCTTTGCGGGCACTCTTCATGAGCTCCATCTCGATGGCGTCCTGAATGGCCTCAACGCTCATCTGGCTCTTGCCGCGATAAGAGATGTGGTCGGTTATCTGCTCGATAAGAGTGGTATCTTCACCCTTGTCGGTATGCAACATGGCCTTGCGAATGGCTGCCATGATTTTCTGTTCGTTGAATCCAACGATGCGTCCGTCACGCTTTACTACTGTCTGGATCATTTTAGTATTACTTTTACGATTGATGTTTAAATTACTTAGTATTAAGTCATTATGACTTGAAGAGGTAGATAGGTACCTCCTTTTGACATTGCAAAGATATAAAATATTTCTGAAAGTAATTACTTTTGGACAACTTTTTTATCGTTAAAAAATATTAAGTCACTGATAATCAGGCTGAAACGAAAAAGTTTTGGAAAACTTTGACAAATTTCCGTTTTCCGAAACGTTTAAGTTGTTATCTATCAGCGTGTTGCGCATTTTGTGCGCTTGTGTGCGTTTTTCCCTTGTTGTCTGTGTGCCGTGGCAGGGGGTGGGAATGAAAATCGCCGCAACGCCCGTGTATAGGGCATTGCGGCGATTCGGGGGTGATTATTTTGCTTGTCGCTTATAGTCGAGCGCTGCTCCGATGGCGGTGCAGAATTCCGAGTATTTCGGTATCCTGAACCTCACTCCGTAGAGTTTCTCCATGGCTGGGAATACCTCGCGGCATTGCGGCAGCAGGGTGAGGTTGCCGATGAGCACGAAATCCTTGATGCCCGATTCGAGCGATGAGAGGATGGTAGCCGAACCTATCGACTGCAGCACCATCCAGATGAGTCCCATGGCGATGTCTTCGCGCGAGGCGTTTGCCTTGGCGTTGCTGAAGAGCGATGCGGTGGCGTTCATCGGGAGTCCGGGCAGAGGCTTGGCGCTGATGTCGCCTATCAGCAGGTTTATCTTGCTCACGTCGCCGTCTTTGGCGAGGTTGATAATCTGCTTGATGTCGTCGGTCTTGAGCATGATGCGGCTCAGTCCTGCCAGGGTTCCGCCGCCTATGCCGATGCCTCCGATGTGCCTTATCTCGTTGTCATCGCATTTTACGAGCGATGTACCGGTTCCCATGCTCACCACAATCATGCGGTCGAGCTTGCTCTCGTATCGGGCGCCCAGTCCGTCGGCCACGAACTCCTCGCTCTTCGAGGTAGGCAGTCCGTAGATGGGCTCGTCGATATAGGCAGAACCTACGCCTGTGAGCATCACCTGTTCTACATCGCTCAGCGCAATCTTGTTGTCGTGAAGATACTTGCCGAAGGCTCCGTAGAGCGAGGTGATAGGGTCGGTGGCTTTGATGCGGATGGGGCTAACCACCACGCCGCTTTCATCGATACCCACAATCTTGGTCGTAGAGATGCCTACGTCGATTCCTATAACAATCTTTTTCATTCCTTTATATATATAATAATGTGTATTTTCGCAGATGATGCCCCCTCTAGAGCACGCCCATCTTGCAGAAGGTGATGAGCACGGCGTAGCCCACTATCATGCTCAGGATGCCCACCGTGAGTCCAGCCTTCACCATGTCGGTCTGCTGGATGAGGCCGGTAGAGTAGGCGATGGCGTTAGGAGGGGTTGAGATAGGCAGCGACATGGCGCAGCTGGCCGATACCGCTACTCCGATGAGGATGGTAGAGGTGCCGCCGATGGTGTTGAGCTTGTCGCCCATGCCGGCGCATACCACCGTGAGGATAGGGATGAGCAGGGCGGCGGTGGCGGTGTTCGAGATAAAGTTACTCAGGATGAAGCATACCAGTCCGGATACGATCATGATGACCAGCGGATTGAATTCTGCAAACGGAATGCTCTTTACGGCTGCCTCGGCAAGACCGGTGCCGTTCATCGCCAAACCGAGTGCGAATCCGCCTGCCACCATCCAGATGACAGCCCAGTCAATCTCCTTCAGATCCTTGGCTGTAATCACTCCCGTAAGGGCGAATACGGCGATAGGGAGCATGGCCACGGTGTTGGCGTTGATGCCCAGCTGCTTGCCGAATACCCAGAGCACGATGGTTGCGAGGAAGGTGACAGCCACTACCGTGGTGCGCCAGTTATGCTGCATGTTGCCCTCGATATTGAGCTCGATGGTCTTGGCAGAGAACGGGAACATCTTGCGGATGATGACCCATGCCATCAGGAGCATGATGAGCACCATAGGGGCCATGATCAGCATCCAGTCGCCGAAGCTGAGACCCAGGTTCAGTCCTGCAGGGTCGTTCAAAACCTTGAAGGCGAAGGCGTTAGGCGGTGTTCCGATAGGAGTTCCCATACCGCCCAGGTTGGCTCCGATAGGGATAGCCATGGTGAGCGCCACGCGACCCTTGCCCGAAGGAGGCAACGATTTGAACACCGGTGTGAGGAAGGTGAGCATCATGGCGGCGGTGGCTGTATTTGAGATGAACATCGAGAAGATGCCGGTGATGAGCATGAAGCCCAGCAGCACGTTCTCAGAACGTTTGCCGAATGGCGCAATCAGGGCCTTCGCCATCATCACGTCGAGTCCGCTCTTGGTAGCGGCAATGGCGAGTACGAAACCGCCCAGGAAGAGGATGATGGTAGGGTCGGCGAAGCACGCCATCACACCCTGATAGTCGAGCAGCTTGCCCATCTCAGCCTCCGAGCCTTGCATGATCTTGAAGGCGGAGTCGCTGACGAAGAACAGCAGCACGAAGATGATCACTACGCTGGTAGCCCATGCCGGTATGGCCTCGGTGAGCCAGAGCATCACGGCCATGACGAAGATGGCGATGACGCGCTGCTGCACAATGGTAAGCCCGTCGATGCCGAAGCTATCTATGGGCAGGTTCCAGACGATAACGGTAAGCAGAGCCGTTATGAGAAACAGCAATGCTTTCTTGCGATTAAAATCGCCATTCAATACTTTCTTTACAGTTTCTTGCATTATCTTTCTGTCTTAAGGGTTATTTTCTTGCAAAAATACGTGTTTTTTTTGTATTTTGCAAGTTTTTTTGCAGAAATAGTGAAAAAAATGCCGAAAAATATTGTTGTTTCAAGAAAAAATGCTATATTTGCAGTGGTTTTACCGATAACAGCTATCGGTGATGCCAAGAACCTGGAGCACCTGGAAGGGTGATTCAGCGAACCTGATATTGTCTAATCAATTAAAAGGAGATAATGAAATGAACAAGTCTGTAGTATTTATCATCATCCTGCTCGTGATAGTTCTATCTATCATCGTATCGCAGTACTTCCACAAGCGCCACCATGAATATAAGATGGCGGACATCGAGAAGGCTATCCGCAAGGCTTATCCTAAGGGTATCTGCTCGATAAGCAAGGAAGAACTGGTAACAGCTGTGAAGAAATACTTCCACTGTTCGGCGAAGGAGGCTCATTATATAATAGGTGTAGCCCGTCGCAAGAAGCTGGTTGATATCGCTGCAGAATATGTTACCATCATGTTTTGAAATAAGGTAAAAACATTATATACGTTTTAGCCGTGAGGCTAGGCTGTTGATTTAGTTTGAAAAAAAGTATTATTTATTTGAGGCACAAAGGATTGTTAATGACATGCTGATTCCGTAAGGGGAAAGGTGGGTTAGCATGTTGTATTCGGGCGTCTGGTATGGTACATTGCGTAAACAATTTAACTGCCAGACAAAGTTTACCCTCCCTAGGACTTTTTAAGACCTGGGGAGGGTTTTACTTTTCAGGCTCAGCACCTTTTATTCAAGTCCATCGCCGCTGTTTTCGCTTCCGGTTCCGCCAGTAGAATCGCCGCCCGATGGGGTATCGCCTCCGGATGGATTATCGCCGTCGGATGGGGTAGTAGGAGGCGTATCGGTAGAGGTAACCTGCTTCACCACCTTGCCGTTTCGGTCGTAGCAGGTGATGTTGACGGAGGTCTCTTCGAGTTCCTTCTTGATGTCGGTGTTAGGCACGAAGATGATGTATCGGCGGGTGATGAGGTTGGCGCTCACCTTGTTCACATCCTCTACGGCGGTAGAGTTAAGACCGAATCGGAGGCTGCCCAGTCCTGGCACAGCCACGCTGTGGCCCTCGGTGGCCCATGCAGCAATCACTTCGCCGATGGCCGACCATCCGGCGTTGATTACCGCCTTAGGCAATCCGCTGCGAACGGCTGCTTCTTCTATCACCTTCGTGGCGTTGAGCTGGCTGTAGAGTTCAGCCTGCATCACGAATGCCCACTTTTGCTTACCTTTTTCGAACGCTACGTTGCGCTCAATAGCTTTTACTTTAATACCCATAATTTAAATCGTTTTTTTTAATGGTTAAACAAATCAGTTATTGACAAGTTTCGCAAGTTCTTTACTTCCTTACATGCGAACAATGAGTTTACATGCAGCTGGTAACGCCGAGCGTGGTGCCTACGGCAGTAAGTACGGCGATAATCACCTGCAAGATAGTTTTCCAAACTTCCTTTTTCATTTTCTTTTTTCCTTTCTTTTTTTTAATGGTTCAACAATCAGAAAGAGATTGGGCAGGTGTGCACCCCTGTCGTTTTCCCCTCCGTTTTTTAGTGGTTAATTTTCCATTTGCCGTTCTTGATGAATGACAGTGCAAAGATACAACATTTTTCTCTGAAAAACAATAGTTGTCCCGAATCACGTGCATCCTTGTCCCGAATCACGTGCATCCTTGTCCCGAATCACGTGCATTCCTTCCTCATTAATCATGTATTTGCTTGACGCTACACGCCCTGAAAGGGCAGAAGCTCCTAGCCCAGGGCAACGCCCTGGGTTTTAAGGATGTAGCCAATACGCCCTGTAAGGGCAAAAGCTTTATATTTTTTGCTTGAGGTTTTAAAGCTTTTGCCCTTACAGGGCGCCGGGATTGCGTCAATAGCTACCCAGGGCGTTGCCCTGGGCTAGGAGCTTCTGCTCTTTCAGGGCGTGTCCCAACGTACCCCCAACTGCGTCCCGATGTACCGCCATCTACGTCCCGACGTATCGTCATCTGCGTCGGGACGCAGATGGTGGTGCGTCGCCACGCAGTTTTGGGGGCATCGGGCGCACAGTAACTTGCTATGTGGGTTAGCTGGTGGATAGGAGGAAAGGCAAAAATGTGAATGTGAATGTGAATTTGAAATGTTTTTCAATGTTACCTGAAGGAGAAGCGTATAATCGTGTTTAAGTAATAGTAGCCATTATAATAGGTTAATATTATATATATAATAAGGTACGCGCGCGAGGACTGAATTTCATTCACAATATCCTATAAAAGGAATGGATGGAACAACCCGATACATTGATTTACATTTCAAATTCACATTCACTTTCACATTTTGTTTTGATGGTTTTATGAAAAAAAGACAATTTGATAAAAAATAATTTAGAATTTATTTGTTTATTCGGGGAAAAAGTATTACTTTTGTAGATGCTATGAAAAATAACTTTCATGGTATAACTTAAATCGCAAGCCAATGACTGGACGTATCAAAAACAGCACAGAAAAGACTTCTTTTGTTGTCTTCAAGTATGATTTCTGCAAAAGCCGGAATCTTTCAAGTATCGAGGGTACTCTACCCTTGGATTTTCTCGAAATGTCATCGCCTGAAAAATATCAGGAATGTCAGACTGGTTTCGAGAAGGTAATGGACAGTTTGCTGAAAAGCAAGAAAATGACTTTGGTGGAATCACGGAAGAATGAAGAAGATGTTATTCACGACAACCGAATATTGGGATTTCGCGAAGGTGTGGCTGTGCTGGATGTATGCGCAGACAAAAAAGAATTTTATTGGAGTAACTTTAAGGAGAATGAAATTCACAACCAGCCTTTCTGTAAGGTAATCATTGATAATCGCCCCAACAGAGGTTTCCTTTTTGTGGAAGAATCTAGAATCTTCGGCGGCAAAAGAGGACAGGACAAGGTGGTGGCTCTTCTGCGTGATAATATCAACAGGGTGGCGAATCAATATGGCTGGAATATGGTGATTTCTGCCAAGTTGCCACCTGGTGATTTCTTTGATGCCGTGGCTGAGAGAATCAAGGCTGGCTACAGGCCAAGGGCTGTGGTGTTTTCTTTTCCTCGCCATCAGTCTCTCAGCGATGCGCCATATTCCTTTGTCATGCAATTACAGATGCAGCAGTCATTAATGGAGTGTCTCAATGCCAGTATGTATGAGGTAAAATTTGGTACAGATAAAGGTAAGCAGTTGCACTTAGACAAGGCAAACAGAGATATTGCCTTGATGGTGAACCTGTGCAGCAAGGAAGATTACGGCATCAAGGTATATTATTGGAAAGGTCCGTGCACCTCTTCCCGTTCGCTGAAACGAACCAAGGTGAAAATCTCCGATGTTGAGATTGTTGCTCTGGTTAATGGAGATGCTGTCTGTTGCGATTGTCATGGAGATTCTCGGTTTGCTTTGATCAATTCTCTTGATGTGATTCTTGATGATTTAAATGGTTACGACGATGAGGTTATTTAAGATGAAGACCAGACAGATGGTAGATAAATCTTTTTCGCAACACATGATTTATCAGGTTTTCAGAGCCATCACCCATGATATCTTCAATGATAAGACGTGGTTTCCTACGTCCAGATGTTCATGCGAGGATGTTTTTTATGAGGTGTTCTGCATTGTAGACAAAATGATGTTTTCGCATACCGATACCGAGAGCCGCCTAGCCTTTGTGGAAGGAATAGGGCAATATGAAAAAAACTATGTTGACGAGGATGGGTATGCTACAGCTCAGGAAGAGCGGCAGAGAATCGTATTTGTCATCCTGTATATGGCAGCTGTGATACTTCAGATGATGCCTTTGGAGTCGAAAGTGTTTCAATTTTGCTCAATGATTATGGGGCAATGGAGAGGCTACGTAACTCAGGAGTTTTCTCAGCGGTGCCTCGGAGCAGTCGTGAAGAACCATGAGGTGGTTGAGCGGCTGGCAGCCAATATCGGTTATTATGGCGAGGATGGTTTCTTCGTTTCATCTCAGATTAATGAACTGATGCGCCAGAACAATGATGAAGATTATCTGCACGGATTCGAGCCTGAACAGAAGAGGACATTGGAATTGGAAGTGACAGACGATGAGCATCAGGAAAACGGCGGGCAGGAAAAAACGGAAGAAGATAATGAGAAGAAATGGGGCGACTTGAGCCAGGGAGAAAGAGTAAAGCGAGCCTTGCAGAAGATGATAGACGAGAAGGCTATCCCTTTGAAGAAAGACTATGCCCTGATTATGGTGGCGCTCTCTGATATCTACGATTTTGAAGGCAAATTTGATAATGGCGCATCTTTCTGCAAGTATCTTACAGAGCAGTTGGGTCTGCCTTCCAATCTGACCAATGGCGGTGCCATCTCCAAGCGTTTCTCCAAGATGCGTGGCGAATTTCCCAACTGGAGTTTTGATGATGTAAGTGATCCTAACGCCCGGCAGAAACTCATCAATATCGCTAACCGTTTTGTCGCCATCTACCGTAAGGGACAGTAGGAAGCGGGGAAATGATTGCTTCTTGTGAGTGTTGGCAAGTTTTAGATGGAATGTTAAAAACGTAAAATAGAGCAAGTTTTAGGCATATTCTACGTTTAATATCAAAATAGGTTTAATAAACAAATTAGGATATGAAATATCTAGTAAAAAAATCAGTCTTACTACTGTTGGTAGTCTTGGCTTTTTGTGCGTGTGACAACAGCAATGACAATGGTGAAGTTATTCCGCCCAATCCACAGTCATCGAAAACTGTCGTCAATTATACTGGCGAAGTAGAGTTTGTGGTGGATGCGCCACAAATTCGTGAGGATATAGAGCAGGATTTGAAGGCAAACCCTCCTTTTGGAGGAAGCAAGAAATATCAGTTTATCACAAAAAAATACTCGACGCTTCCTGCTTTATATATGCTATATGCGGTGAATCCTGAGGACGATAAGTCTGCTGACGGATATATACTGGACATCGCTGGTAAAGTGGAGAGTAAGGACAATTATAGATTGTTCTCTGCCGTATCTGGACTAGCTTGGTATAAGATGGATATTGTGCCTATCGACACAAAGGATGGCAAGCCTGTTGCAACATACGATGTGTTTATGCATCTAAATATTCCTTCTTCTTTGGTTCATAGCAAGATGTATTTCTGCGAAGACCTTACGGAGAAATATCGCCAGAAGTTCCCTAATGAAGACATTCATGCCGTGGTTCGCCGTTTGGTTCTTTCTTATGTCAGTAAGGGTGATATTATAAATGAATAGGAACATATCAGAACAGAAGATTTTTTAGAAATAATACAGTAGCAGCACTTTTTGCTTCGTTTGCAAGCAAAGAGTGCTTTTTTTATGCCTTCAGATGAGCTGGAGGCTTAGCGGAAGGCTTAGTTGCCGGCGATGAGGCTTAGTAGGAGGCGAACCGGCAGGACACCTATTGCCTGGGAGGCTTTTTTTCCTTACTTTTGCATTCAGAAAAAATCAGTATTTGTTGATTATGGAAAAAGTAAAGAAAACACCTCCACAGGAAGCGTCTCAGACTAATCCAGTGGCAAAGCCTGAGGATACCAAGGGCGGAATCAATAACAAGGTATCATCTGGGTTGACAGCAACAAAGCTGGCTGAACAGGCAGAAGAGAATGAAGAGATGCCCATGCATCACCTGATTGCCGATAAGGATTATCCGTCGGGCATCAGAGAATGGATGATCACTTCGCCTTCTGACCTCAAGTATCCTACGCTGGTGGTGGCTGCTGCCATGCTCAGCGTTTATCTTACACGTGTCAGAATACAGTATGTGTATGATAATCAGGGAGAAAAATCGGCCATCGTGTTGCAGGTCATCGTAGAGGGCGAGCAGTCGAGCGGAAAGTCGTTTGCCAGATACATCATGCGTACCCTGATGAAACCTTTCATCGAGCGCGACAGCGAAATGAGAGCCAAGGAGCAGGAGTATGCTGCCCTGAAGCGACGCCAGGGAAAGAAGGATGGCAAGCTGCCACCCGAACCGAAGACCGACATCACCATCCTGCCCGAAACCGTATCGCTCACCATGTTCATCAAGCGATGCGATGCAGCAGTCAAACTTTATGGTGCTCCGAAGACGCTCTTCGAATTTGCCGATGAGATTTCTGCCATCGTGCATTCTGCCAAGCGCCAGTTTGCCGACCTCTCGCAGGTTATCAAGACGGCTTACGATTTGGGCAGCGTATATGGTCAGGATTTCATGAGCGAATCCAGCTATAGTGCCATGGTAGATGCCTTGCTCTCGTTCGTATTCTGCGGCACCCAGAGTGCGGTGAGCAGATATATGAACAAGGCTGCCATTGAGGGCGGTGCTGTAACCCGAACCATCTTATGCCCGCTCGTCAGTCATCTGGGCGACAATCCGCCACAGTTTCAGGCGTTGACCGATACACAGCGTAATGAGCTGGAGAATACATTGGATAAGCTCTTCGGGTTGTGCTATGAGGAAGATGGAAAATTCCATCAGGAGATAGAGGAGGATATGAGCTGGCTCTACAAGACGGTGGTAAAATGGTGTAACGACTGCCGCCAGCAGGTGGTGAAAACCATGTCTAAGTCGATGGATGTCTTCTACAAGCGCAGTTCGGTTTCTGCCTTCCGTATCGCTGCCCTCATGCAAGTGCTTTACAAAGTGGAAGGGAAGAAGAGCGAGAAGGAAATCCGGAAACTGGTTAGGCAGACCTATCTGGCTTGTGCCGACCGAATCTTGCAGAATATGTTGCAGCGGTGGGGCAAGGCTTTCGAGCAGATTTCTGCCGAGGGCGAAGGAGAGCCTTATCATACTGTAGACTATTTCAGCGAGTTGCCGCAGGAATTTTCTTATCAGTTCCTGGAGGAATTCCTGAAACAGAAGGGGCTCAAGACGCCTGCCCGTAACATGGTGTGCAACTGGCGCAGATGGGGATGGCTCGAAAAACCAGCAAAGGGCGAGGATAGAAAGGTGCTTAGAAAGACGCAGCAGAAAGGCACTATGGGTGATGGTAATATTAAAAAAGACAATTAGAAGATGGCAGAATATATTGATTCAAATACGCTCTCTAAACTTAGAGCTATCAGCATCCTGGAGGTTGCAGATGAATTGGGAATGGGTTTGCGGTATCATAATGCCCTTTGTATCAGTCATAATGATAAAAATCCGAGTTTGCATTTCTGGACATCCACCAACACTTGTCATTGCTTTGCGTGCGGGTGGGGTGGAGATAATATCGACCTGGTGATGAAACGGGAGAATCTCTCTTTTTCGGAGGCTTGCCAATGGCTGTGCAGAAGATTCAAAATCAGCGCGGGTAATGAGTCAGCTGGTAACCGTAAGGATGTGCAACATCGGGATAAGGTTGTTGCTGAGCATAGAAAATCTGAATGTGATACGGACAGTCTCAATCTCAGAGGCGAGTTTCAGCATAAGCCTGACGTAGATTATCTGATGCGTATGCTCATGGGTAAGAAACTGACAGATAAAGCCAAGGATTTCCTGTTCTTTCAGAGAAAGCTGCGCCCGGAATATATCTATTGGTGTAGAGTGGTGAGCACAGATTTCTCCATTGCTGGCTATCGCTTTGGTGGAAAGTTTTTTGATGGTCCTTCCTTGTTGATTCCCTATTATGACGTTCATGGCAATCTGCTGACGGTTCAGAGCAGATATCTGGGAGATAAGACTGAAGAAAAACCGCGGTTTAAGTTTGCACCAGGTAGCAAGCCGATGGTATATGGGATGCAGATCTTGCCGCAGGTGACAGAAAAAGAGCCATTGGTTATTACCGAGGGATGTACCGACTGCTGGAGCGCTATGTCTATGGGTTACAAGGCAATAGCCATCCCGAGTGCTACGCTTTGTAATGCAGAATGTCGCAATCTTTTAGCGGGAAGGAATCTTCACATGTGGCCTGATCAGGACAAACCGGGCATCGGTCTTTATATGAAACTGAAGGAAATGTTCCCTCAGCTGGTGTACCATCAGTTGCCGGAAGGTTGCAAGGATTTGTCTGATTATTACCAGTCGTTTTACGTTCAGAAAATGTGAAAGTGAATGTGAATTTCAAATGTTTTTCTATTGTTGTTTTTAAGTTGTTGCGTGTTATGATAAAGTTGTTTTTAAATCGTTTACGTAGAGATCATGGCGCCATTGTTGGTCGCCTGTTTCAAGAGATATTAGACCGCAAGGGTGGTCTCATCGACCATGAGCGCATCTGCGATACCGTAGAGCGTGAGGGTGGCTGTCTGGAGCCGGGTGAATATCACATCATGGTGGCTAAATGCAAATGCTTCGCCCGCCAGATGCTTTTCCTCGAACCGATAAGGGATGATTCTTCTTCATCTTCCTCTCTTCCTCTTCCCGAAACCTGCAAGCTTTGCCGCATGGAGCGCAAGAGTCATGAGTTCGGGCGTCTGGAAGAGCTTTATGCCCTTCCTTGTCCCATGATGCAGCCGGGTAATGGTCCGTTCCGTCTGCGCCAGGGTGGCATCCTCATCGGCGAGGCCCATGCTCCCAGCTTCGTTCTGAGGAGCCAGGAACTCTTCCTCCAGTTCTTCGACCGGGTCAGCAAGATGCTCAGACGTGGGGGTGAGGTGGTCATCAAGATAGAGTAGGTTGGGGAGAAGAGTGGCACTTATCAACAACTTGCCTCTCTTTATGTAAGAATGCCAAATCAAGTGGATCACATTATGCTCTTTGCTTGATTTGGTATTCTATATGTGTTGAGGCGTATGTCATCTCGGGGAAGTTAGTGTGACTTGTGGAACGAAATAGAGGAAAGGATAGGTTTAGGGCAGTAGTGGTACCATATAAATAGGTACGCAAAGCGTATCGCCATCCTTCTTCAAATCTTTGGTATAAACTAGATATTTGTGGGCGATTCTCGAAGAATACTTTTCTGAGAATTTGTCCAAAGAGGTATGTGCTTTATAGCCAGATGACTTTACTTCAATCGGGCTCACCTTGCTGCCATCTGATAGCAGAAAGTCTATCTCGTAATATCCTTTTCCATCTAGTTTGAGGATTGTATGATAGTACAAGTCCTTGCCTGAAGCTTTGAGCATTTGGGCCACTACATTCTCATAGACGTATCCTAAGTTGGCATCCAGTTTGTCACTCAATAGTTTTTGATAGATGACATTGTCTGTGAATGACTTGGATTTGAATGCCAATGTGATGAAAAGTCCTGTATCTGAAGCATACATTTTGTAGCGTTGCAAGTCTTTGGTCAAGGCTAGTCCTACGTTTGGATCGTTGGTATGATAGGCTATGTTGGCTACTCTTGATTCTTCCATCATTTGCACAATGTCGGTTACTCTATCAGCTTTTTCTCCTGGTATAACGGAAGATACACTATATCTAGTTGCATTCTTGCTTAGCTGCGATGGGATGGCATCGTACATGGATGAGGCTTTTCCCGAAGTGTCTATCTTTCGGAGATCTTCTTCATATAGAGCGATAATGTCACGTTTCACCGTGTCTACAGCACTGAGATTGTTGGTCTTGATGTACTTGTCTACAGCTTGTGGCATCCCCCCAACCAACATATACAGTCTAAAATCACGCATCAGCTTTCTATGCGTAGCATCGCCCAGACTTTGGCGAGCTGCTAAGACTTTTCTAAGCAGGGGAATGGTTACGCTGTCGCCTAGTGCCCATCTGAATTCTTCGAAATCCATGGGGTGCATGGAAATGCGTGTCTCTTCGCTAGGAATGATAATGGACTGAACATTCTTGCGAATGGAAATCAATGAACCAGTCTCGATATAGTCGTATCTGTGATCTTTTACAAGATGCTTGATGGCTTGGCGTGCTTTGGGGTTGTTTTGCACTTCATCAAAGACAATGAGTGATTTTCTTTCTTTGAGATCTACATTGTAGTTGAGCTGCAAGCGAAGGAATATGTAGTTTAAGTCAGAGAGGTCCTCAAACAAGGCATTGACTTCTGGGGATGTCTTTGAAAAATCAATGAGAATGTATGAGTCATACTCATTTTTGGCAAACTCTTCCACTATGGTTGACTTGCCAATTCGTCTGGCTCCTTCTATCAAAAGTGCCGTTTCTCCATCACGCTCTTCCTTCCATTTGAGCATGTCTTGATATATTTTCCTTCTAAAAACTGTCTCTGTACTCATATTTGTCTAATTATTAGTTGATTATGCGTGCAAAGATACAACTTTTGCCGAAATCCGCAAAATGTTTTAACCTTATTTTGCCGAAATCCGCAAAATGTTTTTATCTGTTTTTGCCGAAATCCGCAAAATGTTGCATGGGTTCTCATGAATGTTATTTGATTTTTCCCTGTCATCTTTTGGGGATTTGCCACTTTGCCATCTCTGGGATTCTTTATACTTTTGTAGCAGATGATTGCTAAGCGGTGACGTGACTCGCTCAGCAGCGTACTTCGGGCGCAGGATGTGCTACTGATACGGGCAATGGCCCCTTCACGCTTCGTCAGGGCGGCATCTTGGTGGGCGAGGCCTGTCCTCTCGGCTTCGTAGAAGTTTCATTGCGTAAAAATCATCATGTTTTTACGTAATGAAACTTTTTTTTTGCGGAAATCTCCCCTCGGTACCGAAAAAAAGGCTATCTTTGCAAACGTATGGCAATTCTTATTGCTACTATTTCCCTAGTTTATCATTTAATTATCACAAACTATTATGAAACAACGTTTAGCTTTTTTCTTCATTGCGTTATTGAGCTGTCTGTCTATCTCGGCTCAGAAGTTTGAACTGGATCCTCTTTGGGGAGATTCCGTAGAGTGTATGGTAGCCTCGAAGCCCGATTCGCTTTGGAAGATAAGCGAGCCTATCCAAACGGTGAAATTCCCGAGGGGGATGGAAATCGAGTCGTGCGGAAAGGCCAACGGATATTATGTGGCATTCAAGAAGGATGGCGCATCCTATATGGCGTATATGGGAGAGCTGAAGTTCAGCGCCGACAATCCTGAGGGCACGGTCAATCCATTGAGCGAGGACACGGTGAAGAAACACTCCGCCTTGGGTCATTTCTATGCCACCTATACGCCTGCTGTGCTGGTACTTATATTGATGGGTATGATTCTGGCCACTTTCTTCGTGGCTCGCAAGAGTTCTCCGGCTGTTCCTTTGGCTCTGAAGGTTATACCGGTTTGCATGCTTCTCATATCCATCATAGAAGTGGTAGGCTACAAGGTTCTTGGTGGCGATATGTTTTGGTGGTGCGACAACGACCGTTATGGGTTCTTTGGCTCTTTATTCCGGGTAATCCCATTTGGCGCAGTAGTGGCTTTGCAGTTCTACACATTTAAGATGTTTGAGACCTTGGTCTTCGCCGATGTTCCTGCTGAGGAGAAGGGGAAGCTTAGCCTTAAGCCTGCTATGGTGAGTCTTGCCGCGTGCTTGCCGGTGTTGATAGCCTATGCCATGATCGTGCAGTTGTGGCTTGGATGGCAAGGGATGATAAGCGACGCCATCATGTTCATCCTTTTCTTGGGCACTTTGTTTTCGGGTATCGCCATCTCTGTCAAGAAGAATGCCGAGGCGCTGGGCGCAGGCAAGGGCTTGATAGTCACCATCTTTACCGTTATTTATCTCGTCGGCCTTTTGATAGCAGCCTGGGGAGTTATCATCGTTCTTCTGAAGCTTATCCTTCAGGTGCTGATGGTCATAGCCGGTATCTTCGCCCTTTCTGTTTTGGCACAGCGCACCTATTATAAGGGTAGTGATGGACATATCTATGCCGAGAGTGGATTTGAAAACCTTCATCGGGTAGATTAGCAAGGAGGATTATTCATTATTAATCATAAAAAAAGAATAGTTATGGGAATATTTAGTGGAAAAGGATTTGTAGGGTCTTGCTTTAGAGGGTGGGGCTCTGGTAACATCGCTGTTCAGGCAGTGGGTTGTATGATAGGCACGGTGGTCTTGGTATTTGTCGTCCTGTGGTATGTGGTCAAGTTCTGCTTGCGCATTTTCGACAAGCATCGGGAGAAAGAGGAGTCCAGCAGGTCTGTACAGAACATCACCATGGAAATGGGATACCCAAATTTCAATTTGGGCAATTACTCTGTGGTCTTGGAGCAAGTGAACGACGCTGAGGCTTTAGTCGCTCAGTTGACTCGAATAAGTGGTTATAGCGAGGAACTAGCCAGACGCCAGGTGTCGTCATGCCCAACCTGTCTTATGAAAGGACTTGACCAGGAAGGAGCTGAAGACATGCAGGTGTTGTTGCAAGTGAATGATTGCTCCGTGGTATCTGTTAAGGAAGTTAGTATTTAGTAGTTTTCCGTAAAACTCGTGTCACCGTCATCGGTCGCTTGGGGCAAGATTGGTAACACCTTGAGACCCACCTTGAGACCCATCTTGGGTAACATCATCTTCTTCGATATAATTCACTTCAATATCATGGTGTTGAACTTTTGCATGTGGTTCAAGAACGGGCTGAAGGCCCAAAAGCTCCTAGCCCAGGGCATCGCCCTGGGTATAATGGCAAACAGCAAGGCGCCCTGTAAGGGCAAAAGCTTTATTATTACTAAGTATTTAAAGCTTTTGCCCTTACAGGGCGACAGTTTTGCGTCCGTATTTACCCAGGGCGATGCCCTGGGCTAGGAGCTTCTGCCCTTTCAGGGCGTGTGGGGCAAACTTGGGGAAGTTCTTTTTTTATTCCTCCTTCAGCTTACTTTGCTCAATCAAATGATCCAGTCGCAGGATTTCGGTATCCTTCTTTTCAAGTAAGGAGATAAACTCATCTTCGATATTCATCTGGTATTGCATATCTGGGTCAGATGCCATTGAAAGAAGCATTTTAATCATATACTCCATATCTGTATCTCCATCATAGGGGGTATAATCTACTTTTAAGAGATGTTTGTCTTCCCTGCAAGTTCTTGCTTGGTCAAAAATGCTTAATACCTTCTTTTGACTCGAGTTTTGAGTCTTGCTGATTATTGGCAGTTGGACAATAATATTGCCGGGGGCAGGGCATGCAACTGGCGTTTCGAAATCTCCTATACGGTGGGCTAGGAGAAAAACCGTAATCGTTGGGAGAGATTCATCTCCCATACCATCCGAGTTTTTCTCTTCTATATAGCGCTGCCATGCCAGATGTTGGCGAGGTTCCAAGACGTCCGTGTCAACCCAAGTTTTATACAGCCTTATGTTTGTAAGCTCGTTGCTGTTCTCGTTATTCTTTATGCTGGCAACAAATCCCATCTTAAATATCGAAATGCTATTGCTCTTGATATTGCGGAATCCATCTTGGCATATCTTGATGCTGACGACTTCTCTTTGCAAAATCGCAGACAAGAACGTCTTGGCGATGCGCTCTTCTTCCATGATGCGCTTGAACACAGCATCATATAATGGATTGGCTATATAAACTATCATATTATTTTCAATTATCTTTAATCCTTATAATCTACCTTGATCACGATAACGCGGATGGTCTGGTCTTCGCCATCATTTGCCACCTTGGCGATGTGCCAGTCTCTAGGGAAGAAGATGAAGAACTCGCCGGGGGTACTGTCGAAGAAACGGGCCTTGCGGCGGTCGTAATCATAATGAATTACGTCGGGACGATACTTGCAGTTGGGGGTGCTGGAGTAGTGGTCGATCACGCCAAAACGCTCTGTGCCCTTTACTACATACTGAAAATCGATGTGCTTGTTATGACTCTCGCTGCGGCGCTTTTCCAGCGGCTCGTTCTTGCTGTCCTCTACACTTACCACGAGGTCGGAACCCGGAATCTTGTGCTTTCCCTTCGGAATGCTCAGCAAATCGGTCTTTGCCAGATAGGCGAAGAGCGCCTGCCATTGCTGCGGATTCTTCTGATACTGCAGATAGAAATCTGCGAGGTTTACGCTGGAATGTGGCTTCGCCTTGTCGAAACCATTGCGCCAGATGCCGCTCTCTGCCCAAGCTATGGCCTCTTTTATGAGTTCGGGCTTATCGCCGTAATACTGTGTGTAATAACCTCTCTTGCAGCTGCATTTCTGCGCTGAATGATGACAGCAGGTATGCGCACCAGCAGCCAGCGATGTACAGCATAATAGGGCTATGCCCCAGATAATCTTCTTCATTTTGACTTATTAAATTGTAGTGTTAGTTAAATTTGAGGGCAAAAGTACAAAGAATATTCGAGAAAACAAACGGAAAATGGAGATTTCTTCGTATCTTTGCACACATATTTTGTAAGATTATGAAGAAACTGTATATTCTTTTGTGTGGGGCAACAGTGGCCCTGCTGATGGCGGCATGCCAGGGAGGAAAGACGGCTGCTGCTGATGCGGAGGCTGGCGATACCCTGGAGATGAAGTACGCCAAGTTGCTCACCATCGTGAAACATGGCGATGGGGAAAAGGCTTCCGGTGTAGCAGAAGGCATTGATTATCAGTATGCTGAGGCTCTCGTTGCCAACCCCTGGAAAGCGGGGACGATGCTGCATCGCTATATCCTGATTCCGAAGGGAGAAGAGGGGGATAAGACGGTGGCGATGCTTGCCAAAAGGCGTAGCACGGGGGCGAGATGCACTACCGATACCGTGCGCACACCGGTGGAGAGGAGTGCCGTTTTCATCGCTCCCCATTGCCAGCTGATGTACGAACTGGGATGCCAGCAGGCTATCCGTGGTGTCTGCGATCTCGATTATATCAATATTCCGGATGTTAAGAAGAGAGTTGCTCTTTCTGGGAATACTTCTGCAGGGATTTCCATCGTGGACTGCGGTTCGAGCATGGCACCCGACATCGAGCGCATCATCGCCCTAAAACCCGAAGCCATCCTCCTTTCGCCTTTCGAAAACAGCGGAGGATATGGCAAACTCGATAAGCTGCACGTGCCCATCATCGAAGCTGCCGACTATATGGAGTCTTCGCCACTAGGCAGGGCGGAATGGATGAAATTCTACGGCATGCTCTTTAAAAAAGACGGGAATGCACCGAAGACCGCTCTTGCTGCATCTTGCGAACCAAAGGCAGATTCGCTCTTTGCGAAGATAGAAAAGGAATATCTGAAGCTGAAAGCTGAGGCAGCCGGGTATCCGAAGGGCCTCTCCATCCTGACCGAAAGAAAAACGGGCAATGTATGGTATGTGCCTGGAGGTCAGAGTACTATCGGTATTCTGCTGAAGGATGCCAACGCCCGTTATATCTTCGAGGACGATCAGCACAGCGGAAGTCTGGCGATGAGTCCGGAGCAAATCTTGGCGAAGGGAAAGCAGGTGGATGTATGGGCGTTCAAGTATTTCGGTGGTGCCCCTTTGTCGCAGGCTCAACTGCTTCAGGAATATGACGGCTACAAGGCTCTTGCTGCCTTCAACCGGGGTAATATCTATCAGGTAGATACCTCTACGGTACCTTATTTCGAGCTTACGAGTTTCCATCCCGAACTGCTGCTCAGAGAGTTCATCATCCTGGCTCATGGCGAGCGGTTCGGCAAATTGAGATTCTATAAGAAATAGGGCTTTAATCAGAGATTTTACAAGAAATAGTTTTAGTGAATGAAAACCATCGTTTTAGGGGCAATCGCCATTATCATACTGTTTTTCGCCAACCTGGCATGGGGGAGTGTAAACATCCCATGGCAGGACGTGGGGGCGATTCTTTCGGGCTCTCAGACCGACGAAACCTACCGCTATATCCTGTTGGAATCGCGACTGCCGGCGGCTATTACTGCCTTGCTTTCGGGCGCAGCCCTCGCCACGAGCGGCTTGCTGCTGCAAACAGCCTTCCGCAACCCCCTGGCTGGTCCTGACGTGTTCGGAATCAGCAGCGGAGCCGGACTGGCGGTAGCCATCGTGATGCTTGCCTTTGGCGGCAATATTGCCCTGGATGATTTAGGGGTAGGTTTTCTGGGCGATGCCGGCAACTATGCCATCGGCGGTTTCCTGGCTATCCTCATCGCAGCCTTTATAGGGGCTATGGTGGTGATGGGTATCATCACCTTCTTTTCTGCCATTGTGCGCAGCCATACGGTACTGCTCATCATCGGATTGATGGTGGGTTATCTGGCAAGCAGCGCCATCTCATTGCTCAATTTCTTCAGCACGGCAGAGGGCGTGAAATCGTATATGGTTTGGGGCATGGGCAGCTTTGGTAATGTTTCGAGCCAGCAGATGATGTTTTTCATCCCGTTGGCCCTCATTGCCTTGGCTGCGTCTCTGCTCCTTGTAAAACCGCTGAATGCCATGCTGTTAGGCGAACAGTATGCCGAGAATTTGGGTTTCAACATCAGGCGTCTGCGCATCGTTCTGCTCATCATCACCGGTCTTCTTACGGCTGTGGTTACCGCCTTCTGCGGTCCCATCGCCTTCATCGGTCTGGCAACGCCGCATATCGCCCGCCTCATCATCGGCACGGAGAATCATCGCCGTCTGTTGCCCGTCACGATGCTGATGGGTGCAGCCATAGCCCTTCTCTGCAATCTTTTCTGCACCCTTCCGTCGGATGGTGGCATCATCCCCCTGAATGCCGTCACCCCGCTGTTCGGCGCCCCCGTCATCATCTATGTTCTGATGAAGAGGAGATAGGGAAAAAGCCAGAGTTTTGCTTAGTTTTTTGCTGGGCTCAACTGTATAGATAGTGTATGAAACAGGAAAAGAATATAGAACGAATGTATCGTCAGCATTATGAGAAGATGTATAATCTGGCCAGGTGCATCCTAAGCGCGTGAAGGAGAGGGCAAAGCTGTATGATGAGTTAAGAATGCTAAAAAATAATCATGGGTAATGTGTTTACTCATCTATTCTTTGTATCTTTGCAAAGTAGAATTGAGTAATTCGTGACGAAGAATTGAGTAATTCGTGACAAAGAATTGAGTAATTCGTTATAAAGAATAGAGTTGTTTAATATTACAAATTAAAGAATATGGGTGAGTATAGAAGACCACATTACAACTTGATGTTGAGTAGGTTGAGCGAAAGACGTAAGTGTATATTTGTTTTGGCAGGACCAAGACAGGTTGGCAAATCAACAGTTATGGCGCAAATAGCAGAGACTATTGATAAGGTAGTATTTCAATTTAATGCTGATTCTGTAAATGAAGAAGATTCGGATTGGATTCGACGTTCTTGGGAGTCTGTTCGAAGCCGAATGGATATTCAGCATTTGCAAGAAGCTGTTCTTGTAATAGACGAGATACAGAAAATACGCAGATGGAGTGAATATGTGAAGAGAGAGTGGGATGCCGATACCCTAAATCATGTAAACCTGAAAGTCGTATTGCTTGGTTCGTCTCGCTTGCTTTTGCGCAAAGGGCTAACCGAGTCTTTAGCTGGTAGATTCGAGTTGATTCGTATGGGGCATTGGACTTTTCCGGAAATGAAAGCTGCCTTCGGGTTATCACTCCAACAATGGATTTATTTTGGAGGTTATCCAGGCTCGGTGGATTATATAGGGGATTTTAGGCGTTGGAGGAAATATGTCAAGGATTCTCTTGTGGCACCTGCCATTGAAAAGGATGTTCTCTTGACTTCGAATATTTACAAGCCTTCACTCATGTCACAGCTTTTTGAGGTAGGTTGTTCTTATTCTGGTGAGTTGTTGTCACTCACCAAAATGCTTGGACAATTGCAAGATGCAGGCAATGTCACGACTTTGTCTTCTTATCTCGAAATATTGAAGCAAGCCAACTTGCTTTGTGGACTTCAAAAGTTTGCATGCGATGGGGCTCGTAAGAGACAGTCTATCCCAAAGTTTACAGTGTTTAACAATGCTTTGTTCACGGCATATCGCGGTAAGGGGTTTGACAAAGATTATGTTGACCCAATGATTTGGGGCAGATGGGTGGAATCGGCAGTGGGTACTTGTCTTCTCGATTTTGTGGAGGACAATGACTGTCATCTCTATTATTGGCGAGATCATAATAATGAGGTGGATTATATCCTGGAGTCACAAGGAGATTTCGTTGCCATAGAGGTTAAGAGTGGAAAGAGAGGCATGAATAGTGGTATTCCTATGTTTCAAGAGAAATTCCATCCTCTGAAATCAATCGTTGTTGGCACCGATGGTATTCCATTTGAAGAATTCTTCTGTATGGATATCATGCAATTGTTTGAATAAAAATTGGAAAATCATCTATCGATATGATGCGGAATACGATAGAATTATTCTTGTTGACTTATGGAATATGAGACGAAATCCCAAGTACCTGATTAGGCAGTTCAGAAGAAAACTATAAGAAAAAGTAAACAGCCAACTTTCAATTGGGATATTGAAGGTTGGCTGTCTTCATTTAAGAAATGCAGATTTTTAAAGTAGCATTCTTACTTATTCACCACATTAATCGGATTGCCCTCGAGAAATGCCTTGACGTTGGCGGCTACCTGCTTGTTCAGGCGCTCGCGAGCCTCGTAGGTGGCCCAGGCAATATGAGGGGTGAGGTAAGCATTAGGCTCGCCAAAGAGCGGATTCTCCTTTGATGGGGGCTCCTGAGCCATCACATCGGCACAGTAGGCACCCAGACTGCCTTCGTGAAGCGCAGCAGCTACTGCCTCCTCATCTACCAGCGGACCGCGACCCGTATTTACCAGGATGGCGGTATCCTTCATCTTCTCCAGACTCTCCTCGTTGATGAAATGATAGGTGTCGTCAGAGAGCGGACAATGGAGCGAGAGAATATCGCTCGTGGCAAGCAAACCCTCCTTGCTCACCTTCTGGATCCATTCAGGCAAATCGGTGGCACTCTTGCTGGTGCAGGCACAGATGTTCATGCCAAACTGGCGGGCGATGTTGGCAACTTTCATGCCGATATTGCCCAATCCCATGATACCGAAGGTCTTGCCGGCAAGTTCCATCAAAGGGGTATCCCAATAACAGAAATCCTTATTGTAAGCCCAGCGCTCGTTGCGGTTCTCCTGGGTATAATGCTCTACGCGGTTGGTTACGGCAAGGATGAGGGCGAAGGTCATCTGCGCCACGCTGTCGGTGCTGTAGGCAGGAATATTGGTTACGATGATGCCCTGTTTCTTGGCAGCCTCGATGTCTACCACGTTGAAACCAGTAGCCTGGATACCGATGTATTTCAGTTTAGGAAGCTGCGCCAGCGTCTCTGCATCTATCTGCACCTTGTTCAGAAGGATGATGTCGGCATCCTTGGCACGTTCCACTTTCTCTGCATCTGAGGTGCGAGGATAAACTGTTACCTCGCCCAACTGCTCCAGGAGATGATAATCCAAATCTCCCGGGTTTGCGGCATAGCCGTCTAAAATAACAATCTTCATAGTTCTTTCCCGTTTTCTGTATATAAAATAAAAGTTTCGCAAGTTTTGTCCCATACGCCCTGAAAGGGCAGAAGCCCCTAGCCCAGGGCATCGCCCTGGGTAATTACGGACGCAAACCTGTCGCCCTGTAAGGGCAAAAGCTTTAAAACTCCAGACAAAACATAAAGCTTTTGCCCTTACAGGGCGTCTTGCTGATTGCCATCATACCCAGGGCGATGCCCTGGGCTAGGAGCTTTTGGGCCTTCAGCCCGTACTTGAACCACATGCGAAAGTTCAGTATAAAATGAAAAGCCTTCCCCTGAGAAAGAGAAAGGCTTTTCCGTATTTATGGTTTATTCGTTCATCAAGTAGTTCTTGAATGATGCGAAATCCTTGGTCATCTGGATGCTCTTCTTCTCACCCTTCATGAATTCTGCAAGGCGTGCAGGAATCTCAATATCGCTGTCAAGGATGCTGTCTACCTTCTCCTTGAACTTGGCTGGATGAGCGGTCTCCAAGAAGACGCCAACCTCGCCTGGCTTCAACTGCTCCTTCAGAGCGCGATAGCCGCAAGCTCCGTGAGGGTCAAGCACATACTTGGTTTCATTGTAGCACTGCTTCATGGTTTCTGCAATCTGCTCGTCCTTGTATGTAGCACCACCGATGTAGGCAGCGATGGCATCATGATTGCCCTTGTAGAGGTCGTAGATGCGGGCAAAGTTTGATGGGTCGCCTACGTCCATGGCATTGGCGATGGTCTGCTTGCTAGGCTGAGGATTGTACTTGCCTGTCTGCAGATACTCGTAGAAGATATCGTTGGCGTTGTTGGCTGCGATGAAGCGGTGGATAGGCAATCCCATCTCATGACCGAAGAGACCGGCTGTAATGTTGCCGAAGTTGCCGCTAGGTACGCAGATAACCAACTTGTCGGCGAGGCCCTTCTCCTTCATGCGGGCATAGGCGTTGAAATAATAGAAAGCCTGAGGCAGGAAGCGGGCTACGTTGATAGAGTTGGCTGAGGTAAGCTTCATGTGCTTGTTGAGCTCCTCGTCCATGAACGCAGATTTCACCAGTGCCTGGCAGTCGTCGAATACGCCATCTACCTCGAGGGCTGTGATGTTCTGGCCGAGGGTAGTGAACTGGCTCTCCTGAATCTTGCTCACCTTGCCCTTAGGATAGAGCACGTAGACGTGGATGCCGTCAACGCCGAGGAAACCGTTGGCAACAGCCGAACCGGTATCGCCCGATGTAGCTACGAGCACATTCACCTCTTCCTTGCCCTCCTGACGTACGAAGTACTGCAGGAGACGGGCCATGAAGCGCGCACCCACATCCTTGAAGGCGAGGGTAGGACCATGGAACAGCTCGAGAGAGTAGATGTTTGGCTCTACCTCAACTACAGGGCAGTCGAATGCCAGGGTATCGTATACAATCTTCTTCAATGACTCGGCATCAACGTCCTCGCCAAAGAAGGCATCAGCTACCTTGTAGGCAATCTCCTGGAAAGAGAGTTTCTCGATGTTGTCGAAGAAATCCTGTGGCAACTTCTTGATGATTTCTGGCATATAGAGACCACGGTCTTCTGCCAGACCTTTAACTACCGCCTTGTGAAGGTCGGCGATGGGTGCTTTCTTATTTGTTGAATAATATTTCATTTTTTACTTTGAACTTTGAGATTTGAACATTGAACTTTATGATTAGCTTTGGGGGCTATCATGAAGCCGTTGATTTTAATTGATCGCCATGAAGGCATTCATGAATTCCTGCAGCTGCAGCATGCCGTAACCGCCACTCACGCAGCTTACCTCGTCATACTTCTCTACGCTATCCGGCTCAATGCCAGGGTAATAGATGATGAAAGGTACAGGCTCCTTTACGTGGGTACGGATTTCTACCGGAGTAGGATGGTCTGGGAGGACTGCGATGCATACCGGCTCGTCCCAGGTGCTTACCTCATCGAAGATAGGCTTGATGAGTCGCTGGTCGAGGTTCTCGATGGTCTTCAGCTTCAGTTCCAGATCGCCATCATGACCCGCCTCGTCGCTTGCCTCTACGTGAACATAAACGAAGTCGTCGCCATCTTTCAATGCCTGGATAGCTGCTGCTGCCTTGCCCTCGTAGTTGGTATTGGCAAGACCCGTTGCGCCCTCTACGATGATGTTGCGCAGACCGGCGTAATGGCCGATGCCTCGGATCAGGTCTACGGCAGAAATCACAGAACCCTTCTTGATTTGTGGATACATCTGGGAGAGGGTGAGCATGTGCGGACGGTAACCGCCGCCCCAAGGCCAGATAAGATTGGCCATTCGTTCGCCACGCTCCTTGCGCGCCACATTGAAAGGATGGTTCTCCAGGAGTTCCTGACTCTCGAGAATCAGCTGGTTCAGAAGGTCGGCTGTATCACGACGGCTGATGTGACCCTCATCGCCTCCAATCTCCGGCAAGATAGGTTTCACCATCAGCTTATGCCATTCCTCGTTGGGATGATCATGAGGTGGGGCACAGTCGATATGCTTGTTTCCGTGCTTCACCACCAGAAGATGGCGATACTGGATGCCGGTAACAAACTTGACATCAGGATATTTCTTACCGAGGGTATCGTTGAGATACTTGATAAGCACATCCGCATCTTCCGTTTCCAGGTTACCACCGTTGTGGGTGATAATCTTGCCGTCCTGCACATTGATGATGTTGCAGCGCAGGGCTAGGTCGGTAGGCTCCAGCTCATAGCCTATGCTGGCAGCCTCGAGCGGTCCGCGTCCTTCGTAAACCTCGTTCTGGTCGTAGCCCATGATAGAACTGTTGGCTACCTCAGAACCCGGATGGAATCCATCTGGCACAGTAACGAGTCTTCCTGTCTTGCCCTTCTTGGCAAGCATATCCATATAGGGTTTGTTGGCGTATTGCAGGAGAGTCTTTCCACCCAGTCTTTCTACCGGGTGGTCAGCCATTCCGTCGCCAAGAATGATAATATGTTTCATTTCTTCTTTTAATGTTAAGTGTTAAATGTTAGCGATACTCATGATGTTGGCGAATACACCGGCAGCAGTTACGCTGGCTCCGGCACCATAGCCCTGAATCATCATAGGGTATTCCTTATAGCGCTCGGTGGTGAGCAGCACGATGTTGTTGGAACCTTCCAGATTGTAGAACGGATGCTCAGGACCGACAGCCTGCAAACCTACGCTTGTCTTGCCGCCATCCAGGGTAGCAACGAAGCGCCAGCGTTTGTGCTCTACATCGAGCGCCTTGCGCTTAGCCTCGAAATCGGCATCGAGCTCAGGAAGCTTCTTCCAGAAGTTGTCGAGCGAACCCTTGAAGTATTTGTCTGGCACGAAGAGGTTCTTCTCTACATCTTCCTGCTCTACGCGGTAACCTGCCTCGCGGGAGAGAATCACCAGCTTGCGAATCACGTCCATACCGCTCAGGTCGATACGTGGATCAGGCTCGCTGTAGCCCTTCTCCTTAGCCAGTCTCACGGTCTCAGAGAATGGAACGACGCTGGAGATGGCGTTAAAGATAAAGTTGAGCGTACCCGAGAGAACTGCCTCAATCTTAAGGATTTTATCTCCGGAGTTGCGAAGGTCGTTGATGGTTCCGATGATAGGAAGACCGGCACCTACGTTGGTCTCAAAACGGAATACTACGCCACGCTGGATGGCAGTCTTCTTCAGTTTCTCGTAGTTCTCATATTCGCTTGATGCAGCAATCTTGTTGGCTGCGATAATGCTTACGTTGTGCTCCAGCAGACTCTGGTAGAGAGCGGCTACATCCTTGCTGGCTGTACAGTCTACAAACACGCTGTTGAAGATGTTCATCGCCAGGATGGTATCGCGCAGAACCTCTGGAGTGCTTGGGTCTGAATTCTTCAGTTCCTCGCTGTAGTTCTCGAGATCAATACCATCGCGGTTGAAGATGGCGTTCTTGGAAGAAGCGATACCCACCACGTTGAGCTTCAGTTTGCTGCGCTCCATGAGGTCGGCATACTGGTTCTTGATCTGCTCGATGAGCTTTCCGCCCACGGTACCCACACCGCAGATGAAGAGGTTCAGCACCTTGTATTCTGAAAGGAAGAAACTGTCGTGGAGCACGTTGAGTGACTTTCTCAGATAATCGCTCTTCACTACGAACGAGATGTTGGTCTCTGAAGCACCCTGTGCACAGGCGATGACGGAAATACCGCTACGGCCGAGGGTTCCGAAGAGCTTACCGGCGATACCGGCTGCATGCTTCATGTTTTCACCCACGATGGCGATAGTGGCGAGTCCCTTCTCTGCGTGCATTGGGTACATGGCACCATCGGCAATCTCGTTGTGGAACTCATTGTTTAATACCTTTACAGCCTCTTCTACATCCTGCTCGCGCACACCGATAGAGGTTGAGTTCTCAGATGATGCCTGTGACACCATGAACACAGAGATGCCCTCGTTGGCAAGAGCGGTGAAGATACGGCGGTTTACACCAATCACACCGACCATGGAAAGACCGGTTACGGTGATGAGCGCTGTACCGTTGATAGAAGAGATACCCTTGATAGGCTTCTGGTCGCCATCTATCTTGTTCTTGATGATGGTGCCCGGAGCATCTGGGTTGAAGGTGTTCTTAACCTTGATAGGAATATTCTTGACACAAACCGGGTAGATGGTTGGAGGGTAGATGACCTTTGCACCAAAGTTGCAAAGCTCCATCGCCTCAACGTAACTCAGTTCGTTGATGGTATAAGCTGATTTGATGACACGTGGGTCGGCGGTCATGAAACCGTCTACATCAGTCCAGATTTCGAGCACTTCTGCATCGAGGGCAGCTGCTATGATGGCTGCTGTGTAGTCGCTACCGCCACGGCCAAGGTTGGTGGTGCGGTCTGTGTTCTTGTCACGACTGATAAAACCCGGAACGAGAGATATGCGAGGAATTTCTGCAAAGGCTTCTCTTACCAGTTTGTTGGTCAGCTCGCTGTCGAGCACATGCTTGCCCTTGCCGTTTTTGCGCTCAGTCTTGATGAAGTTGCGGGAGTCGAACCATTTGGCTCCACGAATCAATGTGGCAACAATCTTGGAACTGAGTCTTTCACCATAACTCACGATGGCATCCTGCGTTTTCTCGCTGAGGTCGTGGATGAGGTACACACCAAAATAGATGCTCTTCAACTGCTCGAAGAGGGCATCAACCGATTTGAATAAGTTTTCTCTGTCTGTAGTGTCGGTGATGATGGTGTCTATCATCTTGTGGTGGCGATCAACCATGGCTTCGAATTCTACTTTCCACTGTTCATCACCCTTGAGGGCAAGTTGAGAGGTTTGCAAGAGTTTGTCCGTGATACCGCCAAGCGCGCTCACGACAATCACTACACTCTGTTTCTTTGCCTCGTTTTCAACGATACGTTTCAAGCTGAGGATGCTTTTTACGGAACCAACCGATGTTCCGCCGAATTTTAATACTTTCATATGTTCTTGAATTTTACGTTGGTAATGTAATGCCTCCCCCGAAACGACCGGGGCCGAAGCAGAACTTGAGGGCAAAAGTACGAATAATATATCAAACTGCCAAGGATTTTAACAAAAAAGTAGCATATTGTAGATAAAAAAGCTATTTCAGTAGATAATTACAGGCTCTTCCTCTTTCTTATACCTTATTATATATATAAAAAACGTTGAAATGTTTGGGTGTTTCGGATTATTTGCTTAATTTTGCCGATGTAATTCAAAGCATAAAAGACATAAGCATAACAAACATAAGAAGGAACGAATGAAATATCTTTTATTCTCAGATATCCACGGCTGTTTGCCAGCCCTGGAAAAGGTCCTCGATTTCTTCGAGGCAGAACATTGTGACATGATGTGCATCATGGGTGATATCATCAACTACGGTCCCCGCAACCGCATTCCGGAAGGAATCGACCCTAAGGGTATCGTGGAAAGACTGAATGCGCTGGCTGACAAGATTATCGCCGTGCGTGGCAACTGCGATGCGGAAGTAGACCAGATGCTCCTCGATTTCCCTATCATGGAGACCTATGCCCTGCTGGTAGACGGAGGCAAGCGTTATCTCCTGACCCACGGACATGTATATAATAAGGAGAACATGCCGAAGGGACCATACGAGGCGATGATCTACGGACACTCCCATCTTTGGGAACTCTCTCATAACGAGAAGGGACAGGCCATCGTAAATACCGGCAGCATCACCTTCCCGAAGGGTGGCAATCCGCCAACCTTTGCAACATTGGAAGATGGTAAGTTCACCATGTATCAGCTAGATACGCTTGAAGTGCTGGCTACAATGGAAGCATGAAAAAGTGAAAGTGAAAAGTGAATTGTGAATGTAATGCGAAATCGGTCACTTGTCACTCGTCACTTTCAAAACTAATCATAAAGTTCAAAGAATAATGATAGAAGAATATCAGATAAGAATTCTGCCCGAACAGGCAGCAAGCGAGGAAGGCATCAAGCGTTATCTCGCCAAAGAAAAGGGATTGGATGTAAGAACGCTCAACCAGGTGAGGGTTTTGAAGAGAAGCATCGATGCCCGTCAGCGCACCATCTTCGTCAATCTGAAGGTGCGTGCTTATATCAACGAATTTCCGCAGGACGACCAGTATGTTCATACCGAATATCCGGATGTGAGCAGCAGACCTCGTGTTATCGTTGTGGGTGAGGGACCTGGCGGCCTCTTTGCTTCCCTGCGCCTGATAGAACTGGGATACCGTCCTATCGTGCTGGAGCGAGGCAAGGATGTGCGCGAACGCAAGAAAGACCTCTCTAACATTACCAAGACTCAGAAGGTAGATGGTGAGAGCAACTACTGTTTCGGTGAAGGTGGAGCCGGTGCTTATAGTGACGGCAAACTCTATACACGAAGCAAGAAAAGGGGAAGTGTAGACAAGATTCTGAACGTATTCTGCCAGCATGGTGCCAATACCAATATACTGGCAGATGCCCATCCGCATATCGGTACCGACAAGTTGCCACGCGTCATTGAAAACATGCGCAACACCATCATCAAGTGTGGCGGCGAAGTGCATTTCCAGACCAAGATGATTCGTCTGATCCTTGAGAGTGAAGGTAAGCTGACGGCACCTGATGCCGCAGCTGGCGATAGGGTGATAGGCGTAGAAGCCGTGAATCTGGCTACAGGTGCTGAGGAAACTTATCGCGGACCGGTTATCCTGGCAACAGGCCATAGTGCCCGCGATGTATACCGTTATCTCGCTTCGGCAAAGATAGATATCGAGGCAAAAGGCATCGCCGTAGGTGTGCGTCTGGAACATCCTTCCCAACTCATCGACCAGATTCAGTATCACAATAAGAGTGGTAGAGGTAAATATCTGCCTGCTGCAGAATATAGCTTTGTTACTCAGGTAGATGGCAGAGGTGTCTATAGCTTCTGTATGTGTCCGGGCGGTTTTGTGATTCCGGCTGCTACAGGACCGGAACAGCTCGTGGTGAACGGTATGAGTCCTAGTAACCGCGGTACTGCCTGGAGCAATTCGGGCATGGTGGTGGAAACCCATCCCGAGGATGTGGCACAGTTTGTGAAGGAACATCAGTCAGTCATCGAACAGCAGGAAATGAAGGCGCAGGAGAATGCTTCTGCCTTTACTCCTCATGATTCACTCCAGATGATGTACTTCCAGGAAATCGTGGAAAAGCAATGCTGGCAGCAGGGCAACATGAAGCAGACGGCACCGGCACAGCGTATGGCTGACTTCGTGAACAGTCGATTGAGTTATGATCTGCCAAAGAGCAGCTATGCTCCAGGCTTGATTTCGAGTCCGTTGCATTTCTGGATGCCGTCTTTCGTGAGCAAGCGACTGCAGGAAGGCTTCAAGACCTTCGGCAAGAATGCCCATGGTTTCCTGACCAACGAGGCTACACTGATAGCGATGGAGACGAGAACCTCATCGCCTGTCCGCATCGTCCGTGACCGCGAAACCTTGCAGCATGTCCGCATCCAGGGACTCTTCCCATGTGGCGAAGGTGCTGGTTATGCTGGCGGAATCGTATCGGCTGGTGTAGACGGAGAAAGATGTGCAGAGATGTGTGCTGAGTATTTGAAACAACAATAAACGAATGCCTGGAATGATGAAATACAGAAAAACGGGAAAGTTTAAGCTGGGCTTCTTGACTTTACTCCTGAGTGTGCTCTTCGTGGCGTGTGGCTCGGGAGCGTCAGATGCTGACAGGCAAATCAAGAGCAAGACTGATTTGAAGGGGGCTGTGATTGGTGTGCAGCTTGGTACCACTAGCGACGGACTAGCTACGGAGCTGGAAAAGGAAGGTGGCGGTACCAAGGTAGAACGGTATAACAAGGGAGCCGATGCCATCCAGGCACTCCTGCAGGGTAAGATAGACTGCATGGTGACCGATGAGGCGCCAGCTAAGGCATTCCAACGGGTGAACCCATCGCTCCGTATCCTGCCCGAAACCTTCGATGCGTCCTCTTTCGCCATCTGCGTGGCTAAGGATCATGCTGAGTTGCAGCAGTCCATCAATCATGCCATCCGTATCCTGAAAGAGAATGGCGTCATCGATACCATCGTCAACCGCCATCTGGAACGGGGCATAGCCGTGGCTTATACGCCAAAGACTTCTGACGTGAAGAAGGTGGGACCGGAAGCGCTGCAGAAACTCGGCTTGAAGACGAGTCTCCGTTTTGCCACCAACGCTACCTTCGAGCCTTTCGAATATTACCAGAATGGCAAGATTGTGGGCATCGACGTGGATGTGGCGAATGCCATCGGCGATGTGATGGGCGTGGATGTCGAGATTCTCGATATGGAGTTTGATGCCATCATCACCTCTGTACAGGCTGGTAAGGCGGATGCGGGTATTGCCGGCATCACGGTTACTCCAGAACGGAAGAAGAATATCGGATTTACGGATTCCTATGCCGATGTGCGACAGGTAATCATGGTGAATTCCGGAGAAGCAAAAGCGGTTGCTAAGCAGCCGGGAGTAATAGATAAGTTTAAATCCTGCTTTATTGACGATAACCGTTATCAGTATCTGTTGCAGGGCTTGGGCAATACGCTCATCATCACCTTCTTCGCCATCATCCTTTCCGTGATACTCGGAACGCTGATCGCTATCGTCCGTGCCCGCCACGAGCGTAAGGGTGACTGGAAGATTCCGAATATGCTCTGCCAGCTGTATCTTACCATCATGCGAGGCACGCCAACCATGGTGCAGTTGCTCATCATCTATTACGTGGTGTTTGCATCGGCGGATGTCAACAAGATTTTCGTTGCCGTCATCGCCTTCGGCTTAAACTCGGCTGCCTATATTGCCGAGGTAATCCGTTCGGGCATCATGTCGGTGGATAATGGTCAGATGGAAGCGGGTAGAAGTCTCGGTCTTTCGTATGGCAAGACGATGCGCCTCATCATCCTTCCGCAAGCCTTCAAGAATGTGCTTCCGGCTATGGGTAACGAGCTTATCACCCTGCTCAAGGAAACCTCTATCAGCGGTTATATCGGACTGGTAGATTTGACCAAGGGTTCCGACATCATCCGAAGCATTACTTACGAAGCGATGATGCCGTTGGGTGTAGTAGCCTGCCTCTATCTCGTTCTTGTTCTCGGACTGAACGCAGGCGTGAGAAAGTTGGAGAAAAGACTGAGAAAGAGCGAAAGGAAATAAACAATGGATAAAATGAACGAAATAATCAAGATAGAAGGACTTCGTAAACGCTTCGGTGACAACGAGGTGCTGAAAGGCATTACCACCTCGGTGAGGAAAGGTGAGGTGGTTGCCATCATCGGTCCGTCGGGTTG
>CAKPYB010000035.1 GCA_934202525.1 uncultured Prevotella sp.
AGGAGTTTTCCGGCTCCGTGACCGATGTCGGCAATGGCTGGTGTTACGAGACCGATGATGATGAGCGGTATCATAAAGCCCAGAAACTGGCTGAAGATGCCGTTGAAGGTGAGAAACGCTCTGACGGCTGCTTCATTAAAGAAATTGCCGAAGATTACACCCAACAGGATGGCAATGATGATTCTTGCCAAAAGTGGCATTTTGATTCTTTTCATATTCGTAAAATTGCTTTTTGCCTGCAAAGGTACGATATTTCTGACTTTTTTCCAAGTATTTTGCTGTTTTTTTAGAATCTGTCATGCTTAGTGTACAACTTTCATGATATTCGAAGGTGGGCGCTGCGACATGAGTTCCTGCTTCATGTAATCCATGTAGGGCGCTACATGCTGATAATAATGGTAATAACCCGGACAGAGATAGTTGAGACCGGAATCGCCATACTTATCTTTCATGAAGCGGTTCTTTGGGCATTCTCCATGACAGGCAAACTCCATGTCACACTCCTTGCACTGGCGGGGAAGAGAACTGTGTTTCAGACGGCTGAACTCCTGTTGCTGCTCACCATAAAGCATGTCGATGAGCGAATGGTCACGGATATTGCCCAATTTATACTCCGGAAAAACAAAGTGGTCGCAGGAATAAACATCGCCATTGTGCTCCATCACTCCCGCATGACCGCATTCCTTGGAATAAGCACAGATGCCGGGAGAAATACCCATCCAGTTTGCCAGTGTGCAGTCGAAAATCTCAACGAAGATTTTGCCCACATCCTTCCGAACCCATTCATCGAAAATTGCACTGAGAAAGTAGCCCCACTGCTCCGGCGTAACTGATGCCTCGCTCAGCGGAATCTCATTCTTGTCGGCAAGACTTGCCAGGGTACGGCCATCCTCATGTCGGGTCAGTCGCTCAACGATAGGTGTGAACTGCAGAAACTGACAGCCGTTTTCCTTGAAGAAACGGTAGAACTCCAGCGGATGATTGGCATTATAGGCATTCACCACCGCCATCGCATTCCATTCTACCCCGTGTTTCTTCAGCAGTTTGATGCCTTGCATCACCTTCTTCCACGATGGTTTTCCCGCAGCCGTCAGCCGGTAATGGTCATGATCAGGCTGCGGACCATCGATAGAGATGCCTACCAGCCAATGGTTCTGGGCGAAAAACTCGCACCATTCATCGGTCAGCAACGTGCCGTTGGTCTGAATTACGTTGTCGATGCACCTGCCTCCAGCATACTTTTGCTGTAGGGATAAAGCCTTGCGGTAGAAGTCGATGGAGCGCAGCAGAGGCTCGCCACCATGCCAGGTGAAGAGCACCTGGTTCATGGTTTGCGCCTCAATATATTCTCGGGTAAACTGTTCCAGCATCTCATCGCTCATCAGATGTCGCTGAGCAGTGGGATAGAGCTTGTTCTTCTCCAGATAATAACAGTATTTGCATGCCAGGTTGCAATGGGCACCCGCAGGCTTCAGCATTACATATAGTGGCTTGGCAAAGGGATTTGCTATGTTGTCGTTCATCATTTTTTCTTGAATCTAGTTGTAATCTCTATCTCTCTGTAACCGGGAGAGAAAATCAGAACTTAGGCAGCGTAATTTCGAAATCCTTGCTGTCTCGATGCTCCTTTCTGATGGCAGCCAGGAGTTCGGTAAGAATCTTAGGATGTTCTGCCGCCACATTATGGTCTTCGTGGATATCGGAAGCCAGATTATAGAGCCGCGGCTCGCCTTTTACTACCACCAGTTTCCAGTCGCCCTTTCTCACGCCAATCTGGTCGGTTTCGTGAAATTCCCAGTACAGGTAATCGTGATGTTTCTGCTCTGCATCCTTGCCCAGAAGGGTAGGAGCGATAGAGATTCCGTCGAAACCATCACCAGCCAACTTTCTGTTGGTATAACGCTTGGCAAAGTTTCTGATGCCAGCCAAATCGCAGAAAGTAGGCAGCAGGTCGTAAAAGGCAAACTGGGTATCGTTCACCGCTCCTGCCTTGATATGCTCAGGCCACCAGGCGATAAATGGTATGCGGATGCCGCCTTCGTAGCACTGGCGCTTCAGACCTTTCAACTTACCGTCGCGACCGAAGAACTCTGGATCAGCACCACCTTCTTCATGCGGCCCGTTATCTGAAGTAAAGATGACAACGGTATTCCTGTCGAGTCCCTTCTCCTTCAGCTTGGCGAAGATTTCGCCCACATACTGGTCCAGTCGGGTAATCATTCCGGCAAACTGTGCATGGGTATGAACCGCAGCGTTGTATCTCGAATCTTCCCATCCGCCCCAGGTTTTATCGGTAAAGAACTGTTTCTGGTAATTCTCTAGAATAGAGTCTTCCGGCTGGGCAAGTTCGGCATGCGGCAGGGTATAGGTAAGGAATCCTACGAAAGGATGTTCCTTATCCTGTCTGTCAATCCATTCCAGTGCCTTGTCGTGGATGATGCGGGCCGAATACTGCTTGCGCTTGAAATAATCCTTGCCGAACATCGGATGCTGGATGTTCTGTTCCATCACCTCTCTTACCACCGCTGTATCTCCCATTGCACGACTGTAGCGGTTCAGGAAGTTAGGATAATAGAGATGAGCCTGAAACTGGCAGATATAGCCATAGAATTCGTCCACGCCACGCTTGTCGGGAGTAGAAGCTGAACCTTCATATCCGCCAGCCCATTTCCCGAATACGCCGGTTCTATATCCTTTGTCCTTCATGATTTCGGGCAGAATCTTATGCTGCGGGTCGTAAGGTTCCTGTCCTACGACAGAATACTCCTCGTTGTTGCCATATTTTACCATTGGCACACCTCTCCAGTATTCCTTGTTTCCACGCACATGTGTATGTCCCGTATGCTGACCCGTCATGAGGGTAGCTCTCGACGGAGCCGAGACGGGAGAACCGGCATAAGCCTGGGTGAATCTCATTCCCTCCTGTGCCATCCGGTCTATATTAGGCGTGTGGATATAAGGTTGGCCGTAGCAAGCCAGATCGCCATATCCCATGTCGTCACACAGTATGAAGAGAATGTTGGGCGGGGTGTTTTGGGCAAAGAGAGATAACGGCAAGGCTTGCAGGGCAGCCATAGCCAGCAAAGATCGGTTGAAAGGTTGATAATTATTAGCCATAATGTTCTGTTTTAAGTTATATCTTGCAAAGGTACGCTGAATATTCGTAATTACCAAAAATTTCGGGAGATTTCTTAAGAGTATTTCTCTTATTCTTCATAAAGAAACAGTGCCCTTCCTGTTTCACGACAGAAAGGGCACACAACCTAGTCTATTCTCGTACATGATGTGTTGATATAACATAGAATAGTTGATTTCTTATGAATTGATTACTTAAAAAGTTTACCTCTTCAAGTTTGGGTTCTTCTCAACCTCAGTTGTTGGATAAGGGCAGTAAATACTATTCTCACCCTGCCAAGTGCTATTCTTAACAGACACACTTTCCTTAACCTTAACTTCATTGCCCTTAGCATCCTTTGCAACAACGATAGGAGCATTAGCAACGCGGTAGTCGAAGTTTTTCTTGAGTTCGTCCATACGGAGCTCGTCTGCACGGCGGGTAACCATCTGTGTCCACTGACCGGCAACCTCCCAACCATGCTCAATGTAGCAAGCATCAGCAAGCTGATCAGCACTCATAGCGTCAATCTTAACAGTTGTACCATCGCTAAGAGTTACGTTCTCGTAGTCTGTAACGGCACGTTTACGAACCTGCTTTAAGTACTTCTTTGCATCTGTCAAGTCCATACCTGCACGGGCTGCACTCTCAGCATACCAAAGTAAAACCTCAGAATAGCGGATCAGACGGTGACGGCGTCCGTTAGTCATGTTGGTATAGTTAGGCTTCGTATAGTCGTAAGGCTGCTTGAGCTCTACATTAGAATCAGAAGGGTCGCAATTGGTCGTGTAGATAGAGAACATAGGGTGGTTAGCTTCTACGAAAGGCTTGCCCTTGAAGAATTTATGGCTTTCGTAAATACCATTTTCCTTTCTGATAGTTCTGTCACCTTCCTTCATGTCACCGGCAGCTATCTTGCCAGACTCTTCCTTGATAGTTGCGTCAAGTTTCTTAATCTGTTCCTCTAATTTCTTGGAATCTTTTTCCATTTCGATAGCTTCCCAAACATCTTCTGGAGAGATCTCCCACCAATAAACCGACTTGTAAATCTCAGTACCTTTTTGGAAAGTTACCTTTGGTGCATAGATAGCATCCTTACGAGGACCTTCTGGGAATTTTGTCCAGAATTTGATTTCACCCCAAGAGTCACCCCAGCCGCCGTCACCGAGACCTTCGAAACGGTTGCATGATGTCAACTCAGAATCATGATCCCAAGAACCGTTTGCCCAGTTGTTGTCGATACCAACAAGAGTTTCCTTGTTGTAGTTGTGGGCAATAGAATATACATGGCTCCAGTTATCATCGAGATAGAAACCATATGTGCTGTTGTTATCGATTACAGCCTTAGCTTTTTCTGCAGCAAGTTGGTAATAGGCTCTGCCTTTATTGAGAGGGTAACCTGCCATTGCCATATATACAGCAGAAAGGGTAGCTTGTGTAGCCTGCTTTGTAACCCATGCATCAATACCATCGTGATTACGTGGTGCTGATTCGTATTTGATAGGTAGCAACTTTTCTGCTTCCTCCAAATCCTTTGCAATCTGTTCATATACTTGCTCTACGCTTGAAAGTCCGCAGTCCTGAACTGAAAGACTAGTGGATGTAATCAATGGTAAAGGACCAAAGACACGAACGAGATAGAAGTAGCCGTAAGCACGCCAATAAAGCGCATTACCACGGGCGATGTTCTTCTCTACTTCAGATGTAGGGGTTTTGTCTGCACCTTCAAGAACGAAGTTACATGCCTTGATAAGACCATAGTGCTGATTCCAGGCATCTGTAACACCCTTGTTGGCACCATCAGAACTGAAACCATCGAGGGCTGCTACTGCCTGCTTGTTTGAACCTGGATTGGCGGTCATATCGTCACCCTGCCACTGTGGGTACATAGGGTTGGTCCAACTCTGTGTCTGGTTCAGTTTCTCGTATATGGTGTTGATACTATTGTCAAGGTCAGCCTGGCAGGTGAAGTAGTTGTCTGGAGCCATCTGTCCTTTAGGATCTTCATCAAGAAATCCGCTGCATGAAGTGGTTGCTGCAAGCAATGACGCTGCAAGAAAACAGCCTAAATATATCTTTGTTTTCATATTTTATTCAATATTTTGGTTATTAGAATACTTTATTTTATCATACAAGCTTCGATTAGAAGTTCATACGAACACCAAAGGTGAAAGTACGTGGGTTAGGATAAACACCCATATCAATACCATTGTTGTTATCGACGTTCTTGTCGCTGAATGAAGCTCCAGCTGGATCCATACCCTTATAGCTTGTGATGGTGAAGAGGTTCTGGCAAGAAAGTGTCAGGCGAAGGTCTGCAAACTTAAGCACTGAACGTGGGAAAGTATAACCAATGCTGATATTCTCGCAGCGGAAGTAGTCAGCATTCTCAAGCCACTTGTCTGAATTGCCATAGGTTTTGTTCTCTGCACCGATTGTTGGCATTGTAACACCTACATTATCGAAGTAATCCTTATCGGTAACGAACATGGAAGCACCAACCTCGGCGTTCATTACGTAGCGAACGATATTCAGGCGCTTTGCACCAAAGGCTGCGTTGCAGAACATGTTGAAGTCCCAGTTCTTGTAGGTTACCGTATTGTTCCAACCGAATGTGAAGTCAGGATTTGAGTGACCGAGAATGAAACGGTCGGTACTTGCATCAGGATCAGTTGTAATTGTACCATTGCTCTTGTAATATGTATCTACCCACTGGCCCTTGTCGTTCTTCTGCAAACCTGCCCACTTGAAACCGTAGAATGTACCAATAGCTTCACCTTCCTGGATGATAGTACATGGGTCAACGGTACCTGGTGCAGGTTTCTCACCATAGAGGCGTGGAGTCTGTGCAGATAGCTTTGTTACCTCATTCTTCAGGTAGCTGGCATTGAGGCTAGAACTCCACTGCAAGTCCTTGGTCTGGATAATCTGGGCATTAATATTGATATCAAAACCCTTGTTGCTAACTTCACCTGCGTTGGTCCAGTATGTAACTCCACCAAGGTATCCTGTAGAAGACTGCTGGAGGAGAGCATCTGTAGTTTTCTTTGAGAAGTAGTCGATACCTACGCTCAAACGGTTGCCGAGGAATCCGAGATCAATACCGAAATCAAGCTGTTTAACCTTCTCCCATGTTAAGTCTGGGGTAGCAATGCCGCCTGCCCAGTAACCAGTATAGTTGGTGTTAGTACCATAGTTGAAAGAAGTTGCATTAAGACTTGCCAATGTTGAGTAAGGAGTAATGTTCTGATTACCGATAATACCCCAGCTTGCACGGATCTTCATATATTCTACTGCATTTCTGATAGGTTCCCAGAACTTTTCGTTAGATACGGTCCAAGCACCTGCAACTGATGGGAAGTAACCCCACTTCTTGTTGGTGAAACGGCTGGAACCATCGGCACGGAATGTACCGGTCAGCATGTAGCGGTCGGCATAGTTGTACATGACGCGGGCTACACCAGAGAGCATGGTCCACTTGCTGTAGCCATTGTCTGCATCACGGTTTGATGCATTCTTTACATTCCAGTAACCAAGGACTTCCTGTGCTACATTCTTACCTTCGATATTCATGGTGCGGGTTTCGTTACGAGTAGCCTCCCAAACTCCCGTTGCTGTCAGATTGTGCTCGCCCCATTTGCCCATGTAGGTCAAATTGTTGGTACTTTGGAGAGCTATTACCTGTGCATTATTGTTGCTCATGTTGGTGCTACCTAATACCTTGGCTGATGACATATCATACCATTTGTAGTCGTTATAATCGACACCATTTGTAGTGGTGAATGTCAAACCTGGAAGAATGTTGAATTTCAAATCAACGTGTCCTGTAACCATATTGCGCTGGCGGTCGTTCTGATTCTGGTGAATCACACCATATGGGTTCTCCTGGATACAGTTGTATGGATCCTTATTGTAGTTACCTGCTGCAGTATACATTTCCATGGTAGGAGAGTAATTCAAACCTATCCAAATAGGGTTAGACTGATTCTGACCGAAACCTACACCGCTATTCTCTGTGCGAGCTAAGTTGGCATCAGCTGTTAACTCCAACCAATCGAAAAGTTTATTATGAATGTTCAGTTTTACTGCGTAACGTCTTGACTTGGTATCTCTTACAACACCTTCCTGATCCATATAGTTGGCAGAGAAGTAGGTCTGAGTCTGTTCGTTACCTTTAGAAACAGCTATCTTATAGTTCTGAGTAATACCTGTATGGAGCAACTGGTCCATCCAGTCGATACCAGGATTAGCACCACTGATATAGTCTGCAAGTGCATCAGAGTCTGCACCCTTATATTGAACCAAAGCATTTGCATAGTCCTTGGTGCTCATCACTTCTGGTACATTATATGCATTAGAGAAACCGAAACTTGCATCGAATGTTACCTGTGTTGCGCCTGCCTTACCAGTCTTGGTCTGTACCATCACAACACCATTGGCACCGCGGGCACCATAGATTGCGGTAGAAGAAGCATCCTTCAAAACCTGGATACTCTGAATATCTTCAGGGCTGATACCTTCGAGACCAGTCTCGCGAACAATACCATCTACTACGTAGAGAGGGTCGTTGCTCTTGTTTACAGAGCTGGCACCACGAACACGAATCTTCATAGATCCGCCAGGAACGCCACTTGACATTACCTGCACACCAGACATACGACCGTTGAGGGCGTCCTCAACACGTGCCACTGGCTGATCCTTGAAGCTCTTGTTGTCCATAACGGCAACAGAACCTGCCAAGTCTGCCTTCTTTACTGTACCGTAACCGATGACTACGGTCTCTTCAAGCATGTTGGCATCATCCTGCAAAGTGATGTTGAGCGGACTGCCGCTCCATGTGAGGGTCTGTGACTTGTAACCTACGTAAGTGATGGTGAGTTTAGCTCCCTTAGCCACGTTGCTGAGGGTGAAATTACCATCCAGGTCAGTTACGGTTCCACCGGTCTTACCTTCGATTCTGATGGTAGCGCCGATGATAGGTTCTCCGGTAGCGTCTTTAACAGTACCTGTACATGAGTTTTGCTGCTGGGTAGCTGTAGCAATGGTAGAATTGCTTTGAGCAGCCGTTGCAGAAACAGTGCAAAGAGGTGACATCGCACCTAAAAGCGCTGCAAAATACAAATTTGCTCTTTTGTTCATAGGGTTATTATTTATTGTTAGTTATAAAATTTCTTCTTTTTCGTACTTCTTTCTTATTATTAGAATGCTGAAACAGAGTTTATACAAGGGCATCCCTTTGCATCGTCGATTACGATGCGGATGCCACTTGTAGTAATCTTATCGAAGCGAAGTATTCGCTTGTAGCCGATAGTGGTAGTCTCTTCCCTAGGGTCGAGCCTTACCCAGTTTTTGCCTTGTCGGTAATAGATTGAGAAGGCTTTTACGCGCTGCCCCAGAGGTATGTATTCCTGGAGCATGAGGCGTGTGATAGATTTTGGTTTTCCGAGTAGAAACTCGATATAGGCATCTTTTTTCTTTTTAGAAGCCCAGAAGGTGTCATACTGGCCGTCTGTGATATTCTTGCCAATGTGCTTGCCTTGCTGACTGTCTACTTTAGGTGTGATGCCTTTCAGTAGATTGACCGATAATTCTTGTCGGATTTTCCTGTGGAAGTTTACTGCATTTGCAGAGTCGATAGGGTGGATGAGTCCATCCTTGTCTACCGGGAAGTTGAGTAACATGGTAGCGTTGTGTCCTACACTCTTGTAGTAGAGATCGCACAGATCTTCAACGGTTTTTACCTTACTGTCTTCTTTCTCATGGTAGAACCATCCCGGACGGATAGAAACATCGCACTCTGCTGGTGTCCACTGGTCGCCGTCTTCCCATCCAAACTGCAACTGTTTGTAGTCTTTGAAGCCTGGATAGACGGTGTTGGATGGTATTGTAGACCAGCAGGTTTCGCCTGCAAATCCATTTTCATTTCCTACCCATCGGCATCCCGGTCCGCCATCACCGAAAAGAATGGCATTGGGTTGTAAACTGTCAACAATTTCGAAAATCCTAGGAAAATTGTAGTAGTTCCTTCTGTCGATGGTTCTGCTTTCTTCGGCACCTCCGTACCAGCCGTCTCCTCCATTGGCTCCGTCAAACCATACTTCGAAAAGTTCGCCGTAGTTGCTCAGAAGTTCCTTGAGCTGGCGCTGGTAGAGCTTCAGGTAGTAGGGAGAACCGTAGCTTGCCTGGTGTCTGTCCCAAGGCGAGAGATAAACTCCGAATTTCAAACCGTATTTCTTGCATGCTTGGGAGAGTTCTCCTACCACATCACCTTCACCATTCTTATAAGGTGTGTTGCGGATGCAGTAATCTGTGGTGCGTGTAGGCCAGAGGCAGAAGCCGTCGTGATGTTTGGCTGTAATGATGACTCCTTTCATGCCCGCAGCAACCAGGGTTCTTGCCCATTGTTCGCAATCCAGTTTCTTAGGATTGAAGGTCTTTACATCCGAATTTCCGTATCCCCATTCCTTATCATTGAAGGTGTTGAGGCCGAAATGGATAAAAGCATAGGTTTCCAGTTTCTGCCATGCCACCTGCTTGGCGGTTGGCACAGGTTGGATGGGGGCTACCTGGCTGTAGTTGCGCTGGGCGGCAGCTGTTATGGCAGCCAGCCCCAGGCATAGTGCAAAAAGAAGAGACTTCTTCATACTTAAAATAGGTTTTGTATTGGTTGTTTAAATTCCTTATTTGTCGATGTTCTCATTCAGAAGCCGGTATCTTGCCATCAGACAGGCTCCCGTGATTCCTGCAAGACCTTTCAGACTTGAGGTAACGATCATAGAATCCTCATTCATGATGTTGAGAGAGAATTTCTTGATACCCATCTTTACCGGTAGCGTGAGGTAGTCGCCTGTAACCGACATTTCTCCTCCGATGACCAGCATTTCTGGGTTGAAGATGTTGATGACTCCTGCCAGCTGTTTGCCAAGTTCATCTGCTATGCGCTGCAGTGTGGCAAGGCTCAGTACATCTTCCTTTGCTATGGCGTCCAGGATATCCTGGAGTGATAGGTCTTCATTCTTTTTCAGAACTCTTTCAGAGAGGATGGAAGTCTTTCCTTCCTTTATCTTCTCGATGAGTTTCCTTTTGAGTGCTCTGCCCGAAACCTCTGTTTCTATGCAACCAATCTTGCCGCAGTGGCAGATGATGTTGTTGTTGTAGGCAGTCATGTGACCGAATTCGCCAGAATATCCCGACTTGCCGTAATAGAGTTTGCCGTCGATGATGATTCCGATTCCGATGCCCCAGCATACGTTCACGAAGATGGCGTCTTTCAGGCCTTTGCACTGTCCCTTAATCAACTCAGCGAAAGCCATGCTCCGGGTATCGTTCTCGATACATACAGGTAGCTGTATGAGCTGGGTCAACTTGTCGGCCAATGATTCTTTCAGGAAGGTGAACATGTTGTAGGCATTTCCCTGTACAGGATTTACGCGCTCAGCCACGTTCACGCAAACTTGAAGTATTTCTTCTCTTGAAACAGGAAGGCTTTCGATAAACTCATTGATGATTCTGCTTATCTCTTCCAGGTTTTCAGGAGAGTTCTCATATACGTAAGGCACTCTTGTTTTTTCGGTAATCAGATTGCCTGCGAAGTCGCTTGCTGCAAGTGCCAGGCAGTTCATCTCAGGATTGACGCCGATGAAGTAGCCTGCTGTTGGAACGAGGTCGTAAACCATCGGGATGCGTCCCGAAGAATTGTCTTTCTTTCCAATCTCTCTGGCGAGTCCTTCTTTTATCAACTCGTTGAGGGCACTTGTTGTTGTCGGTAAGCTAACTCCGATAGCCTTCGACATCTCTGGGATGGTGGAGGCTCCGTGAGAGATAAACTGCTCCAGGAGCTTGCCCTGAACTGAGGGCTTTTTGCTTATCTTTCTAAGATATTTTATTAAGTCAGCTTTCATAACTAATATTTTTTATTTGCAAAGATAAGGTTTTTCTGTATTGGCGCAATATTTTTGCTGTTAATAAAACTTAAATGGCGAAAAATAGTATACTTTTCGTCGTTTTCGAACATTCTGTTTCATCCTATACCTTATTATATATAGAGAGGTTGGATACGTAAGTGCACAAAAGGGGGTTACACTTAATCGGCATCAGAAGCGAGCGAAGTGCAGGTATTTCGGCCATAAGAAGGCTCAAAGTATAAAAAATGTTTCTGTTTTAGAAATATTAACGCTATTTTCATTGCTGTGTTTGATAAAACTAGTAACTTTGCAAAATAAAATATTTTAGTAACGAACTGAGCGTTAATAAATAATTTAATAAACGGAAGTTTGTATCGCTCCTCGTTATTTTTCGATTTTAACCTATTAATTAAAAGAAGTATGGAATACGATGTAAAGTCTTTAGTGATTGGCTTGGATTTGGGTGGAACCAATTCCGTTTTCGGCATCGTTGATGGGGACGGAGAAATAATAGCTACAACCTCAATCAAGACCCAGACATTCCAACGCGTAGAACAATACGTAGAGGAGTCGGTAAAAGCTGTGATGCAGATAGTAGAACAGGTAGGTGGTATGGAGAAAATTCGTGCCATGGGCATCGGTGCGCCTTGTGGTAACTATTACAAGGGGACCATTGAAAATGCAGCAAACCTGGTATGGGCAAAGGGTATTGTACCGCTGGCTGACATGTTTGCAGAGAAACTGGGCATTCCGGTTGCTATTACCAATGATGCAAATGCGGCTGCTATGGGAGAAATGAAATATGGTGCTGCGGTTGGCATGAAAAACTTCGTAGAACTCACTCTCGGAACAGGCGTAGGATCGGGTATCGTGGCTAACGGGCAGCTGATTTATGGTTGCGACGGTTTTGCCGGTGAGTTGGGACACATGGTAGTGGATCCTGACGGTAGACCATGCGGCTGTGGCAGAAAGGGCTGTCTGGAAACCTACTGCTCGGCTACAGGCGTGGTCCGTACTACCTTGGCCATGCTCGAAACATCAACCGGGGCAACTGAGCTGAGAAATATTCCAAGGGAAGAAATTACATCTTATGCAGTTTATAAGGCAGCCATGGCAGGAGATACACTGGCACGGGAAGTGTTCAGGCAAACCGGTACAAGAATCGGCAAGGCCTGTGCAGAGATAGCTACCTTTCTGAGCCCGGAGGCTTTTATCTTCTTCGGAGGATTGGCACAGGCTGGCGATCTACTCTTCCGTCCTATTGAAGAAGCATATAACGAGCATGTGCTCTCATTATATAAAGGTAAGGCTAAGTTTCTGATGAGCGGACTGGATGGTGCCAAGGCTGCTATCCTGGGTGCTGCAGCAATGGCATCTGAACTCTAATCCGTCATTTTAAAAAAAGAAAATATAACCTATTTAAATATAGATAAAGATATGAGACTCAATCTTAGTTCGCAAATCGTACTCAATAAAGTACCTGTAGAGTTCTACAAGCCAAAGACGACTGTAGAATATTCTGAAATCTCCAGAATGGAGAAGATTCATACAGATATCTTTGCCTCTATGGCAGAAGGTGCCAGTCATGTTGCTGATAAAATAGAAGCTGGCATCAAGGCAGCACAGCAGGAAGGCAAAGTCTATGTGATGGCGCTGGGCGCCGGTTCTTCTCTCTATTCTGTATACGATGAACTCGTTCGCCGTTACAACGAGAAGACCCTGAGCTTCCGCAATGTTGTTGTATTCAATGCATACGAATATTATCCGCTCCAGAAGGACAGCTCTCTCCGTACCATCAACCAGTTGAAGGATCGTTTCCTCAATCATGTGGATGTGGCTGAGCAGAACATCTTTACACTGGATGGTTTTGTGGCACAGGATGCCGTACAGGACAGTTGCCGTCTTTATGAGCAGCGTATCAAGACCTTTGGCGGTCTCGATGTAGCCCTCATAGGTATAGGCCGTTCGGGTAATATTGCTGCCAACGAGCCAGGTTCGGGCATCCAGTCGATGACACGTATCATCCTCATCGGCAATACCTCTCGCGAAGAGATGGAGAACAGTGAGCAGACCAAGGAAACCATTCCTCCATGTTCGCTCACCATGGGTATCGCTACCTTACTCTCAGCCAAGAGCATCTATCTGACAGCCTGGGGCGAAGAGAAGGCAGAGATTATGCAGAAGGTGGTGGAGAACTCTATCACAGATACCCTGCCGGCATCATTCCTTCAGACTCATCCGAATGCTCATGTTGTCATCGACCTGGGTGCTGCTCACCATCTGACGCGTATCGAGCATCCATGGCTCGTAACTTCATGCCAGTGGAGTGATAAACTAGTGCGTTCGGCACTGGTATGGCTCTGCCAGAAACTCGGTAAGCCTATCCTGAAGTTGACCAATAAGGATTATAATGAGAACGGATTGAGTGAACTTCTGGCACTCTATGGTTCTGCCTACAATGCCAATATCAAGATTTTCAATGATTTGCAGCATACCATAACCGGATGGCCAGGTGGTAAGCCGAATGCCGATGATACCTATCGTCCGGAGCGTGCAACTCCATTCCCTAAGAAGGTTATCGTATTCTCTCCACACCCAGACGATGATGTTATCTCTATGGGAGGAACCATCCGTCGACTGGTACAGCAGAACCACGATGTGCATGTAGCTTACGAAACATCAGGAAACATTGCTGTGGGTGATGAGGAAGTAACAAGATTCATGCACTTTATCAATGGTTTCAACCAGCTTTTTGCTGACTCAAAAGACAGCATCATCTCTAATAAATATAAGGAAATCAAGACCTTCTTTGCCAAGAAGAAGGAGAGTGACTTCGATACGAGAGATATCCTGACCATCAAGGGACTGATCCGCCGTGGTGAGGCTCGTATCGCTTGTACCTATAATGAAATTCCGCTTGACCATGTCCACTTCCTCGACCTGCCATTCTATGAGAGCGGCAAGATAGAAAAGTTGCCAATGACAGAGAAGGATGTAGAGATAGTGAGAGCTCTGTTGCAGAAGGTGCAGCCGCATCAGATTTATGTTGCCGGCGACCTTGCTGATCCTCACGGAACCCACAAGAAGTGTACTGATGCCGTTCTGGCAGCTATCGACGAAGAGAAGAAAGCGGGTGCAGAATGGTTGAAGGACTGTCGCATCTGGATGTATCGTGGTGCCTGGGCAGAATGGGAGATTGAGAATATCGAAATGTGTGTTCCTTTGAGCCCTGAGGAGTTGCGGGCAAAGCGTAACTCTATTCTCAAGCATCAGTCGCAGATGGAGAGTGCTCCTTTCTTGGGTAATGATGAGCGCCTGTTCTGGCAGAGAGCCGAAGACCGTAACCGTGCTACTGCATCGCTCTACGACCAGTTGGGGCTGGCATGCTATGAGGCCATGGAGGCTTTCGTGGAGTACAAACCATTGTAATACCTTATTAATATATTTAAATCATGGCAAAGTTCAATCGTTTATTAGGCTCGTTTGTAGCCTGTGCAGCGATGTTGGGTGGTATCTCCTCTCCGGTATCTGCTGCCGATATTAATATTATCCCGATACCGGTGAAGACTCAGGTACAGAAAGGTGAGTTCGTATTGCCACAGAAGGTGGTAATCGCTTACCAGACGGCTGAAGGCAGAAATATCGCCCAGTACATGGCTGACAAACTGAAGGCTTCTACAGGTTATGAGGTAACGGTAGGTGGAAAGAAGGGGAATATCTCTATACAGATTTCTCCTTCGCTGAAAATTGCCGAGGAAGGTTATCGCCTTACCGTAACCGCCAAGGGGGTTGTTATCAAGGCGAAGACCGCCAAGGGCGCCTTCTACGGTATGCAGAGTTTCATGCAGTTACTCCCTGCCCAGATAGAGAGCGCAACCCGGGTGGATGGGGTGAAATGGGTAGCACAATGCTGTGATATCCAGGATGCTCCACGCTTCGGCTACCGTGGATTCCATCTCGATCCATGCCGCCATTTCATTTCTGTCGAGAATGTGAAGAAGCAACTGGACCTGATGTCTATGTTCAAGGTGAACACCATGCACTTCCATCTGACGGAAGACCAGGGCTGGCGTATCGAAATCAAGAAATATCCTAAACTTACTTCTGTGGGCAGTATCCGTACCGAGGGCGATGGCTCTCTTTATGGCGGTTTCTATACCCAGGAGCAGATTAAGGAAATAGTGGATTATGCTGCCAAGCGCTATATTACCGTGATTCCGGAAATCGACCTTCCTGGTCACATGATGGCAGCTATCTCTGCTTATCCTTATCTTTCATGCAAAGGCGAGCAGTGGTCGTTGAGAACTGTTTGGGGGGTAGAGGATATCGTGATGTGTCCGGGCAAGGAAGATATGTTCCGCTTCCTGGATGACATTTTTAGTGAGATTGTTCCTCTCTTCCCAGGTAAGTACTTCCATATCGGTGGCGACGAGTGTCCGAAGACCAGTTGGAAAAACTGCCCTACCTGTCAGAAGCGTATTCAGACTGAGGGCTTGCAGGCAGAAGGAAAGCATTCGGCAGAGGAAAGACTGCAGAGCTACGTTATCAAGCGCATAGAGAAAATGCTGGAGAAGCGTGGCAGAAAGATTATCGGATGGGACGAGATTCTGGAAGGCGGATTGAGTGAGAATGCTACCGTGATGTCATGGCGTGGAACGGAAGGAGGTATCGAGGCTGCCATGCAGAAGCATGATGTCATCATGACGCCGGGCAGCGACGGTATGTATCTCGACTGGTATCAGGGCGACAGCAAGGTGGAGCCTGTAACCATTCCTAGTCCTCCTAGATATCTGGCTTCTACCTATAATTATAATCCGGTACCTGATACTATCAAGGCGTTGGGACTGGCTCATCATATCCTGGGCGTTCAGTGTAACAACTGGTCGGAATATATGTATTCCAATGCCAAGATGGAGTATATGATGTATCCTCGTGCCATTGCTCTCTCTGAGATTGCATGGTCGCCAGTGAGCAGGAAAAACTTCAAGGATTTCTGCCGCCGACTGGATGCAAACTGTGTTCGTCTGGACGAGCGCCATATCCGTTATCATATCCCATTGCCTGAGCAGCCTTTCGGTTCTTGTGATAAGGTGGTCATTACTGGGGATACTGCGGTAACTTTTACCACCTCGCGTCCTATGAAGATGGTTTATACATTGGATGGAAGTACACCAACTCCTTCTTCTTCGGCTTATGCAGAGCCTATCAGGGTGAGTGGAAACACCATCATCAAGATAGCAACCATATTGCCTTCAGGCAAGATGAGCCGTATCAGAACCATTGATGTTGAGAAGCAGACTTATGCTCCTGCTGTTAAGGTGGAGGGCGCAAAACCTGGGTTGCAGATGAAGCGCATTAAGGGCAACTATCTGAAGGTTGACCAGCTGGAATGGGCTGATGCTGCCTGGGAGTGTGCAAACATCGAGGGCTTGGAGCAGATGAAGATTCAGCAGAAGGATGATGCTGCTACTTTGCGCGGTGCCAATAATTATGCTGCCATCGCTGAGGGCTACATCAATATTCCGGAGGATGGTGTCTATTATCTCTCTTCCCGTCTGGAGCAGGTTTGGATTGACAACAAACTCATGATCAGTAACGAGGGGGAAGTGAAGGCTGGTACCAATCATGATACTTCTGTAGCATTGGCTAAGGGATTGCATCCAATAAAGGTGGTCTTCCTCAGTAATATTGTTGGCGGCTGGCCTTCATGGTGGAGCAGTCTCGGCATTGAAATGCGCAAGGACAGCGAACAGAAGTTTACACCAGTAGATAACTCTATGTTTTTCAGAAAATAATAAACAGATATGAGCATCAGAAATATAGCAAATGTATCGCTTTGCCTCGCCTTGCTGTCTGTCGGCAATGGCGTGGCGGCTCAGAACGAGTCGCGCTGGCATAATGTGGATGTCAACCAGCAGAACCGCGAACCTCGCCGTGCTGCTTTCTTCGCATACGAGACCCTTGACAAAGCACAGAGTTTTGACAAGAAGAAGTCGGTCAACTATCTTTCGATGGAAGGCATGTGGAAGTTTAACTTCGTGAAGGATCATAACAAGCGTCCAGCCAACTTCTTTGCAGCCAACTATGACGATTCGGAGTGGAAGGATTTCCCTGTACCGGGGCTGTTCGAACTGAACGGTTATGGAGATGCTACTTATAAGAATGTCGGTTATGCCTGGGCTACCCAGTTTGACCCAAATCCTCCTTATATCAGCGAACTCAACAACTATACGGGTTCTTATCGTCGTACCTTCGAACTTCCTAAGGACTGGAAGGGCAAGGATGTCTATTTCCATGTAGGTTCGGCTACCAGCAACCTGACCCTTTGGGTGAACGGCAAGTATGTGGGATATAGTGAAGACAGCAAGGTGGCTGCCGAGTTTAATATCTCCAAGTATCTGAAGCCGGGCAAGAACCTGATAGCTATGCAGGTGATGCGCTGGTGCGATGGTTCTTATTTCGAGGATCAGGACTTCTGGCGCTTTACAGGTATCGCCCGTGAGGTTTATCTCTATGCGCGTCCGAAACTTCATGCTGCCGATATCCGTCTTAATGCCGGTTTGGAGAATAACTACCAGGATGGTGTGCTGAACTATCAGATTGCGCTGAAGGGCGGCAAGACTGATGTGACTGTTGCCTTGTGCGATAAGGATGGCAAGCAGATAGCATCGGCTACCGGAGCTCAGGGGGTAATCAAAGTACCGAAGGTGAAGGCTTGGACTGCTGAGACACCTTATTTATATAAGGTATACATCTCTCTGAAGAATAAGCAGGGGGTAACGGAGGTGATTCCGCAGAAGGTGGGCTTCCGTAATGTGGAAATCAAGAACGCACAGTTGCTGGTGAACGGCAAGCCTGTACTGATTAAGGGTGCCAACCGGCATGAGATAGATCCGGATGGTGGATACGTGGTGAGCGTAGAGCGCATGATTCAGGATATCAGAATCATGAAGCAGTTGAACATCAATGCGGTTCGTACCTGCCATTATCCTGACGATCCTCGCTGGTATGAACTCTGCGATGAATACGGACTGTATCTTACTGCTGAGGCTAACCTCGAATCTCATGGTATGGGATATGGGGAGAAATCACTCGCTAAGTTCCCTGAGTATCTCCAGACTCACATCGAGCGCAATGAAGGTAATGTGAAAAGTTTTATCAATCACCCTTCTATCATCGTATGGAGTTTGGGTAATGAGTGTGGTTACGGCATCAACTTCGAAAAGACCTATGACTGGGTGAAAGCGCTCGACAAGACCCGTCCTGTTCAGTATGAGCGTGGCGGTTATGACAGCAAGACTGATATTTACTGTCCGATGTATATCGACTACGAGGAGAGTGAGAAATATTGCAAGAGTGATGGTGTAAAACCATACATCCAGTGCGAATATGCTCATGCTATGGGTAATTCGGAAGGTGGTTTCAAGGAATATTGGGACCTCATCCGTAAGTATCCTAAGTATCAGGGTGGCTATATCTGGGACTTCGTAGATCAGGGCATTCGTGACAAGAGTCCTGTCACCGGTAAGGGAATCTTTACTTATGGTGGAGATTACGGCCGCTATCCGGCAAGTGACTATAACTTCAACTGTAATGGTATCATTGCTCCAGACCGCCGTCTGAATCCTCATGCTTACGAGATTCAGTACTATCATCAGAATGTATGGATCAAGGACCTGGATGCTGTGAATGGTGCTTTCAAGGTTTACAACGAGAACTTCTTCAAGAATATCGATGACTTGAACCTGACAGCTACGGTTTATGCCAATGGTGTGAAACTGGCTACAGTAGAGATTCCTGAAACAAAGGGTATTGCTCCTCAGGCTACCAAACTGATCAAGAGTGATGAACTGAAGTATGCGGTGGCTGAGGCTGAATCGAAGCATGCAAAGGAGGAGATTGTTCTTAACTTTGCTTTTGCAAGCGATGGCACACAGCCGCTGGTAGACAAGGGCCAGGTGATGGCTCGCCAGCAGTTTATCATCAGCGATTATCAGTTTGCCAAACCGGCGGTTCCTGCTGTTGCTGCGCCAGTCAAGAAGGGTAAGCTGCAGGAGGCAAGCAGTATGGAGGTGGAGGAAACCAACTCTTATGTGAAGGTCAGTGCCCAGAGAATGTCTGTTACCATAGGCGAGAAAACGGGTATGATAGATTATCTCGATGTAGATGGTGAACCGATGTTGAAGTTCCGCGAGAGTATGACTCCGGAATTCTGGCGTGCTCCTACCGATAATGACTATGGTGCTTCTCTGCAGAAGGAGATGAGAGTATGGAAGAATCCGCAGATGACTCTGAAGTCTTTCGACAAGAATGTTGGTAAGGACAATGTGGTACTGACAGCTCTCTTCGATATGCCTGAAGTAAAGGCGCAGCTGATGCTCCGTTATGACATCAGTGCTGCGGGCGAGGTGAATGTTACCCAGAAGATGACTACCGACAAGGAGGTTCAGGTTGCCGATCTGTTCAGATTCGGTCTGCAGTTGCAGATGCCTGCTACTTTCTCTAAGCTCGAGTATTATGGTAGAGGTCCTGAAGAGAACTACGTAGATCGTCATTCTTCTGCTTTTATCGGCAAGTACGAGTCTGACGTGAAGGATGAATATTATCCATATATCCGTCCGCAGGAGAGTGGTAACCATACCGATATCCGCTATTTCTCTATCTTTAATCCAACCACCGGCAAGGGGATTACCTTCGAGGGGTATGAACCTATGGAGTGCAGTGCCATCCCTTATCTGGTAGAGGATTTGGATTCTGGTATCGAGAAGACGCATGCATGGGGACAACACAGTGGTGATCTGGTGGATAAGGGACTCGTGCAGTTGCATATCCAGAAATGCCAGTATCCTTTGGGCTGCATCGACAGTTGGATGACCAAGCCTATGGAGAAGTATCGTCTCCATTATGCTGATCGTGAATTTACATTCAAAATAAAGGCAAAATAAAATTTCCGTTATAAAACTCAGATATATGCGGAAATACGGGTATAAGATTAAGTTTAAATAATAAAGTGACCCTAGTTTTAGGGTTGAGAGTTTGTTTTTAGGTTTGCCGCTTGAAGGGTCTTTGGGGCCTTTCAAGCGGCTTTTTTATTGCTTGTTTCAAAATGAAACGAATAATGCGTAATTTGCTTTCATTTTGTTCTGTATTTTGAAAAGAACTACGCAAAATAATAATCAAACGAAAATAATAACATCAAAAAGTAAGTAATATCATGAAATATTAAGCAAAAAGTCGTACCTTTGCACCAGAAAATAAACAAAATGTAAATTAATTAATAGGAGAGATTAACATGAAAAAGATTGAAGCAATCATCCGTAAGACTAAGTTTGAGGATGTAAAGGAAGCATTGCTTGCTGCCGACATCGAGTGGTTCTCTTACTACGATGTAAGAGGAGAGGGCAAGATGAGACAGGCTCGAATCTACCGTGGTGTCATGTATGATACCAGCAGTATCGAGCGAGTGTTGCTGAATGTTGTCGTGCGCGACAAGAACGTAGAGAAAACGATTAATGCCATCCAGGAGGCTGCCCGTACAGGCGAGATTGGTGATGGTCGAATCTTTGTAATTCCTGTAGAGGATACCGTAAGAATCCGTACAGGTGAAAGAGGCGACATCGCTCTCTATAATGCTGAGCAGGAGAAATAAAATGCTAATATGGAGGAGAGAGAATAGTTTTCAGGTTTAAAGAACACTTTAAAGATTTTATGTTATGAGTGTACAGGATTTAGGAATTTCAGTAGATACCGTATGGATGCTCTTGGCAGCCATGTTGGTCTTTTTCATGCAGCCGGGATTTGCCCTCTGCGAGGCGGGCTTTACCCGTAGTAAAAATACAGCGAACATCTTGTTTAAGAACTTTGTCGATTTTATGATCGGTTCCGTTCTCTTCTGGTTCGTAGGTTTCGGATTTATGTTTGGTAGTGATGGCGCCGGTTTCATCGGTATGCCTAACTTCGGCGATTTGTCTTTCTATACAAATGCAGCCGGTCTTCCTACTGAAGGCTTCCTGATGTTTGAAACCGTATTCTGCGCTACTAGTGCTACCATCGTTTCAGGTGCTATGGCAGAACGTACCAAGTTCTCCATGTACTGCGTTTACTCATTCTTCATTTCATTGATTATCTACCCTGTAGAGGGTCACTGGACATGGGGCGGCGGTTGGCTTTGCAACAGCGAGGCAGGCTCATTCATGATGAACACCTTCGGTGCTGCCTTCCATGATTTCGCAGGTTCTGCCATCGTACATAGTGTTGGTGGTGTACTTGCCTTGGTTGGTGCTATCTGCTTAGGTCCTCGTCTTGGTAAGTATCGCAATGGTAAGAGTACTGCTATCCCAGGTCACAATCTGATGGCTGCTGCTCTTGGTGTATTCATCCTCTGGTTCGGATGGTTCGGATTCAACCCTGGTTCTCAGCTCGCTGCTTCTGGTGAGGTTAACCGTGTTGCTATCAGTCACGTATTCCTGACAACCAACTTGGCTGCAGTTTGTGGTGGTCTCGGTACTATGTTCACCTCTTGGATTAAGTATGGCAAACCTTCGTTCTCATTGACATTGAACGGTATTCTGGCTGGTTTGGTAGCCATTACTGCTGGTTGCGATTTGGTTAGTCCATTGGGTTCAGCCATCATCGGTCTCTTGGCAGGTATAATCTTGGTATTCTCTATCGAGTTCATTGATACAAAGCTTCATATTGATGACCCTGTAGGTGCAAGTTCAGTACATGGTGTATGCGGTATCTTCGGTACCTTGATGACCGGTCTTTTCGCCCTCGACGGTGGTGCTTTCTATGGTGGTGGCTTCGGATTCTTCGGTGCTCAGTGCTTCGGCATTCTCTGCATCGACCTTTGGGCAGCCGTAACCGGTATTATCCTCTTCTGGGGTATCAAGAAGATTGCTGGTCTCCGTGTTGATAAGCGAATCGAGGAAGAAGGTCTCGATATCTATGAGCATGGTGAGAGTTGCTACAACTAAAGATGCTTTCATATAGCGAGCGAGAGAGATTTTTCAGCAGAAGTTTTGGCGAGCAGAGTTGTTATTTGTACCTTTGAATAAGGTACGCTGCATCTCAACAATATAAATAAATCGCGATTTATTTTGTATTGTCTTCGATTTGCAGTACCTTTGCTGCCGAAACTTTTAAAAACAAAAATGTATCACATAAAAATAAGAGAATATGAAGAAGGTTTTTGATATAAAGAAAATGGGTGCCATTGCACTTGGTTTGGTTGCTTTTGCTCCTGCTGCTTCTGCTCAGGATGAGGTTGAAACTACAATCGCTGCAGATGTTGTAAACCAGTATATCTGGCGTGGTCAGTCACTGGGAGAAGTCTCTTTGCAGCCAACACTCGGTATTGGTTACAAGGGCTTGTCTCTGACAGCTTGGGGAAGTGTAGGTATCTCTCAGCCAGAGGATACTAAGGAGTTTGACCTTACCTTGGCTTATGAAACCGGTGGTTTCCATATCGGCGTGACCGATTACTGGTTCAACTCTCCTAACGAGAAGTATTTCGCCTATAAGGCACATGAAACTTCTCATGTTTTTGAGGCAAATGTAGGTTATGACTTTGGTCCAGTTGCCTTGAACTGGTACACCAACTTTGCAGGCCATGATGGATTAAACAAGGATGGTGACCGTGCTTATTCTTCATATGTTGAGGCTACAGCCCCATTCAAGTTGGGCGGTTGTGATTGGGCAGCAAGTATAGGCGCAGTTCCATTTGCAACATCTTTCTATGGTGATGCCAATGGTTTTGCAGTTACCAATGTTTCACTGAAAGCTACCAAGGATTTGAAGATTACAGATTCTTTCTCTGTTCCAGTCTTCGCTCAGGTAGCTGCTAACCCTAGCACCGAAAAAGCTTACCTGGTAGTAGGTTTTACCTTGCAGCCATAATAGGCTCTTAGGTTTTACGATATAATCTTACGTTGGTAGGTTTAAGTTTTTATTTTTTTATTTTAAATGCCGATAGTTCCGTCAAAGAGCTATCGGCATTTCTTTGTATGATATGGGGGGGGTAAGAAACTGTGTATAATGCCCTGGATGCTTTGTTGCATATCTATGAGCGTATAATATGCCCTGGATACGCTTTGTTTATCTTAAAAATGATTGTATTTTACAGATTGTAATTAAATAGTACATTTTTCTTTTCAGTTTATCATATGTTTTAATCTAATATGCGTTAATATGTTATTGTTGTGATAAAGTAAAGACAAAATGCTACTAATCTTTTCTTTATTCTAACAAAAAGTTGTAATTTTGCACCCGAAACATAGCAAAAAGTAATTTTAAGCTTTGTTTTTGCTTGGTTTGCTCCTAAAAGAATGGATTGGACATGCCAAGGTGAATAAGAGAGAATAATAGTTAAAAATAACCGTAAAAGAAAGGAAAAGATTTATGTGTGGAATCGTATCTATCTTCAATATTCAGGAGCAGACTCCTGAATTGCGACAGCAAGCGCTTCGTATGAGCCAGAAGATTCGCCATCGCGGACCAGACTGGAGTGGAATCTACTGTGGTGGTTCTGCTATCCTGGCACATGAGCGTCTGAGTATTGTTGACCCTGAAAGTGGTCGCCAACCTTTGTTTGCACCAGACAAAAAACAGGTGCTTGCCGTAAACGGTGAGATTTATAATCATCAGGACATCCGTGCTCGTTTTGCTGGCAAATACCAGTATCAGACCGGTTCCGACTGTGAGGTGATTCTTTCTCTCTATCGTGAGATGCGAGCAGATTCCGATTTTGATTCCTTAATATATAAAGGTGAGGATGCGCTCCACGCCCGTATCTCCAAGATGCTTGAAGAGCTGAACGGTATCTTTGCCTTCGCACTTTACGATGCCGAACGTGATGAGTTTCTCATCGCCCGCGACCCTATCGGTGTTATTCCTCTTTATATTGGTTATGATAAGGATGGAAAAGTGCTGGTGGCAAGCGAGTTGAAGGCTCTGGAAGGTCAGTGCGATCACTACGAGCCATTCCTCCCGGGTCATTATTATTATAGCAAGAACCCTGGCATGAAGCGTTACTATACACGCGATTGGTTTGAGTATGCTGCCATGCAGAAAAAATATCAGATTGATGATGCCAAGAAGGCTGAAGAACAGCTGAAGGATGCTGAACCTCAGGAGAAAGCGGCAGTGAAAGAGATTCATGATGCTTTGGAGGCTTCTGTCAAACGTCAGTTGATGAGTGATGTTCCTTATGGTGTTCTTCTCAGTGGTGGTCTTGATTCTTCTGTCATTTCAGCCGTAGCCGAGAAATATTCTTCTACCCGTGTGGAAAATGGGGGAGAGACCAAGGCTTATTGGCCACGTCTGCACTCTTTCGCTGTTGGTTTGAAGGGTGCGCCTGATTTGGCAAAGGCACGTTTGGTTGCCGAACACATCGGAACTGTGCATCACGAAATCAACTATACCATTCAGGAAGGTCTGGATGCTATCCGTGATGTCATTTATTTTATCGAAACCTACGATGTGACCACCGTCCGTGCATCTACCCCGATGTATCTGCTGGCGAGAGTGATCCGCAGCATGGGTATCAAGATGGTGCTTTCGGGCGAGGGTGCTGACGAGGTATTCGGAGGTTATCTCTACTTCCATAAAGCACCGGATGCCAAGGCATTCCATGAGGAAACCGTACGAAAGTTGGGTAAACTCTATCTCTACGATTGTCTGAGAGCTAACAAAAGTTTGGCAGCATGGGGCATCGAGGGCCGTGTGCCTTTCCTCGACAAGGAGTTCCTGGATGTAGCGATGGGTATGAACCCTGTGCTGAAGATGTGTCCGGATAAGACCATCGAGAAAAAGGTGGTTCGTGAGGCATTTGCCGATTTGCTTCCAGAAGAAGTGGCATGGCGACAGAAGGAACAGTTCTCAGATGGTGTGGGCTATTCATGGATTGATACCCTGAAGCAGATTACCGCATCTGCCGTCAGCGATGAGCAGATGGCGCATGCTGCTGAGCGATTCCCTATCAACCCTCCACAGAATAAGGAGGAGTATTATTATCGTTCTATCTTCGCCGAGCATTTCCCAAGCGACAGCGCTGCCAAGAGCGTACCTAGTGTGCCTAGCGTAGCATGTTCTACAGCCGAAGCCCTTGCCTGGGATGCCTCATTTAAGAACCAGAACGACCCTAGCGGTAGAGCCGTGGCGGGAGTTCACGAACAGGCGTATAAATAAGTGAAGAGTGGAGAATCACTTTGCACTTCATATTTAAGTAATAAAAATAGTTAGAAATAACCGATATAAAACGAACAAGAAATGGAAAAAGGATTGTACAGTTCAGCCTATGAGCACGATGCGTGTGGCGTAGGTATGGTGGTGAATATCCACGGTAACAAGAGTCATGAGCTGGTTGATAACGCCTTGAAGGTACTCGAGAACATGCGTCATCGTGGTGCAGAGGGTGCCGATAACAAGACGGGTGATGGTGCCGGTATCATGCTCCAGATTCCACATGAGTTTATTCTTCTTCAGGGTATCCCAGTGCCAGAAAAAGGTAAATATGGTACGGGTCTCGTCTTCTTGCCTAAGGATGAGAAGAAACAGCAGGATATTCTCTCTATCATGATTGAGGAAATTGAACGCGAGGGATTGCAGCTGATGCATCTCCGCAATGTGCCTACTAACCCTGATTGTTTGGGTGAGGCTGCTTTGAGTAACGAACCAGCTATCAAACAGGTGTTTATCACAGGTGTTACAGATGATAAGGTGCCTGTCTTTGAGCGCACCCTCTATCTTATCCGTAAACGTATTGAGAAACGTGTCAGTGATCCTGATTTCTATATTTGTTCGTTGTCTAATTCGAACATCGTATATAAGGGTATGTTGAGCAGCCTCCAGTTGCGCCAATATTATCCTGACTTGACCAATAATTATTTCACAAGCGGTCTGGCTCTGGTTCACTCTCGCTTCTCTACCAACACCTTCCCAACATGGAGTCTGGCTCAGCCATTCCGTCTCCTTGCCCACAATGGTGAGATTAACACCATCCGTGGTAACCGTGCCTGGATGAAGGCACGCGAGAGTGTGTTGAGCAGCGAGGCTTTGGGCGATATCCGTGAGATTTCTCCTATCGTCCAGCCTGATATGAGTGACTCTGCCAGCCTCGACAATGTATTTGAGTTCTTCGTAATGAGCGGTCTGTCATTGCCTCATGCCATGGCTGTGATGGTGCCTGAGAGTTTCAATGACAAGAACCCTATCTCTGAGGATCTGAAGGCATTCTATGAGTACCACTCTATCCTGATGGAGCCATGGGATGGCCCTGCCGCCCTGCTCTTCAGCGATGGCCGTTATGCCGGTGGTATGCTCGATAGAAATGGTCTGCGTCCTGCCCGCTACACCATCACCAAGAACGATATGATGGTAGTCGCATCTGAGGTAGGTGTGATGGATTTCGACCCAACAGAGATTGCCGAGAAGGGTCGTCTACAGCCTGGTAAGATCCTCTTGATTGATACCCAGGAAGGCAAAATCTATTATGATGGTGAAATCAAGGAGCGCCTGGCTGCCCAGCATCCATATCGCCAGTGGTTGAACACCAACCGTATTGAGCTGGAGAAACTTCGCAGTGGCCGTAAGGTGGAAAATGGTGTGGACAACCTCACTCGCAAGGAATTGGAATTCGGTTTTGGCGAGGAAGATATCGACGGTACCATCATCCCAATGGCTACCAAGGGTCAGGAACCTACAGCTTCTATGGGTAATGATACTCCGCTTGCTGTGCTTTCCGACCAGCCACAGATTTTCTTCAACTACTTCCGTCAGCAGTTTGCTCAGGTTACCAACCCTGCCATCGACTCCATCCGTGAGAACCTTGTGATGAGTCTTACCGAGTATATCGGTAGAGTAGGTTCCGGCATCTTGAACCCAGACGAAAGCAACTGCAAGATGGTCCGTCTGCCACATCCTATCCTGACCAATACTCAGCTGGATATCCTTCAAAATATCCGCTACAAGGGATTTAATACAGTAAAACTCCACATGCTCTTCGAAACCGCCAAGGGCGAAGAAGGACTGCATGAGGCTCTGGATGAGCTCTGCAAGCAGGCAGCACAGAGCGTGGATGATGGTTACAACTACATCATCTTGAGCGACCGTGGCGTGGATGAAACTCATGCCGCCATTCCATCTCTGCTCGCCGTGAGTGCCGTACATCATTATCTGATTGATGCCGGCAAGCGTGTGCAGACTGCCCTCATCGTTGAGAGCGGTGAGATTCGTGAGGTAATGCATGCAGCCCTTCTGTTGGGTTACGGTGCATCAGCCCTCTGTCCATACTTGACATACGCCATCCTCGACGACCTTGTAAAGAAGGGAAAGATTCAGGAGGATTACCATACAGCCGAGCAGAACTACATCAAGGCTGTGAAGAAGGGCTTGTTCAAGATTATGGCTAAGATGGGTATCTCTACCATCCGAAGCTATCGTGGTGCCAAGATCTTCGAGAGCATCGGTTTGAGCGAGAGCCTCCTGAAGAGCTACTTCGGAACAGAGGTGAGCACCATCGGCGGTATCGGACTCGAGACCATCGCCCGTGATGCCATCCGCCTGCACGACAAGGCATTCGAGACCAAGAAGCTCGACTTCCTGCCAAGTCTGGGACAGTTCCACTACCGCAAGGACGGTATCAAGCACGCTTGGAACCCAGAGACCATCGCCACCCTGCAGCTCGCAACCCGCAAGGGCGATTATGATCTCTTCAAGAAATATACACATCTCGTTGACGATAAGCAGGAGCCTATCTTCATCCGCGACTTCTTCAGCTTCCGCAAGAATCCGATCTCTATAGATAAGGTGGAGCCGGTAGAGGAAATCGTGAAGCACTTCGTTACCGGTGCGATGAGTTTCGGTGCCCTCTCCAAAGAGGCTCACGAGGCAATGGCACTCGCCATGAACGCCCTCGGTGCCCGAAGCAATACCGGTGAAGGTGGTGAGGATAACGAGCGATTCCATTCTACACAGGATGGCATCAGCCTCTCCAGTAAGACCAAGCAGGTGGCTTCCGGTCGATTCGGTGTGACAACAGAATATTTGGTAAATGCAGAGGAAATCCAGATCAAGGTGGCACAGGGTGCTAAACCGGGTGAGGGTGGTCAGTTGCCTGGCTTCAAGGTCAACGAGGTCATCGCCAAGACCCGTCACTCTATCCCTGGCATCAGCCTGATTTCTCCTCCACCTCATCACGATATCTACAGTATCGAGGATTTGGCTCAGCTCATCTTCGACCTCAAGAATGTAAACCCTAAGGCGGCTATCTCTGTGAAGTTGGTTGCTGAGAGTGGTGTGGGTACCATCGCTGCCGGTGTGGCTAAGGCAAAGGCCGACCTCATCGTTATCTCTGGTGCTGAGGGCGGTACAGGTGCCAGCCCTGCATCAAGTATGCGTTTCGCTGGTATCTCTCCTGAAATCGGACTTTCTGAAACCCAGCAGACACTGGTGAAGAACGGTCTTCGTGGTCAGGTTCGCCTGCAGGTAGATGGTCAGTTGAAGAGCGGTCGTGACATCATCCTGATGGCTTTGCTCGGTGCTGAGGAATTCAGTTTCGGTACTGCCGCCCTCATCGTATTGGGTTGTGTCATGATGCGTAAGTGTAACCTGAATACCTGTCCTATGGGTGTTGCCACACAGGATCCTAAGCTCCGTGCGCACTTCCGTGGCAGCTACAAGTATCTTATCAACTACTTCCGCTTCCTCGCTGAGGAGGTTCGTGAGTATCTGGCTGAGATGGGTTACACCTCATTGAACGATATCATCGGTCATACCGAGCTCATCGTCCGCAAGAAGGATGAGGAAATAGTTTCTACCGAGGGTTCGGATGCCGTAGAGCCAGAGGTGGCCAAGAGCATCAAGGAGAAGGCCGACTTGCTCGATTTCTCTCGTCTCTTGCATCGTGAGACAGGTCATTGCTCGCTCTATCATACTACCGAGCAGATTCATGACCTCGACAATGTACTCGACCAGCAGTTGATTCGTGGTGCACAGCGTGCCATCGAGAACCAGGAAGAGGTGAACCTCGATTTTGCCATCAAGAATACCGATCGTGCTGCCGGTGTGATGCTGAGCGGTATGATTGCCGAGAAATATGGTGAGGCTGGTCTTCCAGACAAGACCGTGAACGTGAAGTTCAAGGGTTCTGCAGGTCAGAGCTTCGGTGCCTTCCTGGTTAAGGGAGTAGATTTCAAGCTCGAAGGTGAGACCAATGACTATTTTGCCAAGGGACTTTCAGGAGGTCGTATTTCCATCCTTCCTCCTATCCGCAGCAACTTCTCTGCCGAGGATAACATCATCGCCGGTAACACCGGTTTGTATGGTGCCACAAGCGGTGAGTTGTATATCAATGGTAAGGTAGGCGAGCGCTTCGGTGTTCGTAACTCCGGTGCCATCGCCGTGATTGAGGGTGCTGGCGACCACTGCTGCGAGTATATGACGGGCGGTAGAGTAGTAGTGCTCGGTGAAACTGGCCGTAACTTCGCCGCTGGTATGAGTGGTGGTGTTGCCTACGTATGGGATAAGAACCACAACTTCGATTACTTCTGTAACATGGATATGGTGGAGATCAACCTCGTGGAGGACAGCACCTATCGCAAGGAGTTGCACGAGCTGATCCGTCAGCATTATCTCTACACTGGCAGTAAGCTTGCCCGTACCATGCTCGACGACTGGAACCACTACGTAGAGGATTTCATCCAGGTAGTGCCAATCGAGTACAAGCGAGTTCTCCAGGAGGAGCAGGTAAAGAAGTTGCAGCAGAAGATTGCGGATATGCAACGAGATTACTAATTTTAAAATTAGAAAAAAAGATGGGAAATCCAAAAGCATTTTTGACTATACCTCGCAAGGAAGCAGGTTATAGACCAATTCACGATAGAATCCTCGACTTTAGCGAGGTAGAACAGACATTGAATAGCAACGATCGCCGACAGCAGGCTTCACGTTGCATGGATTGTGGTGTGCCTTTCTGTCACTGGGCTTGTCCGCTGGGCAATAAGGCACCGGAGTGGAATGATGCCCTCTACAAGGGCGACTGGGAGCAGGCTTACCGCCTCCTAAATTCCACCAACGACTTCCCTGAGTTCACAGGACGCATCTGTCCTGCACTCTGCGAGAAGGCGTGTGTATTGAATCTCATGGATCATGAGCCAACCACCAACCGTGAGGATGAGTGTGCCATCGTGGAGCACGCCTTCTCTGAGGATTATGTACATGTTGAGATTCCTGAGCGTAATGGCAAGACGGTGGCTGTCATCGGTGCCGGTCCTGCGGGATTGGTAGCTGCCAACCAGTTGAACCATAAGGGCTATAAGGTAACTGTATTCGAGGCACGTGAGAATGCCGGTGGTCTGTTGCGTTATGGTATTCCTAACTTCAAACTCAACAAGAGCATCATCGACCGCCGTCTTCGTCTTCTCGAAGAAGAGGGCATCGAGTTCAGATACAATCAGCAGATTGATGTTACCAAGTTGCCGGAAGACTTCGATGCCTACGTGGTATCTACCGGTACACCGACAGCCCGCGACCTGAAAATTCCTGGAAGAGAGTTGAAGGGTGTTTATTTCGCCCTCGAGCTGCTTTCTCAGCAGAACCGTATCCTCGCAGGTATGGAGTTCTCTAAGGACGAACTGGTTAACTGCAAGGGCAAGGATGTATTGGTAATCGGTGGTGGTGATACAGGTTCCGACTGTATCGGTACTGCTCATCGCCAGGGGTGCAAGAGCGTGACACAGATTGAGATCATGCCTAAGCCTGTAGAAGGCCCTGAGGATCCTAAGAATCCTTGGCCAAACTGGCCTCGCACCCTGAAGACCACTTCAAGTCATGAGGAAGGCTGTACTCGCCGCTGGAACATCAACTCTCTGGAGTTCCTCGGAAAGAATGGCAAGTTGACAGGCGTGAAGGTTCAGCCTATTGATTGGAAACCAAACCCTGAGGGTGGTCGTCCACTGATGGTAGAGGCAGGTGAGCCGGAAATCATCAAGGCTGAGGCTGTATTCCTGGCAATGGGCTTTCTGAAGCCACAGCAGCCTGAATTTGCCGAGAATGTTTTCGTGGCAGGCGATGCAGCAAGCGGTGCCTCTCTGGTAGTACGCGCCATGGCAAGCGGCAGAAAGATTGCTGCACAGGTTGATAAGTTCCTGAACAAATAAATCGGTTATTTTTAACTATAAGTGTAGGGAGGTTGACCTCAGTGATGAGGTTTTCCTCCCTTTTTCCTTCCTCCCTCTCCTTTGTCTTCTGTTCCGTCCCCCTTCTGCCCCCGTTCCAGGCGATTCCATCGCCTGTCCCATGAATAATAATCAATAAAAAAAGATCATTATTTGTGAATTCTCCCCATATTTCCCTTAATAAGTTGGCATTCCCAAATATAAAGTATAAATTTGCACTCAAAAACTTCAGCTAATAATAATTAAACTAAGGAAATAACAGCACAAAGAAAAAGAAATTATCAGCTGTTTTCTTGGCATTGGCTGCCTCTATGCCAATGACTGCACAGAATCTTGTAAAGGGAAATTATGGTTATCTCTATTGTCATATGAGCGATAGGGGGGAGTGGACAGCCTACGCTATTTCCCGTGATGGTTACAGCTATCAGGACATCAATGGCGGCAACCCTATCTTCAATCCAGAAGAGCACGCCCGCATCGAGGGCGGTACCCGCGATGCCTACATCACCCGTATGCATAATGGTAAAGGATACATCATGGTTACCACCGATATGTGCGTGCGCAAGAGTCACAAATGGGACAACTATGGTATCGATCTCCTGAAGAGTAAGGATTTGACGAACTGGACCAGCGTTACCTTCGATTTTCGCAAGGGCATGCAGAACTTCTGCGATGCTGCTACAGCTACATCTCCTTATAAGGATTGGAGCACCATCAACCGGGTATGGGCACCTCAGATCTTTTAAGACATTCACCAAACTCACCACTCCTAAGCTACTCTTCGACTGGGGCTATGCTACCATCGATGCTGATATCAATTTCTTGAAGAGCGATGGTCTCTACCACATGCTCATCAAGAAAGAGGGTGGAAAGAGTGGTAAAAACTATTGAAATGGAATCAAGAATTAAAAAATATAGAAAAATAAGTGGATTTATTGTTAAGTGCATAGCTGGATAGAATGTTTAGGGGGATGCTTGTGTAGGTTTAGATAAGATAAAAAATATGTTATTGCGCGCGTACATTATAATAAAGAAGGAAAATTCGTATGCATGTCTCTCTATTCTACATGCTCCTAGTTAAATCTATCACAGGTGTATTTCCTAATTTGATATGTAGTTTTTATTTAGTCCTTTAAAATAGGCAGAAATAGCTTCTAAAATGGGTTCATTTGTTTATAGATGTTAAAATATAGCTAAAATCTCAACTTTTTTGCGGAAAGATTTGGTGGAATGAAAAATAGTTAGTACTTTTGCACTCGCTTTTGAGAAATACGGTTTCTCTTAGCGATTAAAGAAAAGAGTTCTTTGAAAGATTTTACATAAACAGACAAGTAGTACAAGAAGCGGTTAACTTCTTAGAATTAAGAAAGTTGACTGGGTAAAAGAAACGAACCGTCAAGCAATTGACAAGTCAGGTTTACTAAGCTTCAATAAACGAA
>CAKPYB010000036.1 GCA_934202525.1 uncultured Prevotella sp.
GGCGATAGCCAAATGACAAATTAGACCAATCTAAGTCTTTCATAACATCTATATTTTTAATGTTCTACTAATATTTTAGATGCAAAAGTACAAAATAATCTATTAATCTGCAACTCTTTTATAATATTTTTAATGAAAACGTTATCTTTTTATTCATTTCTGCCATTTTGGGGCATCATTTTACCATTTTAGGGGGTTCTTTTATTGTAATTGAGAGATTGTATTTCTGAAAAAGAAAAAGCTGCACCCATTCTTCGCGAACAGGATGCAGCTTTCTAACTAACATTAACTTTAAATCAACTATTCTTTAAACCTATCATCTTATATTGCTATATACCCAATAGGGGAAGCGGGGTTAATGGGTGTATTCCTCAGGAATCTGAGGCATCGCTCCATTCTGGGTACAAACGTAGGCACTTACCTTTACGGCAAGTTCGTGAGCCTCCTGAATGCACTTTCCCTTCAGGATGCTGGCACAGAATGTACCGGTGAAGCTATCGCCTGCACCTACTGTATCAGCCACCTCAACCTTTGGAGTCTCCTGGAATGACTTCACGCCTGGGGCAAATACATAGCTGCCGTTTACACCGCAGGTCAGCACGAGCATATCGAGATTGTACTTGCCGAGAATCAACCAGCACTTGTTCTCGATATCCAAACCTGGATAACCGAAGAGACGCCCGATGGTAATCAACTCCTCATCGTTAATCTTCAAAACGTTGCAGCGCTTCAGGCTCTCGGTAATCACCTCTGGAGTATAGAAGTTCTGACGAAGATTGATGTCGAAAATCTTCAGACAACCCTCTGGAGTATGGTCGAGGAACTGATAGATGCTCTTGCGGCTTACCTCGCTGCGCTGAGCCAATGAGCCCCAGCATACAGCACCTGCATTGGCAGCAATTTCCTTGATATCATCGGTGAATGGGATGTTATCCCAAGCCACATTACGCTTGATATCATAAGTAGGAACACCCTCTTCATCAAGCTGCACCTGAACAGTGCCTGTAGGATAATTCACCACTGGCATTACATACTTCAACTTCTTCTCATCGAGCAGACGAAGAGCGGTATCGCCCAGGGCATCCTTACCCACTGCACTGACGGCTACAGAATGCAGACCATGCTGACCAGCGTGGTAAGCGAAGTTGGCAGGAGCACCGCCGAGTTGAGAACCAGTAGGGAGAACATCAAAAAGTATCTCACCTAAACCTACACAATATTTTGTATTCAAATTCTTTGTTTCCATAATTACACCTTATTATATACGATATAAACGATTGCGGATGATTTATATTATAACTTGCGGATATAAGTGAAGAGATAAACAACTCCTATAGCCATGACTGCCACAGCACCTACCTGACCGATGGCATCGCTGGCGAATCCCATAATCAATGGGAAAACGGTACCGCCGAAGAGTCCCATGATCATCAATCCACTCACCTCGTTCTTCTTGTCAGGCATGGCAAGCAGAGCCTGAGAGAAAATCATGGAGAATACGTTAGAGTTGCCATATCCCACCAGGGCGATGGCGATATAGAGCATCGTCTTGCTCTCTCCTACCCACATGCCTACCATACTCAGAGCCATCATCACAACGCTGATGACGAAGAAAGTGCGGGTCTTCATCATACGGAGGAAGGCTGTACCGGTGAAACATCCGATGGTACGGAAGATGAAGTAGAGCGATGTGGCGAAGGCTGCATCATTCAGGCTCCATCCAAGACGCTCCATCAGAATCTTAGGAGCTGTGGTGTTGGTACCCACATCGATGCCCACATGGCACATGATACCGATGAAGGAAAGCAGCACGATTGGTTTGCCGAGCAACTTGAAGCACTCGCCAAAACCGGAAGCGTTACCTGCGTCCTTCTCCTCCTCGATAGGCGTACCAGCCAGGAAGAAGGTAGCAGCAATTCCGATAACCATATAGATTGGGAAGAGGATTCTCCAGCCCAAACCGAAGGTTGGAATGCTTGCCATGGCACCCCACATGGCGATGTATGGAGCCAGGAAGGAAGCGATGGCCTTGACGAACTGACCGAAGGTCAAAGTAGAAGCTAGATTCTTACCTGATGTTACCACAGAAACCAGCGGGTTCAGGGAAGTCTGCATCAAGGCATTTCCGATGCCGAGCAAAGAGAACGACACGAGCATCAACTCGAAGTTTTCGCCAAAGATGGGCAAAAGGAGGGAGATAACGGTAACGAGCAAAGACAGGAGTACTGTCTTCTTTCTACCTATCTTATTCATCAGGATTCCCGTAGGAACCGAGAAGATGAGAAACCAGAAGAATACCAGGGATGGAAACAGATTGGCTGTTGCATCATTGAGGTTGAGATCTTCCTTTACGTAGTTGGAGGCGATACCTACCAAATCTACAAATCCCATGGCGAAGAAACAGAGCATCACCGGGATGATTGATAATTTTGACGACTTATTCATAATTGTTAGCGTTATTGTTTCTAATTTTCTGCTGCAAAGGTAGCGACAAACGGTATATTATATCATAAAATATCGTTCATCGTCTACCATTTTTGTTGCATTGTTACATCAGTAACACTCTTAGAAACAATAGTGTTATAGAAATCATCAAAATAAAAAGTCCTAAGACATCATAAGATTATACTTCTTCCATCCGTTTAAGTTCCCACCCCTCAAACTGCATGATGATGAGATGGAGTTTTGTACCTTGGCGCAAAGCCTCAACCCTTGGAGCCTCAGCATATCGATGAATCTGTTCTACTGCCTCACGCCACTGTTTCTCTGCCTTGGTCATCGGCTTGCCATCGTCCGTAAACTCACCTTCAACTATCGCAGAGAAATCTTTCTTAGAAAGCACCTTCAATTCCAGAATGTAGCTATGCTGACTGGCATAATGGGTAAGGTCTGGCAAAAGGAAGAAATCACAATAGCCATGATTCAACTCCAACTCTGGAGCCGTGATATAATAATCATTCAGATTCAGATAAGCCATGAAGAATCCCTGCAGGTTTCGCTCTGCCTCAATGCCATCACGCACCGATGAAACCTTGGCATAGGCATCCGCCATGAAGCGCAATCCTTCTTCCCACTTACCATCGTAAGCCATGTCATAATAGTAATCGGTGAGCTGGTTGACATCCACATAAGCCTTTGCCTGATACTCCTCTTCCAGATAACCATAATACTGCTTGCGGACATTATTGTTCGGAATGCCCAGAATGAGCTTGGAGCCACGAGTTCCCTTGATCGTCAACATGCCATAATAGAACAGAAGACTTGGGAATATCTCTGCCTTTGGAATCTGATACGCAGAAAATGACTCATAAAGCTGGGTAACAATCTGCTCCTCTTCTGCTATCTTGCGGATGATGCCCTTACGCTCTCCATCCAGCTTGTCAAACTGCAACAGTTTCTTCATCTTGCCGTAATCGGTACGGGTATTCGGGTCTATCATCTCACGAGGAGAACATCCGTAATCCATATAATTGCGAAGGTAATAAAGAACCATATCACAATTAAACATACGAGTTTTCTTCTTCAATGCCTCTTCTGCAAAGCAATAATTGTCATACCATGGCTTCATATCATTGACGATGGCATCAATATCACTATCAGCAGGAATACTTCCATGCTCCTTATAATAGGTAAACATCTCCACCACATCGGTGGTAGAGAAGCCCAGCATCTCATCAAACTCTGGCTTGATAGAAATATTCCAACCTATATTGAATCCACTCGTTACATCATCCAGGGTTACAGGGCTCACACCCATCATGAAGATACGCTCAAAATTACCCTTGAACTTCTTGAAGACATCACGATAAAATCCATCGGCATGAGTAATTGCATGATACACTTTCTCACCACGTTCATTGAGAATGACATTCGTGAAGTTGTCATACTCATCGATAATGAGATACAGATGATACTTGTGCGCCTTGGCTGCCTTGAATATCAGTTCCATCTTTTCCTCGAAATCTTCCTGCGCCAGGATTTCTTCCATCTCTGCCTGATAATATTCTGAGTATTGACGGACAAAAGCATCGAGGTTGATGCTGAGATAAGAATTAAACTTAGTCTCAAGCTTATCGATATTACCCGTAATCTGGGAGAAATCGAGGAACAGCACCTGATACTTACCCTGCAAAGGAGTAGGATGCTGTCCTATCCACAGATTTCCAAAAAGACTCTGGAACTTATGGCTCTGCGCACAGTCATAGTAAGAATAGAGCATACTCAAGAATATGCTCTTACCAAAACGACGAGGACGGATGAAGAAGAGATTGCGAGGCTGCTTCTCCAACTCTGGGATAAACATCGTCTTATCCACATAATATAGATTCTGCTCTATTACCGTAGCAAAATCTGCCACCCCATAAGGTAGTAGTTTTACTTGCTGTTCCATGATAATCTATCTTTAAAAACACTATCTGTGTGCAAAGATAGCATAAAAAAACGAAAAAGCCACAGTTTGCGTTTACAAATTGCGGCTTTTATTATATTTTATCCGAAACACACGATTTTACGTGATTACAAACCAAGCTTATGAACCTTCAGGTTCTTGAACTCAGCCTTGCCATCCTGGGTATAGAGCTTTACATTCTCGTATGGAGCTACAGGGAAGACGAGGTTGGTCATGGCGATGCGACCGCCATCTACGAAAAGCTCTACAGATGACTTATCTACGAAAATATCAACATGATAGGTCTTCTTGCCATCCTCGCAAAGACTCAATGGAGCCCAGGTAGCCAGAGCGAAATCGTTTTTGTAGTTGATGGAGTTGGTGATGCGGGCAGGCTCCTTGCCTTCTGCAGCACGCTGCTTGTCCCAAGCCAACTCGATATCGTGAGGAACTGCCTGCTTGCCAAAATCGGTCAAACCGCTCTCTGTTCTATCCATAACCACCTTGCCCTGCTTCATATCGAAATAAATCAGGGTACGCTCACGCTTGTTGTTTGAAATCTCGATACCTGCAATGCCGTTGGCATCTGGAGTTACATCGGCCTCGATCTCGAAGGCACCCTCCATATTGGCTGCAACACCCTTCAGATCCTTGGCATCAGCAACAGAAGCATCAGCCAGACTCTTGGTATCCTTTCTCAAGGCATAAACCTCAGGAGCTACATCCTCAGAAATATAGTACTTGCCATTCTTTTCGTAGAGTTTCAACTCTCTTGGCAAACCGTTGGCACCACGATTCTGCTTAAACGGAGTGAGGTTGGCATACTGCCAGTTGCTCATCCAGGTGATTCCCAATACTCGGTCGCCAGTGTTGGAGAAGGTAACGGTGGCGTAATGATCCTTACCCCAGTCGAGCCACTTCACATCGTGGGCATCAGGACAAGTAAACTTCTTGCCATCGAAATCGCCTACGAAATACTCGGTAGCGCTGCCACCAAACCAGCAGCCTGGGTTGATATTCATCGTCATCACCCACTTCATCTTCTTCTTATCACCATTTACAGGCAACTGGAAGAAGTCTGGGCACTCATACTGACATGGCTGCTGACCCAAGCCCTTACCAAAGGCACTCACGTAAGTCCATTTCTTGAGATTCTTTGACTTGTAGAAGCGGGTCTCTTTATCAGCAGAAACAATCATATACCAGCAATTTCCCTTCTCATACCAGAACACCTTAGGGTCACGGAAGTCCTTCAAGCCATCGAATGGAGTCAACACTGGGTTGCCCTCGTACTTAGTGAAGGTACGGCCATTGTCGTTGCTGTAGGCGATGCACTGCACCTCATCGTGGTTCACGCTGTTGTTGGTGTAGATAGCGATGATGGCATTCTTGCCAAAACCAGCAGTATTCTTCTTATCCACAACCGAACTACCAGAGAAGATATGACCTACAGGGTCGCGGGCGATGGCTGGATCGAGGTGTTCCCAATGAACGAGGTCCTTGCTTACGGCATGTCCCCAGTGCATATTGCCCCATTTGCTTCCGTATGGGTTATACTGGAAGTAGAGATGATACTCACCATCCTTATACACCATACCATTAGGGTCGTTCATCCAACCGTAGAGCGGAGTAAAATGATAAGATGGACGATAGTAATCGGTGTTGGTGGTATCGAATGTATCGCTGAGCTTCATCAGATTAAGAGCCAACGCATCTTTCTTCAGACCGAGAATCTTGACGGTAGCAGTCTTACCCTTGCCCAAAGCAAATGGCACGAAGTAATCAGAACCATTCTGTGCCAGGCGAACGTCCATCCAGGTATCATCCTTAGAACCTGTATCGAGCAAAACCTGAGCCTCATCCTTCTCTTCCTGGATAGGGAGAAGAAGATACTTGGTAGGATTCTCAACCTTGATGATAGTAGTATCACCCTTGTGTTCGATGTTCATCTTCTGTGCAAAGGCAGAAGTTGCAGCTGATGCCATCAACATGAGGCAGGCAGCCTTTGTAATCATTGAATTGGATTTCATGATCATTTCTTTTTTAAATTGTTAGCGTTATTGTTTAAATCTGCTGCAAAGGTAAGGATAAAGCAGGAATTATCATATCAATTTCGTTTCATCCTATACAAAAAATCGTTCATGCAACATCTTTTATAGTGCATGAACGATTCTTTTCCTCATTTGTATTTTACACGTCACGCTGCAAATATACATATTTTCACTAGTGTCTCATACAAACACAGAATCCAAGAACTCCTGCAAACTTCCAGCATAATAGAAAGGGATATTATATAAGGTAAAGACCTTGCCATTCTGCGTGGTGACAACATCCGAATTCATCGGACCATTCCAAAGGCGCAAAGCTATCTTTTCCTTCGACTCATCCATGAAAAGATGCAAGGAACGAAGCTTGGCATTATCACCAGTCTTTACTTCTATCGGAAGAAGATGTGACTTATAACGTATCAAGAAGTCAACCTCCGCCTGGGAGTTCTTAGCATCACGCACCCAAAACATTCGCTTCTCTCCAAATGTAAAAGATGAGCCCAGCAACTCCTGCCCAACAATATGCTCGGCAATATCACCATTCCACAGCTCATTGGTATCCTTACTAAACAACAACTCCTCCTGCATACCTGCCACATAGTTCACCAAGCCAGTGTCAAGCCACAATAGCTTTGGACTTTTCTTCAAATCGGGAAATATCGGGAAGGAGGCTGACATCTGAGGATATACCAATTCCAACAACAGCGTTTTCTCCAAAGTTCTGAACGCATTCCCCACATCAGCTGCCTTGAAAGAAGAACTCGTAAACTTGGCAAACTGGATGCGATGACCAGCTGCAGCCCATCCGTAATTTAAGATATATCTGATGGCATCCTGTTCCTTGGGCTTGCTGGCATATTTCTCCACATCATCACGATAACCTGAAAGCAAGGAATTAAAGACACCATTCAGCTTAACAATATCCTTATACTTAGCATAATTTGCCACTGCCTCAGGCAATCCACCTACTATCATGTATTTTTTGAATAAGTCCATGACATTCGAGTGCAAAGAAGCTGGCAGAGATAACTTCTCTATACTATCAGCTGTAGCCTCTTGACCTATGGCACGAAGAAACTCCACAAAAGTACAAGGATGCAAAGCCATATATTCTACCCTACCCACTGGGAAAGAGATATGCCGCCCCATCAAGCTCTCCAATAAAGAGCCAGCCGCTATCACAAAAATGTCGGGACGCTTTTCATAAAAGTATCGCAAAGCCTGCACTGCCTTTGGCTCGTTTTGTATCTCATCGATAAAAATCAATGTGCGCTTATTGGAATCTTGCGGCACATTCGCCTTGAAAAATATACCTGCCAACAAATCATCAAAAGAGTAATCGGCAGCAAAAAGCTCTGCATTTTCATTTTCCTCTAAGTTCAGATAAATATAGACATCAAACTCCTTGGCAAACAACTTTACCAAAGTTGTCTTACCTACCTGTCTAGCCCCACGCAGAACCAAGGGTTTGCGCTCTTCTCTGTTCGCCCATTGGCGCAGATAATTGATTGCTGTTCGTGTAAACATATCTAATCCATTTAAAATCAAGTGCAAAGATACAACTTTATTTTCATTTCCAAATCAAAGATCGCATATTTTTTATTCATTTCCAAACCAAAAACCAATAATTTCTTGTGCATTTCCAAACCAAAAGCCATATTTTTCCAATCATTTCCAAACCAAAAACAAGAAAAAGGCAGCACTATACATTATTATATAGTACTGCCTTATCTTATTATGTTTTATTATGTTTGAACTAATTAGAACTTCAGCGAAGCTGTGAATTCTACAGTGAATGGACGGAGATAGCTACCCGTCATAATCTGATTCTTGATGCCCTTAGCCTCATCCTTGGTAATCAGCTCGGCACCTGCGATACTACCCTTGGCACCAGTCTGATTGAGGAAATTCACTACGGTGCAACCGAGAGCCAAGCGCTTGGTTGCCTGCCAGTTCAAACCTCCGAAAGTCTCCCAGTGACCGTTGAAGTAATATGCCTCGTTGATGTTGGCGTAGGTCTTGCTGAAGTAACGGAAGCTGGTCCAGAGCTTGATGTCCTTGGTAATCATGTAGCTTGGGTCCAACTCGATGAGAATCTGAGGAATCTCTGCTACGATATTGCCAGTGGCGTTGATTTTGCCTACAGAACCATCGTTGAAGGTGACGCTGGTTTCATACTTCTTGTAAGTTGGCTTCTGATAAGTGAAGAGAAAGTGGAAATCGAATCCCTTGAATGGATGAGCCACAGCATCGGTTGTCCATCCCCACGTCTGGATATCGTAAGACATTGGAGCTGCCTTGATTTCACTGCCATGCTGCAGGTTGAGAGTTGCATTGTTGTTGGTCTTTGAGATATAAGAGAACAACGATGTCAAACTCAACCATGAGTTGTTGTAGTAGATACCTGCACGACCGAGTGGCACAGAAATCTTATCCGTATTTGGCAATGTAGCTGGGGCGAAAGCCTCAAACTTCGGATGCTGCACGATATAAGTGAAATCGCCAGTGAAGCCGAAGTTATCGGTCAACTTATAAGTTGCTGCTACTGAGAAATCGTAGTTGATCCAGTTGTAACTCAAGCCTGCCGGAGCAATCTTGGTTCCATCTGCTGCCTGAGCGCCGAGATAGTAATCGGCAAAGCGACCTACGAATTCACCATTAGCATTCTTCACTGCAGCGTTTTCACCCTTCAGCTTCTGCCACTCCAGACGGGCACCATAGTAGAGGTTCAACTTGTTGGTAACATCCCAATCGTGAGTGAAGTAGAGAGCCAGCTTGTTTTCGCTTCCCTTGTAATACTCAGAGGCGTTCTTGTTGAAATCGTAGAAGTAGCTGTCGCGCTGGTTGGCATCCCAAACACGAAGAGCATAGCTTCCATCAGCAGGAACACTCTGATCATACATGGTTGTATTTGAGCAATAATCAATATGGTAGAACCACTCATTCACGCCGAGGCGGAAGGTGGAAGTATTGAATTTCTTACTGAGTTCGGTAGTGAAGAGAGCCTCATCTATCTTACCGGCATTGAGGCAGGACATACGGGTCTGAATATACTGACCATCGTAAGCCTTGGTCTTTCCTTCGATGTCGCGATACATATATTTATATACGCCCTGATTAGCTGCGCTCTTCAAATCGATGATAGACATTGGAGTCTGGTAGACCATCGCACCACGAGAGTGGTCGTACTTCAAGGTAGCCTTCCAATTCAAACCGTTATCAAAACGGTAGTTATTCATGAGGGTTACCTCGCTTGCCTTGTTCAGACAGGCATCGTAGAGAGAAGTCTGCTCCACCTTGCCGGTACGCATGTTGCGGTAAGTCATCTCGTTATCGATAGGAAGATAAGAGGTGGTACCGAGCTTGAAGTCGCCATATTCCTTTACGCTTCCATCGCCTACATAGATGAATGGAGCACTCTGGGTAGCATAGTTATACACATTGTGGCTATTGGCATACTTATACATGGCTGTAAATTCGCCACGGTTGCCGTTGTACTTCTTGGTGAGGAGCGCCTTGTAAATCTGAGTGCGATCCTGGTAAGGTGTTGACTTGATCTTGAAGGTTCCCGGGTCGAAATCCTGATACATATTAAAGCTGTAGTACCAGTCCTTGCCCAAATCACCGTTCATATTCAGAGAGAATTCCTGCAATCCGAAGTGATTGCTCTTATAGTTCAGTGTACCGTTGAATCCCTTCTGACCCTTCTGGGTGAAAGAGTTCACGGCATAACCGATATTACCGGTAGTGATGGCTGTCTCGGCAATCTTGAGCAAACCCTGATGGCTCAAACTTGCATCGCCACGCCAGATAGTATTAACAGAATGAGGATTGGTAGCGTAAGTAACAGGCAGCCCATTCTCCAACACGTTGACATCGGCAGAAGGCAAACCTATCTGAATCTCACGAGGACCATTCGCACTGGCTGCATTGAGCATCACATTGCGGTTACCCTCTTCCTTAGCATTTGAATTATCATCCTGTGCAAAAGCTGCTGTAACATTTACCAATGAAAGTGCAAGCATCATAGCTGCGCTCTTTCCATTTAATAAGTTGTTCATACTTTAAATGTTTAATTTGTTAGCGTTATTGTTTTGATTTCTGCTGCAAAAGTACATAAAGGTCTGAACAACGGCTTAAAAAATCATTTCATCGAATAAAAAATTCCGTTCATTGTAACATAATTGCTATTACATGAACGGAATTTCACATCTTTCTGCTACTTCTTTACCATTTCTCTATATAAAACTGCTACCATTTCTCTCTCGCTTCCATTCGAGCATTTTGTCGTATACTTTTCTTTTAAATATTCTTTTTCTCATAACTTACTGATTTTGAGCACAAAGATACATACAAGTTCCAAATCCCCCAAATGTTTTTGCTCGAAATGTTCCAAGTCCCCCAAATGTTTTATGTTTTTTTGTAGCAGCTCCCCAAAGAGACTTACGTAATGTGTAAAAGAGGCTCACTTGATAAAGGCAGGACGTAGCTGAAAATGCGTCGCGACGTAGCTTACACTGCATCCCGACGCGTCGGTTGTTACGTCGGGACGTGTCAGATGCCGCATCGGGACGTAATTTCAACGGTTTCGTCTAAGACATTACGGAAAAGCTATGGAATTCACCATGCATTGAACCGAATACTACAAAAAAGCAATGGAAATCGCTAAGTATCGAACCGAAAATAAGTGTTTTTGCTCAATGCTTCCTATTTTTTTGCCTCTAAAACACCTGAATATCGCTATTTTATGGCAATTACATGGCAGATAAAGCCCAAACATAAAGAATTGCCATAGCCTTAATATATTTATAATCTGATAGTTAGTTACAATATATGACAATATGGCAATTCTTGCAAGAAAAAAAACAATCACAACAGACTATTAAGAACGTATCATGATGTACTTGAGTTAATGAAGTCAAGTGCTTGAGTTAATGAAGTCAAGTGCTTGAGTTAATGAAGTCAAGTGCTTGAGTTAATGAGTTCAAGTGCTTGAATCAGCTTACGAATGTGGCTGAGTGAGCTTACTAAAGTGACTGAGTGAGCTTACTAAAGTGACTGAGTGAGCTTACGAAAGTGGCTGAGTGAGTTTACTAAAGTGACTGGGTGAACTTACTTAAGTAGCTGAGTTAGTATATTCAAGCGGTTTAGTAAGCTATCGGAGACGTCTCGATGAACTAACGAATATGACTCAATAAGTTCTCGGAGGCGACTCCATTAGCTATCGCTGACGACTCCATTAACTATCGGAGACGACTCCGGAAGCAGACACAGAAAGCTTCATCGGCTAACGCAAGTACTTGCGATGACCAACGAAGCCTGATTCAATGGGCAAAGAAACGACTCATAGAAAAAACAGCATTAAAAATCATTGCATCAGATACAAGAATGCGTCCAACATAACATAAGCAATAGGGGATAAACGAAAAGTATGGGGGCTTCTGCAATTATTCAAAACATTTTTTTCATCAAAACGGCACATATATCAAATATTTCCATTATCTTTGCAGAAAGAATAAAAAAGAAAGGGATCATTCATCATGGAACAAGCTAAAAGAGTACCATACGGAGTATCTAATTTCGTCGATATTATCGAGCGAAACCAGTATTATGTCGATAAGACTATGTATCTGCCTTTGTTGGAAAAAGAGGCAGACGCTCTCTTCTTTATACGTCCTCGAAGATTCGGCAAGAGTTTGCTGATAAGCATGATGCGTGCTTATTACGACATCAGCATGACAGAAAGGTTCCAAGAGCTTTTTGGCAACCTTTGGATTGGCTCCCATCCTACCCCACAGCAGGGCAAGTACCAAGTACTATACCTTGACTTCTCGAAGATAGGAGGCGGCATCAAGCTCTTGGAAGACCGATTCAATGACTATTGCGGTCAGTGCGTGGATTTCTTTGTAGATACCCTTTACAAGGACTACTATACCCCAGAGGCTATCGCCAAGATAAAAGGCATCAACTATGCTTCGGGCAAATTGAACGCCCTCGCAATGGAGGCTCAGAAGAATGGTTATCAACTATTCCTCATCGTGGACGAATACGACAACTTCACCAACGTGGTGCTCAATGAGCACGGGGAGGATGTGTATTGGGCATTGACCCATGCCAGTGGCTTCTATCGTGAGATTTTCAAGGTATTCAAAGGTATGTTCGCCCGTATCTTCATGACTGGTGTAAGCCCTGTAACGCTCGATGACTTGACCAGCGGTTTCAACATCGGCTGGCATATCTCTACCAAGGCGCCTTTCAACCAGATGCTTGGTTTCTCCACAGAAGATGTGAGAGACCTGTTCACTTACTACAAGAATTCAGGCGACTTACCAGCCGATACAGATGTAGAAGCGATTATCGAGGACATGAAACCTTGGTACGACAACTATTGTTTTTCAGAGGAGGCATTGAGAACCCAAAGCAAAGTATTCAACTGCGACATGGTATTATACTATCTCCGCAACTATATGGAGACAGGGGAAGCTCCACGCCAGATGATTGACCCTAACACCAAGACCGACTATAACAAGATGAAGAAACTCCTCCAGCTCGACAAGTTGGACGGAGACAGAAAGGGTGTCATCATGACCATTGCGGAAAAAGGAGAAATTGTAGGAAACATCGAGGAATCATTCCCGGCAAAGGCATTGACAAATCCTGAGATATTCATCAGTTTATTGTTCTACTATGGTATGTTGACCATCAAGGATACTTTTGGAGACCAACTGATTTTGGGCATTCCTAATAATAATGTACGCAAACAATATTATAATTATCTGTTGGAGCAGTATCAAGAGGAGAAATACATCAATACCTCCAACCTCAAGACCATGTTTACCTATATGGCTTTTGAGGGCAAGTGGAAGGAATGCTTGGAGTATATGGCAAAAGCATACGCCGAAGTATCATCTGTTAGGGATGGTATCGAGGCTGAGCGCAACTTGCAAGGTTTCTTCATGGCATATTTCAGCCTCAACAATTATTACTATACTGCCCCAGAGTTGGAATTGAACCATGGTTATTGCGATTTCTTCCTCCTGCCAAACTTGACCCACTACCCTACGAAGCATAGTTATATCATCGAGCTGAAGGTATTGTCTAAGAAAGAATTCGATACTCTAACAGAAGATGGCAAGATGACCAAGGGAGCGAAGCAATGGCTTGATGCCGAGGAACAAATCAAGCAATATGCCAAAGCACCAAGAGTGGAGGCATTACGCCAAGGCACGACACTCCATAAGATTATCATGCAGTTCAAGGGATGGGAACTGGAGAGAATTGACGAAGTAAATGAAATATAAACATATAGAGAATGAGTTCATGCCAAACTACGCATTATATTGCCAGTTTGCATAATAATGACAGAGCGCAAGATTATACATATCGACATGGATGCCTTCTTTGCGGCAGTAGAGCAAAGAGACAATGCGGAACTTCGGGGCAAACCGGTAGCGGTGGGCTTCGACGGACCACGTGGTGTGGTTTCTACAGCCAGCTATGAGGCAAGGAAGTATGGCGTTCACTCAGCGCAATCCATCGCTCAAGCCAAACAGCGCTGCCCTAACCTCATCATCGTGCCCTGCCGGCATTCATATTATGCAGAAATATCCCATCAGATACATCAGATATTCCAGGAATATACCGATCTCATCGAACCCATCTCCATTGATGAGGCCTTTCTTGATGTAACGCAGAATAAGAAAGGGATAGAACTGGCGGTGGATATTGCCAAGGAGATAAAGGCTCGCATCAAGGAGGCTACAGGGCTTACCGCTTCGGCAGGCATCAGTTACTGCAAGTTTCTCGCCAAAGTGGCTTCTGACTATCGCAAACCGGACGGCATCTGCACCATTCATCCCGACAAGGCGCTCGATTTCATCGCCCAGCTACCAGTAGAGGATTTCTGGGGCGTGGGCAAGAAAACCTTGCAAAAGATGCATTTCATGGGTATCTTCAACGGAGCTGACCTGAGGAAAGTATCCGAGGAACATCTGGTAGAAGTGTTCGGAAAAGCCGGACACATCTTCTATGATTTTGCAAGAGGGATAGACGAACGGCCGGTCATCACCTACCGGGAACGGAAATCGGTAGGATGCGAACAGACTTTTCTGGAAGATATCTATGCCAAATCGGCTGTAATTATCGAACTGTATCATACCGTACTCGAACTGCTGGAGCGAATCGCCAAAAGCGGTTTCGAAGGAAGAACCCTGACGCTGAAGGTGAAGTTTGCCGATTTTACCCAGATAACAAGAAGCATCTCGCAAGAAAAGGTTCTGAAAAAGAAGGATGATATTCTGCCCCTGGCGAAGCGCTTACTTCAACAGGTAGATTACTCTTCAATCCATCCCATCCGTCTTATCGGTCTATCCGTAAGCAATGCAACATCCGAAGAAGCAAGGATGGAGGATAAAGAAAACAGTATACAAAAGCCTGAGTACAAAGAGCTTGAACTGGAATTTGAAGATTGGGAGACATAATAGGAAAGCAGCTGACGACATTTTGCCCCCAGCTGCTTTCTCTCATTACTAGTTATTTCCCAAAACATTACCTACGTCACCAGGTAACATTCCATACTCTTCCTTGAAACATTTTGTGAAGTAAGACGGCGCTGAAAAGCCCACTTCATAGGCTACTTCAGAGACACTCATGCTACGGGTTTCGAGCAAACGCCTAGCTTTGGCTAGGCGAGCCTTACGGAGTAAGTCAACAACAGAAGAGCCTGTCATCGCCTTCACCTTACGATAAAGCTGCACACGGCTTAAGCCAATCTGCTGTCCCATATCCTCGACTCCAAACTCACTATCAGAAAGGTTCTGCTGGATAATGGTTTGAAGCTGCTTGAGGAACTGCTTGTCACGGTCTTCCAGATGAGACTCAGAAATCTCCTTCTCAGCCTCTTGAGCCCCCTGATAAAGATGTTTCAGGAGCTGACGCTGTCGCAAGAGATTTTCGATACGGGCGAGAAGCACCTTGCTATGGAATGGTTTGGTAATATAAGAATCGGCTCCATGCTCATAACCCTCTGCGCGATGCTCTTCCAGGTTCTTCGCCGTGAGCATAATAACAGGGATATGAGAGGTAGCGGTATTCGTCTTCAACTGTTCGGTAAACTCCAATCCGTCCATAACAGGCATCATCACATCGCAAATCACCAGATCGGGCACCTCTTTTATAGCTACGGACAATCCCTCTTTACCATCAGCGGCCTCAAGAACAATATACTCATCCTGCAAAAGCGTACGCTCATACTGACGGATATCGGTATTATCATCAATAACCAGAACTGTAGGGCGATTGGTATTCTCACTTACCAACTGCTGAACTTTTCCACGACTTCTGTCTCCATCGTCAATATATTGCAAAACCGATTCATCTACCACATTCTTACCATCTGGCGTAGAAGTATTTACAGAGTTATCCACAATATCCACACCATTGTGGATAACTTGTGAATCACACTCCTGTTCACGAGGAATTACAACGATAAAATCAGAGCCCTTACCCAGTTCGCTCTCTACCCTAGCTTCACCATGATGCAACTCAACAAACGATTTCACCAGAGCCAGACCGATACCCGTGCCGCTGGCAGCACCCTTAGCCTGGAAGAAGCGTTCAAAGATCTTATCAGCCTCATCCTGAGAGATTCCTCGGCCAGTATCTTTCACATCAAGACGGAGATTGGCACCTTCATCTTTCAAAGATACAAAGATTTCGCCACCAGCAGGCGTATATTTCAAGGCATTGCTCAACAGATTGAATACGATACGGGAAATCTTCTCCTGATCGGCTATCATTTCATGGCTGCCTTTCAAGTCATCAACATCCAGATGCAGTCTGATCTGCTTGCGTTCGGCAGTAAGCTGGAAGTCGCTCACCCACATCATCAGAGTCTTCACAATGTCGAAGCGATAAAGTTTCAACTCCATCTTGCCATTCTGAATCTTACGGAAATCAAGAATGTTACCAACCAACTGTTGGAGGGCAAGCGCATTACGCTGCACCATCTTCAAGAGTTCGCGGCTCTTGCCCTTGATGCCGGTATCTTCAAGCAGCATCTCTACCGGGTCGGCAATCAGGGTTAAAGGCGTGCGAAGTTCATGACTGATATTGGTAAAGAACACCAGACGGGAATGAGTGAGTTCCAAAACCTCCTCATTCAATCGTTTCATCTCCTCATTCTTTTCACCCAATTCTACATTCAGTCGCTTCAGTTCGTCATTGGTTTTAGCCAATTTTTCGTTCAGTTTTACCTTTACCAGATAACCTCTGAAGATCAAAGCCGCCGCTGCAAGGCAAACAAGCAGGAACAGACACATACCAATAAGCATGATTTTCTGGGCGTTATAATCAGACAGATATCGATCTACCTGCTTATGCAAAGTCTTCAGATTGCGCGCCTGGCGCTCGGCATCTCTAGCCTCCATCAAGGTAAGATCTGCATTTGCCTTGGTAATGATAGATGTACTCAGATAATTATCACGTTCATAAGGCTGATGCTTCAATATCTTCATGGCAAGTGCTATAACCTCATCACCCTTGGTAGGATAAAGATAAGAGGCTTCGAAAATACCATCGCGCACAAGTTCCAGACCACCACCTTCGGTTGCCATGCCGTCTACTCCGGTATACTTATAATTACGCTTTACCCCCATCTGTCGGGCAGCAACATAAGCACCCCAGGCAAGACGGTCGTTGTGAGCAAAGACATAATCAAAGTCCTGTGTCTGTTTCAAGATACGTTTCATTGCCTGGATTCCACCCTCTTCCTTCCAGTTTCCTCCCTCCGAGGCTACAACCTGTAACCCAGGATAAGGCTTGATAGCATCCATAAAACCACGATGGCGCTCCAAAGCAGGCGAAGATCCCTCCAAACCGCTGATTTCAACGATGCGACCCTTACCCTGAAGCTGCTGGGCGATAAAAGTTCCCATCGACTTACCTATCGTATAGTTATCGCATCCGATAAAAGCCGTATACTTATCAGAATTGGTCTTCCTGTCATAGAGAATCACAGGAATACCTTTATCATAAGCACGCTCTACAGCCTTGGATATAGCACTCAACTGGTTAGGCGATACTATCAGCAAATCTACCCCCTCATCGATAAACTGGTTAACTTGCTTGTTCTGCAACACATTATTATCGTTGGAAGAAGCCAGTTTCACGATAAGCGAATCGTTGAGATACTCGCCCATCTTGAGTTCATTATTCAGTTTATCGCGCCAGATATCTTCAGAACACTGGGATACGCCAATAACAAACTTCCTAGGCTGCTGAGCACAACCGGTCAGCAACACGACGATAGCTACATATATAATAAGGTGTAAGTTACGTTTCATACGGCTTATACAATTTCTATGTTTATAAGGTAGAGACATTCTAAAACGTCTCAAAATAAGACTTACCGCTGCAAATTTACAACTTTTTTTTGAATTTTCCCCTCTTTGGTCAGTTTTTTACAAATATCGGTCTAAATTTTATAAAGATTTTCAGCCAAAAATGCAGTAATTTTGCAACCGAGAAAAAGATATAAGAAAACTCTCATTACAACTAACTGTCAATAAAAGAAAACAAAATAACAAAACAACATTATGGCAACAGCAATAATACTACTACAACTGGCTATCGTATTAGCCCTCATCTTCATCGGTGCCCGTATCGGCGGCATCGGACTCGGCATCTTCGGTATGGTAGGTGTCTTCATTCTGGTATTCTTCTTCGGACTAAAACCAGGAAATCTTCCAATCGATGTGATGCTCATCATCGTATCGGTAATAACAGCAGCATCAGCTCTGCAGGCAGCAGGTGGTCTGGATTATCTCGTAGGCTTGGCAGCCAAGTTCTTGCGCAAGCATCCTAACCACATCACCTATTTCGGGCCGCTAACCACCTGGCTCTTCTGCATCGTAGCTGGAACAGCTCACACCTGCTATTCCCTGCTCCCTATCATTTCAGAGATTGCTACCAACTCTAAGATTCGTCCTGAGCGTCCGTTAGGCGTATCAACCGTATCTGCATCTCTCGGAATTACCTGTAGCCCGGTTTCGGCAGCCACCGCAGCTATCATAAGTACCGACCTTCTGGGTGGTGCAGGCATCGAACTGAAACATATCCTGCTCGTAGGTATCCCGGCATCTCTGATTGGCATTCTCATTGCTGCTTTCTTGCAGAACCGAATCGGCAAAGAGTTGCAGGAAGACGAAATCTATCTGCAAAAGGTAAAGGAAGGCATCATTAATCCTGAGAAAGACAGCAAACTCATCGACGAAATGATCAAGAATCCTAATCCTCGTGCCAAATATGCAGTAATGGCATTCCTCTTCGGCGTATTGGCGGTAGTCGTTTACGGCAGTTTCCCAAGTATCCGTCCTAGCTTCATGCTCGATGGAGAACTCCACAGAGTTTCCATGCCTGAAATCATAGAAATTATCATGATGTCGGTAGCAGCCCTGATTCTCTTCGTTGGCAAAGCAAAGGTAGGCGATGCGGTAAAGGGCAACGTGTTTGCAGCAGGCATGAATGCCATGGTAGCCATCTTCGGTATAGCCTGGATGGGCGATACATTCTTCAACGGCAACCTAGCTTTCTTCAAAGAAGGCATTGCCAGCGTAGTGAGCCAATATCCGTTCCTCTTCGCTATCGCCCTCTTCATCATGAGTATCATGCTCTTCTCGCAGGCAGCAACGGTAAGAACACTTTATCCTCTGGGTATCGGACTCGGCATTTCGCCTCTGGCACTCGTTGCCATGTTCCCTGCAGTAAACGGATATTTCTTCTTGCCAAACTATCCAACAGCGGTGGCAGCAATCAATTTCGACCGTACGGGCAGTACCCGAATCGGAAGATTTGTCATCAACCACTCGTTCCAGTTGGCAGGCTTCACAACCACCATCGTTTCTATCGGTGTGGGATATCTGATTATTCAATTCCTATAAACCTTTAAAAAGAAATCATCATGAAACATTACAAGAAAAGCATCCTGCTTTCAGCTTTTACAATAGCTACGATGTTGCCGAACAGCGCATGGGCACAAGGCACAAATGACGGACTGGGTGGAGATGACGGCGACATAGAATCGCTCTACTCCAAGGTTACCAACATAGAGAAGAAACAGAAGGCGCTGAATTTCTACGTGAATTTTGCAGAAAGTTTCCAAACAGAACATAGTTCAAAAACAGATGAATGGACTTCAAGATTCTACAACAAGAACCTGAGAATAGAGATGACCGGCTGGCTGACAGATAATCTCTACTACCGTTTCCGTCACCGTCTGAACAAGACTGATGCTCCGATGGGAGAAGATAACTTCGCTAAAGCAACCGATTATATGATGGTAGGCTGGAAGTTTAACGATACCTGGAGCATACAGGGCGGTAAGAAATGTCAGGCGCTAGGCTCGTTTGAGTTTGATGAAAACCCGATGTTCATCTACCAGTTCTCTGATATGGAGGACAATGTGGACAGTTCGAAAGGTGCTCTCAACCTGCTCTATAATCCAAGCAAGACCCAGCAGTTCTCTGCCGAAGTGAGCAATACATATAATGGTAAGCTGACAGATGAATTTGGTGAAAACGCCAAGGTAACAACTGGCAGACCGGGAAACAACAGAACAGCCGGAGGAAAGAAGCTGGACATCGAAACATTGGAGAAATCAAACAATCCTCTCACCTACAGCATCGGCTGGAATGGAAAATTCTTCGATAACAGATTGCAGACACGCTGGTCTTACTCCCTCCGTACTCAGGCTAAAGGAAAATACAGCCGGTTCTTCCGTCTCGGACAGAAACTGAATATGAACAAGCTGCAATGGTATGTAGATTACAACAATACATACGATGATCTGGACAGAATGAAGATTGCGTCTAAGGAGGTAGTTGATGAAATGATCAACAGCACTTATACCCAGGACGAAATCAACAACCAGGATTTCAGCAACTTATATCTCAGCAAAGTGCGTTATCAGGGAATCGTCAGCAAGATGAACTGGCAGTTTGCCAAAGACTGGAACCTGATGCTGAAAGGCATGTGGGAAACTGCAAGTGCCACAAAGAACGAAGCGTTTAAGAACTACCGCACCGCATACGGCTACATCGGCAGTCTGGAATACTATCCAGCCCGCAAACAGAAGCAGGATCTACGTATCTTCCTTGCCTATGTAGGTAGAAAATACGACTACAGTAAAAAGAGCGGATTGCAAGATTACAATACCGACCGCATCGAACTCGGCTTAATGTATCGCCTGAAAGCTTATTAATCACTCAAGTTTTGCAAGTGAGGGAATTGATTGAAGTTAAAGAAGTTATCACTCCCTACGGTCGTTCGGGAAGTTAAGGGACAATAGTCTTCTAGCTTAAACTTAGGACATTTGTCCCTTAACTTCCCTAACTTCCCTTAACTTCCCCACATGCGAAACTTCAGTTAATCAGACAAAAATGAGCGATAAAAAGCAGAAAGTTCGTTTTTTACAAATTAAGGTTCACTTTTTATAAAGAGAATATGCAGAAATCATCGTATCTTTGCAACGGATAAAGGAAATAACACCTGCTTCCAAAAGAATCAATAGAATAAATAATAATAATAATAACAACAAAACAATCAATATTATGGCTGAAGAGAAAAAATTTAGAGTAGAGTCAGACCTTTTAGGTGAGCTCAAAGTTCCTGCTGATGCACTTTATGGTGTACAGACACAGCGCGGTATTAACAACTATCACATTTCACGCAAGACGATGTGCGCCTATCCAGATTTCATCATCGCCATCGCTTACGTAAAGTTGGCTGCCATCGAAACAAACCATACACTCGGTGTTATCAACGATGAGATTTCAGGGGCAATCGGTCAGGCTTGCCGCGAAATCATCGACGGCAAATGGCATGAGAACTTCCCTATCGACATGGTACAGGGTGGTGCAGGTACATCTGTCAACATGAATGCCAACGAGGTTATCGCCAACCGTGCCCTCGAGATTATGGGACATGAAAAGGCTGATTATCAGTTCTGTTCTCCTAATGATCATTGCAACTGCGGCCAGAGTACAAACGACGTATACCCTACTTCTATCCGCCTGGCTTTGATTCGCATGAATACTCATCTGGTAGGTGCTCTGACTGGTCTGATCAGCGCATTCCGCTATAAGGCAGACGAATATGCTGATGCTATCAAGATGGGCCGTACCCAGTTGCAGGACGCAGTCCCTATGTCTTTCGGTCAAGAGTTCAACGCATACGCCAACAACCTGGAAGAGGAAATCCTCAATCTGGAGCGCAACGTGAAACTCTTACACGAGATCAATATGGGCGGTACTGCCATCGGTACAGGACTGAATGCCGTTCCTGGCTTCGCTAAGCTCTGTGCTGCTAACCTCAGCAAGCTGACAGGCGAGAACTTCGAAACTGCTACCGACCTGGTAGAGGCTACACCTGATACCGGTGCTTACGTAAGCTACTCTTCTGCTTTGAAGCGTCTGGCTATCAAGCTGTCTAAGATCTGTAACGATCTCCGTCTGATGGCTTCTGGTCCTCGTTGCGGCTTGAACGAAATCAACCTTCCTCCTAAGGCTCCAGGTTCTTCTATCATGCCAGGTAAGGTTAATCCAGTTATTCCTGAGGTAACCAACCAGGTTTGCTTCAAGGTAATAGGAAACGATGCAACTGTCAGCTTTGCAGCAGAGGCAGGTCAGTTGGAGCTGAACGTAATGGAACCAATCATCACAGAAAGCCTCTTCGAGAGTCTGACCTGGTTGAAGAACGCCATCGAAACCCTGACATCTGAGTGCATCCTCGGCATCACCGTAAACAAAGAGCGTTGCTACGAAATGGTAAAGAACAGTATCGGTATCGTTACTGCCCTGAACCCAATCATCGGTTACAAGAAGAGTACTAAAGTAGCTAAGGAAGCCCATGCTACAGGCCGCTCAGTATACGATATCGTTATAGAGCAGGGTATCATGAGTAAGGAAGAATTGGACAAGGCACTCGATCCAAAGGAGATGCTGCAGTCACACAAGTTCACCCTGAAATAAAAAGATGTAACTGCTGACATAAAAGAACTTTAGAATAAGATATAGAATAATACTAATCTGAATTTCATATTAACATTTGACTGTTCCGCTTGCCTATTCCTCAAGATAGGCAAGCGGATATTCTGTTTACGGTCATCGACGGAAATCTTATCAGTTGTATTGGTTACGATAAGCAAGCGGTGTCATTCCAGCCCTTGTTTTAAAGAAATTGGTCAATGCACTCTGGTCGTTAAAGTGAAGATAATCGGCTATCTCTCCCATTGTCATATCCGACTGTTTCAGCAGATTACAGATTTCCTTGTAAAGAAGAGAGGTAATATGATCATTGACCGTCGTACCCGATATTTCTTTTATCATCCTGGAGAGATAAGCAGAAGAAACATTCAGTTTATCTGCATAAAAACGGATTTGTCGCTCACTCTTGAAATTGCGATACAGCAAATGCAGAAAGATTTCGTACACATTCTTTTTATGGCGCAAGTCTCTGGTCGACAAAAGGTTGTCATAAGGCAACTCTGACACCAGAAGTTTCAAGACATTCACCATAGACTGAATCATCTCTACCTTATAAATATGCTGATGGCGCACAATATCCCGAATCATATGAATGATATCAAAAGCCGCCTTGAGTTTATCGTCAGAAAGATGATAAACCAGATCATTAGCAATCTCTTCATCAACAAAAACACATTCTGCCTCAAAATCTTCAGATATTTCGGTAAACTGATAAACATGCTTAGGCGATACGACAAGCAAATCACTTGCCGTAAGCTGATGTTCCTCGTCCTCTGCGCTTTCAGTTCCCAGAACGACTTCAAACTTTACACTTCCGCTTTTTACCAATAATACCTTGTAAAAAAGTGTTCGTTCACTCGCCATATCCCTCAGGACACTTCCATTTAAAACATCTGTATGAATATGAGCTGCATAAGCTCCAAATATGTCCTTCAGTTGGTATTTAGCGGCAAACTCTTTTAAGTTATATACTTGCTGCTGCTTCATAATAGTTGTCTTTTATGGTGCAAAAATATAATTTTATTCTGAAAACACCAAGAAAAACACAGAAAAATCTTTCATATTTATCTTTTCCACACCAGTTACCAACAGCAAAAGCACCTGATAACCAACAGAATAACACAGTTATCAACACATATGTGGATAACTTTTCTATGAGAAGTGAATAAGTGTGGAAAAGTTTAGAGCATAAAAAAGACATCAACTGAAAAGTTGATGTCTCACATTGAGTAGCGGGAGGGGGCCACGATCCCTCGACCTCCGGATTATGAATCCGACGCTCTAACCAGCTGAGCTATCCCGCCATCCAAGCAATTGATTTCTCATTTGCGGGTGCAAAGGTAATACATTTATTTGAATTGAACAAATTTTTCGGCAGAAATTTTCAAAAAAAGTTTCATTTTCTCATTTTTCTCACTTTTCTGCCGCTCTTCCACCTAATTATATATATAAAAAAAACGAAAAATAAAGGTTTTCTTATTTTTTTGTATTACCTTTGCACGCTGAATAACAGACCTGCGAATATTTCAAATAAGAAAATGGTCTGAAACAACAGAATATTGAAATGCTTAGAATTAAGAAATTAGACATATTTATTGCCAAACAGTTTGGTCTCCTTTTCATGGGAACTTTCTTCATCTGCCAGTTTGTGCTGATGATGCAGTTCTTGTGGAGATATATTGATGAACTCATTGGCAAGGGACTCACGATGGACGTGATGGCTCAATTCTTTTGGTACATGGGTCTGATGCTCGTACCGCAGGCTCTGCCTTTGGCTATTCTCCTGTCTTCACTCATGACGTTCGGTAATCTCGGCGAGAGTTCGGAACTTACAGCCATCAAGGCTGCCGGCATTTCACTGATGCAGGCTTTCCGCTCGCTCATCGTCATCACCGTCATCATCATGTTTGGCTCATTCTATTTCCAAAACAATGTGGGACCTAAGTCGAACATAAAACTGGCGCAACTTCTGATTTCAATGAAACAGAAAAGCCCGGAACTGGAAATTCCTGAAGGAATCTTCTATGATGGTATTCCAAACTGCAACCTTTATGTGCAGAAGAAGGATTTGAAAACCGGAAAGCTTTATGGTATCATGATTTACCGCATGACCGACAGCTATGAAGATGCTGCCATCATATTGGCAGACTCAGGCATGCTCCAGAGTACAGCAGAGAAGAAACATCTTGTGCTGAGCCTCTACAGCGGAGAATGGTTTGAGAATATGCAAAGCAGCGCACTTGCCAATACGGCAGCCGTACCATACAGGCGAGAAACTTTCGTTTCCAAGAAAATCATTCTCGACTTCGATGGAGACTTCAGTATGACCGATGCTGCTTCGCTCTCCGGAAATGCAAAGGGTAAAAGTCTGGAGAAAATCAACAATGACATCGATTCGCTCAACCAATTATATGATTCTATAGGAAGAATCTACCTGAACGAAGCCAACGCGAGATTCTACGGAGGTGTACAGCGCATCAACAAAAATGATTCACTCAAAGAAATCAAGAAGGGCGAAAAACTCAATTTCGACACCTTATATAATAAGTTACCACAAGAGAAGAAACTCATGGCGGTAAACCAGGCACAGTCCACCGTACAACAGGAACTTTCCGACCTTGATTTCAAATCGATGTCAACGAGCGATGCAGACTACATGATAAGACAGCACAAGATTGAGGCTATCAACAAGTTCACCCTAGCCCTTTCGTGTCTCATATTCTTCTTTATCGGAGCGCCGTTAGGAGCCATCATCCGAAAGGGAGGACTTGGTTTCCCTGTCGTCATCTCCGTACTTGTGTTCATCGTCTTCTTTATCCTCGACAATACAGGATACAGAATGTCGAGAAGCGGAATGTGGGCCATCTGGTTCGGTAAAGGTCTTGCCCCGGCAGTATTGACGCCTTTGGCTGTCTTCGTAACCTACAAGGCAACCAATGACTCTTCTGTATTCAATATGGATGTTTACAAAGAGTTCTTCATGAAACTGCTCGGTTTGCGACAGAAACGCCATTACTTCGGTAAGGAAGTCATCATCACCGACCCGGATTATCAGACGGATGCAGAGAAACTGGAAAGAATCAACCAAGACATCACCTTATATAATAAGGAGCATAAACTGGTTCATCTTCCAAACTTCATCAATGTATTCTTCAAATACGAGCCAGATCATGAGATAGAAAGAATCAATGCAGAACTGGAAGAGGTGATAGAAGATTTGACCAATACCGCAAACAAGTATATCCTGCACGACATGAACCAATATCCGGTTCTTTCAGTCAAGGCACATACACGCCCATTCGAGCGAAAATGGCTCAACATCATTGCAGCCATCATCTTCCCAGTGGGCACACTGCTATACTTGAGAATGTGGCGATTCCGACTGCGCCTGTTCCGTGACCTCAAGGTCATCAGTCAGACCAACACGGACATCATCCATCGGATTAGAGAACAGAAAAAATAAAATGTAACTATATAATAAGGTATCAAACATGTCAGAAATCAAATTAAATAGCATCGAAGATGCAGTAAAAGACTTCAAGGAAGGAAAGTTCGTCATCGTTGTTGATGATGAAGACCGCGAAAACGAAGGAGACCTCATCATTGCCGCAGAGAAGATAGATGCAGAAAAGGTAAACTTCATGCTGAAACACGCAAGAGGTGTACTCTGCGCTCCTATCACATTGAGCCGCTGCGATGAACTCGACTTGCCTCATCAGGTTTCAGAAAACACCTCAGTATTAGGCACACCATTCACCATAACCGTAGACAAGCTGGAAGGCTGCTCTACCGGTGTTTCTGCACACGACCGTGCCGAAACCATCAAAGCACTTGCCGACCCGAACTCGACCCCACAGACATTCGGCAGACCGGGTCACATCAATCCGCTCTATGCACAAGATAACGGCGTGTTAAGAAGAAGCGGACACACAGAAGCTGCCATCGACCTCTGTAAGATGGCAGGCCTCTACCCTGCTGGTGCACTCATGGAAATCATGAACGAAGACGGTACCATGGCGCGTCTGCCAGAGCTGATGAAGATGGCAAAGGAGTGGAACCTCAAGGTTATTTCCATTAAAGACATGATAGAATACCGCCTCAAGAAAGAATCACTCATCGAAGTGGGCGAAGAGGTTGACATGCCTACAGAATACGGACACTTCCGCCTCATTCCGTTCCGCCAGTCAAGCAATGGTCTGGAACACATGGCACTCATCAAGGGAGAATGGAAAGAAGACGAGCCTATCCTGGTTCGTGTTCACTCTTCTTGCGCTACAGGCGATATTCTGGGCAGCAAGCGTTGTGATTGCGGCCAGCAACTCCACAAGGCTATGCAGATGATTGACGAGGCTGGAAAGGGTGTTGTTGTCTACATGCAGCAGGAAGGACGTGGCATCGGTCTGATGAACAAGATTGCAGCCTACAAACTCCAGGAAGAAGGCTACGATACCGTTGACGCCAACACCCATCTCGGTTTCAAACCAGATGAGCGCGACTATGGTTGCGGCGCACAGATGCTCCGTCATCTCGGTGTACACAAAATGCGTCTGCTCACCAACAATCCGGTAAAGCGCGTAGGTCTCGAAGCATACGGTTTGGAAATCGTAGAAAATGTACCTATCGAAGTTGTACCTAACAAGTACAATGAGCGTTATCTCAAGACCAAGAGAGACCGCATGGGGCACACTTTGCACCTCGGATAATAAAATTATGTTATTATTTCAATACAAAACATGAAATAATGCTCAATTTTCTTCCGAAAAAGAAATAATTTGCTTACTTTTGCACACGATAAACAAATATAAGAATAAAATTATGGCACAATTATCTGATCGTTTAAACAGATTGGCACCTTCAGCAACGCTGGCGATGTCACAGAAGAGTAGTGAAATGAAAGCTCAAGGTATTGATGTTATCAACATGAGCGTAGGTGAACCAGACTTCAACACTCCTGACAATATTAAACAGGCAGCAAAGAAGGCTATTGACGAGAACTATTCCCGTTATTCACCAGTACCAGGTTATCCTGACTTGCGAAAAGCAATTGTAGCCAAATTAAAGAACGAGAACGATTTGGAGTACACTACCAATGAAGTAATCGTTGGTACTGGTGGTAAGCAGTGCGTCTGCAACGCAGTATTGGCACTCGTAAATCCAGGCGACGAGGTTATCATTCCTGCACCATATTGGGTAAGTTATCCACAGATGGTGAAATTGGCAGGAGGTACTCCGGTCATTGTGAATGCCGGTTTCGACCAGGACTTTAAGATGACAGCAGAGCAGTTGGAGAATGCCATCACAGAAAAGACCAAGATGCTCATTCTCTGTTCTCCAAGCAACCCTACCGGTAGCGTATACTCTAAGGAAGAACTGGCTGCACTGGCAGAAGTACTCAAGAAGCATCCTGAAGTATTTGTGTTGGCAGATGAAATCTACGAACACATCAACTATATCGGCAAGCACCACAGCATTGCTCAGGAACCGGGCATGAAGGAGCAGGTTATCATTGCCAATGGTGTATCTAAGGCTTACGCCATGACAGGATGGAGAATCGGTTTCCTGGCTGGTCCGGAATGGATCATCAAGGGCTGCAACAAGCTCCAGGGACAGTATACCAGCGGTACATGTTCTGTCAGCCAGAAGGCAGCAGAAGCAGCCTACACACTCGACCAGAGTGCAGTAGAGGAAATGCGCGTAGCTTTCGAGCGTCGCCGCAACCTGATTGTGAAGTTGGCCAAAGAGGTTCCAGGTCTTGAGGTAAACATGCCACAGGGCGCCTTCTATCTCTTCCCTAAGTGCAACAGCTACTTTGGCAAGAGTAACGGTGAAAAGACCATCAACAACTCAACCGATTTTGCCATGTACCTTCTCGAAGAGGCACATGTAGCCACCGTAGGTGGTGACGCATTCGGTGATCCAGACTGTTTCCGCATGAGCTATGCAACAAGCGACGAGAACATCGTTGAAGCTATCAAGCGCATCAAGGAAGCTTTGGGCAAGTTGAAATAAAAATGGCTTAAACACCATTTTCAAGGGGCAAAATGTAAGAAAAATGCGAGATATTGGTATAAAATAAGCCAATATCTCGTTAAAACTTCTTAATTAGGCTGATAGTAAACTTTAATTTATTATCTTTGCCAATGCAAAATAGATAACCCAACTGTGTTTATTGACAAACGACACATTCAAGGTCTACGAAGCGAGAAAGAAAAAAAAGAAAATATTAATAATTTATTAACTAATAATTTAAAAAAAAGTAAAATTATGGCAACTACAAAACAAGCAGCCCCAGCTAAGAAGTCTGAGGGCTTTCAGGGAGTAAGAGGCGCATTCTGGATCATCGTGGTATGTGCTATCATCGCATTCACATTGTTCTTCACATGGTTCGGAAATGACATGCACTTCCAGGATCCAGGTGTACAGGATCACCCAGCAGACATTTGGGGTACTATCTACAAAGGTGGTGTAATCGTACCAGTTATCCACACATTGTTGCTCACAGTGTTGGCTATGACTATCGAGCGTTGGTTGGCTCTTAAGACCGCTACAGGTACAGGTGCTCTTCCTAAGTTCGTTGCAAACATCAAGGCAGCTTTGAACGCAAATGATTTCGCTAAGGCTGAGCAGCTCTGCAACAAGCAGCGCGGTACAGTAGCTAACGTTGTTATGGCTTCTTTGAACGCTTACAAGTCTATGGAGTCAGGTGCTAACGCATCTTTGAAGAAGGCTCAGAAGGTAGCTAAGATCCAGCAGGCTCACGAGGAGGCAACTCAGTTGGAGATGCCAACTTTGACAATGAACTTGCCTATCATCGCTACAATCGTAACACTTGGTACTTTGACAGGTCTTCTCGGTACTGTAACCGGTATGATCAAGTCATTCCAGGCCATGGGTGAAGGTGGTGGCGCTGACTCAGCAGCACTTTCTGTAGGTATTTCTGAGGCGTTGATCAACACCGCATTCGGTATCTTGACATCATGGTGTGCCGTTGTATCTTACAACACATTCACCAACAAGGTAGATAAGTTGACATACGCACTCGACGAGGTAGGTTACTCAATTGCTCAGACATACGAAGCTAACCACGCAGAAGAGGCTTAATTTTTGCTAACCCTTTAAAATTTTATCGCTATGGGTAAAGTAAAAATTAAGAAGAGTGACATCTGGATCGACATGACGCCTATGTCAGACGTTATGACCCTGCTGCTTACCTTCTTCATGCTCACCTCTACTTTCGTAAAGAATGAGCCAGTAAAGGTAAACACACCAGGTTCTGTGTCTGAGATTAAGGTGCCAGAGAACGGTGTCTTGACCATCTTGGTTAGTCCTGAAAAGGACAAGGCTGGTAATCCTACCGGCGAGGGCCAAGTATTTATGAGTATTGATAATACTGATCAGTTGGGAGCTACTCTGAGTACAATGACAGGTACATTCGGCGTGTCATTGAACCCAAAACAGATTGAGACATTCAAGAGCGAAGGTATGTTCGGCGTACCTATGGGCGACTTGAGTACTTATCTGACAATGAACGCTTCAAAGCGTCCACAGTATCTCCAGACTAAAGGTATTCCTCTCGACAGTATTAAGGGCGGTATGAGCGAGTTCCAGCAGTGGGTAGACGCAGCTCGTAACGTAAACGAAGACATCAAGATTGCCCTCAAGGCAGATGCTTCTACACCTTACAAGACCGTTAAGAGAGTGATGAACGAACTCCAGGATATGGACGAGAGTCATTACTATATGATTACACAGTTAAAACAACAGGGGGACGAATAAATGGCAAAGAAAGAAAGCAAACAAAAGAAAATGAATGTCCGCGTAGACTTTACGCCTATGGTGGATATGCTCATGCTGCTTATCACGTTCTTCATGCTGTGTACATCTTTGAGCAAACCTCAGACTATGGAGCTGACTATGCCAAGTAATGATGAGAATACTCAAGAAGATCAGAAGAACGAAGCTAAGGCTTCTGAAACTGTGACACTCTACGTAACAGCAGACAACAAGATTTATTATGGAGCTGGTATTCCTAAGTACGATGATCCTACATGGATCAAGGAGACTACATGGGGAAGCCAGGGTGTCCGTAAGGTCTTGAGAGAGCACGCTACAGAAAATGGCACACGCCCTGTAGAAAGAATCGCACTTGCTGTCAAGGAGTTGAACATGGACCGTCAGAAGAATCCTAAGCAGTATCCTGATAGCATCTATCAGAAGAAGTTGAGCGATTTGAAGGCAGGTAACTTGAAGGACGGAAAGATTCCTACTCTTACTATCGTCATCAAGCCTACAGATAATGCTTCATATAAGAATATGGTTGATGCACTCGATGAAATGCAGATTTTGAACATTGGTACGTATGTCATCGATAAGATTAACGGAGACGACGAGAAGCTTCTCAAGTCTAGAAACGTTAAGATGTAAGATGTGTACTAACAATTAAAACAAGAAAGAAATGGCAAAAATTGATCTTTACGATCCTAAATGGGTCGATATGGTTTTCGCCGGAAAGAACAAGGAGTATGGTGCATACCAGCTCCGTAA
>CAKPYB010000037.1 GCA_934202525.1 uncultured Prevotella sp.
AACAGAGAGATAGGCCACAACCATGAAGAGAACCAGGTGTCGAGGCAGTCGCTCTCCTGCTCAAGATCCTCAGCCTTGATGTTGGCATTCTTCTCCTGAGCGAGTTTCAGAGCCTCCTCTGCAGTCTCAGCTACCACGAAATCCTTCTTGCCGGCGTTGTCGAAGTAGTAGGCTGGGATGCGGTGACCCCACCAGAGCTGACGGCTGATACACCAGTCCTTGATGTTCTCCAGCCAGTGGCGATAGGTGTTCTTGTACTTCTTAGGGTAGAACTCGATGTCATCGTCCATTACTGGAGGGAGGGCGATGTCTGCAAAGTGCTGCATCTTGAGGAACCACTGTGTAGAGAGCTTTGGCTCGATAGGCACATTGGTACGCTCAGAGAAGCCCACCTTATTATTATAGTCCTCAATCTTCTCCATCAAACCGGCGTTCTGAAGGTCGATGGAAATCTGCTTGCGCACGTCCATGCGGTCCATACCTACATAGAGACCTGCTGCCTCGCTGATGGTACCGTTGTCGTTGAAGATATCGATGGTCTCCAAACCGTGCTTCAAACCGAGGGCGTGGTCGTTGATATCGTGAGCTGGAGTTACCTTCAAGCAACCTGTACCGAACTCAATATCTACGTATGAATCCTCGATGACAGGAATCTCGCGGTTTACGAGAGGCACGATAACGTGCTTGCCCTTCAACCATGTATTCTTCTTATCCTCAGGGTTGATACACATAGCAGAGTCGCCCATGATAGTCTCAGGACGGGTGGTTGCTACTACAGCATAGTAACCCTTCTCATCCTTGTGCATCACGTTCTCCTCATCCACCTGCTGGCAGTCCTGCTCTACTACATAATACTTCAGATGATAGAGTTTAGAGTGCTCATCCTTGTAGATTACCTCCTCGTCAGAGAGCGCAGTCTGAGCCTTAGGGTCCCAGTTAACCATGCGCACGCCACGATAGATGAGTCCCTTCTGGTAAAGGTCGCAGAATACGTGGATGACGGCACGAGAGCGGGTCTCGTCCATGGTGAATGCTGTGCGGTCCCAATCGCAGCTGGCACCGAGTTTGCGGAGCTGTTTGAGGATGATGCCACCATGCTCGTGAGTCCAGTCCCAAGCGTGCTTGAGGAACTCCTCGCGGGTAAGGTCGGTCTTCTTGATGCCCTGCTGAGCGAGGCGGTTTACCACCTTTGCCTCGGTAGCGATACTGGCATGGTCGGTACCTGGTACCCAACATGCGTTCTTGCCCTCCATGCGTGCACGGCGAACGAGAATGTCCTGGATAGTATTGTTGAGCATGTGTCCCATGTGGAGCACACCCGTTACGTTTGGTGGAGGGATAACCACTGTATAAGGTTCACGACCATCTGGCTTAGAGCTGAAAAGCTTGTTGTCGAGCCAGTACTGATACCATTTACTTTCCACTGCTTGTGGATCGTATTTACTTGCTAATTCCATTGTTTATATCTAATTTTTATTCTTTTTCTTTCTTTTTCTTTAAAAAACGGTGCAAAGATACGAATTTTTGGGCGAAAAATACTATCTTTGCATCAAAATTATTAATTTTTGCACAAAACGATGGTTAGTAATACAGGAAAAGGACATACGAAAGAAGAAAAACTGGCGGCGTTCAGCCGCTTGCTGGATGTGCAGGACCGTTTGCGCCTGCAGTGTCCATGGGATAAAAAGCAGACATTCGAGAGTCTTCGTCCGAATACGATTGAGGAGACTTTCGAGCTTTGTGACGCCTTGATGAAGCGCGATTACAAAGATATCAAGAAGGAGTTAGGCGATGTGTTGGAGCACGTGATGTTCTATAGCATCATCGGCAGAGAAGACGGCGAGTTCGATATTTGCGATGTTTGCAATCAGGAGGCAGATAAATTGATGTTCCGCCATCCTTTCATCAACTGGAAGGAGGAAGGAAATTGGACGGTTTCGAATCCTGATATGTATATCAACGATGAGGGACAGGTGGTATATAGAGAGTCTGAAGAAGCAGGAACCGGGATGGCTGAAACTGCCAATGCCGAAGAAACCTTGGCTCTTGGCGCCATCAAGCCGAAAACTGCTACTTCTGTTGAGAAAACCTGGGAACAGATCAAGCAGCAGGAGAAGGATGGAAATGAGCGGGTGTTGAGCGGTGTCCCTAATTCTCTTCCGTCTCTTATCAAGGCTTATCGCATTCAGGACAAGGCTAGAAATGTAGGCTTCGACTGGAAAGAAAAAGAAGATGTGTGGGACAAAGTGCAGGAGGAACTGGAAGAACTCAAGGTGGAACTGGCTAAAGGCGACAAAGAGAATTCTACCCAGGAATTGGGCGATTTCATCTTCTCAGTAATCAATGCAGCACGTCTCTATAAACTCAATCCGGATAATGCGCTGGAGAAAACCAACCAGAAGTTTATCCGCCGTTTCAACTACGTAGAAGATCATAGCTTAAAGCAAGGTAAAAACTTGAAAAATATGAGCTTAGAAGAAATGGATAAACTATGGGATGAAGCAAAACTTCAGGAGAAAAAGGATGATAAATAACGGTGAATCAGATAATCTTATCGACTCATCAATATAATAATAAAAACTAAAGTGTTATGAAGAAATTAGTTTATGTAACAATAGCTTTGGTGGCGCTTTTCGCTGCCAACAGTTGTAAGAACAAAAATAATGTTCCTGTTATCAGTGCAGCAGATTCGGTAGAGGTAGAGGATGCAATGAACGATTCTACCATCTATGGTGTATGCGGTGAGGGAACCTCTATGCATAACCTGGAGCTGATTTCTGATGATGGTGACACCCTTTCGGTGTTTATTGACGATGAGAATCCTGATGTTGTTCAGGGAGGATTGCTGGCTGGCGACCGTATTGCTCTTATCGGTTATAAGGCAGAGGATGGAGAGATGATGGCCCAGAAGATTGTCAATCTGACATCCCTCTTGGGTAAATGGACTTCTCTGGATAAGAATTTTGATATCTTGGAAGGTGGAGAGGTGAAGAACAATGTGAAGGCTGAAACTAATCCTTGGACTAGCTGGAAGATACTCAATGGTAAACTTTTGCTGAATAAGGATACTTTCGCTATTGACAAATTGGGTTCTGACAGTCTTATGTTGGAGAATACTCAGGGTATCTTTGTTTTCAAGCGCCAAGAGTAAGGTCATCATGTTGAACCTGTAATTTATGATTTAGTTTTGGAACCATTTAAAGTACATATATTGGGGTGTGGCAGTGCTTTGCCCACCCTTCAGCATAGTGCCTCGGCCCAGATTATTGAGATGCGTGGCAAATGCTTTATGATGGATTGTGGAGAGGGTGCCCAGATGCAGTTCCGTCGCACTCATGTTCACTTTGCTAAGATAAATGCTATCTTTATTTCGCATCTTCATGGTGACCATTGCTTTGGCTTGCTGGGACTTCTTTCTACCTTAGGCATGCTGGGCAGAACGGCTAAGTTAAAGGTATATGCACCAGAAAGTTACGGAGATTTATTTAAGCGTCAGATTGATTTTTTCATGCAGGGAATGGAATATGAAATAGAATTTGTTCCTGTAGATACCGAGAAGTCGCAAGTAGTATATGAAGATCATTCTGTAACCGTAGAAACTGTTCCTCTGCAGCATCGTGTGCCTTGTTGTGGTTACATTTTCAGAGAGAAACCGACATTGCCTCATATCCGTCGTGATATGATAGATTATTACGAGATTCCTGTAAGCCAGATTAATAACATCAAGAATGGAGCTGACTGGACAACGAAGGAGGGTGATGTAATACCTAATGCCAGATTGGTAATGCCTGCCACTACTCCCCGCAGTTATGCTTATTGCAGTGATACCCGGTTTGTTCCGGGGTTGGCAGAAAAGGTAAAGGGGGTTACGGTGCTTTATCATGAGAGCACCTATACTTCGGAGAATGAGGACAGGGCTAAACTCTATTATCACAGTACGGCCCGACAGGCTGCAACTATAGCCAGAAATGCGGGTGTAGGCAAACTTCTTCTGGGACATTATAGTGCAAGATATAATAATGAAGAGGTATTGTTGAATGAAGCTAAAGAGGTGTTTGCGGAAAGTTATCTTACTCAGGAAGGTAAAGTGTTCTCTATAGAATAATATAGAAATATAAAAAAATGCCTTGCATCAAAAAAAAAGTTCATTTTTGATGCAAGGTTTTCTCTTTATATCGTTTAATCTTTAAAAAGGATTTGAAATTGGAATCGGAAAAGAATCTCTTAGACGACATCAATAGCGGCAGTCGGGCAGCCATGCACAGATTGTACGAACGCTATGTGGGGTATGCCATGGCCGTAGCGCTGAGGTATGTCCCTATGCGCGATGATGCTGAAGATGTAGTGCAAGATAGTTTTATAAAAGTCTTTTCCGGCATTTCAAAGTTTGAATATCGGGGTGAGGGCGCTCTTCAGGCTTGGCTCTTGCGGATAGTGACAAATGAAGCTGTCAACTTTGTAAGGCAGCAAAAGCGCTTCACTATCGTGGACGAAGTTCCCGATAATATTGAGGATGAAGCGCCTGAAGTAGAAAGAGTTCCGCCTGCAGAACTGACAAGAATGATAGGAGAATTGCCTGATGGGTACAGACTGGTTCTTAACATGTTTGTTTTTGAACAGAAAAGCCATAAAGAAATTGCACAGCTGTTAGGCATTAAAGAAAGCAGTTCTGCTTCACAATATTTGCGGGCGAAAAAGCTGTTGGGCAAAAAGGTGAAAGATTATCTGAGCCAGGCAGATTGTAGTGATAATAAAGAGTTGAATCATATAAACGAGAAAAGTAATGAGTAACGATTGGACAAATAAACTTCGAGATCAGTTGGCAGACTACCAAGAGCCTGTCAGCCACGACATGTGGGCTGAGATAGAACAATCGCTTGCTCAGTCTAAAAAGGTTGGTGATGAGGAAACTGATGTAAAAAAGACCCCACGGGCTCGTTATGTTGTCTTGAAAAGATGGTCAGTAGCTGCAGCTATTGCTTTATTGGGAGTAGGAGGCAGTTATGTTTATCTGCATGATGATGAACCTGGACAGGCTAACTTAGCTGTTCAGAGTTCTTTCTCTACAGCACCAGGTGCAAGCAGGACTTCTTCTGCTGTCCGTGCAGAAGCACAATCGGCAGGAAGTAAAAATGCTATCTTACTTGCTGAAAACAATGCATCTGCACATCAGGTGAATCGTCATTCATCGGGGCGTCAATTGAACCATAGTAAATCTTCTGTCTCTTTCCAGGAGAGGACTGTTGCTGCTGATAATGAAGTAATGCTTGCAGCAGAGGTAGAAATGCCGGAACAGTCTGTTAATGCAGAGGTAAATGGTCGGGAATTATCTGTTTTGCAAAAGCAAAATGAGGATTCTGAAAGACAGATGGCCGTTTCTTCTAATCATGCAACCAAGCCGTTGGAAGCAGATGGTGGGCAGAAGCTTTATGCTGGCAGGGTGCAGGATGGTCATTTTGAACGCAGTTATAAGGACAAGTATGAACAGAACTGGACCATGAACCTGTATGCAGAGAATGTAAGTCTGGGCTCTGGCAGTGATGGAATGTCAAACGGCATGTATGCGTCTTCAGATCCTCTTGCTGGTGGCGGCTTAGCTGATCATGGTGTTTTCCTGGCTGCTGCTTCTCCTTTAAGATATGCAATACCGAAATATGTTGAAGCGAAACATCATGCTCCTTTGGCTATAGGTGCTCAGGTTGGTATCGGACTTGCGCCTCGTTTGTCTTTGAGTACCGGTGTCGTTTATACGCGTGTTGCTTCTGATTTCAAATCTTATGGTGTTTCAGAATTTGATACACATCAGGTTTTGCATTATGTGGGTGTTCCACTTGGTTTAAACTATGAGGTTTGGAGCACGGGAGGCTTTCATGCGTACGTAATGGCGGGTGGAGAAGCCGATTTCAACGTAAAGAATGATACAAAGGTTTCTGGTCATAAAGAGGACGTGAAACGTGATGGCGTTCAGTTCTCGGGTAAGGCTTCGCTTGGTGCACAGTATGATGTTACTCCACAAGTGGGCTTCTATATTGAGCCAGGTGCAAAATATTATTTTGATAATGGCAGCGAAATAGAAAATACGTTTAAAGATAAGAAGTGGAATTTCAATCTCCAGTTCGGTCTTCGTATTAATCTGAAATAGTGTTTGAGTCCAATTATTAATAAATATATATGTACGAACTACATTTCATTTTATAACATTACATACGAGAAAAGGAAAGGGCAGTCTGCGTGATGCATGGCTGCCCTTTATTGTTTCCCGTTTTTCTTATTTATTCAATAATTTTTCGCTCATATTGAGAGCGGCCTTTCTACCGTCTCCCATAGCAAGAATTACTGTGGCTCCTCCTCGTACGATATCGCCGCCAGCGTAGATTTCTTCGATGGAACTCTGCATCTGGTCGTTTACGGCAATGGTGTTCTTTCGGCCGAGTTCCAATCCCTCAATACTCTGTGGAACGAGTGGATTAGGACTTACACCTACAGCTACGATTACCTGGTCGCACTCCAAAGTGATGGTCTCGCCTGTAGCTTCTGGACGGCGACGGCCGCTGGCATCAGGTTCGCCAAGCTTCATCACATCGAGAACAACAGCCTTTACTGCGCCTTTTTCATCTGCCTCATACTCTTTAGGGTTATGTAGGGTGAAGAAGTTGATACCTTCTTCCTTGGCATGCTTCACCTCTTCGAGTCGGGCAGGCATTTCTGCCTCCGAACGGCGATAAACCAAGGTCACGTCTGCTCCGAGTCGTTTCGCAGTACGGCAACTGTCCATAGCAGTGTTACCGCCGCCTACAACAACCACCTTCTTGCCTAAGTTGATAGGGGTGTCGCTATGAGGATTGGCTGCATCCATCAGGTTTACACGGGTAAGATATTCGTTAGAAGACATGATGTTCAAGGCATTTTCTCCAGGAATGTTCATGAAGTTAGGGAGTCCGGCTCCAGAACCTACGAAGAATCCCTTGAATCCTTGTTCTTCCAGGTCTTTTACGGAAATGGTCTTGCCTACGATGCAGTCTGTAATGAACTTTACGCCCATCTTCTGAAGATTTTCAATCTCTACATCCACGATAGCGTTAGGCAAACGGAATTCAGGAATACCATATTTCAATACACCGCCAATCTCGTGTAAAGCCTCAAAGACGGTAACGTCGAATCCCTTCTTTGCCATATCGCCTGCAAAACTCAATCCGGAAGGTCCTGAACCAACTACAGCTATCTTGATGCCATTAGGTTCATCGCACTTTGGTACAGAGATATTTCCACTCTGGCGCTCGTAATCGGCAGCAAAACGCTCCAGGTATCCGATTGCTACAGCAGGCTCATTCATCTTGAGATGTACGCACTTGCTTTCGCATTGCTTTTCCTGTGGACAAACTCGTCCGCAAACGGCAGGTAGGGCAGAGGTGTTCTTTAAAACCTTGGCTGCGGCAAGGAACTGGCCTCGCTCAATATTCTTGATGAAGGAAGGAATGTTGATGCTTACAGGGCAACCTTCCATACAGGTAGGCTTAGGACAGTCGAGACAGCGCTTGGCTTCGGTCAAAGCCATTTCCTTGGTTAAACCGATATTTACCTCTTCCGTACGGGTTGTGGCACGATAAAGAGGATCGAGTTCTGGCATCTTTACGCGCTCAATAGCTGTGCGTTCTTTTGCTTTCATCGAAGCGCGTAACTCCTTGCGCCACTCTGCGTTACGGTCGGTCAACTCTTCGATGCTCGCATCTGTAGGTTCTACGTCCATGGTTACATCCGTAGTTTCTTTCTTCTTTTCTGCGTCTACAGTTGCAAGGTGCTCTTCGAAGTGTTCCATCTCCTCGCGCTCAACATCCTTGAAAGTGCCCATGCGCTTGAACATCTCATCCCAGTCTACCTGGGCGCCGTCAAACTCAGGACCGTCGATGCAGACAAACTTAGTCTTGCCACCGATGGTCAGACGGCAGGCACCGCACATACCGGTTCCATCCACCATGATGGTATTGAGCGAAACGTCTGTGGAAAGATTATATTTCTGGGTCAGGAGACAGCAGAACTTCATCATGATAGGAGGACCGATGGCGAAAACCTTATCGATATGCTCCTGATTGATAAACTTCTCGATTCCTACAGTTACAACACCCTTCTCGCCGTAACTTCCGTCATCGGTCATGATGATGAGCTCATCGCTGGAAGCGCGCACTTCATCTTCCATAATCACGAGTTCTTTGTTTCTACCCGCGATTACAGAAAGGACCCTGTTTCCTGCGGCTTTCAGTGCCTTGATGATAGGGAGCATAGGAGCTACACCTACGCCACCTCCGGCACAAATGACTGTTCCGAAGTTCTCGATATGTGTAGGATTTCCAAGTGGTCCCACCACATCGTGAATCTCATCACCTTCATTTAGGGCGCAGAGTTTGGTAGATGAAAGACCTACCTTCTGCACAACCAGTGTGATGGTTCCTTTCTCAATGTCAGCATCAGCGATGGTCAGAGGCATACGCTCGCTGTTGTTGTCTACACGGATGATAACAAAGTTACCAGCCTTTCGGCTCTTGGCAATAAGTGGTGCTTCTACATCGAAGCGGAATACTTTCTCAGAGTATTGTACTTTCTTGATAATCTTGTTCATGGGCTATTAAATTTCTTCTTTGTGCTGATCAATTAATATTTCTTGTTAGCTGTTTAGAGTTTGCTTCATGGCACATAAAATGCAAAAGGATAACATCGGCTACCTTTGTGGCAGTCGAAGTTATCCTCGTACAATATATGTTATTTTTGTTTTTCGAATGTTTTGTATAATCGAGAAAAACAGGAAGTCTTACCGATACTTCAAATTAATCGAAATTTTTGTCATCAAGCATCTCGAAACCGCAGTATGGAACCAATACCTTAGGTACGCGGATTCCTTCTGGGGTCTGATTGTTCTCCAAGATGGTTGCTACGATTCGTGGCAAAGCAAGAGCTGAACCGTTCAATGTGTGGCAAAGCTCAATCTTCTTGTCATCTGTATGGCGATAGCGGCAGTGGAGACGGTTAGCCTGATAGCTCTCGAAGTTAGATACTGATGAAACTTCCAACCAGCGACCCTGTGCAGCGCTCCATGTTTCGAAGTCGTAGCAGATAGAAGAGGTGAAACTCATATCACCACCGCAGAGACGGAGGATGTGGTATGGCAACTCCAACTTCTTCAAAAGACCTTCAACATGGTCGAGCATCTCGTTTAAACTCTCGTAAGAGTGACCTGGCTTATCGATGCGAACAATCTCTACCTTGTCAAACTGGTGCAAGCGGTTCAAGCCGCGAACATCCTTGCCATAGCTACCTGCTTCACGACGGAAACAAGCTGAGTAAGCACAACGCTTGATTGGGAGATCTTTCTCATCGAGAATAACATCGCGGAAGATGTTGGTTACAGGAACCTCAGCAGTAGGGATGAGGAAGAGATTATCCAGATTAGCATGATACATCTGACCTTCCTTGTCTGGCAACTGACCGGTACCACGACCAGAGTCCTCGTTTACTACGTATGGAGGCTGAATCTCCAGATATCCGCTCTTACGAGCCTCATCGAGGAAGAAGGCCTCGAGTGCACGCTGGAAACGGGCCATCTTGCCGATATATACAGGGAAACCGGCACCAGTAATCTTTACACCGAGGTCGAAGTCAACGAGGTTGTACTTCTTCAGAAGATCCCAGTGGCAGAGTGCATCCTCGCCGAGGTTTGGCTTTTCGCCGCCTTCTTTCACAACAACGTTGTCGGCTGCGTCCTTACCTTCAGGAACCTGCTCGCAAGGGATGTTAGGAATTTCGAGCAACTGGTTGGTCATATCGTTCTGTGCTTTCTCCATGATCTCTTCAAGAGCCTTAGCGTCAGCCTTGAGCATAGCTACCTGAGCCTTTGCGCTCTCAGCTTCCTCTTTCTTACCTTCCTTCATAAGGGCACCAATCTGCTTAGCAAACTGGTTAGCCTGCTGCTTGTTGTTATCCAACTTCTGCTGAGCTTCACGACGAATCTTGTCGTACTCCAAAACTTTCTCTACGGCCTCACGAGCATTTGGGAAATGCTTTTTTTCGAGACCCTTAACTACACGTTCAGTTTCCTCACTGATAAGTTTAAGTGTAAGCATAAAATGTCTTTTAATTAAATAATTTACTATTTGTAGGCAAAAGTACAAAAAATATTTGTGATAGCGTAAAAAATTGCTGACTTTTTTACAGGGAAGGGTAGAATTAAAGTTTTTTTGTGGTTTTACAGGGTTAAGGAGCTTAGAAGGGGGATGTAATCCGTGCCTAAAAACTTATATAAACGAAGAAAGCCTGCTCTAGGTATGAGCAGGCTTCTATGTTGTTTGTTTGGAATAGTTTTTTCTAAAACTTTAAAATTTAAGCGTCAGCTTTCTTAGTCTTCTCAGCGTAAACCTCTGGAGAGAGAACAGAAACTGTACTCTTGTCCTTGCGGCCCTTGTGGAAGTAAACGATACCGTCTGCCAAAGCATACAATGTATCATCCTTACCCTGAGCTACATTCTCACCTGGGAAGTGCTTGTTACCACGCTGGCGAACGATGATGTTACCTGCGATGATGCTCTGACCACCCCAGATCTTAACGCCTAATCTTTGTGAAGCTGATTCACGGCCGTTCTTAGAACTACCAACACCTTTCTTATGTGCCATTTTCTAATTCCTCCTAATTTTAAGCGATTACAGATTTGATTGATACCTCAGTGAACTGTGCACGATGACCGTTCTTCTTGCGATAGTCCTTGCGGCGCTTCATCTTGAAGACGATTACCTTGTCACCCTTAACGAGTGGGTTCACTACTTCTACTACTACTTTTGCACCCTCTACAGCTGGTGCACCGACAGTGATTGCGCCGTCTTTGTCAACGAGCAAAACCTTGTCGAACTCAACAGTCTGACCTGCCTCAACATCCTTGATGTGATGTACGAAGAGCTTCTTGCCCTCCTCAGCCTTGAACTGCTGACCGTTAATTTCTACAATTGCGTACATTAAATTAATTATATAAACGGGTTTCTTCGGGAGGCGTCCTGCATTGTGCCGGATCTTCTTTGAGCCCCTTCGAACTAAACTTTTCTGTAACATTTGCCCAATCCATGAGCATTCGGGGTGCAAAATTACAAATTATCTTTGATATGAACAAAATGTTGAGGAAAGAAAGATGATTTTTTAGAAAAAATTAACAGAGAAGCCTGCTTTTTTATAAGAATACCGATTCTTTGCTGTCGGATAAGAGACTCGTAAACGATATAATATTCTTTATTGGGTTCAAAGATATACCTCCTCTGGTTCAAGGATATATCTGCTTTGGCTCAAGGATATGTCTGCTTTGGTTCAAGGATGTGTCTGTTTTGGTTCACGGATGTGTCTGCTTTGGTTCACGGATGTGTCTGCTTAGGTTCAAGGATACGACTTCTCGGGTTCAAGAATATACCTTCGTTGAAGTTATGACTAGTGTCAGCAGCTCTGCTGAGCCTAGTCAGCAGGTCTGCTCACTATAGTCGGCAGGTCTGCTGACTGCAGTCAGCAAGTCTTCCGACTCAAGTGATATTACCTTTTAATTGTATACTTTCTTCTTGGGAACAATATATGCTATATGCTATTTGATGGAGGAGGTGTATAAAAAGAAAAAAGCGATGACCTTCACAGGCTACCGCTCCAAATCTTCAATAGGTATTAGTTTCCATTAAGGTAAAAAGATTGTTTTCAGGATAACTGGTTGCAAAGATACAAGATATTTCTTAAATCACCAAATATTTATTTGATTATTTTTGTTGTTATTTTGCTGTGCGGGCGCACAATACAACTATTTAACTTATATTAATAAGAAAAGTTGCGTAAACGATTGCAATTCTATTGCTTTTTACTTTTGTTTAGATATATTCGAAAGTATAAAGAGACTCACTTTCGAGACGAGTAGTGAGGCAGAGAAAATAAAAAACAGGTTGACGCTGTTGCGCCAACCTGTTCATGGAAAGTTCTATTATGCTTTGTTCGAATCGGTTCTGTTACATGAATTATTCTCAAGAAGGAATCATTCTACCGAAAGAGCCGGTTCAAACAAAAGAATCTGTTCTAATCAGGAGATAGAAGCGATTACTTCTGTTTCTTGATTTTCTCTACGTAAGCATCAATGACAGCTACTGCTGTGATGTTTACGATATCCTGTACACTACTTTCAGAGTCTGTGAAGTGGATAGGCTTATTCAATCCCATCTGGATAGGGCCGATAATCTCTGCCTCTGGGTTCAGCCCCTGGAGAAGTTTGTATGCACCATTGGCGCTACTCAAGTTAGGGAACACCAAAGTGTTGACGTCTTTGCCCTTGAGGCGGGAGAATGGATACTTCTCGTCGCGCAGATCCTTGTTGAGTGCATAGTTTACCTGCATCTCACCATCGATAGCGAGTTCTGGGAACTCCTTCTGCATCTCAGCAACGGCTTTCTTTACCTTAACAGGCGAGCCGATGTTGTCTGTACCGAAGTTAGAGTAGCTTAACATGGCCATAACTGGCTCTTCGTTGAAGAACTTCACTGTACCTGCAGACAACTTGGCAACATCAATCAGTACATCTTCGTCTGGGTGACGGTTGATGAGTGTATCAGCGATATAATAAATACCCTTCTGTGTGTTAAGGATATGCATGGTACCGAAAGTCTTATATGGCTCACGGATTCCAATTACATCTTTTGCCACCTTAATAGTATTGCTGTACTTTGTGTAAAGACCAGTGATGAATGCGTCAGCATCACCCTGTTCTACCATTGACATACCGAAGTAGTTTCGCTCGTACATTTTATCATAAGCTTCCTCGAAGCTGTAGCCCTCGCGAGCACGCTTCTCTGCCAGGTGCTTGGCAAACTTAGCACGGCGGCCCTGTTCGTTATCGGCACGCATATCTACAATCTCAATATCTGAAAGGTCAAGCTTCAAACGGCTAGCAACACGGTTCAAACGGTCAGGATTACCCAACAGTATTGGCTGACAGATACCTTCTTGCTTAGCCTGGACAGCAGCCTTCAGCATAGTTGGGTTGCCGCCTTCTGCGAATACGACACGCTGTGGGTGAAGGCGCGCTGTATCGTGGAGCTTGCGGGTCAATTTTGTCTCCTGGCCAAGCAACTGGCGCAAATCCTGCTTGTACTTCTCCCAATCGGTGATAGGAGTGCGAGCCACACCACTTTCCATTGCAGCCTTAGCTACGGCAGCAGAAACTTCTGTAATCAAACGTGGATCTACAGGTTTCGGAATGAAGTATTTAGGACCGAATGTAAGGTCGTTAACGTGGTAAACATCGTTTACTACATCAGGAACTGGCTGCTTAGCCAAATCGGCAATTGCATGAACAGCAGCCATCTTCATCTCTTCGTTGATGGCACGGGCATGAACATCGAGTGCACCACGGAAGATGTATGGGAAACCGATTACATTGTTAATCTGGTTAGGATAATCTGAACGGCCAGTTGACATCAATACGTCAGGGCGGCTGTCCATAGCGTCCTCGTAGCTGATCTCTGGTACAGGATTAGCGAGAGCGAAAACGATAGGGCTGTCTGTCATAGAGCGGATCATATCCTTAGAGAGCACGTTACCCTTGCTGAGTCCTACGAATACATCGGCGCCTTTCACAGCCTCTTCGAGTGTATGAACGTCACGTCGGTCTGTAGCAAAGAGCTTTTTCTGCTCTGTCAGATTTTCGCGGTCGCTGGTAATGACACCCTTAGAGTCGAGCATAACGATGTTCTTTACCTGTGCACCGAGAGCTACGTAGAGTTTTGTACAGCTGATAGCAGCAGCACCAGCACCATTTACGACAATCTTCACATCGGCAATGTTCTTGCCGGCTACCTCAAGAGCATTCTTCAAGCCTGCAGCAGAGATGATAGCAGTACCGTGCTGGTCATCGTGCATGACTGGGATATCGAGAGTCCTTTTCAGGCGTTCCTCGATGTAGAAACATTGAGGTGCCTTGATGTCCTCCAAGTTGATTCCACCAAATGTAGGAGCGATTTTCTCTACGGTTTCACAGAACTTTTCTGGGTCTTTTTCATCGATTTCGATATCGAAGACATCCACACCACCGTAAATCTTGAAAAGCAATCCCTTACCTTCCATCACTGGCTTTCCGCTCATGGCACCGATATCGCCAAGTCCGAGCACTGCTGTACCATTACTGATAACAGCAACCAGGTTACCCTTGTCAGTATACTTGTATGCATCGTCTGGGTTCTGCTGGATCTCGAGACATGGGAAAGCCACGCCAGGAGAGTAAGCAAGGCTCAGATCCGTTTGTGTGTGATAAGGTTTTGTTGGCTTAACCTCAATCTTGCCAGGACGACCAGTCTCGTGATAACTTAAAGCCGCCTCTTTTGTAATTTTTACCATAACAATATATTGGTTTAAAGTTTATTCTTCTTTCATATTCGTGGAATTTTCGCACGAAATTTAAAAGTTTGTGCAAAGGTACAAAAAAACTTAGTAAAAAAGAATGGTTTTTTGATTTTTTTTGTATCTTTGCACAAAAATAGTCTTCAAAAAAGTAAAATGACAGAAATCAATCAATATAGACAAGAACTGAAAGACAGAATCATCTCCTATGCGATGCCTGAATTCTATAAGCGTGGAGTAAAAGCTGTCAAGATGGATGAAATCTCACAGGGACTTCATGTATCTAAGAGAACTGTGTACGAGATTTTCGGTGACAAAGAGGAATTGTTGCTTGCTGGTATGATGCGTCAGCAGGAAGAAAATCGTTCGAAGTTAGAGAATTTCGCCAAGACCCAAGCGAAGAATGTGATAGATATTATCAGCTATGTCTATAAATTGCAGATGGAGCGCAATGGGATGGTGGGCATTCTTTTTTATGAGGAGGTTCACAAGATGCCTCGTGTGGTGAAATTCTTCCAGGAGAATCATGCTCATGAACGTGAGGAGAGTGTGTGCTTCTTTGAGGCTGGTGTAAGAGAGGGACTCTTCCGTAAGGATGTAGACTTCAATGTTATTATGGATATCGGACATATTATGATGGAAGAAATCATGCATCATCAGATTTATCGTATTCATTCCATGCAGGAGATATACAATAATTATATTTTGTGTTTCATTCGTGGATTCTGTACAGAGCGTGGCTTGGAGCAGCTTGACCGTGCTTTAAATGAGTAAGGGCTTATGCTTTAATATGCAGATTGTGCTTATGGCTATATATACCTATTATATAAAAAAAGAGAAAGAGGTTCCGGAGATGCTTTGTCGGCTCACGGAACCTCTTTTCTAATCTTTGTATAGCCAGTGGAGAAGCAGGTTTATTATTCTTGGATAGAATCGGAACCAGCGAAACTTTGTTACCGGTTTGCCTCCGAAACCGAGAATGAATTCCCGATAGAGATTGCTCTTTAGCGGAAGTCCTGCATCCATAAAGTGGAGGTGTTGGGCTTCTTGCTCCTGTGCATCAGAAAGTGCTTGCCAGATGGTCATTGTGTCTGGGTGCAGATGGATGTAAGTCTTCCTTTTGAATGCAGAAAACCAAAGGTAGGCATTGCCCTGGTTGTAGATGCAGGTATAGCCGCCAATCACTTTGTCCTTATAGGTGATGATCATGTTTCTGGCATTGCTACTTGCACTCAGTTTCTGGAAGAATGTTTCGTCTGGAACAAAACGGCGAAGTTTCAGCCGATAATAATTTTTGAGCAACTGGTGATAGCGATGGATGTCTTCGGGTGAAGTTGCCTCTCTACAGCTAATTCCCTTTTTCTTCATCTTTTCTATCATAGCAATTTGTTTTTCTGAGAGTCGTTCCTGGGGAAGTTTGCTGTGTAGGGAGTTATGTATCTCTTGCCAGGCAATAGGTACATAGCCCAATTTTCTGAATTCCCGGTAACCTAGCATCTTTTTGCTCATTCGTGAAAACTCGATATAAAAGCAGAGTCGTTTGTGTAAGCGGATAGTTACGCTGCGGAGTAACAATGGGAAAATAGCATTCTGTTCAGCATCGGGTGCATAAAATCCCTCTCCATACGCGTGCGCGTGCGTATATAAATAAGGTGGAAATAAAGATTTTCGGTGATAGAGGATGACGAGCATTTGTCCGACCACCATGTTCTCCTGTGTGGCAACAGCCATAAAAGGGGTTATGCCGGGTGTTTTTTCAAGAATCTGAAAAAGCTCCAAGCTATGAAAAAAGTCGCCTTCCAATAAATGCGGCATTTCTTCCAGTTTACCATATATTTCTACTTCATATTTTCTCACGGAGGCAAAAATAATAAATTTATCATAAAAAAGCAAGGAAAAGGGCTCCTCTATCGTTATTTTTTAGTATTTTTGCATAAAAAGTAGAACTTTAAACAAATAACGTATGAAAATAGTGTTTATTGGGGCAGGTAATCTTGCTACCAATCTTGCGCTCGAAATATCGCAATCAGACCATCAGATTGTGCAAGTTTTCAGTAGAACCCTAGAGTCGGCCTCTCTATTGGCTGGGAAGGTGAATTGTGAACCTGTCAATGAGATGAGTAAGGTGGTCTGTGATGCAGATTTGTACATCGTTTCAGTGAAGGATGATGCACTTGAAATGCTTATTCCGGAATTGTGTAAAGGAAGAGAAGATAAGATGTTTGCTCATACTGCTGGTTCCATGCCGATGGATGTTTTCAAAGGTTATGCCCGTCATTATGGCGTATTTTACCCGATGCAGACATTTACGAAAGATAAAAAGGTAGCATTCGAAAATATTCCTATTTTCATAGAAGGATGTGGTGCTTATGAAACTTCTTTCCTGAAGAGGTTGGCAGAACAGATTTCCCGTAGTGTCTATGAATTGGATTCTGATAATCGTAAGTATCTGCATCTGTCAGCTGTTTTTGCTTGTAATTTTGCGAATCATTGTGTTGCAATAGGTCAGCAGATTCTTGAAAATCATCACATTCCTGGCAGTGTTCTCCGTCCTCTGGTTATGGAAACGATGGACAAGGCTTCTTCGCATTCGGCTGCTGAAGTGCAGACAGGACCGGCAGTTCGTAATGATAGGAATGTAATGGAGAAACAAATGCAACTGCTTGAAAATCAGCCGGAATTACAGCAGATTTATGAAATGATGAGCAAAAGCATATTCAAGTTTAAAAGATAAAACTGTTGTCGGTTTAAGTTTGCAGTTAGGATTTTTCAGTTATAAAACAGAAATTAATATGATTAATTACGATTTAGATAAGATAAAAGCAATCATCTTTGATGTTGATGGAGTGCTGTCAAGACAGACCATCACGCTTTCCAGTGCCGGCGAACCTTTGCGTACGGTTAATATCAAAGATGGCTATGCCATTCAGCTGGCCCAGAAGAAAGGTGTTCGTATCGTTATTCTGACTGGCGGTAATTCGCATGCCATACAGGTGCGCTATGAAAATCTTGGTGTAGAGGATATCTTCATGGGCTGTTCTGTAAAGATAAAGACTTATGAGGAGTTCAAGCAGAAATATTCAATTACAGATGAGGAAGTAATATATGTAGGTGATGATATTCCTGATTATGAGATTATGCGTCGTTGCGGATGTCCATGTTGTCCGGCAGATGCATGCTCAGATATTAAAGAAATTTCTACTTATATCTCGGCTTGTAACGGAGGTGAAGGTGTGGGACGTGATGTCGTAGAACAGGTGCTGAGAGCCAAGGGTTTATGGCTTTCAGATGCTAAGGCGTTTGGCTGGTAGAATTTAGTTAATAGTTGAAAGTTGATAGTTTATAGTAGGAAGTTTGCAACTGAATTTTAATCATAAAGTTCAAAGTAATAAGGTTTAAAATAGATGAATTATAAGATCATTTTGGCGAGTAATTCGCCTCGTCGCAAGGAACTTCTGGCAGGTTTGGACATTCCTTTTGAGGTGAAGGTGATTAGTGGTATTGATGAAAGTTATCCTGCTGACCTCGATGCTTATCAGGTGGCAGAATTCATCTGCAAGAAAAAGGCTGAGGCTTATCGTCCGCTTTTGAACGGAAATAATAGTGTTGAAGAGTTGGACGAGTCAGAAACTTTGATTCTTACTGCAGATACGGTTGTGATTGCGCCAACAGCTGGCGAACAGAACGATCAGGAAGGAAAGGGAGTTATTCTCGGGAAGCCTCGTGATGCTGAAGATGCCAGACGAATGCTGAAGATGTTGAGTGGAAAGACGCATCATGTAGTTACAGGTGTTTGTCTTACTACCCAGCATAAGCAGCGTTCCTTTTCTGTAACAACAGAAGTAACGTTCAAACCGCTTTCTGATGATGAAATCAGTTATTATATAGATCATTATCAGCCGTTTGACAAAGCTGGTGCCTATGGCATTCAGGAATGGATTGGTTACATAGGATGTACGGGTCTGAAGGGGAGTTATTTTAATGTAATGGGGCTTCCTGTTCAGCGTATCTATGAGGAATTGAGGCAAATTTAGATTTTTTAAAATTAAATATTGTTCTATGTCGTAGATAATGAGTATCTTTGTGCGTTTTATGTAACTAACAAGGATTATGAGTGAAGAAATTTTAGCAAAAGCTCATGAGGTTTTGGACAATTATATGGAGAGCAATCATCACCGACGCACTCCGGAGCGTTCCACTATCCTCGATACCATTTATTCTATGGGAGAGCATTTCTCGATAGAAGATTTGAGTAGAGAGCTACTGAAAAAGAATTTTCGCGTAAGCAGGGCTACGCTTTATAACACATTGCATCTGTTCTTAGAACTGAGACTTGTGATAAAGCACAGTCTGGCAGACGGCACCAAGTATGAGGCCAGTTATAGCGAGGACAATCATGTGCATCAGGTTTGCACGATTTGTGGCAAGGTAACCGAAATTGTAGCACCGCAGGTTACGGCTGCTGTGAAGGATATCAAGATGCAGCGCTTTCGTAAAGATGCTTATGCTCTTTACATCTATGGTGTATGCAGTGGTTGCCAGAGCAAGATGACTCGCAAACGCAAAAAAGAATAAGTATCAAGATAAAAAGATAAAAAATGAACACAGGTAAAGTAGATGTCCTGCTGGGTTTGCAGTGGGGCGATGAAGGTAAAGGTAAGGTGGTTGACGTGTTGACCCCTAAGTATGATGTCATTGCTCGTTTCCAGGGTGGTCCTAATGCTGGACATACATTGGAGTTTGAGGGCGAGAAGTATGTGCTTCGCTCTATCCCTTCTGGTATTTTCCAGGGTGGTAAGGTGAACATCATCGGTAATGGTGTGGTTTTGGCTCCAGACCTCTTTATGGGTGAGGCTAAGGATCTTGAGAAGAGCGGTCATGATTTGAAGAGCCGTCTCTATATCTCTAAGAAAGCACATCTCATCATGCCTACTCACCGTGTACTCGATGCTGCTATCGAGGCTTCTAAGGGAAAGAACAAGGTAGGTACTACAGGTAAGGGTATCGGTCCTACTTATACTGACAAGGTTAGCCGTACCGGTCTTCGCGTAGGCGATATCCTTGACAATTTCGAGGAGAAGTATGCTGCACACAAGGCTGCTCATCTCAAAACCATCGCAAGTCTCGGTTATACCGACTTCGATATTACAGAGGTTGAGAAGACCTGGATGGAGGGCATCGAATACTTGAAGCAGTTTAAACTTATTGATAGCGAGGTAGAAATCAATAAGGTGCTCCGTTCTGGCAAGGATATCCTCTGCGAGGGTGCTCAGGGTACTATGCTCGATGTTGACTTCGGTTCTTATCCATTCGTTACTTCTTCTAATACTATCTGTGCAGGTGCCTGCATTGGTTTAGGTATCGGTCCTAACCGCATCGGCAATGTTTATGGTATCATGAAGGCTTACTGTACACGTGTTGGTGCAGGTCCATTCCCTACAGAACTCTTTGATGAGACTGGTGCTAAGATTCGTGACCTCGGTCATGAGTATGGTGCTGTTACCGGTCGTGAGCGTCGTTGTGGCTGGTGCGACCTCGTACAGCTCAAGTATTCTGTCATGGTGAACGGTGTTACCGAGCTTATCATGATGAAGAGCGACGTGCTCGATGGCTTCGATACTATCAAGGCTTGCGTTGCATATAAGTTGAAGGATGGTTCTGTTACAACAGACTTCCCATACGAAATCGATGATGTAGAACCTGTTTACAAGGAGTTCAAGGGCTGGAAGACAGATATGACTAAGTTCACATCTGAAGATCAGTTCCCACAGGAGTTCAAGGATTATATTGCTTTTGTAGAGGAGTTCCTTGAGACAAAGATCGGTATCATTTCTATCGGTCCAGACCGTGCTCAGACTATTGTACGCAAGTAAATTATATAGTGTTTAATGTTTAGTGTTTAATGTTTACTTTGAGGGGTTAACATTGCGCTGAACATTAATCACTAATCATTAAACAATAAACATTAATAAATGGCTCAGAAACCAAGTATACCAAAGGGCACGAGAGATTTTGGTCCTGTTGAGATGGCGAAACGCAACTACATCTTCAACACCATCAAGGAAGTGTATGCTCTTTATGGATTCCAGCAGATTGAAACCCCTGCCATGGAAACCCTTCAGACTTTGATGGGCAAGTATGGTGAAGAGGGTGATAAACTGCTTTTTAAGATATTGAATTCAGGCGACTATATGAATAAGGTGAGCGATGAGGATATTCATTCTCTCGGTTCACTCAAATTAGCAGCGAAACTTTGTGAGAAGGGTCTTCGTTATGACCTGACCGTTCCTTTCGCACGTTACGTAGTGCAGCACCGCGAGGAGTTGCAGATGCCTTTCAAACGTTACCAGATTCAGCCAGTATGGCGTGCAGACCGCCCTCAGAAGGGACGTTACCGTGAGTTCTATCAGTGTGATGCTGATGTGGTTGGCTCTGATTCTCTCCTGAACGAGGTCGAGTTGATGCAGATTGTTGATACCGTGTTCACCAAGTTTGGTGTTTGTGTATGCATCAAGATTAATAACCGCAAGATTCTTACCGGTATTGCAGAGGTTATCGGCGAGGCTGAGAAGATTGTAGATATCACAGTAGCCATCGATAAGCTTGATAAAATCGGACTTGACAATGTAAACGAAGAGTTGCGCAATGACGGCATTTCTGAAGATGCCATTGAAAAGTTGCAGCCAATCATCTCATTGTCAGGAACTAATGATGAGAAACTTGAAGTGATAGCGAAGGTTCTCGAAGGTTCAGAAGTTGGTTTGAAGGGAGTAGAGGAAACCAAGTTTATCCTCGATACCTTGAAGACTCTTGGCTTGAACAACGAGATAGAACTGGATCTCACCCTGGCTCGTGGCTTGAACTATTACACAGGTGCAATCTTCGAGGTAAAGGCGCTTGATACTCCAATGGGAAGTATTACAGGTGGCGGTCGTTACGACAACCTCACCGGCATTTTCGGTTTGCCAGGTTTGAGCGGTGTTGGTATCAGTTTTGGTGCTGACCGTATTTATGATGTGTTAGGTGCGCTCGACCTTTATCCGAAGGAGGCTGTAAATGCTACTCAGGTACTGTTTATCAACTTCGGTGAAAAGGAGACAGCTTACTGCCTGCCTATAGTAAGTGCAGCTCGTGCAGCCGGTATCCGTACCGAGATCTTCCCTGATAAGGCGAAGATGAAGAAGCAGATGAGCTATGCCAATGCCAAGAACATTCCATTTGTAGTGCTTGCAGGTGAGAATGAGATGGCTCAGGGCAAGGTTACGCTTAAGAATATGGAAACTGGCGAACAAACCTTGGTTACTGCCGAGGAATTGATAGCCAAAGTAAATAAATAATACTCTCTTTCTCGTCCTCTCGTGCTCGTATATGTGAATATGCAGTGCGGCAGGGCGAGAGCTTTTTATGTGTTAGCGTGTATGCCTAACTATAATTTTAGTAACTTCTAAAAACTACAGACAAATGAAAAAAATAAAAGCTATTTTATGTGTATTCATACTGGCGTTGCTGATGACATCCAGTACGAAGACAACAACGATTTTCGTAATCGGTGATTCTACTGCTGCCGAGAAAGCCGGTTTTAGAAATAGTCCTGAGCGAGGATGGGGTATGGTATTACAGGGCTTTTTTGATGACAAGGTGATTGTTGACAATCATGCTGTTAACGGCCGTTCCTCTTTGAGCTTTATCAATGAAGGAAGATGGAAAAAGGTTTTGGATAGAATAAAGCCAGGTGATTATGTGTTTATCCAGTTTGGACATAATGACGAGAAGCCAAAGCCTGACCGTCATACAGATCCGGGATCTACTTTTGATGCAAACCTTGCCAGGTTTGTAAATGAGACCCGTGCCAAGGGTGGCAATCCTGTACTGTTCAATGCGGTGGTTCGCCGCTGCTATTATTCTGCAGAATTGAAAAATGATGATGACGAGAAGCTTCGCAATAAAGTATATGATGGCAAGGAACAGATTAATAGCGATACGCTTATCGATACCCACGGAGCTTATGTGATAGCTCCCCGCAATGTAGCAAAGCAGCTGAATGTTCCGTTTGTTGATGCTACCAAGATTACCCACGATATAGAAACGGGCATGGGTATTAAAGGCAGCCGCAAATTACATATGTGGTTTATGCCTGGCGAGAATCCGCAGGTTCCTAAGGGTAAGAAAGATAATACCCATTATAATGTATATGGTGCACGTGTGGTTGCCGGTGCGCTTGCTGATGCTGTAGCTGAGCAGGTGCCAGCGCTGAAGTCTCATGTCTGCCATTATGATTATGTAGTCTCTGCAGAAGGTCGAGGCAATTTCATGGATTTGCAGAAGGCTGTAGATGCGGTTCCTGTAGGCAAGAAGGCTGTTATCCGTATTTTGGGTGGTGAATGGAAGAAGCCAATCATCGCAAAAGGCAAGAAGATTAAGTTTGTAAAGTCATTTGGTGCTAAAATCAAATAGTAACAGGCTTTTTTTTATATACATAAAAGGGGTACTTTCACAAGCACCCCTTTTCATATTATACAAAAACATTATGAATTATTTCTATTAGCGAACAAGATTTTAATTTCTATCTTTGTCTCAATTATCTAAAAGTTTCAAACGTTCACCAGAATTGCTTTTGGCAAGGGGCAATTCCTACTCGTAGGATAACCTCAGTTCTGATGTTTATCATTTACGGTTGCAAAGGTACGAAGATTTTTATAATTGTGCAATACCTAAAAATGGGGGTTTTGATGAATACCTAGAAATGAGGAATGAAAATGGGGGAGAGTAGATATAAAAAAAGGAAGTCCTTATTGAAGAACTTCCTTTTTTATGAGGTGTCTAGCGGAGTCGAACCGCTCTACACGGTTTTGCAGACCGTTACCTAACCGCTCGGTTAAGACACCTTGTGTAGAACAATCATTTCTGATTTGCGAGTGCAAAGGTACTACTTTTTATTGGTTCTACCAAATTTTTATGCAACTTTTTTAATTAAAACAATCACTTTCTTTGTATCTTGCTCATAATGAACGGGTTCTGAAATGCTTAATTTTTTGTCTGGTTTCCTCGCTGCATGAAAGTAAAAGTAGTTTTAGCAGCTCTTTTATGAGAACTGCTCTTATTCTTTCCGCTGAGTAGCCTCTTTCTTTTTATTCTTTTGGCATTTCTCAACGAACGGGCAACCTGAACATTGATAGTTTTTACACTCTCGTGCTTGTTTGATGGAGCGGTAGATACAAATGGCGGCATACGTGATGCATGCCGCCAATATGATTGCTATGATGATATACTGTATCATAAGCATAGGTAAATTAACATAATACTAACCTACGGCGTTATAACCATTGGTTGAGTTTTTGCGCATGATGTCGCGGATGTTCATCTCCTTGAAACCCTCTGCGCGTTTCTGCTCTTCAAGCTCTTTCTCTTCCTCGATGTCCTTTTCTGAACGGGTGAAAGTGAAAGCCTTGTACTTAAATTCTGCAATCGCCCAACCTACGAGGCCTACAGCGATTAATGCAACAAATCCAATTAATGCGTTCATTTCTCTTTATATTATAATAATGTATAAACTGAATTAATAATCATCGTCGGCTACGTCTTCTGCATCATCAAGACCGAGGTTCTCCGGGTCTTCGAAGGTAGTACGGTAGCTTTCCTCAGTAAGCTTGTCGTCATCGAATGCATCGTCATCCTCATCTGGATCGTTGTAGTGATCCTCGATTTCTGGTGCATCCTCGTCTTCATCCTCGTCTGGGTCGAGCAGGTCGTCGTTGCGTTTCAAGTCATTCTCATCTTCGAATCTCATGCGAACCTTTTCTACCTTTGGCTTCTCCTTGGCGAAGATGGCTTCTACCCAAGAACCCTTTGGCACTACAAGTACTTCATAGTCATCAGCGAGTTTCTTTTCGTACAGGCCACCTGGCTTTTTCAGGCGGTCAGCAGGAAGGGTGGTTGTGCTGATGTCGAAATTACTTTCGATGATGTCCTGGATGCTCTGAGGCAGACTCTCCCAACCACCACCAAAGTTGCGCTCCAAGAGTTCGATGAGCTTATTGGCGGTGATATGACTTACATTTTCGTAAGTAAGGTCAGTAACACGCATGATAGGGCGCTTTTTGATGGCATACTTCTCCTTCTTGTCGTTGATGCGGAAAGTGCCAATCTTGAAGCCGCGTGCCATCAGCTTGTCAATCACTTCAGGACGGTCAACCGTCACTGGTTCCATTTCGAATGCGCTGCGGATAACTGCGATATACTTGTTCTGGAAATCCTTGAGGTCAGCATCCTTTTCTGCTGCTTCCCAAAGACGGAACACATCGTTCTCCTGCAATTCCCAAATGCTACTTTTAGTAACATTCTTCAGTGTTAATATTTTATCTTTATTCATCTTCAATTATGTTTGTGTGTGCAAAAGTAAGTACTTCTTTTTATATATCCAAATTTTCTTGCTGTTTTTTTGTGTTTTTGGTCACTTTTTTATTTGGAATTCGATTTTTTTCATTACCTTTGCACGTACTATGAGTGAACCGTTAGCTGAAAGAATGAGACCTCACACGCTTGCTGACTATGTAGGACAGCAGCATTTGGTAGGTGAGGGGGCCGTGCTGCGCAAGATGATTGACGCAGGGCGCATATCCTCTTTTATCCTCTGGGGACCCCCTGGAGTGGGCAAGACTACCCTTGCTCAAATCGTGGCACAAACCATCAAGGTGCCGTTCTTCACCCTCTCTGCGGTGACCAGTGGCGTAAAGGATGTCCGCGAGGTGATAGAAAGAGCAAAAAGTGGTAGATTCTTTAATTCGGCTTCTCCTATATTGTTTATTGATGAGATTCACCGTTTCTCCAAGAGTCAGCAGGATTCGCTTTTGGGCGCGGTAGAGAAGGGTATTGTTACGCTGATAGGTGCTACCACCGAGAATCCTTCGTTCGAGGTGATTCGACCGCTGTTGTCCAGATGCCAGCTTTATGTGCTCAAGCCGCTCGAAAAGGCTGATCTTGAAGGACTTCTGCATCGTGCCATTACGCAGGATGTAGAACTCAGAGAGAAGAATATCAAGCTGGAAGAGACAGGTGCGCTGCTGCGATACAGTGGTGGTGATGCCCGCAAACTGCTCAATATCCTGGAACTGGTGGTAGAATCTGCCGGCTCTTCTGAGATTGTGATTACCGACAAGATGGTAGAAGAGCAACTGCAGCAGAATCCGCTGGCTTATGATAAGCAGGGTGAGATGCATTATGATATTATCTCAGCCTTTATCAAGAGTATCCGCGGAAGCGATCCCGATGCTGCGCTTTATTGGATGGCGCGGATGATAGAAGGTGGAGAAGACCCGCAGTTTATTGCCCGCAGGGTTGTGATCAGTGCCTCTGAAGATGTGGGACTTGCCAATCCGAATGCACTCCTGCTTGCCAATGCTGCCTTCGATACGGTGATGAAGATAGGTTGGCCCGAAGCGCGTATCGCTCTTGCTGAGGCTGTGGTTTATCTTGCTACGAGTCCGAAGAGCAACAGTGCTTATCTGGGCATTAATGATGCCCTGGCTACTGTACGGCAAACGGGTAATCTGCCTGTTCCGCTGCACATCCGCAATGCTCCTACCAAACTGATGAAAGATTTGGGCTATCATGACGGATATAAGTATCCTCACGATTATCCGAGTCATTTCACCGAGCAGCAGTATCTGCCTGATGAACTGAAGGATGCCCGCTTCTGGCATGCGCAGCATTCGCCTTCAGAGGAGCGACTCTACAACTGGATGGTTACCTGTTGGGGAGAAAGATTCAAAAATTAGTGACTGAACTTTCGCATGTGGTTCAAGAACGGGCTGAAGGCCCAAAAGCTCCTAGCCCAGGGCATCGCCCTGGGTATAATAGCAATCAGCAAGGCGCCCTGTAAGGGCAAAAGCTTTATGTATTGCCTGGAGTTTTAAAGCTTTTGCCCTTACAGGGCGACAGGTTTGCGCCCGTAATAACCCAGGGCGATGCCCTGGGCTAGGAGCTTCTGCCCTTTCAGGGCGTGTGGGGCAAAACTTGCGAAACTTCAGTTAGTGATTAAAAAAGAATAATTAGAAATTGATATTTAGAACAACTAACTGATACGAGAAAATGATGATACATGGCGATCCTGAATTCGTGCTCACGCTTCATAGCGTGATAGAATTCATCGGTACATTTGCTTTTGCCCTTTCGGGCATTCGCCTGGCAGCAAGTAAGCACTATGATTGGCTGGGCGGTTTTGTTTGTGGTGTGGCTGTAGCCATAGGTGGTGGAACCATACGAGATGTGATGCTTGGTGTGCGGCCGTTTTGGATGTTGAGCCCTATCTACCTGATTTGTACGCTGTTTGCTCAGTTGGTAGTGATTGCTTGCCACCGCTATCTTAAGCGTCTTGACAACACCTGGTTTCTGTTTGATACCTTGGGCTTGGCGCTTTTCAATATTGCGGGCATCCAGAAGTCGCTCGAATGTGGTTTCTCTTTTTGGGTAGCCATCATCATGGGCTGTATTACAGGTGCAGCAGGCGGTGTTATCCGCGATGTGCTTCTCAATGAGGAACCGGTTATCTTCCGCAAGGAGATTTATGCGATGGCTTGTGTTGCCGGTGGTTTGACTTATTGGGGATTGAGTTATCTGGGTGTGAGCCTCTATGTTACGGTGGTAGCTGCTTTCATTGTGGTTTGCGCCATCCGATTGCTCGCCGTAAGATACCATATCTCGCTCCCGAAGTTGAGGGATGAAGAATAACTGCGGAATAAAGAAGTAAAATGAAAATTGATAATTAAACAGATAATAGATGAAAAGACTTAAAGCGATTTTGATGCTCGTTGTTGCTCTGATGCTGATGTCATCGGCAACGTTGATGGCTCAGAACAAACGAGAGTTTCGTGGAGCTTGGATACAATGTGTTAACGGACAGTATCTGGGCAAGAGTACACAGCAGATTCAGGCGATGCTTACAAGACAGCTGGATGAACTGCAGAAGGATGGCGTAAATGCGATTATCTTTCAGGTTCGTGCCGAGTGTGATGCTCTGTATAAGAGCGATTTGGAGCCTTGGAGCAAGTTTCTTACGGGCGTACAGGGTAAGGCTCCTTCTCCTTATTGGGATCCGTTGCAGTGGATGATAGAGCAGTGTCATAATCGTGGCATGGAGCTTCATGCCTGGATCAATCCTTATCGTGCCAAGCATAGCGTAACTTCCTATGAGCAGGTTTCGCCGAAGAATATCGTGAAGAGACGTCCTGATCTCTGTTTCCAGTATGGCAAGCTGACGTTGTTGAACCCTGGATTGCAGGCTGCAGCCGACTATATTTGCGAGGTGGCTGTGGATATTGTAAGCCGATATGATGTTGATGGATTCCATATCGATGATTATTTCTATCCATATCCTGAGGCTGGACGCCAGATTCCTGATGAGCAGCTCTTCCGTCAGCAGTCGCGCGGTATGAGAAACATTGGTGATTGGCGCCGTGATAATGTGAGTCGGTTTGTAAAGCAGCTCAGCGAATCCATTCATGCCGTTAAGCCTTGGGTAAAGTTTGGTGTGTCTCCATTCGGCATTTACCGCAATAAGCGTACTGATCCTAATGGCTCAGAAACCTTCGGCCTTCAGAATTATGATGATCTTTATGCTGATGTGCTGCTTTGGGTGAATAATGGTTGGATAGATTATTGTGTGCCTCAGATTTATTGGGAGATTGGCAATCGTGCTGCCGATTACAAAACGCTCATAACCTGGTGGAATAAGCATGCTGGCAACCGCCCATTATATATAGGTGAAGATATTGAGCGTACAGCCAAGTTTGCTGACCCAGTCAATCCGCGCAGTCATCAGTTGCCTGCCAAGCACCGTTTGCATCAGCAGATGAACAATGTGAAGGGCACTGTGCTCTGGTATGCGCAGACTGCAGCAGATAATGTAGGTAATATCGGTCATACACTCCGCAATAATTACTGGAAGTATCCTGCATTGCCTCCATCTATGCCTTTCCTTGACGATGAGGCACCAAAGGGTGTAAAGGGCGTTAAACTGATGTGGACCGAGAAGGGTCCGCTGCTGGTATGGAAAGCTCCTAAGGCTAGCAAGAAGAAGTGGGGCGATCAGGTGAACCGTTTCGCCATCTACCGTTTTGAGAAAGGTGCTAAGGTAAATCTCAATGATGTTTCAGTACTCCAGGCTGTTACTTATGATAATTTCTATCGCATACCTTATGTGAGTGGTAAGAAATATGTATATGTAGTAACTGCTCTCGACCGCGTAGGAAACGAAAGTAAAGGTAAGAAAAAGAAAATATCTTTCTAAATTTGGTAAGGTGATATAAACAGAAAAACCGTTGTACTCAATAGTAGAGAGTGCAACGGTTTTTTATTTTGTTTGAATGGGGGAGCGGGTAGCCCTCTCATCCGATATTTATTCTTTCAGTAGGTCGTTCAGGAAGTTATCCAGATCATTGTCCAGATTCTCCATCAGGTCGCCACCAACAATGATTGTATCATCGTCAGCAAGATAGAGCTCGCCAATATGCTCTTTATCGTCATCTTCGAGCACAAAGCTGTATGGCTTGAGGATGCCGAGATGATCTGTGATGTCAGCCTGTTTGCGCAATACATCGCGAAGCAGCTTGGCTACCTCGTCGTAGAAGTCTTCATCCTTGTTCTCTATCCATTGCTCAACAACGCAGCGGGTAATCTCGTTGTCATCGTCGTCAAAGGCCAGGAGTTCGCCACTGTCTTGCGAAACTCTTACGTGGATGTCGGTCATTTGAGAAGTCTCGTCGTCAGATTCTGGCGCTGGGAACTTTTGAGCCACTTTTCTGATAAAGCGCTCTACTTGCATGATTGTTTGCTCTAATGTTTCCATATCAATTCTTTAATAATCAATGCAAAGATACATAAAAATTTGATTCCACCAAAAGAAGTTGCTAAAAAAAAGCATTTTTGCTTTTAATTTGTTCTCAAACTGCCTGATTCTAGGCTATAGATAACGTTTACGCTTCTTTTTTTATATTTTCTTTTCGATTTTGTTTGCCATTTCTAAATAATGTAGTATCTTTGCACTTGAATTACAAAAATGCAATGTCAACATTACAAATGAATAACAAAATAAAACATTCTGGCATCGTAGAAAGCGTAGAAGAAGGTTGTGTGTGCATTCGCATCGTACAGTCGTCAGCCTGCAGCGCTTGCAAGGTGGCTGCTCATTGTACTGCATCTGAATCGAAAGAGAAGATGATTGAGGTTTCTACCTCTGAGGCGTCTCTCTACCACAAAGGCGATAGCGTGGTGGTAACGGCTGATTCGGCTGTAGGATTCAGAGCCAGTTTCTATGGCTATCTCTTGCCGCTGATACTGATGGTGATTGCTTTGGTGGGTGTACTGAAAGCTACTCATTCAGAGGGAGCCGCAGCGCTCTCGGCATTGGGCATTCTCATTCCATACTACGTGGTGCTCTACTTATTCAGAAACAAACTTAAAAACAAACTGAGCTTCTCTATTGAAACGTAGGGTGCATGATATGTGCTCCTATGGCTTCAGCGATGAGCCCTTGTTTTAAAACAAAGAAAAAATAACAAAACAAAACACAAAAAATTATGAATTTTATTTTGATTGCTGTCTTGGTTCTCGGAGCTATCGCGCTGATTGCAGCGTTGGTTCTCTTCGGTGTATCTAAGAAGTTTGCCGTCGAAGAAGACCCTCGCTTGGGCCAGGTAGGAGAGATTCTGCCAGGTGCCAACTGTGGTGGTTGTGGTTTTGCCGGATGCTCCGGTATGGCTGCAGCTCTGGTGAAGGGTGCTGATGCCGGCTCTATCGATGGACTGATGTGTCCGGTTGGTGGTGCTGACGTGATGGGCAAGGTAGCCGACCTTTTAGGTATGGCAGTAGCCAATACCGAGCCAAAGGTGGCTGTGGTGCGTTGTAATGGTACTTGCGAGAATCGTCCTCGCATTGCCGAGTATGATGGTTTGCACACTTGTGCAGCTATGAATTCATGTGGTGCTGGCGAAACAGGCTGCGGATTCGGCTGTCTTGGTTGTGGCGATTGCGTAGCTGCCTGCCAGTTTGGCGCCATCTCTATCAATCCTGAAACGGGCATTCCTGAGGTTGATGAAGAGAAGTGTACGGGTTGTGGCGCTTGTGCCAACGCTTGTCCACGCCATATCATCGAGCTTCGCAAGAAGGGTCCTAAGGGTCGACGAGTTTATGTTCAGTGCGTAAACCACGACAAGGGTGCTGTTGCCAAGAAGGCTTGTAGTGTTGCTTGCATCGGATGCGGTAAGTGCCAGAAAGCCTGCAAGTTTGATGCTATTACGGTAGAGAATAATGTGGCTTATGTTGACTTCAACAAGTGCCGCATGTGTACCAAGTGTGTTGACGAATGCCCAACAGGTGCTCTCGT
>CAKPYB010000038.1 GCA_934202525.1 uncultured Prevotella sp.
CCACGCTTCTGAGCCTCTTCCTTCCACTCGTCAGAATAGCCGTTGCCATCGAAGCGGATAGGCTTGCAGGTCTTGATATCCTCGCGTACAATATCTATAATAGCCGATGTCTGGTCCTCGCCCTTTGCTATCAAGGCATCTACACGAGTCTTGAAGTTTTCGAGAGCCTCAGCTACGGCAGCATTCAGTACGATGAGAGATGACGCACAGTTGGCCTCTGAACCTACGGCACGGAACTCGAAACGGTTTCCGGTGAAGGCGAATGGAGAGGTACGGTTGCGGTCGGTATTGTCAATCATCAGCTCCGGAATCTCAGGGATATCCAGCTCCATACCCTTCTTGCCGGCAAGGGCGAAGAGTTCTTCCTTATCTGCCTTCTCGATATGGTTGAGCAGGTCGGTGAGCTGCTTACCGAGGAATGAAGAAATGATGGCTGGTGGTGCCTCGTTGGCTCCCAGACGATGCGCATTGGTAGCGCTCATGATAGAAGCCTTCAGCAGTCCATTGTGCTTGTAAACACCCATCAGGGTCTCTACGATGAAGACTACGAAGCGGAGATTGTCCTCCGGTGTCTTGCCTGCTGCATGGAGCAGTACGCCGGTATCGGTGCAGAGACTCCAGTTGTTGTGCTTGCCCGAACCATTCACACCAGCGAATGGCTTCTCGTGAAGGAGCACACGGAAACCGTGCTTGTGAGCCACACGCTTCATCAGACTCATCAGGAGCATGTTGTGATCTACGGCAAGATTGCACTCCTCATAGATAGGCGCCAGCTCAAACTGGTTAGGAGCCACCTCGTTATGGCGGGTCTTGCAAGGGATGCCGAGTTCGAGTGCCTGGATTTCCAGATCCTTCATGAAAGCCTGCACACGCTCAGGGATTGTTCCGAAATAGTGGTCGTCCATCTGCTGGTTCTTCGCAGAGTCGTGTCCCATCAGGGTACGGCCTGTGAGCATCAGGTCAGGGCGAGCCGAATAGAGGCTCTCATCTACCAGGAAGTACTCCTGCTCCCATCCGAGATTGGTCTGCACCTTCTTCACCTGAGGGTAGAAATAGTGGCACACCTCGGTAGCCGCCTCACTCAGGGTATGGAGCGAGCGGAGCAATGGAGCCTTGTAGTCCAAAGCCTCACCGGTATAAGAAATAAAGATGGTAGGGATACAGAGGGTATCGTCGATGATGAACACAGGCGATGTAGGATCCCATGCAGAATAGCCACGAGCCTCGAAGGTGTTGCGGATACCGCCATTAGGGAATGAGCTGGCATCAGGTTCCTGCTGGACAAGCAACTTGCCAGAGAATTCCTCAATCATACCACCCTTTCCGTCATGCTCTACGAAGGCATCATGCTTCTCGGCAGTACCTTCTGTCAATGGCTGGAACCAGTGCGTATAATGTGTTACCCCATTTTCCTCAGCCCAGAGCTTCATGCCGGCAGCCACGGCATCAGCGATGGAACGGTCCAGACGACTGCCGTTATCTATCACATCGATGAGTTTCTCATACACATCAGATGGCAGATACTTGTACATCTTCTGGCGGTTGAATACATACTTGGCGAAGTACTCCGAAGGGCGCACCTTGGGAGCCTCTACCTCTACAGGTCTTTTCTTAAAGGCCTCGGCTACAACCTCAAATCTCAAATTAGCCATTCTTTCTTTTATTATTAATTATAAGTTTGCGGGTGCAAAGTTACGAAAAAATGAGCAAATTGCTAGCGTTTGAGCGTATTTTTTATGCAAAATTCAAACTTTTCTTATACATAAAGTGCCTTTTTCCTACATGGCGACGTAATCTTTCCTACGTCCTGACACAGAAACTCCTGCGTCGCCATGTAATTTCAAGGGCATTAGAAGAGAAAAAATCCCTTGCAACCACTAGAGTTGCAAGGGATTCACATTATCCACTTATCTATTTGTACCTTAAGGGTTTATTGAAGATTGGAGGTAGGCAATTAGAAACGGTATACAACAAAGCTGTTTGGCTTCATCTTCACGTTCAACACATTGCCCTGAACCTGTGCATCTGATACTACAGGAACAACCACATTTTTATTGTCTATCTTGTTTTCTGCCTGAATATCGTCGGCATGAAGAACGGTTACCTTACCTGGGTTCAACTTCTTGATGCCATTGAAGATAACGTTGATTTCCTTCTCCTCGTTAGAGGTGTTGGCAATCTTCACGATGTAGCTCTTGGTTGTCTTATCGAAACAAGCGGTGGCATAGAGACCATTCTCGCCTGCTACAGCCTTGCCGTTCTCGGTAAGTTTCAACACATTGGTACCCTTGTTCTCGCCGTAGAGCTGCTGAACATAGTAGTTGGCAGAACGGACAGAACTGAGGTTATCGAACCAGATGAGGTCCGGACGCCACTGCCATCCCTCTACGTGAGCGAAGAGAGGTGCGTAGGTAGCCTGATAAACCACATCAGCATTACGCTCCAAACCGGTCATGAAAGCTGCCTCTGAAAGGGCTGCCTCCCAAGAGTTTGGATCGTTCTCGGCATGAGCTGCATACTCGCCGGCGAAGACCTTAGGACCCTTGCGGTCGTAATTATCGTAACGGCTGGCATTGCTGCGGAACCATTCCGGACTCTTGTAGTAGTGCTCATCCACCATGTCTACGCCCAACTTGCGCATCTGCTCCCAACCGTAGTCGAAATCCTTGCCGTCGGCAGAAGGACCTGATGAACCGCAGATCTTAATCTTAGGATACTTGGCATGAATCTGCTCCATGAACTTCTGCAGGCGCTCAGGATACATAGGACCCCACTGCTCGTTACCGATACCGATCTGCTTCAGATTGAATGGTGCAGGATGACCCATATCGGCACGGAGCTTACCCCACTTAGAGGTAACAGGACCATTGGCAAACTCGATGAGGTCGAGTGCATCGTCGATATAACTCTGGAGATCCTTGACTGCTACATGTGCATTAGGATCCTTATCATCGTTCTGATACTGGCAAGCCAGACCTACAGAGAGAATAGGCAATGGCTCAGCACCAATCTTCTCTGAAAGGAGGAAATACTCATAGAAGCCCAAGCCCAATGACTGATAGTAGTTAGGGAAAAGGCGATGTGGGAAGGTATCTCTCCAGCGGTTCTCGTTCAGAGGACGGTTCTCAGGAGCACCCACAGAGTTCTTCCACTCATAACGGGTATCGAGGTCGGTTCCCTCTACGATACATCCGCCAGGGAAACGGAAGATGCCTGGCTTCAAGTCAGCCAAATCCTGTACGAGGTCGGCACGGAGACCATTCCAGTTGTCCTCAGGGAAGAGAGATATATGGTCGAGATCTACGCTCTCAGAACCCTTCTCCAGATATACTCGCATCAAACCCTTGGCATCGGTCTGAGGAGAAGTAAGGGTAGCAGTAAGCTTCTGCCATTTATTATTGGTGATGTTGATGACCTGCTTGGCAATCACATCATTCTTTGAATTGACGAGTTCTACGCGAATCTTGCCCTGCTTGCCATCGATGAGATGAAGACGGCCATATACGGTGAAATCGTACTTCATATCCTTCTTCAAGCCCATGCCGAAGAAGCCACGGTTCTCAAGACCAGTCTGTTTCTCACGTGCGCCTGCGCTCTCAAGTGTTACATAATGAGGATTGCGGTCGAAGGCAGGTTTTACGTCGCTGAGGGTTACATTTCCGAATGTATTCCATCCCATCAGGCGCTGTGGGAATTCGAAGGAACGGTTCTCTACCATCTCTGCATAAAGACCACCATCGGCACCGAAGTTGATATCCTCGAAGAAGATACCATACATGGTAGGCTGGATTTCTGCTCCAGGCTTGTTTGCCTGAACAGTAAACTGATGCTGTGCGAAAGCTCCGAGTGAAGACATCGCCAGCAATGCTGCTGCGAAAAATTTTGCTTTTCTCATATTGTTCGTTATTGTTTTATTTTTAGGCTGTACCTACACTTTTCCGTGATAGGTGGTGCAAAGATAAAAAAATCCACCCCGAATGAGGTGGATTTTCTGTTTAAATATATTGGATTTTCGTATAAATCCCTGCTTTTCTACTATTTATCTAATGGAATGAGCACGAAAGTGAAGTTCTTATCGCCATAATGGAGGCGATATTTCTCCAATGGCCATGCCCCCCAAGAGTTCTCACCAGCCACACCTGAATGCTCTGCATCGAGGAAGAGATTGGTGAATTTTGACTTCTTCAGGTTGAAACTGTGGCGCTGATCCTTGTCATCACCATCATCCAGTTCCTCGGTATCGAAGTGGATGGCGGAAGCATAGAATGGCTTGCAGCTCTTCACCTTGAATCCGAAACCGGAAGCATCGGTCTGGTTCCACCAGCGCATATCACCCTTGGTTCCACTCTCCTGTGGACGGATGTATGGGAAGTACTGGTTGTCGGCATCATCGCTGTAGATTCCGATACGCATGCAGTCCTCACGGTCTGAATAGTTCTCGATAGGACCGCGGCCGTAATACTGGCTCTTGTCCATATCGTATGGCAACTGCATCAGCATACCGAAACGGAACAGATCGCTGACCTTGGCATCATCAGAAGCATCAAACTCCTGGCTTACCTTCATCGCACCGGTGTTAGGCATGATGAGATAATCGATTTCCAGCTCACCCTTCACCTCTGGCATCTCATAGGTTGCACAGATGCTGATGGTGTTTGCCTTCTTATCCTTTTCAACAGCTACACCCTTCAGGTTCATGACAGGGTTCTTCCAAACCTGGAACTTCTTCTGGAGGCCGGCACCGAAATCATTATCGGTAGGAGCACGCCAGAAGTTTGGCTTCAGGGTACCGCCCTCGCCGAGGAGCGACTTGCCACGATAGGTATATTCAGAGATGAGACCGGTGGTACGGTTCACCTTCACGGTCAGATCAGGAGTAGTAACGGTGATATCCTGCTCGCCCTTCTTGTCGATGAGCTTAGCCTTCACCTTCTTTCCGTCCTGAGCCTTAGCCATGTTGTCTGCACAAAGACCGCAGCACTTCTTCTCTTTCACTGCCAGCTGGGCATAAGCCACAATCTGACCAGCCTCCATCAGAGGTTCAGCCTTCTTCAGACGGAAATCGATGTTGAGGAACACCTCCTTGCCCTTTACCTTAGAAAGGTCGTAAGGGATGGTGAAGTTCTTGGTTTGCTGGGCAGCTACATCGATATCAGCGATGGTACCGTTCTGAGTCTCCACGCCATCCTCAATGAGGCTCCATGCCAAGGCATAGTTGCTCAAATCGCGGAAGAAGTTCTCATTGTATACACTTACTTCGCCCTTCTCTGCATTCACCATCTTTGCCCAGATGTTCTGATACTGGTAGGCTACCTCGTAGGCATGAGGATTGAGCTGACGGTCAGGACCGATGATACCATTGCAGTTGAAGTTATTGTCGCTAGGGTCGTAATTGTTATAATCGCCACCGTAGCAATATTCTATCTTGCGGAGCTCTTCATTGCTCATCTTCTCAGGATTCTTGATGGTCATCGGCTTCAATACCTTGCGGTGCAAGCCCTGGTCAACGAAATCCCAGTCGAAACCACCCTGGAAGATAGGATACTTGCGTACCAGATCCCAGTATTCCTTCAGGTTACCACCCGAATTACCCATGGTATGGTTGTACTCACACTGGATGAGTGGCATCGGACTGTTAGGATCCTTCGCATACTTTTCACAAGCACTTACAGGATAGTACATAGGGCAGAAGATATCGGTACCCTCGCCTCTGCGAGCCTGCTCATACTGAACCGGACGGCTCTGGTCCTGGCTCTTGATCCACTTGTAAGCCTGCAGGAAGTTATCGCCCATCACGGTTTCATTACCCATACTCCAGGTGACGACACTAGGATGATTGAAGTACATGGAAACATTGTGCTGGTTACGCTCCAGAATCTGCTTGGCAAACATCGGCTTCTTGGCAGCTGCATCATCGCCATACTGGAAACCGTGACTCTCCTGGTTAGCCTCAGCTACCACATAGATACCATACTCATCGCAGAGCTCGTACCAGCGTGGATCATCAGGATAGTGGCAGGTACGGACAGCGTTGATATTCAGGCGCTTCATAATCTTGATGTCCTGAATCATGCGCTCCATGCTCAATACATAACCTCCATCAGGGTCAATCTCATGACGGTTGGCACCCTTGATGAGCACAGGCTGACCGTTGACAAGGAACTGCTTGTTCTTGATTTCCACCTTGCGGAAACCTACCTTGACAGGAGTCATGCTAGCCGCCTTCATGTTGCCATTCTTCAGCGCACTTGAGAGGGAAACCTGAAGGGTATATAAATAAGGTGTCTCTGCATTCCACTTGTGTGGATTCTCTACGTTCATCGTAATGTTGGCTGTTCCATTCTTTGCCAATCCTGTAGCTGTAGCCACCTGCTTGCCCTCTTTGTCGAAGAGGGTGAAGACGAGCTTGCCGTTACCCTTTACCTTGGTAGAGATATTGAGCACACCATCCTTGTAGTTGTTTACAAGGTCAGGAGTAACACGGATATCCTCCAGCTGCAGCTTGGCATCGCGGGCAAAGAGATAGCTTTCACGAGCCACACCGCTCAAGCGCCAGAAGTCCTGATCCTCATCCCAGGAACCATCGCACCAGCGGAAGGTCTGGAAGGCAATCAGATTCTTGCCCTTCTTCAGATAAGGAGTGATGTCAAACTCGGCAGCTACCTTGCTATCCTCTGCATAACCGGCAAACTTGCCGTTTACATAGAGATAGATGTTAGAAGTAACGCTACCGAAATGAGCTACAACCTGCTTGCCATCCCAGTTGACAGGGATGTCGATGATACGGCGGTAAGAACCTACATGGTTGTCCTTGGTAGGAACTGCTGGTGGCTGCTGGTCGAAATGTCCGCGCCATGCAAAACCATTATTTACATACTCCGGATCACCGAATCCGTTCATCTCCCAGTTGCCCGGAACATTCATGGTCTTCCAGTTGGAATCATCAAGATCTTCCTTGTAGAAGTCGGTAGGACGCTGGTCGGCATTAGCCACCCAGTAGAACTTCCAGGTTCCGTCGAGCGAAAGGAAATACTTGCTCTCCGTCTTGTTCATGTGCAGGATATCCTTGCTCACAATTTTACCGTCTTTCTCAGAAACCCAGTCATCTGCCGGATAGGTGAAGAAATTGGTGTGCAACGGAAAACGATTGATGGCATTCACCTGAAGGTCGTGCCATTCTGTGTAAGTTGGCTGTTGGATGGTCGTCTTATTCAACGACTTAATGGCAGTCTTCGGTTTGGTTGCACCAAAGGTTGCCATTGCTAATCCTGCCAAACTCAATGTTACGAACAGTCTCTGTTTCATGTTTGTTAGTTATTTATACATTAGATTGGAATTACACCTTATTATATATAGGCTATTCTATACCTTATTATATATAGGCATATCCTTGAGCATCTTATATGCCTACATGTTGCCGGTAGCCTCAGCTAAGCAACTGCAAATATATGAAAATTAAGTTAGAAACAAGCAGAACGCCCGTATTTTTTAGTGTTAAAAAAATAACACGGACAAATTGAATTTGTCCGGCTCTTTTGTCCGAGCCCTTGTAATTGTCTGATAAAGAATCACTTACAAGGAGCCGGACAATTTGTCCGGACAAATTCAATTTGTCCGTGTTATTTTTTTTAGAGAAACCTGCAAGAGGTTAAGCTCTTGCAGTATACAAAACGGTGAGTTACGCTATCAAAAACTATGAGTTTCGACCCACAAAACTATGAGTTAGTTTTTTTAACATAAAGCTCTAAAGCAGCCAAAGGAGAATAAGAGAGGTTGGAACGTAAACAGTTGGGAATGAGTAGATTTGCACAAAGTTGCCAAATCGGCATAAAGCAAGCGAGTGAGGAATATTGAAGTAGTTCAGTTACTAAATCGTGAGCCACAGTTACCTATGCAAAGCAGGTAACAATGCGGAAAGGCAACTTTGTGCATCAACGGATTTTATTGCGCTGATTCTCAATGTTTTGCGTATCACAGAACGCTTACAAAATGATTATATTTGCACACTCAAAATGTAAGCGTTATGAAAATCGAAAAATTCAAGGTGTTGCTCTACCTAAAAAAGAGCGGAATGGACAAGAACGGAAAAGCTCCCATCATGGGACGCATCACGGTGAACAGGACTATGGCGCAGTTCTCCTGCAAGTTGTCTTGCACTCCATCGCTTTGGAATCCTCGTGCCAGCCGATTGGAGGGCAAGAGCAAGGAAGCCGTGGAGACCAACAAGGACATCGAGCAGTTGTTGCTTTCCATCCAAAAGGCTTTCGATGTGCTTGTGGAAAAGAGAACGGACTTCGAGGCTAAGGATGTCAAGGAGGCTTTGCAGGGCAGCGTCAAGACACAGACCACCCTTCTCTCCTTCGTGGACGAGCATATCAGTGAACTCAGCACCCATGAGGGCATCGATATGTCGAAGAGCAGTGTCTGGACTTACAGAAAGATTCGCAAGAATCTCGCTGAGTTCATCGGGGAGAAGTATAGGTTGACTGATTTGGCTTTCGGACAGCTGACCGAGCCTTTCATCAGTGACTTTCACCATTACCTGCTTGACGAGAAAGGCTTTTCATCAGGAACCATCACCATCTATGTGTCGCTCTTCAAGAAGATGTGCCGCATCGCCTTTGAGCGAGGCTTGTGCAAGAACCTGCTGTTCGCCCATTATCGGGTTGGCACTCCAAAGGTTACGACACCCAAGGCTCTCAGCATGTCTGATTTCATAAAAATCCGTGATGTGGAACTGCCCGAAGACAAGCCGAGACTATCCGTTAGCCGTGACATGTTTCTTTTCGCCTGCTATGCAGGAACAGCCTTCATAGACACCGTTTCCATCACGAAAGCCAATGTCAAGGTGTTGGAGGATGGCGACAAATGGCTCGTCTATAACCGCAAGAAGACCGGAACACTTGCCAGGGTGAAACTCCTGCCCGAGGCGTTGGAGCTGATGGCGAAATACGAGGACGGGGCAAGAGATACCCTTTTCCCATTGCTGAGCACGAATCGTGTTCGTATCGATCTCATCACCATCTGCAAGTTGGCGGAAACGAGCAAGACCTATTCCTACCATTCGGGACGACACTCGTTCGCCAGCCTCATTACGCTGGAGGCTGGTGTGCCGATGGAGACCATCTGCAAGATGCTCGGTCACAAGGATGTGAAGATGACGCAGCGGTATGCGAGAGTGACCCAAAAGAAGCTGTTTGAGGACATGGACAAGTTCATCGCTGCAACCGAGAAGGACTTCGTTCTCGCATTATGACCAAGGCTTTCAACTTTTCTTTTCACAGTTCAACTACATTATTATAATAAGGACAACAACTATGAGCAGAAGTACATTTTCAATTTTGCCTTACATCAACAGACAGAAGGTGAAGGCAGACGGAACAGCCAACATACTTTGCCGCATCACCGTTGACGGCAAAAGTGCAGCCATTTCCACAGGCATATCCTGTACCCCACAGGAGTGGAACGCCAAGAAGGGAGAGGTACGGAACGCAAGGGACAACGGACGATTGGCAAGTTTCCTTGCTGAGGTCAAGGATAAATACAACTCACTTCTTACCACCAATGGCATCATCACCGTGGAAATGCTGAAGGCTGTGTTGAAGGACAAGGACACGACAGGAAGGTTCTTGCTGAACTTTGGTGATACCATCGTGGAATGGTATCGAACCTCAAAAGCCAGACAAACCTTTCTGCACAAGCGGACATGGCAGAAGAACCTGAGAGCCTTTGTCCATTCGTTGGATAAGGACGACATCGCCTTTGAGGACATAGACGAGAATTTCGGGGAGGAATACAAGCTATTCCTGAAACGAGACCAGGGACGTATCGACAGCTACGTGAACCATTGCCTTCTCTGGCTGAACATGTTGATGTACAAGGCAGTGGACAGGAGCATTATCCGCTTCAATCCCATAGCCAAGATAGGGTATGAGAAGAAGGCAGCCCCGAAGATGACCCATATCAGCAAGGCAGACTTCATCAAGATGCTCTCTACCCCGATGGCTGACGAGCGAACGGAGCTTGCACGCAGATGTTTCATTTTTGCCTCGCTCACCTCCTTATCCTATATAGATGTAAAGAAACTGTACCCTCACCATATCAGTGAGAACTCCGAGGGTAGGAAGTTCATCCGCAAGGAAAGAGAGAAGACAGGCGTGGAGTTCTTCGTGCCGCTCCATCCGATAGCCGAGAAGATTCTTTCGCTCTACAATACCACGGACGACAGCAAGCCTGTTTTTCCACTGGGTGAGAAGAAAGACATCTATCTTGATGTGCATACCCTTGGAATGGTGCTTGGCATAAGTAATAAGTTGGGATTCCACGCCAGCCGCCATACATTCGGAGTCTTGATGCTCAACGAGGACATTCCCATCGGCAGCATAGCCAAGATGATGGGACACGCAGACATTACAAGCACACAGGTCTATGCGCAGGTGACGGAGCAGAAGATTTCAAATGACATGGATAAGCTTATTGCCAAGCGAGAAAGGAACAGATTATCGAACGAAAAAACTATTGGAAAATGAACAGAGGAGTTATAACTATCAGCGAGAGCGGAACGGTATCCATGCCGACCGATACTGTATGGATGACCATGCAGGAGATTGCCGACATGTATAATGTATTCGGCTGCTATGTGCGCAAGGCTGTCAAGGCTGTATTCAAGGATGGCATTCTGAAAGAGCAGGGTGTACGCCGTCATGTCAGGAAGAACGACCGCATCAGCTATGATGTGTATAGCCTTGAACTCGTCATTGCGGTAGCCTTCCGTATTGACAGCATTGAGAGCAGAGCCTTTCGGGAGTTCATCATGCAGTCCGTCATCGGCAAGCAGACAAGCCGCACTAAACTGGTCTGTATCTTTACAGAGAACGCAATGGCATAGAACAGCCATATAAAGCAACGTTCCTTGGAGGCTTTGCGCCTCCAGCCACTTGGGCGAACCACCGCAGTGTGTTTTAGCATGGTATTAGATTTATACAGGTAACACAAATGATACCCGGCAAACACGACCAACTCGGTATAGCCAATAAAACGAGGCGACAACCTATAACAGCCACGCTCGGTAAGTTATACGTTGTCGCCTTGTTCATTTCACCCCACTCATCAAGGACATGTATTTCTCCTACAAGCCCTTCATTCTGTACGCCTCACGATAGTTAGCCATCAGAATCTTCTGAATGTCGGACTCGCGGTAGAGTATCTTTCCGCCAAGCTGGATATACGGGATGACACCGTTGTTTCGGTAGTCCTGCAGGGTTCTTCGGCTCAGTTGCAGCCTGGCACAAAGCTCCTTGTCCGTCATGAAGCGCTCACCGCCAAGCATGGGGCGGTAGTTCATCACGGCACGTTCAAAATTGTCAACCATTCGGTTGAGGTGGTTCACGATGTGGTTCATCCACTCGCTGTTTCTTGTCATTACTTCATTGCTCATAGTTGTCTCGTTTTATTGTTGATACTTACGTTACTCGGTTTACTTGCTGCATTGGATAAAGTGGCTGTTGTATATTGACAGCCTAACCTGTGCGCTTGCGAAAGCGCATGTCCTTTTTCTTGTCCTCCACTACTGCTATGATAGCCATCACGTCCTCCGGCTTGTAGTAGGTCTTGTGGCTGATTTGCGTATAAGCCAAAGTTCCGTTGTCCCGAAGCGTCTGCACTGTCCGTGGGCAGATGTTGAGCGTCTGACACACGTCCTGCGTGTCGAGCCACTTGTTCATGGTCTTGTCCTCACTGCGCTCACGGATTCTGTCCATGCGCTTCACGAAGTTCTCCAACTGGGCATCAAGATAGTTGAATGCCTCTTCCTCGAATACGATGAATCCCATACTTTTCTTTTTTCTAAGTTAATACTATGTTATATGTCGCAAAGCTCCACGCATATGCTGTGCTCCACGTTTGTGAGTGCAAAGATAAGGCACGGCAATCTAAAAACAAGCGTTTTCAATTTCTGTGGCAGTATGTTGCCGGGGTTTGCCGACTTCAACGCCAAAAACAACAAGAAAAACTTGCACGACTGCAACGAATACATGAACAATGATGAGTTGAGAAATACGTTGAAGTTCTCACAACTATCTCGGTATGCAAATAAGCAAGCCACAACTAAATTGCCACGTTACACCCAATCAGTTGCATGGCTGCACTCAGTACACTTACTTTGCACCCGACAATCGGTCAATGGTGCAAACCGTGACCACTATACTAACAAATAAAACAGCATAAGCTATGGCAAGAACAAAAGATGTAGTCTTGGCTCCTGAGCAAAAGGAGCTGATGGAAAAAGAGTATTTGGATTTTGTTAAACCATCTACGTATGGCAACAAAGCCAATCCAAGTAGTTGTAATTCTCTCTATGATGATGTAGAGAACCCAGAGTTGAGAGCAATTGTAGAGAAAGTTGCTGCAACAACTCCCTATAGAGAGGAAACATCAACGAACGAGGCTCAATCGCCACCGAATCCGCAGAAGCGCATCAGTGGCAAGCAGCGCAAGGCGACATTAGAGGAGTATCAGCAGACCTTCCTCCAAGTTCCAAGGATTGACGACCGCAAGCCAGTCTTCGTCAGTTCCGATGTACGAGACCGTCTTGATCGTGTCGTCCGCATCCTCGGAGGGAGACGCATGAGCGTATCGGGCATCATCGAGAACATCGTGCGCCACCACCTAAGCCTTTATGAAGAGGACTTCGAGGCTTGGCGCAAATTGTGAGAATTAAGGTCTGCGACCTTGGGCGTGGATAGCTGAAAGGCAGTAGTTCCAACTAACGTGTTCTGAGAGGGAGCGAGGTTATGTTTTGGGAACCCCAAAACGCCTCGCTCCACCATGAGGGCGGAGGAATTTTGCTCCCGACGGTCGCAGAAAGTGAGTGTACCAACTGTAAACAGTGTATAGAATGACAAGCATACATGAACAGGACAAGAAAAAGGGCGGAAGACCGCCCACAGGCAGGGTTCGCAAGCTGTCGAAGTCTGTCACGGTGAAGTTCTCGAAGCCAAGCTACGAGGCATTGAGACTGAGGGCGAGAAAAGCCAACCGCAAGTTGGCGGAGTACATCCGTGAGTCCGCCTTGAACGGCGAGGTGGTCAGCGGACACAACGCAGAGACGGTAGCCATCGCTAAGAGTCTCATAGGCATGGCGAACAACCTCAACCAACTTACCAAGCTGTCGCATCAGAGAGGCTTCCACGAAACCCATGTGTATGTGGTGGACTTGTTGAGAAGATTGAAAGCCATCCTTGGCGAGTATCGCCAAGCAAGTTATAAACCGAAGCCAAGCAGTATGGGCAGAAAGGAGGATGCCACATGATAGGCAAGCTAAAGAAGGGCAGCTCATTTGCTGGTTGCATCCGCTATGTTACAGGCAAGGACGAGGCGAAAATCCTTGCATCCGATGGAGTGTTACTCGGCACGAATGCCGAGATAGTACAAAGTTTTGAGCTGCAAAGACAGCTAAATCCAAGGATTAAGAAGCCTGTGGGACACATTGCACTCAGTTTCAAGCCCGATGACAAGCCACGTTTGACGGATGATTTCATGGCTAAGATAGCCCTTGAATACATGCAAATGATGGGTATCAACGATACCCAATTCATTATCGTAAGGCATCACAACACGGACAATCCACATTGTCATATCGTATATAACCGCATCAATAATGAGGGCAAACTCATATCAGACAGGAATGATTACAGGCGTAATGAGCAGGTGACCAAGGCTCTAAAATCCAAGTATGGACTGACTTATGGAACGGACAAGAGCAATACTAATACTCGCAAGTTACGCAATGCTGAGCGTGCCAAATACGAGATTCACAATGCCGTCAAGGATGCCTTGAAAGGCGCTGATAGTTGGCAGAAGTTCAAGAATGAACTTGCAAAGCGAGGTGTTCTCTTGGAGCTTGTCTATAAGGACAAGGAGCGAACCAAGGTGCAAGGCATCCGATTCTGCAAGGACGGATATAGTTTCAAGGGTACGCAAATTAGCCGAGGCAATAGCTTTGGCAAGCTGAATGCAAGGTTTGAGGGAATGGAGAACCATGTATCACCAAAATCCAGCTCTACTCTGCAATACGAGCAAGGCTATCACAAGAGCAACCATGAGCCATCTATGTCGGATAGCAGCCAAGATCCTTGGGACGGCATTTCTTCCATTGGACTTTTTGCTTCTGCCAACGCTCAGACCTTCGAGTCTTTCCCAGAGGACGAATCAGTCAAGAAGAAAAAGAAGAAACGCAGAAGAGGCTTTAGCCTTTGATGCAAGTTACAAACCATTCAAACAACAAAAGAAAGATGAAAGAAGAACTATTGGAAGCCATCTACGGCACAGTTGAGAGATTGGAGCAGAAAGTCGATGAACTTTCTGTCTCCACAAAGAACGCAGGAGCGGAAACCGTTCCTGCAAGTAATGACATAACCAAGTTGGATAAGTCAATCAATGCGATGTTTACCAAGGAAGAGGAAGTCAGAGGTAAAATATCCAAATTAAGAGATGCCATTGTTGTTTTTGCTGACCTTATTAAGGTTGAACTTGGCAAAAATGAGCAGCGAAGCAAGTTCTTGGTTGATGCAGTCAAGCAGATGAGACAAGGGAATGATGTTTTCTCAAAGACATTGCAAGATAAACTTGAAGTAATGAACAAATCACCTCAAAAGAAGGTTGTAACCCATCGCTTCGAGCCAACCTCAAAGAATGTTCTTCTTTTCATAGGTGGCTTGGCTCTATCTCTTGTCATTTCCATTTGGGGCAATCTCACCCAATGGCGAGAGCATCAAGATTGGGAGGAGGCAGACTTGAAATATAGGGCATTGAAAATGGTTCTTCCATCTGATGACCCGAATATTCGCTACATCGAAAAGCATTTCAATGTGCAACGAGATGAAGATGTGATATACAAGCTCAGAACCAGAGTTGATGTTTATGAAGATTCTGTCTATCAACACCATAAAATGGTTGAGGTAGCATCATATAAAGATAGTATAGCAAGACAACTTATTGATGAATCAAATAGAATAAAGATGCAGGTAAACCGTAAAAAAAGTAAGTAAAAATGTTATTTTTGTATTATTATGCAAAATGTAAGCACGAATAACATTGTTTAATGTAATTTAAACATCCTCCTAAAATTATGTTGTTTCAAAAAGTATTTATACCTTTGCAATCGGAATACAAAATGAGGCAAATAATTGCAGTTTGCTTTCGTTTTGGTGCAATTAAATAGATAACTTAAAAAGATAAAATATGGTCAACAAGATATTTCTTTTAGGATTATTTCTGCTTTCTGTTGCCAACGTGAAAGCTCAAACTCTGACGCAAACGGATTCGCTCACAATGGAGACAATGTTGCACAATCTTCCAGAAGTGATGGTAAAAGGTTCTCGCCCCATTGTCAAGGCAGAGCGGGGTATGCTGTCGTACAATATGCCGCTACTCTTAAAACAATTGCCTGCCGACAACGCTTACGAGGCATTGACACGCATACCTGGTGTCAGCGATGCCACAGGCAGCATATCCTTCTCCGGCAATGAAGTAACGTTGATTATCAACGGACAAGCCACCACATTGACGCAGGAACAACTGACAGAGCGTCTGAAGGCAATGCCTGCCGCACAGTTGGCAAAAGCCGAGGTAATGCTGTCTGCCCCTGCTCGCTATCATGTGCGTGGTATGGCTATCAACATCATTACGAAAGACTATGCTGGTACCAATCAGCTTTCGGGGCAGGTCATTGGCGGCATGAAGCAAAGCAAATACGCCAAAGGTTTTGGCGATTTATATCTTTCCTTGCAAAGAGGCAAGTTTGGACTTGACGCACAATATAAATATGTAAACGGCAATTCATACGGTGAATCTTCACGCATAGCCAATCATCCACTTGGCAACAATCGTGTTTATTATAATGACGAAACAGGACAGAAGTCGTTTGGCATTACACACAACTATCGACTGGGGATGAATTATGCTTTCAGTAAGAACCATCGTCTCGACGTTGCCTATACAGGACACTGGGACAAGAGGTGCTCAAACAGCAACACCACAGGATCGAGCATTAGCGGAATGCATCATGACAGTCATGAGTATCTGCACAATGTGGATGTTAACTACTCGCTTCCTTTCGGACTCACCCTTAACGGTTCGTACACCTACTATCGCACGCCTCAGCAACAAGCCCTCGACGGCACGATGCATACGGATGAAAGCATGTCGGAAACAGAACGCAACCTGACAAGCGGCAGTGAGCAGACCATCAACAAATGGATGTTCACAGCCGATCAAACCCATTTGTTGGCACACGGCTGGGGATTGTCGTATGGTGTGAAAGGGCAATTCACAAGCAACAAGAGTTATCAGACCACCATCAACAAGGATGGGAGCGTTTTGCCCGATGGGACAAGCAGCGTGGACCTCAATGAGCGGATATGGAACCTGTACGCGGGATTCAGCAAGCAGATAAACAAGGCCCTTAGTCTTGAAGCATCCGTTGCTGCCGAGCAATACCACTCGCCGATTTGGGATAAGTGGCGCGTGTATCCTACGCTCAATGCTTTGTGGAACGTCAACGATAACCACTTGCTCAATCTATCATTCAGCTCCAATTCGGAGTTCCCGAGTTATTGGTCGACCATGAGTAACGTTTTCTATTCTTCAACATACTCAGAGATACATGGCAATCCCGATTTGAAACCCTTCGCTTATTATAATGTCAACCTGATGTGGCAGATAAAGCGACGTTATACGCTGATGGCTTTTGCAAGTCTGAAGCCCGACTATTTCGTACAGTTGCCATATCAGACCACAGAACGCATGGCTGTGATAATGAAGGAAACCAACTTCGACTATTCCAATAGTTATGGATTGCAGGCGTCAGTCATATTCAATGCAGGCAAATGGCTCAATGGCAATGTGTTTGCCGTTGGAATCTACAAACACGACAAAAGTGACTATTTCTTCGATTTGCCATTCAATCGCAAGAAACTGACAGCTACACTTGGAGGTACGGCATCTATAAAACTATGCCAAACACAAGACTTGCGCCTAATTCTTAATCCTTTCTATCAAACAAAGGCTATACAAGGAGTCTACGACATAAGTCCTATTTTCAGAATGAATGCCAAACTGCAATGGTCGTCGCATGATGGTAAATGGGGATTGCGCCTTAATGGTAGCAACATCTTCAACAACCTATACGACACACGTTCCGTACAAGGCAACCAAGACTACCGAATGAAGATAAACTATAACTGGGCATCTGTCACTTTTGCAGTTATCTATAAGTTTGGTGGCTACAAGGAAAAGAACGTAAAGGCTGTAGATACATCAAGAATGGGACATTAAGACGCAAAGGCAGATAAAATACTGATAAAAACAAAAAGGTAGTATTCTTTGTCTTAATGTAGCATTTCCACAGAGAATAGTCTTGTTCCTGTATGTTTGTCATTTAACAGAAGTTTTGCATGTGGGGAAGTTAGGGAAGTTAGAGGGAAGTTAAGGGACAAATGTCCTATGCTTAAGCTAGAAGACTATTGTCTCTTAACTTCCCGAACGACCGTAGGGAGTGATAACTCCTTTAACTTCTGAACTTGCAAAACTTGAATATTTTATAGAAAAAAGTTATTGTTTTGCTTAGTTTTTTGCTTGGTTCAACTGTATAGATAGTGTATGAAACAGGAAAAGGACATAGAAAGAATGTTTCGTCAGCATTACGGGAAGATGTACAATCTGGCCAGAAGCATCCTCTCCGATGACGATGAAAGCAAGGATGTAGTGAGCGAAGTCTTTACCACGATTCTTGCCGATGATGTAGTCCTGATGCCTGAGAGTGAGGAAGGATTCCTGATGAGGAGCGTCCGCAACCGCTGTCTCAACCTGATAGCCCATAAGAGCGTGAAGGAAAGGGTAGCGAAGCTGCTGCTGGATGATGCCGACGTGATTCTCTCGGAAGAGACCGACGAGAGACTCGACCAGCTGATGCTTCTCATCGAAGACCTGGAACCGCCTATCCGACAACTCATTTTCCGTCTGCGCTATCTTCAGGAGAAATCTTATCAGGAGGTGGCTGATGAAGTGGGAGTGAGCAAGGTGACGGTGTTCAACCATCTTTCGAAGGCGATGGACTGGATTAAGGAACAATTTAAATGAGCAAGACAATGACAAACAAGGAATTTAACAAGAGTAAAGAAGAGAAGCGACAGATGTTCTTCGATATGCAGGAGCATCCCGATCGCTATACCGACGAGCAGGTGGAACGTTTGCTTGCCGATGAAGACGTAAAGGATTTCTTTCACGATATGGCGATGGTTAGGATGGCGATGAAAAAAGGAAATCCAAAGAAAGTGAATGTAGACGAAGCGTGGAAGAAGTTTGCTGATAAGCAAGGATTAAAGGCCAACGAAGCTTCTGATAAAACATCCAGCAATCACTGGAAAATAGCAGCATCCATCATTGGCATTGTTTTCCTCTCAGGCATTACTTTCGCTGCAATTCATTCAGGCATTTTCCGTTTCTCTTCTTCGGATGAGGCTAAACAAGCCAAGACGGAGCAAGTATCTTCTACTTCTGATTTGAACAAGATGGATAACATCAAGGTGAGTGCTACGGAGAAGGCTGATAGTCTCGACCTCAAACCTGTTGTCTTTGACAATACCGAGTTGGGCGATGTCGTGTCGCAGCTTGCTGCATTCTATCATGTCAAGGTGGAATTCGGCAAAGCTGAATCACAGCATATTCGTATCTTCTTCAATTGGGACAAGACTAAGACATTGAAGCAGAATCTCGAAATATTGAATGCTTTTGAGCGCATACAGATAACGGAAGTGGATGGAACTTTAAGAGTGGAGTAAGTTATGAAGAAGATTGTTTTTAACTTAATGTTGTTGATGATAAGCATGGGTATGTCTGCCCAACGCATTACCCGACAATATAATAATGTGTCATTCTCTGCGGCATTGAAGGATTTGAATGCTCGACAGGATAAGTATGTCATCAACTTTGTGTATGACGAGTTGGAGGATTTCAAGGTGACAAAGAGCATCAAAAATGAAAGTGTTCCAGATGCCATCATGAACTTGATAGGCTTTTATCCTATCAAGATGAAACAAGTGGATAATGTTATTATCGTTGAATGTATCCAAAAGGCTTCTAACAGAATGATGGGACGCATCGTGGACACTCATCATCAACCTGTCGATTTCGCCAATGTTTCACTTCTGAATGTCAATGACTCTTCGTTTATTACTGGTGGTGTGACCAATGAAAACGGACAATTTGTAATACCTTGCAATGCTCAAAAGGCTATTGTAAAAGTAACATGTGTAGGATATAACACTTATCGCAATATCTTTAGTACTGGCAAAATAGGTACAATAGCCTTAAGCGAAGCTACGCTAAATCTACAAAAAGTAGTCGTGAAAGGTCATCGGAAGATTTATAAGTCAGACGGAACAAAGCTTATCGTGGATGTTCAGAAATCTGTATTAAGCGATTTTGGAAGTGCCGATGATGTTGTTGCGCAATTACCAACAGTGTCAGGTAGCGATGGCAGCTATTCTGTCTTTGGACGGGGAATTGCAGATGTATATATCAACAATCGTAAGATGAGGGACAAAAGTGAGTTGAGCCGCTTGAATTCCAAGGATATTTCTACGATAGAGGTAATCAACAATCCTGGGGTAGAGTATGATGCAGACACTCATGCTGTCATTAAAATCAACTTGAAACATAAGGTTGATGGAGGATTAGGCATCAGAACTTCTGTATTTGACAGCCAAGGCAGAAAAAACTCTGATTCGGAACAGGTGCAGCTCACTTACGATACCGAGAACATAAATGGATTCCTTTCTTTTACCAATTCAAGCAGTAGATATAAAACAGATCAAACCAATAAGGAACAGACTTTGGCTGATCATTCTGTCTGGAATATGGAAAGTGATATGCCTAAATGGAATTCCAATTATTATAATCAAACCATTAACGGAGGTATCAGTGCAGAATTGGCAAAGAATCATACCATTGGCGCAAGTTTGTCATACTCCAAGGAAACGGACAAGTGGGGAGGACATTCTGCCAGCCAAATGTTTCATGACAATCTTCTGTTTGAAGATTTATCCTCTAACATCCATTCTCATGCAAACTATGATCAATGGATAGGAAACATCTTCTACGATGGTAAATTCTCCCAAAAATGGAAAATGACGTTGAATGCTGATTATGTTAGCAGAAAAGCTGCAGATAGCCGTCTTAATCAAGAGTCTGGAAGCATGACGGATGCGCATGAGGTGAAAAATGAAAATGAGACTACTCACGACATCTATGCAGGGAAAATGAAAATCAATTATCAAGCCAACAAAAACTTGACTTTTAACATAGGTGCTGATGCAAGTTATGTGGAAGAAGAAAAAGATTATCAGAGCCTTGAAAACGAGAAGTCAAGCGCAACGAGTCGTCTTCATGCAGAAGAAACAAAACTCGCCGCCTTTGCCGGATGCAATGTATCTATCGCCAAATTGTCTGCCCAACTGGGAATGCGATTTGAGTCATTTCGTATGCTGTATCGTGATGCCATCTCCCAAAATAGCTTGGTGGATAAGACTTATCGTCATTTTTATCCTTTCTTCTCATTGTCTTTGCCTGTAAAGAATGTCGAAATGGGATTAAGTATGACAACCAAGGTAAAACGTCCAAGCTATTACGAACTTAGAAACAGCGAAGAATATTTTAACCGTTATTCCATCGAGGCAGGTAATCCATGGCTACTTCCACAATATACGACAGATATATCCTATTCGTTGCAATGGCATCAATTGCGTTTCTCAGTCGATTATCAAAGGATAAAAGATTACATCATCTCAACGAATATCATTCAGCAGGCAGCCCCATTGGTAGCAATGTCAAAGCCTGAAAATTTTCCACATTATTCTGCAGTAAATGCAAGTTTGGCTTATCATACGAATGTGGGTGTTTGGGAACCATATTTCAACCTTAACATGATGCGAACTTATATGTCACTCAATAATACGGATGGAAGAAAAATCAAGAATGACAAGCCTTACATATCAATGTCGTTCAACAGCTATTTCAACTTGCGCCACCATTGGATGCCTTACGTACTGCTAAGTTACAATTCTGATGGAAACATGAGGGAATATCTGGTTAAACAGGCATTATGGTTTAGCCTAGGAGTAACCAAGCATTTTGCTGACAATGCATGGTTGGTAAGGCTGAGTCTTAACAATATCCTCGGCACAAAAGAACGAGAGACAAGATATGCCTCAGATTACATATTCGACAAAAGCAGTTTCAAGGATGGTCGCCGCATCAGCCTCTTGGTAAGATATACATTCAAAGACAAAAAACGCTATAAGGGCGAAAGTGCTGCAAGTGAAGAAATAGATAGACTATAAACTCTCTCAATACATGATTCCGCAACAAAGCGGAAAAATAAAATTCTGTGTGATGAAGTTTGCCAATATTTTTCTAATGGGTAAACTTAATCCACAGAATTTCTTTTAGAGATTCTCTAGTTAAAAAATATATATTTCTTTATGTGTCACATAAATTATTGTATTTTTGCAGACAGAAAACATAGAAAGTTAATTTTTAATATAAATGATATGATTTTTCCTATGATACGTCAACATGAATTTTATGGCTACAGCCACAGTGAGCACACAGGGACAAAATACCCCAATGTTGCAACAGTACATGAAAGCCGATGTCAGAATCATCTTCAGCAATAAAACGTTATGGCAACAGGTATTCGGATAAACTATATCCGAATACCTGCTGTTTGTTTTTGGATGCATATTGTGTTGGTAAGCATCAGATTTTACGCAAAAGTTCTAATTTTCATAAAATTCCTCTTGTAAATCATGGGATATTTAGAAAAATATCGTATCTTTGTCCCCGAATTAAGGCGTTCTTTGCATATTGCAAAATACAGAAACGAGCAGAAGTCCGCTCGTTTCCATATTGTTACCTATATAATATAGGCAAACGACCAACTTCTTGATTTTCAATCAAAGTCCAATTTAGAGCGAGTTAGTTTTCTTAACTTAACTTCTTATTCTGTTATAGGGTTACCGCTTTCATCCAGTACGGTGCATGATGAGCCAATCTGCCATTGAGATGGGAGATATGATTTTGATTTCAATGCATCGTATGCCGCTTTGTCTTTTACTACGAGAGTGCGGGTAGTTGCACTTGTTCCTGTGTTATCACCCAGCCAATTTTGAAGACCATAAGGAACATTCTTTTCAATTTCATCGTTTGGCATTAATAATGCGACAGAAGATAATTTCGCGCAACTAGAGAACATTCCATAGCAGCTGTATTGTGATATTGTTGCAGCTGAAATTTTTGGACCCTTTACAAGTTCCTTACAACCTAAGAACATCCAGTGATAGCATTGTTCTGGCAAATCCTCGGCAGGTAAATCCGGGACCTCTGTTAGAGCTGTACAACCATCAAACATACAATAATAACAGTATTCTTTCAATTTTGTAGCTGGCAATTCCGGAGCCTTTTCTATAGCAGTACATTCTGCGAACATATTATGATAGCAACGATCTGCCAAATCCTTGGCTGGCAATTTAGGAACAGAGGTTAATGCAGCACATTTGTAAAACAGATAACAGAAACGGGCATTGGCAGTATTAACATTCTTGTAATCATTGTAGTCGAGCAATGTACGGATATCACCTGTACATTTCACTTTTACGTCTCGGGAGAGGTTGATAGTAGCATACTTTTTTTCATTTTCTGCTGTACCAGTTACATTTGTACCACGCAAGCGGAGATCACCATACTTTCCACCAAACGTAACATAATTACCGGAAGTATATTTTTTCCATTCTCCGAAGTTTACGGAATACTCTAGGCCAGAGAGTTCATATTCACCAGTGCATGCCATCCTAAAATACTGATATGCATCCGCTGTGAAAGTCAAATAATCCGGTCTCTCCAGAGCTTCACCACCAGTAGTTTCTCCTGGCTTCCATTCTGCCACAGTCATATCATCAATGGTTACAGCATCTTTACCCACAATGAGGTTGTAGGTATAGCTCTTGCCAGCTTCCAGGGCACTGGTCTTGACAACAAGAGGAGTTGTGGCAGCTTCTCCTGAAGGCAAATAGAGCTGTGCCTCGATAGCTCCAGGAGCCACCAGGGCTGTATAGGTAGTACCTACTTTACCTATTTCACTAGCTTCACTCGCAACCGGGAAAGGATTGATGGTGACGGTAGAAGCCTCGTCGGCATCAGTAGATGCCTTGCTTATGATATTGACATGATCGATCTTTGCAACATCAGCAAACTGAGCGTTAAAGTGACTGATGTTAAGAGTCAGACGGGCAGTCTTGCGCTCCAGTTCTACCTTGAGCACTTTATCTTCCGGAATAGAAGCAGGCTTTATCTCTGCTGCCATATAATCTGAGTTCACAATCTTTTGGGCATCACTCTGATCTGCCTGGATATAGCCCTTATCAAAGGAGTTCTTGCCATCGGCTGGATACCAGCACTGGAAAGACATATTCTTCGTATCCCATACCAGATAATCGGTATTACTACCCGGCGACCAATCGGTACCATCGAAGGAATAGATGACCGATGTACCACCATTAGTTACGCCAATCTTATCTCCAGAATTAAAACTCTTCAAGCCTTCATCAAGTCCTGCTGTCGGATTACTGCGTGTGAAGGTGCTGCCCACCGAAGCCGAAATGCGAACTGCACTCGGATCGCTGAACCATGTATTCTGGGTATCGGAATCTGTTGTACAACCAGCCAGGAACAAACCGGCAGTTGCAACCAAGCCTAATATTTTCTGATATTTCATAATCGTTCTTTTAAAAGTTTATGATTCTTATTCTGTTTCAATAGAACTGCCGGAGTCTTCGCTTGCAGTCCATGGTTTAGCGGTAAAGCTTTCAGAATTTGTCAATGCCACATCATTACCCATGGTAAGATTGATGGTATATTTATATCCGCTTTTCAGGGTGATAGCATCTGCTAAAGTCCATTCATAGAACTTGCCGTTTACATTCAATATAATCTTGAAGGTCTTGGCTGCAATGGTCTGCGGAATGGCAATGCAAGAGAACTTTGAAGTGCATGACTTTTTAACATCGTTATTTACAGAGGTAAAGGCGCCCTTGGTGGCGGTAATGACGGTAGCTTTAGCTGATTCCTTGACGGTTACGATGCCCGTTTCGTTAGTTACATTTACATCTGCCTCCAGCTTAGTTCCTTCTACGGTTACCTCTGTAATAGGGGTTTCTGACGGAATATTCGGCACATTAAACTGGGTACCCAGGGTAACGACGATATCGATCATGCTAAAAGCGTGATTGAACTGGAGATTCAGTTTCTTATCCACGAGTTCATCTCCAGGATTAAAGTCTTTTTTATAATAGTAAAGCAGGTCGTTATTGGCACTTCCATCTCTCTGGTCGGCAGCTACGCTATAAGCGAAAGATTGGAATGCATCATTTTTATAAACGTTGTCGAATACCGTTGTCTGAGCCGGAGCAAAAGCTGCGATATCTACCAGTGTTGTGGCATTCTGCCAAAGCAGGGTTTCAGAACACTTCCATTCACCGGCAGTCTTAGAGAACTGCTTATTAATATAGGTATACTTCTCGGCATTCTTGTTCACGATGGTCAGGAGGAAGTCCTTGTCTAAGAGCGTGCCACCTGCCTCATTTCCACGGGTCTTGGCATTGTTCACACCGGCAGTAACGCGGATGATGTTATCACTAGGAAAATTGCTCTGTACCAGTTCCTCGTCGTTAGAACAGCTTGTAAACATGGCAGCTGCCATGGCTGTTATTGCGAAAAATTGTATTACTTTCATATCGTTCTGTTTTAAGAGTTGAATATTAAATTAATCGAGTGCTTCGCCGTTGATAGGGGTACTGGTCTCCCAATTGGTAATCTTTACATCATTCAGGAGAATTCCATCACGTCCTACCTCCAGGTTGACGGTTGTAATCTTGCCGCTTTCAAACTTGAAAGGTGTTAAGTTATCATAAGTATAGTTGGTACCGCCAATCTTGACTGTAATCTTCTGGATGCCATCCTGCGGGATAAGGATAGATGCATATTGCTTATTGGCGGTTATAGCCGGCAGTTCGATATTGGTTTTGTCTTCATTAGCAGTTGAAGGACTTACAACCTTGGTCAGATAATTGATGGTAGCTTTTTTTACAGCATTACCTACCATTACGTTGCCCACTGTAGGTCCGTCTGCTCCCCACTGGTTCTTATAGGTAAGGTTCACCACAAGTTTTGCCATTACATGGGTAAAGGTGAGTGGAACCGTCTGCTGTTCATCGACATTATAGGATAAGCCATCTTTGTTGACTGCCACCAAGAGGTCGCTTTCCACTTGCTTTGTCTCATCGAATGTATATTCTCCGACAGCAAGGTCGGATATTGCTGAAATAGGGTATACACCGATGAAATAATGCTTGTCGCGGTTGTTCTTCCAAAGCATCTGTGGAGTGGATACCCATGAACCGTTAGTCAGCTTATTGATGGCGTTATTCACCACACGCTCTCTTGTCTCTGGAGCAACAGTTGCATCGCCAGTCCAGGCATATACGCTGATTTTATCACCCTCCTCAAAGGTTTGACTGCCATCTGCATCTGTGGCAACACGAGTCATGCTGCCGATGTTGGTAGACACGGTGATATACTTGGAGGCTTCGCCCCCGATACCGTTCTCGTTGTCAGAACAACTGCCCAATGCCAATGCCATTGCCATCAGGGCAAAGAGATAAGTCTTCTTTTTCATTGTCTTTTACTTTTGATGTTTATAATTATGTTTTGTTTCTTGCTTAAATGATAGAGTCGCTTAATCTTCCGGATTCAGAATTTCACCACGGTATATCCATTCCTCAGTCCAATCATCTATCTTCGTGCTCGTAAGATACATGTAAGGTTTCATCTCCTCAAATTCCAAGTTTATCTTGTACTTGCCGCCAGATTTCATGACGGGTGCTTCGATGTCGTAGTTGCTAACTACTCCCCCAGGAGAAATCAGTTGGATAAACAACTTGGTGGTATGAAAACCGTTGGCTGTCGGCATCAAGCGTAATGTTTCCGTTTTTAAAGTTTCGCCAGGCACTGCGATTCTCAAAGGTATATCACACTCTTCCTTGGTATAGCTTGCCGTCCCGAATGTTCCATCCTCATTCTTTTGCAGGGGCAGGAGTCCGGTTGCCACATTCAGAACCTTGCCTATCATTGCAAAATTGTCAGGAACTCCTTCAATGAAGATGGTCAATTCTGCAAGTATATGGCGCATTTCATTTTTTGTTATGTAGTTGACATTTGATTTGTCAATAACGATGTCTGTTACGCCATAATAGGCATGGTCGGGAGAGGCACTTGGATTGGACAATCCAAACATGAGTTGGTTCATGTTGAGGGTCGCCCTTGTAGCCTCACCGATAAAGAATGGTTCTATAAGGTTAGTGGCAGCTAGAATCTGATAATGCCCTACAGGAAGAGCAAAGCGTTGGCTTGCTACTTCCTGCGCACTGCCATAATGTTTTTCCTCAACTAAGGAACCGTCATCGGCATTGAATATCCAGAGCTTCACGTCCTTCACCTCCGTGCCCTCGTCGGCTTCATCTGTCCATGCAAGTGAAACAGACAAGCCTCCACCCCCTTCGCAATCATGAACATCATGATCGCAACTGGTCAATAGGCATGGGATACATAACAGCACCCATAACAAGATATTAAATCTTCTTTTTGCTTTCACAAAAGTAAGCGGAAGAATCGATGTAAGTTTTACAACCAACCGCCGTCTTTTACTTGTCAAATAATTTGCCATATCCTATTCCTTCTAAAATTATCATTCAATATCATTAAAGATGAGTACCAGACTTCCAACCAGTCAGAACCCACTTCCGGAAATATCAGATGCATGCCTGCGCCATGAACACAAATATTTCTTTCATGGTGCAAATATAGTATTTTTCTTTCAAAAAAGGTGTCGCATTGGTAGGGGTAGGTGTCGCATTGCTACCAAATAGGTGTCGCATTGGTGGGGGAAGGAGACACCTACGTAGCCTTTTTTAACAATTAAAATTTAAATTTGAGGTGATTTCTCTGATTTAAGCAACTTCTTCTCCGAGTCATCCCGAACTGGTTTTCTGGCTGAATCTGTCTCTATTCTGTTGGAAAACGACCTGTTTTTAGTCTTAAAAAGTCGGCAAAAATAGTGTTTCAGGTACTCTGTACACCTTATTATATATATAGTCACTCATACAAACAAAGAATAGAATATCATATAAAAATATAAAACTTTTTCAATGTACAGCAAAAGAAAATGACAAAAAAGTTTGGTGTTTTCAAAAAAATGCATTACCTTTGCCATCATAAAATAAACAACGAAACGACATAAAAATTATGATGACAATCGAAGAATACAGAGCAGCCATCTTGCAGGCTTTGCTCGATACTAAGAACGAGGACGGCACTCCAGCCATTACTCCAAGGGAAGCACAGGAAGCACTCAACGGATTTACCGACGACGAGTTGCAAGACGGACTCCTATGGAATTCGCCAGAAGACGTGGCATCAATTATCCTTGAGGGATAAATCACGGAAGTTAAATTCAGCTACCAACAGATAAGAATAGGAGCAAAGAACCTTTTTGCGGGGTCTTTGCTCCTATTCCCATTTATACTTTCTGTTCTTTCCTTTAAAGACAGTTTTTAACAGCCCCGCAATACTTCATTTCTGTTGTAAAAGCAATAAAAAACAAAAGAATGCAACAAAAAACAAAAGAATGTGCAATTTTTCTTTCACAATTCAATTATTATTTGTAAATTTGCAGCCGCATAAACGGAAAGGGAGCTTGCAAATCCCTCTTCAATCAGTTTAAAAAGATAATTTTACCGGTAAAAAAGATATATTAAATAATGAAGATAGAAAACGAAATCATCAGCTCGGTCATCGCTGCGGTGAAGGAGCTTTATGGTCAGGACGTACCTGAGAAGATGGTAGCCCTGCAGAAGACCAAGAGTAATTTCGAAGGTAACCTTACCCTCGTCGTATTCCCATTCCTCAAAATGTCGAAGAAAAAGCCTGAGGATACCGCACAGGAAATCGGCGAATACCTGAAGAAGAACTGCGCTAATGTCATCGCAGACTTCAACGTGGTGAAGGGTTTCCTCAACCTTTCTATCGCTCCTGCCGCTTGGGTAGGACTCCTGAATACCATCAACGCTGACCCTAAGTTCGGTGAGAAGCCAGTTACTGAGAATAGCCCACTCGTCATGATCGAATACTCTTCTCCTAACACCAACAAGCCTCTCCACCTCGGTCACGTTCGCAACAACCTCCTCGGCTGGTCTCTGGCTCAGATTATGGAGGCTAACGGCAACAAGGTAATCAAGACAAACATCGTGAACGACCGTGGTATCCACATCTGTAAGTCTATGCTCGCCTGGCTCAAGTGGGGCAATGGCGAAACTCCTGAAACTTC
>CAKPYB010000039.1 GCA_934202525.1 uncultured Prevotella sp.
TCGAACCAACGACCCCGAGATTACAAATCACGTGCTCTGGCCAACTGAGCTAAAGAGGCAATCTTTACAGCCGCAATACGGCTAAACTTCCATCTATCGGAAAACGGCTGCAAAGATACAACTATTTTTTGAATCAACAAAATTTTTTCGAGTTTTTTTTTATCGATTCCTTGATTTTTCTTTAAATTTGGTCAATTGAACCTTCATTGAGTCCACTGCCTGATCAATTCCTTCCTCAAAAGTATCACATGTCTTTTCTACGAACAACTTGGTTCCAGGGACAGCGACTTCCAGATGAACTTCCTTATTCAAGGCAGTAGCAGGCTTCACGACCTTTAATTGCACCTCTACTTTCTGTATATCTTCAAAAGTTTTTTCTAACTTGGCGACTTTCTTTTCGATAAACGCCTGTAACTTCTCGGTAGCGTCGAAGTGAATCGACTGAATCTTAATTTCCATAGTTACCTCCATTTTTTAAAAGGTTACGCCCGAGGATGGGCTTCAATATAAACTCGTTTCAACTGTTCAAACGTTGTATGCGTATAAATCTCGGTCGTCGAGAGTTTCGCATGTCCTAACAGTCTTTTCAAACTTTCAATTCCTGCACCATGATTCAACATTGCAGTAGCAAACGTATGCCTCAACACGTGCGGGCTTTTCTTTTTCAACGAGCAAACCCTTGCGAGGTTCTCTTTCACGATTTCTCTGACTTGAACCGGACTCATCCGTCCGCCCCTATCCGCAAGCAAAAGAGCTCCAGACCTAACCATCACTCTTTGTGCTCTTAGAGCCAAATATTCCGAAAGAGCATTTTTAAGCTCGTCACCAAAAGGAACTATACGTTGTTTGTTTCCCTTACCCGTAATCTTTATCTCTTTTTTGATAAAGTTCACATCGTCAACATCAAGCCCTATCAACTCTGACAATCGCATCCCCGTCTCATAGAACAATATTATAATAGTACGTGCGCGTACATTATTATAATCACCGCCCCACATTTTCCTGTCAAGCAACTCATCCATCTCATTTTCTTTCAAGAATTGAGGTAGCGGTTTACTTTCCTTTGGTCCTTTGAGGCTATGAGCGGGATCCGACTCCACATAATGTCTGACTAAAGCAAACCGATAGAACATTTTCAAAGCACTCAACCGGCGATTAACCGAGGTTGCTTTATTACCTGCATCTACCATATGCTCCAACCAGTTGCGAATCATGTCAGAATCAACAGACTCCCAAGTGAAGGATTCAGACAAGTTCTTAGCATACTGCTCAAAGAGTTTCAAATCTTCGCGATAGTTTTCTACCGTTCTCTGTGACCTGTTCAGTTCAGAGCGCAAATATTCCAAGAACTTATCTATACTCAACATAACGTCGTACCTTTTTCATTTCGGCAACGAAGTTACGAAAATTATTTTAAACTACCAAATTTTTTGAGGATTTTTTACTTTTATTCCTCGTTTGCACGCAACTGCTGTACGTAGATGGCGTGTTCCATCTTGAGACGCTTCAAAACAGAAGGCTTGTCATACTGCTGACGAGCACGGAGCTCCTTAACAACACCTGTCTTTTCGAATTTTCTCTTAAACTTCTTGAGAGCTCTCTCGATGTTCTCACCGTCTTTAACTGGTACAATAATCATTTTTTTGCTTTTAATTTATTATGTTAAACTTATGTTATTCTATGCGAAATATGGCAATGCCACAATTTGCGGGTGCAAAATTACATCTATTTTATCAAACTACCAAGTTTTTCTTCAACTTTTTACTCTAAAATGTTCATTTTATGGGTTTTGTAGCATTTTCAAGCCATATTTTCTCCTCTTCATCAAGGAAAGGAGACAATTTTTCATAAACCAACTGATGATAATCATTGAGCCATTCAATCTCTTCAGGCAACAACATATCAACATCTATTGGAGTAGTATCTATAGGGCAAAGTGTAAGAGGCTCTATCTGCAGGAATTTACCGAACTCAGTAGACAGGTAGTCAGAAATCAGCACCGTATTTTCTATTCTTACGCCGAACTTACCTGCCAAATACAATCCAGGCTCATCAGTCAAGGTCATTCCAGCTCTCAAAGGTGTAGGCATCCACTCCATTCTTATTTGATGAGGGCCTTCGTGCACACAGAGATACGAACCTACTCCATGGCCTGTACCATGCAAGAAATTATATCCTTCACGCCACATACACTCTCTGCCAACAGCATCCAGCTGTGTTCCAGATGCGCCGTCGGGGAATTTAACTAATTCCAACTGTATATGCGCTTTCAGAACCAAGGTATAAATATGTTTCATCTCTTCAGATACAGGTCCCAAGGCTATGGTACGGGTAATATCCGTAGTACCATCCTGGTATTGGGCTCCAGAATCTATCAAGATCAAGCCTTCCGGTTTCAGAACGACATCAGTTTCGGGTGTTGCCTCATAATGTACAATTGCTCCATGCTGCGCATATCCGGCAATCGTATCAAAAGAAATATCTCTGAACAGTTTCTGTTCTGCACGCAGAGAAGTTAATTTCTTATCAATGGATATTTCTGTTTGTCCACCAGCCTCAACTGCAGGTTTCAACCACTTCAAGAACTTAACCATAGCTACACCATCTTTAAGCATCGCACTACGGTAGCCCTCTATTTCTGCTTTATTTTTCACAGCCTTCATAGCCGGAACAGGAGAACCAGCAGCAACAATTTCCTGGCATTTTACTGCTTTCCACAGATAATAGCTCGTTTCATTTCCATCTAACAGGATATTATATTCCGAATATGATTCAAGGCATTTTTCCACCTTATTATAATTATAGAGAGAAACCTGATTGTCTTGAAGATACTGTTTTACTTCAGAAGACAGTTTGTTATCATCCACAAAGAGAGAAACTTTATCACTCTCAATCAACAAATAACTTACAAATACAGGATTGCAATGAACATCTGTGCCACGAAGATTCAAAGTCCAAGCAATATCATCCAAAGCAGAAACGAGCATACCATCTGCATGAAGTTCTCTCAAAGACTTACGGATACGGGACACCTTAGAAGCCAGCGTTTCTCCTGCATATTCCAATGGCTGGATTTCTACCGGATTTGCAGGTAGCGAAGGACGATTCTCCCAAATCTGTGCCAAAGGATCCAAATTAGTTCTAAGTGTAATTCCACCGAGCTTACGGAGAGAATAGCTTAAATCTTTAACATAATTATAAGAGTTGACCATACCGTCAAGTCCAACCTCAGGAGATTGAACCTCCTGCAATTCTTTACCCAACCATTCAGCAATAGTAGGCGTACCTTCTATTTTCAGCTTCATCAACTGATATTCAGTACCTTCCAACTGTTCTTCCGCAGCCAGAAAGTAACGGGAATCAGTCCATAAAGCAGCCGAAGTCATCGTAACAACAGCAGTACCAGCCGACCCGTTAAAACCAGAAATCCACTCTCTTCCCCGCCAATGGTCGGCAACATACTCGCTCTGATGAGCATCTGTACTAGGGAAGATGAAAGCAGAAAGATGCTCACGCTTCATCAACTCCCTCAAGCTAGCTAAACGTAATTCGATTTCATTCATATTTTTATGCAATTTAATGTTTAACTTATCTCCAAATAATGCATTTTGCTAATTAGAGATTACAAAGATAACATTTTTAAGAATTAACAACAAATTTAAGCGCAAAAATATGCACGATTTACATTACTTTTTATTAATTTTGCGGTCGGAAAGTAAAAAGAAGGAGTTTTACAAACTTTATTCCGGATACATTCCGCTATTTTTCAGGAGAAAAAGATTATAAACATTTAAATAAGAATTGTAGTTATGAATTTTTTAACAAATGACAAACTCGTTATCGTCGGTGCAGGCGGTATGATCGGTTCTAACATGGTACAGAGCGCTTTGATGCTCGGTCTTACTCCAAACATCTGTCTTTATGATATCTTCGAGCCAGGTGTACATGGTGTATTCGATGAGATTCAGCAGTGCGCATTCCCAGGTGTTAACGTAACTTATACTGTTAACCCAGAGGAGGCTTTCACTGGTGCTAAATATATTATTTCTTCTGGTGGTGCTCCTCGTAAGGAGGGTATGACTCGTGAGGATCTTCTTAAGGGCAACTGCAAGATCGCTGCTGAATTCGGTGACAACATCAAGAAGTACTGCCCAGAGGTTGAGCACGTAGTTGTTATCTTCAACCCAGCTGACGTTACTGCTCTTACAGCTCTTATCCACTCTGGTTTGAAGCCAAACCAGTTGACATCACTCGCAGCTCTCGATTCTACTCGTCTGCAGCAGGCTTTGGCCCTCGAGTTCGGTGTACAGCAGGATAAGGTTACTGGCGCTCACACTTATGGTGGTCACGGCGAGCAGATGGCTGTATTTGCTTCTCAGGTTAAGGTTGACGGCAAGCCATTGGCAGAGATGGGTCTTTCTGACGAGCGTTGGGAAGAGATCAAGCACCACACAGTACAGGGTGGTTCTAACATCATCAAGCTCCGTGGCCGTTCTTCATTCCAGAGCCCAGCTTACAACGCAGTTAAGATGATCGAGGCTGCTATGGGTGGTGAGAAGTTCACATTGCCAGCAGGTTGCTATGTAAACCACGACAAGCTCGGTTTCAAGAACGTAATGATGGCTATGCCTACTACTATCGACAAGACTGGTGTTCACTTCACAGAGCCTACAGGTACTGAGGAAGAGCTCGCTAGCCTCCAGAAGTCTTACGAGCACCTTTGCAAGATGCGCGATGAGATCGTAGAGCTTGGCATCGTTCCTCCAGTAGCTGAGTGGAAAGAGATGAACCCTAACTTGTAATTCTCCGCTTCGGATTTTTAGAAGTTAACTCGATAAGGGCTGAATCGTGAAAATGCTTCATGATTCAGCCTTTTTTCATTTACTTTTTCCTTAACAGCGACCATTTATCCGCAAATACGCCATATCGTTACATTTTTCAGTAAATCAGGTTATACGAGTTTGGCATTATTTTTGTAATTTTGCACACAGAAATAACAAATAATAAAGGATAATAGAAAATATGGAACTGATAAAGAACAAATCATTCGGAGGCGAGCGCCCTCTCTTCGGTGCTCACGATGTGCGTTTAGAAGATATTACGATTACAGACGGCGAGTCGGGCATCAAGTGCTGCAAGAACATAGAATGCCATAACTCCAAGTTTTATGGCAAATACCCTTGGTGGCATGTTGACGGTTCTGTCATCACCGACTGCTACTTTGCCCCAGAGAGCCGCTCTGCCATCTGGTATAGCGACAATATGGTAATGAAAGACTGCACCATCGATGGTCCTAAATTCTTCCGTGAAATGAAGAATCTGGATTTGGAGAACGTAAACATCACAGATGCTGATGAGACTTTCTGGAAGGTAGATGGCTTGAAACTGAAGAACGTAAAACTCCACGATGGAACTTATCCATTCATGTTCTCCAAGAATATCTATGTAGACGGACTGGAAAGTGACTCCAAGTATGTGTTCCAATACTGCAACAATGTGGAGATTCACAACGCAAAGATTACAACCAAGGACAGTTTCTGGGAATGCGAGAATGTAACCGTCTATGATTCGGAACTGAATGGTGAGTATCTTGCCTGGCACAGCAAGAACATCAAGTTCGTACGTTGCCACATCAGCGGCGAGCAGCCTCTCTGCTACATGGACCATGTTACTCTGGAGGATTGTACCTTTGATAAGGAATGCGACCGTGCCTTCGAGGATTGTACCAACATCGATGCACAGATCAAGGGAAGTATCACCAATATCAAGAATCCTATTTCCGGAAGAATCGAGGCAGACGAAGTGGGAAGCGTAACTTATACTGAGTTTGCCAAAGCGCCAAAGGGTGCATGTGAAATCACAGATAAATCGAAACAGCTTAAGAGGTAATGATAGAAATGGCAACAATTAAGTAAATAACTAATTGCTCCCATAACTAATTGTTCTTACACTTAACTGAAATCTCCGTTCATAGACATTGAACGGCCGTTCAAAAGCTTTGAATGTACGTTCAATGTCTTTGAACGGAGATTCAAAGTCTATGAACGAAGATTTCAATTAGGAGAAAAAGAGATTTATCCTATATAAATAAGGTATTTATCCTATATAAATAAGGTATTCATCTTATATAAATAAGGTATTTATCCTATATAAATAGAAGAAACAATATAGATAGAAAACAAATATGAAATACAATTTTGATGAAATCATCGAACGTCGCGGAACCAACTCATACAAATGGGATCTGGTGAAGGAAGACGGCGTTATCCCAATGTGGGTAGCAGATATGGACTTCCAGACTGCTCCCTGCATCATCGAAGCTCTGCAGAAGCGCGTAGCTCACGGCATCTTCGGCTATACCCTCGTACCTGATTCTTATTACGAGGCAATCACCAGCTGGTTCGCACGCCGCCATCAGTGGAAGATAGAGAATGACTGGATTCTCTATACATCAGGCGTTGTACCTGCCATTTCCTGCTGCCTGAAAGCCATCTGCATGCCTGGCGAGAAGGTTTTGGTACAGACACCTGTATACAACTGTTTCTTCTCCTGCATTACCAACAGCGGCTGCGAAGTAGTGGAAAATGAATTGAAGCGTGTGGGCAACTGCACTTATGAGATTGATTTCGAAGACTTCGAGCGCAAGTGTGCCGACGAGAAGACCACAGCCTTCATCCTCTGCAATCCTCACAATCCAGCCGGAAGAGTGTGGAAAAAAGAGGAACTTGAGCGAATGAACGACATCTGTCTCAAGCACGGGGTAAAGGTCATCGCAGATGAAATTCATTGCGAGCTCATCATGCCGGGCTATCAGTATACTCCATTTGCCAACATCAGCGAGGCTTGCCGTGACAACTGCGTAGTATTGAATTCACCATCAAAGTCATTCAATATTGCAGGACTTCAGATAGCCAACATTATCTGCCCGGATGCAACATTGCGCCGCCGCATCAACCGTGCCATCAACATCAACGAGGTTTGTGACGTAAACCCATTCGGCGTTATCGCCCTACAGGCAGCTTACAATGAGGGAGAAGAATGGTTGGATGAACTGAACCAGTATCTCTATGAGAACTATCAGGCTGTAAAGGAATTCTTCAATACAGAATTGCCACAGGTTCGCGTTACCCGCCTTGAAGGCACCTACCTGGCATGGCTCGATATTCTGCCATTCGAACTGTCAAGCGACGAGGCTTATGAGAAACTGATGAACGATGGCAAGGTATTCGTCAACAGCGGAACGATGTATGGCAGAAAGGCTGGTCAGGGCTACCTGCGCCTCAACATCGCCTGTCCTCGCAAGACCCTGATGCAGGGATTGATTCGCATCGCACGCGTTCTCAGCCAGTATATGGATGAAGAGGATTTGAGCGGATGCCCTGCATAAAAGAGAGAAAGAAATCATCACTTTAAATAAGAATCATCAAAAAGTAATATACAATGGAAAATGAAGTTTTAAAAGCCATCAGGGAAAGAAGAAGCATTCGTCGCTTCAAGGCAGACCAGATTACCGACGAAGAGTTGAAGACAGTATTGGAGGCCGGTACATGGGCTGCTACAGGTCATGGAACCCAGGAACCTTTCATCGTTGCCGTTCAGAATCCTGAGATTTGCGCACAACTTCGAAAGATGAACGCAGAAATCATGGGTGTAGAGAGTGACCCTTATTACGGAGCGCCAACTATCGTTATCGTTCTGGCACCAGCAAGCAACGTTAACGGTGTGAAAGATGGCAGCCTTATCTTAGGCAATATGATGCTTGCTGCCCACTCTATCGGCCTTTCTTCCTGCTGGATCAACCGTGAAGACGGTATGTTCGCATCAGAAGAAGGAAAGAAACTGATGAAAGATTGGAATCTTCCAGAGGGATTGATGGGTGTCGGTGCCTTAGCGTTGGGGTATGCATCAGCGCATCCTCATACCGTAAAACCAAGAAAAGAAGATTACTACCGTATTATCAAATAAAGGTACATCGCCCGATTTAAGGCACATATACATATAATAAAAGGTCTCATGAATACTTTTCTTCATGAGACCTTTTATTATATGTATATAAAGGAGCTATTACAACTTTACACTTGCCAAGACCTTATCTGTAGCGCCAGCCAAATGAGCCACGAAGGCTCCTGCCTTATCGCCAGCCTGCTTCAGGAAGGCCTCATCATTCATCAGAGAACTCATCAAACCTGAGAAATCCTCATAGGTATTGATTTCAAAACCTCCACCCGATTTCAGCAAGCCCTGAGCCTCCTGGAACTTTTTATTGTTCGGACCGAAGATAACCGGCATATTCCATACGGCAGCCTCCAGGGTGTTATGAATACCCACACCAAAGCCACCACCGATATAAGCCACATCACCATAGTTGTACATACTGCTCAACAATCCGAAACAATCGATGATCAAGACATCAGCCTCTGCAGCTTCTTCAGGAGTTGTTTGCGTATAGCGCACCACCTTCTTGTCCTTTATCAGAGAAAGAATCAACTTCAGATGCTCTTCAGCAATGACATGAGGAGCAATCAACAGACGCCAATCCTTGTGCTCATTAAAGAAAGGTATAAAGATATTCTCATCTGGTGGCCAAGAGCTACCGGCAACAAATACCTTGAAATCATGATGAGGCACATCCGCAGACTGAGATGAAGCCACTCCTGTTCTGAAAGCCTCGCAAATAGGCAATTTCTTTGCAGCCTCCTTTATCTGGAGAACACGATCGAAACGGGTATCGCCTACCACGTCTACATCCTTGATACCGATACCTTCGAGCAATCGCTTGCTTTCCTCATTCTGCACGAAGAAACGGGTAAAGCACTTCAGCACGCCAGCATAGTTTCTGCCATACCATTTGAAGAACACCTGATCCTCACGGAAGATACTACTCACACTATAAGTAGGAATGTTGCGATGCTTCAGGATATGAAGGAAATTAGACCAGAACTCATATTTGATAAAGAAAGCCATCACCGGACGAACCAATCTAAGGAAACGGATGGCGTTCAACCGAGTATCCACCGGCATATAACAGATGATGTCAGCTCCCTCATAGTTCTTGCGCACCTCATAACCTGAAGGAGAATAGAAGGTAAGCAAAATCTTATACTGCGGATATTCCTTGCGGATGCGTTCCATCAAAGGTCGTCCCTGTTCAAACTCACCGAGCGATGCAGCATGAAACCAAATGTACTTAGCGTTAGGATCCACCTTCTGCTTCAATATTTTGAAAGCCTCACGCTCACCACGCCACATCTTGCGCACCTTTTCATTGAACAAGCTTGCAATGGCTATGCCCCAAAGTACGAAATATATTACGATATTATAGACCATGATATTACTATTATTGGTTGCTATCTATAAATACGTGAACTCTCTGAATAGCCTTCAGCAGAAAGCCATTCAGAGAGAAATTATTGTGAATTAACCCAAAACTTCGATTGCCTTGCGAAGACGGCGAAGAGTTTCCTCCTTGCCGAGGAAGGCTGAGATATCGAACATACCCGGGCCCTTACCCTCACCTACGAGAGTCAGACGGAATGCGTTCATCACATCACCGAGTTTATAGCCCTTATCCTCTACCCATTTCATCACGATAGGCTCCTGACCTTCGATAGAGAAATCCTCAATACCTTCAAGCACATCAGCAAGTTCTGTCATCTGCTGTGCAGAATATTCCTTCCAGCGCTTCTTGGCTGTCTTGGCATCATACTCTGTAGGAGCAATGAAGAAGAAAGAACACAATGGCCACAGTTCATAGACGAAGTTCACACGGTCCTTCATCATGTGTACCACCTGCTTTACGCGGTCCAAAGTTTCCTCTACACCATTGTTGGCAACAATAGGAGCAAAGAGGTTAGCAATTTCATCATCGCTCTTCATCAGAATGTATTCGTGGTTGAACCAGATACCCTTCTTAAAGTCGAACTTAGCACCAGCCTTAGAGCAACGGGAAATATCGAAAGCCTTCACCAACTCATCAAGAGAGAAAATTTCCTGTTCTGTACCAGGATTCCAGCCGAGGAGCGCCAGGAAGTTGACTACAGCCTCTGGGAAGTAACCACTCTCACGATAACCGGAAGAAACCTCGCCAGTCTTAGGATCATGCCACTCCAGTGGGAATACAGGGAAACCGAGGCGGTCGCCATCACGCTTACTCAACTTACCTTTACCCTCTGGCTTGAGAAGCAAAGGAAGATGTGCAAAACGAGGCATGGTATCTTCCCAACCGAAAGCCTTATAAAGAAGTACGTGCAAAGGAGCACTTGGCAACCACTCCTCACCGCGGATTACATGAGAGATTTCCATCAAGTGGTCGTCTACGATATTTGCCAGGTGATAAGTTGGCAATTCATCAGCACTCTTGTAAAGCACCTTATCATCCAGGATATCGCTCATTACCTTCACGTCGCCACGAATCATATCGTTCACGTGAATCTCCTGTCCTGGTTCAATCTTGAAACGTACAGTATACTGCTTTCCGTCAGCAATCAGCTTATCAACCTCTTCCTTAGAAAGCGTCAGAGAGTTGCGCATCTGCATACGAGTATGAGCATCATACTGGAAATTCTGGATTTCGGCACGTTTTGCTTCCAACTCCTCAGGAGTATCAAAAGCAATATACGCCTTATCATTATCCAAGAGCTGCTGAACATACTGCTTATAAATATCACGACGTTCACTCTGGCGATAAGGTCCATGCTCTCCACCGAAACTTACACCCTCATCAAACTGGATACCCAGCCACTTGAAAGATTCCAGGATATATTCTTCGGCTCCAGGCACGAAACGATGAGAATCTGTATCCTCAATACGGAACACCAGCTCACCTCCATGTTGGCGAGCAAACAAATAATTATACAGAGCGGTACGAACACCGCCAATGTGCAATGCACCCGTTGGACTAGGGGCAAAACGCACCCTTACTTTTCTATCTGCCATGTCTTTTTATAGCTATTTTCAAATTTTTCTGCAAATTTACATCTTTTTTTGCGATTTTAGCCGTTTTTTTTCGTATTTTCGCACTGTAAAACGAAATAAGTAAGAAAAAAGTAGGAAAATGAGCATATTTAACAACCCAGAAGAGAACTATTGGCGCAATTTCGCCACAAAAACGGTTTTGATATTAATTACCGTTGCTATCATTGTTTGGTTCCTTCCTCGCAACGAAGGAAGGATGTTCAGGTATGATGTTGGAAAGCCATGGATGTATGGTTCTGTCATCGCAAAATTTGACTTTCCAATCTATAAGACCGATGAAGCCATCAAGCGGGAACAGGATTCGCTGATGAAGCAATTCCAACCTTATTATACTGTCAATGAATCCATCGGCAGCGAACAGGTGAGCCGTTTCCTGCACGACTTCAGCCAAGGTGTACCAGGTTTGCCAAAAGAATATGTGGGACTCATAGCCCACCAGCTTCAGCGCCTTTATCAGACCGGCATCATCGCTACCACGGAATATAATCGTATCTACAAAGATTCTACCAGTATGATACGAATTATCAACGGAAAGAATGTGAAGAGCGTACCTATCGGTTCGTTCTACTCTACTATTGCCGCTTACGAACGCATCTTCTACGATGAGAAACTGGCAACCCAGCGTCAACTTTTATCCCGTTGCAACCTTAACAATTATGTTGAAGCCAACGTCATATATGATAAGGAAAGAAGCGAGGCCGAGAAAGCCGACATGATGAGCAGCATTCCACTGGCAAGCGGAATGGTGATGAGCGGACAGAAGATTGTGGACCGTGGAGAAGTGATTACGAACAACACCTATCGGGTGCTCAATTCATTCGATAAGGAGATGAAGCGCCGCAGCTCTACCCAGGAAGAACTGACAACCACAATCATCGGACAGGTACTGTTTATCTTCATTCTTGTCATGCTGTTTACCTCTTATCTCTCACTTTTCAGAAAAGACTATTTTGATAAGCCGCGCAGCATTACCATGCTTTATGCGATGATTACACTGTTCCCTATCTTTGTGTCACTCATGATGAAACACAATTTCTTCAGTGTCTATATCATCCCATTTGCCATGGCGCCTATCTTCGTACGTGTGTTTATGGACTCGCGTACTGCTTTTATCAGCCACGTTACGATGATTCTCATTTGTGCAGCAGCTGTAAAATACCAGTACGAGTTTATCATCGTACAGCTGGTAGCAGGTCTTGTTGCCATCTACAGTTTGCGTGAACTCAGCAAGCGCTCGCAGATATTCATCACAGCCCTGTTGGTGACTATCGCCAGCGGTATAGTATATCTTGCCCTTCAGCTGATGCAGGACAACCAGGTGTTCAACGTAGATGCCAGCATGTATACCTATTTTACCGTAAACGGCATCTTCCTGCTACTCTCTTATCCGCTCATGTACATTATAGAAAAGATGTTTGGATTTACATCTAATGTTACACTCTTCGAGTTGTCAAATACCAACAAGGGATTACTTCGCAACCTGAGTGAGATTGCTCCAGGCACCTTCCAGCATTCTATTACCGTAGGTAACCTGGCAGCAGAGATTGCCAACCGCATCAGAGCCAACAGTCTCCTGGTACGTACCGGAGCACTCTATCATGATATCGGTAAGATGACAAACCCTGTTTTCTTCACAGAGAATCAGGTGGGAGTTAATCCTCACGACCAGTTGAGCGACCTTGAGAGTGCACAGATTATCATAAGCCATGTTTCAGAAGGTCTGAAGATGGCAGAGAAGATTGGTCTGCCAGGCATCATAAAGGATTTCATCACTACTCATCACGGAACGGGCATCACCAAGTATTTCTATATTAATTACTGTAATGCCCACCCTACAGAGGTGATTGACAAGTCGCAGTTCCAATATCCAGGACCGAACCCATTTACCCGCGAACAGGCTATCCTGATGATGGCAGATACGGTTGAAGCGGCTTCGCGCTCTCTGAACGAATATACTGAAGAAAGCATCAGCAACCTCGTCAATAAACTCATCGACGGACAGGTGGCAGATGGTTTCTTCAAGGAGTGCCCTATCACGTTCCGCGACATTGCGCTCGCTAAACAGGTACTCATCGAACGACTCAAGGCTATTTACCATACCCGTATTTCGTATCCTCACTTAAACGTGAGACAGAATGCCGGCAAAAAGGCGAGCCAAGAGCCGAAAGAACAAGAGTAAAGATACAATTCGTGAAGTTCTTATAGTCCTTTTTCTTGCACAGTTTTTAAAATCTGTGCAAGAGAAAGGGCTTTTTGCGTTAATATGTTTTAAATATTTAATAAAACCAATAGCGAAATAGAACATTATAATTACCTTTGCGGACGTTTTTATTTAATATTATTAAGATGAAGAAACTAAAATTAGTTGGTTTTGCCATTGCGATGGCTTGTGCAACCCCATCTTTTGCAGGCGGTTTGCTCACCAACACCAATCAACATGTAGCATTCAACAGAATGATGAGCCGTGAGGCTTCAATTGGTATCGACGGTGTTTATTACAATCCAGCCGGAGTTGTATTCATGGGTGAAGGTCACCATCTTGCCATAAACTGGCAGTTGGCTTACCAGACACGTAGCATTGAAAATGATTATGCATTGTTCAAAAACAATGTGAACAATTCGATTACTCCTCGTACTTTCAAGGGTGAGGCTTTTGCGCCTGTCATCCCTTCATTCCAGTATGCTTATAATAAAGGTAGATGGTCACTCCAGGCTAGCTTCGCCCTCACAGGTGGCGGCGGAAAGTGTACCTTCGATAATGGTCTTGGCTCTTTCGAGAAGATCGTAGCAGAGACAGCAATGGCTGCTTGCGGTTTGGCAAGAACTGTTGACAATGTATTGGGCAATACACTTGGACAGCCAGGAATGCAAATGTTTACAACCGACCAAGCATTCGGACAGAAAGGCGAATATAGTTACAATAGCTATATGCATGGTCGTCAGTACTATTACGGTCTCTCTGTAGGTGCTGCATATAAATTCTGCGATAACTTCAGCGCATTTGCAGGTGTACGTGGCGTCTATGCTTCAACAAACTACTATGGATATGTTGAAAACATCAAGGTAGGCAACATGCCTCTTTACAAGGTACTCGACCCTAACAAGGAAAATGCAGCCAACATTGAATTGAGCTGTGACCAGAGCGGCATCGGCTTTACTCCTATCATCGGTGTAGACTTCAAGACAGGCAAGTGGAACTTCTCTGCAAAATATGAGTTCAAGACTCGCATACGTTTGAAGAACAAGTCTGTAAATCAGGCTCCTAGTATCAGTGCTCTCCCAGACAACTTGTCCAGACAGATGGTTGGAACATTGACTCAGGTGTTCACAAATAAGGGTATGACTCCAGAGAAAGCTCAAGCTGTAGCTACAAATACTACTCAAGCAGTTTTGACTAACGATAATGTAGTAAAGACAATGGCTGGCTTGAAGACTCAGTTCGATACAGAGCTCGAAGAGGCTATCGGTGAATATGAGGATGGCAAGAAGATTGCTGGTGATATTCCTGCTTATCTGGCACTCGGTATTGGTTATAGCCCTATCGATGCTGTTAGAGTAAACGTTGGTTTCCACTGGTTCGACGACAAGAATGCAACATCTTATAAGAATCGCAACAAGGAATTGAAGCGTGGTACATTAGAGTACAATGCCGGTGTTGAGGTAGATGTAAACAAGAAGATTACCTTGAGTACAGGTTGGCAGAATACCAACTATGGCTTGAGCGATGAATACATGGACGACAAGTCATTCGTTGTCAGTTCAAACTCTGTAGCAGTTGGTGGTGTTTATCACATCAATAAGAAGATGGACTTGAACGTGGCTTACTTCCACACCTTCTATCAGCACAAGAAGACCTCTGAGAATGTAGAACAAATAGGAAAGACCTACAGCTCAGACTACACACGTAACAACAACGTATTCGCAGTAGGTCTTGACATCAACTTCTAAACATAACTACAATTATCATAATTAAAAGGCTACCCGTTCTTGCAACAAGTAACGGATAGCCTTTTTCTTTTTATTTATCAATCCCATTTTCCACAATTCTACCAGAGAAAAGGTTGTTCTGACAACTTACAACGGGTCTACATCATAATAAATCTGCAGAGCTCCATATCTCGGATCCTTTCCCATCTGTTGCTGAGCAAACTTCAGATATTCTCTTACCTTCTGCTGATCAATACCATTTTCCAGTTTGATAACAATCTTTCGAATGTTCATCGTCTTAACCCTAGCAACAGCAGGTTTATCGGGTCCCAGTACACGGCCGCCAAACCAGCTTCTCAGCGTTTTGCAGAGTTCATGGCTAGCCTGTTCGCACACCTTATCATATTTATGTTTTACATACACATTAATCAGGTGGAAGAATGGCGGATAATGAAAAGTTCTTCTCTCCTCCAGAATACCCTGATACAAACCTGCATAATCATTATTCACCACCTGTCCGATTACAGGCAAGTTAGGATTCTTGGTCTGTAGAATCACCAAGCCACGCTTACCTTTTCTTCCAGCTCTACCACTCACCTGTGCCATCATCATGAAAGCATGCTCGTAGGCGCGGAAATCGGGATAGTTGAGCATTGAATCTGCATTCAGGATGCCCACCACACTCACCTTGTCGAAATCGAGACCCTTAGAAACCATTTGCGTGCCTATCAGAAGATTCGTCCTGCCTTCAGAGAAGTCTGCGATCAGTCGTTCGTAGGCATTTCGTGTACGTGTCGTATCCAAATCCATTCTGGCAATCTTGGCTTCCGGAAAGATTTCCGCTATCTGGTCTTCTATCTTCTCGGTACCAAAACCGCGTCCCATGATTTCCGTACTGCCACAGTTAGGACATTCCGTAGGAACCGGATAAGTGTAACCACAATAATGGCAAGTCAGCAGATTGATACTCTTATGCAACGTGAGCGAGACATCACAGTTCTTACATTTCGGCACCCAACCACATACCTTACATTCAACCATCGGCGCAAAACCACGACGATTCTGAAAGAGAATTGCCTGTTGCCCATTCTTCAAAGCTTCTCTTACTGCAGCCAGCAGCTGTGGAGAGAAAGGACCGCTCATCATCTTACGGTGGCGCAAGTCTTTTACATCTACCACCTGAATTTCCGGCAACTGAATACCTTTGTATCTTGTTTTCAGCTCTACCAGGCCATACTTGCCTTGCTGCGCATTATAATAACTCTCCATTGAAGGCGTAGCCGTACCCAATAAAGTCTTAGCCCCATACATCTTGGCAAGCACTATGGCAGCACTTCTGGCATGGTAGCGCGGAGCGGGATCCTGTTGTTTGAAGGAAGTCTCGTGCTCTTCGTCTATGATGACGAGTCCCAAATTCTTAAATGGCAGGAAGACGGCACTTCTTGCGCCTAGGATTACATCATAAGGGTGATCTGAGAGTTGTTTCTGCCAGATTTCTACACGCTCAGCATCACTATATTTAGAATGATAGATGCCCAGCCGGTCACCGAAGACCCTATGCAGACGTTCCATGATTTGTACGGTCAGAGCGATTTCCGGCAGAAGATAGAGCACCTGCTTATGCTCCTCTATGGCTTTTCTGATAAGATGAATATAGATTTCCGTCTTTCCGCTGGATGTCACACCATGGAGCAATACGACATCCTTTTTCATCATTTGCATCAGAATTCCATTATAGGCATCTTGCTGTGCCAATGAGAGTGGTTTAATCAGGTCTAGATGAGATTCTCCATTCGTATTCAATCGTCCTATTTCCAATTCATAAGTAAAGAGAATTCCCCTGTCGATAAGCGCCTTGACAACAGCAGCCGTACAATGGCTCTCATTCATCAGTTCTTCCTTGGTCACTTTTTTTATGCCTTCCCTAGGCGTATCGCCATCAAGACTGTCCCAATGCGAGAGACTCAGAAAGGTGGTTAAAGTTTTGGCTTGCTTCAAGGCTCTCTGCACCAGGTTGAGCGCTACATGAAGTGCCTGCTCACTACGGTACGTACTGGCAAGTTCTACATAGAGTTCCATCTTGGGCTTGAATTTCTCTGTAGACTTCAGACCACCAGGCATAGCAGCATTATAGACATCGCCTAACGGAGCCATATAATAATAGCCAATCCATTGCCACAATCTCATCTGCTGAGGCAACAGCGAAGGTGTATTGTCAAGTACCGCCTCGACTGGTTTGCAGGAGAATGCAGGCTTATCATCATGCAGCTGGGTAGCCATTGCGATATATTTCTTACTTTTACCAAGAGGAACCAGCAAGCGTACCCCAGGCACAACTTTCCCTTCCATCCCATCAGGGACAGAATAAGTAAAGGTTCCGTCGAGCGGAAGGGGTAATATCACATCTACATACTTCATATCTAATATTCTTTAACCTTGAAATATCCACCATTCAGACTTTCGACTTGCAAAGTTAGCAAAAAAAAAGCAGATACCCATCATCGGATACCTGCTTTTATATATTTTAAGATGTACTAGGCGAGACCACACGATGTTCTCACCCATAATCTGTCCTGCTCTTTTACAAGATTAGAACCAATAACCCAAAGCTATCTGCCAACTGTTATTCTTACTGTTACCATTTACAATCTTGTCGGTAGTATCCTTCCAGGTTGCATCAGCAGTCTTACCGCAAGCGATATTATAGTTTGCAGAGAGCTGGAGATGGCTCAGCAGGGTAACACCCAAACCTACGTTTACGCTGAAGTTTGTTTTCTTCAGAGAATAGCAGCTGGAATCATTCCACTTGAAGTTCTTGTCGCCAACGTTGATACCCCACTGTGGACCAGCGAAAACGAAAACATTAGCCAAGCTGCTCAAACCGAAACCATAGCGTACGTTTACTGGGATATTAAGAGATTTCTGAGTCATTGTTGTCTCTACATTCTCAGCAGAAACCTTAGCTTCCTTCTGATCGTACAAGGCAGCAGCATCAAAGCTCAAGCCAACAACAGGTATAGTAACCTTTACCATTGGACCTACAAAGAAACCAGTCTTGTTAGATGCATCAAATACATCGTTACTCAAAGACATGTTAGTAACATCCAAACCGCCCTTCAAACCAAACTTAATCTGGGCATTTGCATTTGTAGCAAACATCATGGCTGCTACAACCATTAATACTGATAAAACTTTCTTCATTCTATATTTACTTTAATTCTTATATAATTTAATGACGTTCTCTACGAACCGTTACCCTAGCCGAGCCACCAGAAGAAACGTTACTTCCCCCCGTCCTGCGTTTTTTAACAGTAGAAGTCTTAGCTGATTTAGATGCAGAACCACTTCTTCTGTTACGGCTTTTCTTCAGAGTCTTGGCATCCATATTCTTTTCTGCCTTGGCAATACTGTCAAGCGAATCCTTCCGAGCCTGATTACCCCAGATATTCTTCTCAAAGGCAGCCAACTCAGCCTCTATGCGCTTCTGTTCCTTCGCCATGGCTGAATCCGAAGGACAGTATTGTGCCAGGGTATTGCCCTGCATATTATTGGTCTTGTAGATTTTACCCCGATACAGATTCTTGGTAAAAAAATCTTCAGCACTCATCACAGCAGCATTGTTCACATTACTGGTCATCAGCTGCTGCTTAGCCAGGAAAGGAGCCAGGTCATCATACTTCACCCAGAAGAGCGGATACTTGTTTCCTACATCTCCAAAATCATCATTACGGGTCATGATAGGGCACAAAGCCAATACCTTGGTATGGAAAGAAGCTGTTTTCTGGTCATAATAAGAAGTCTCCTTCACATAGTATGCCTTTACTTCAGCTGATGGAATATCGCTGTCATCAATATGCACCTTTCCGTTATCAGTCTTCTCGTAGTAGATATGATAATTATCTACGAATGCTTTCGGAGTAAGACGGTTGGCTGCAGAGAAGTCTTCATTACCATCCATACGATACTGATAAACAGGCACTCTACCCGTAAACATCAGTTTAAAGATATAGGTAAAGAGATTCATCTTACCATCTGTTGGCTCTACAGGATAATACAGGGCAGCATTGGCATCATCTGTGAGATTGAGTTCACGATAGATGTCTCTTCTCCAAACCACGTCCTCATCCATCGGGATGGCTGTAGGGAAATAGAGTTTGGCACGCAAGGTCATATTATCAGCATTCGACTGTTGCGCCTTTTGCTGAGCCTGCTTTCTGCGAGCCGCTGGCTGTGCCATGATGCTCTGCACCATTCCCAAAAGCATGAATATGAATAATATCTTTTTCATTACATTGAACTTTGAACATTGAACTTTGAACTTTATGATTAGCAAAGCATTTGAATTCTTCACTCTTCCTTCTTCACTCTTCACTTACCTGACGATAACTTCCATCGCCGCCGGCAGATTTCTTGTAATTCCATCAGGACCTACAGCCTTGATATGTGAGATATAGAAGCGTCGGTTTCTTGACAGTTTTCTGAACTCTTCGCGCTGTCGTTCTGAGAAATTGGAACCCGCCGAAGCCAAAGGTATGGCATTGCCCATATTGTCGAAGAATACGGTTTCGAAGCCCAATACCTTGAACGGAATATCAAGGAGTCCGTCATCTATGGCTGCATGAATGCCAGGAGCACCCATCAGAGCACCTTTCGATAGAGCACCACCTCTAAATCTATCTGTACCCATCGCAATATAAGCTGTTGGGTCAGGAAGTTTTCTTACATGGAATACGAATGGAGGCAGACTTCTCACCTGTCCCTTATCGCGGGCTGTCACATGGATGGTAACATCTTTACCCACCGCTGAAGGTGTAGCTACAAAATGACCATTACCCTTAGCTACGAAAGAACCGCCTGTCATGGTTGCAGAGATAGCATTTGCCGGAACACCAGGAACGCTGATACTGATAGGATTGGCATAGCCTGCATAGAGCACATTCATCAGGTCGGCAGCAACGGTAGCTGTATTAGGAACAGGCAATACGGTATATTTCTGAACGAAATTGCGCCGCATCATCTCGCCATTCTTGCCTTTCATCAGGATATAACCGCCAAACTGATGCTCACCTACGCCACCTGCCACAAAACTGTATCTGCCATTCTCAGCATTCAGCCTACTGCCATTCACATAGATTTCCGGGCGCTGCGTGCTGTCTATTGCAGCCATTACCACATGCGAATTAAAGCGTTCACCGGCATAGAGGGTTGTTCTCTCTGGAATAACGAAAGCATCGAGTTCATTCACATTCAGTTCTACCAGATCTATATTTTTCTTCTCCTCATCCGATTTCTTCCCATCATCTGCAAGACTTTTCCTGATTTTCTCGACAACAGACTTGCCTTTGACACCGAATTCCTCATCCGTAGGAGTATTCAGCGCCAACATAGCCATCAGGATGACATACATCAGGTTTATCATCTTCTGGCGAGGCGAAACCGGTCTTTTCTTGATTGCCATGGATATAAATTTGCTTGATTCTATTTATTTTCTTCGTTCTTTACTCTTCACTTGTTACATGAGGAGCCGCCACACGCATATTGATGGTCATGGCATCAATCATACGGGTATAAATCTTGTTCAGCTGTTCTATCTGCTTTGCCATCATCTTGGTCTGCTCATTGATCTGGTCAATGGTACCAATCTGCTGGCTGGCACTCTTCAGCTGCATCTCGTATACTCTGCTGATACCTGTCAAGGTACGGTTCAGATTCTCCATCTCCTCGCTGTCACGAGTCAGTCGGCTACTCTGTTCGTTTACCTTACTCAAGGTTTCTACCAGACTCTTCAACTGTTCTACGTAGCTGTTCTGAACTTCCACCACCTCAGGATTAAGTGGAGTCAGTTCTGGCGCAGCAGTCATTACAGGAGAGACAGGAGAAGCAACCTGAGGTTGAATGGTTTCAGAACGATTCTTGGCAGTCATCATTTCTTCAGCCGACACCTTTCCTTCCAGATACTCCTCTGTAGCATGGGTAGGCAAGTCTCTACCTTCGGCAGTCTTGTCGAAAGGACGGTCGAAAGCAGAAAGGAAGAACACGAAAATCTCGGTTCCCATACCTAAGAAAAGCATGAAATTGGCACCAGGAAGATGAGTCAACTTAAAGAGGGTACCAGCGATTACGATAGAGGCACCCCAACTGTAAGCATAGTTAAGGAATGTCTGACCCGGCACACTATCCATCCACTTCTGCAAGCGGTATACGATATTGAATTTGCTATAATAGCTCATATTATTTATCTCCTATTCTTATTCTTCAATGGTTTTTGTTTTCCGCTTGCCGTGGTAGCAAGACTTCTCACGCAACGGAATCCGATGTATGAGCGAGGCTGATTCTGGTACTCGAAAGTGCGCCATGCCGAACGGATAAACGACTCAGGGTCTTTCCAGGAACCACCTCTTACACTCTTCTTCTTCAAACGGTAAGGGTCTTCTATGGCAGCGTTATACTGTAAAGTCGGGTTAAAATCGCTCATTGCATCTACACCCGCCTCTGTATAAACGGTACTTGTCCACTCTGCCACATTACCAGCCATATCGTAAAGTCCATTAGAATTTGGCGAATAGATAGCCACCTTGCTGGTTATCAGGTTGCCGTCTTTGGTATAGTTGCCTCTGTCTGGTTTGAAATTGGCGTAAAAACAGCCATCCCCATTCTTCACATCCGCATTGTCCCAAGGAAATTCATTCTGGTTCTTGCCTCTTGCAGCATATTCCCATTCAGCCTCGGTTGGCAGACGGTAACGCTGTACAAATCTTGCTTCAGGACCTAAGCCCTTCAACAGATAGTCTGTTCTCCAGGCGCAGAAGGCATTTGCCTGTTCCCAGGTAACACCTACTACCGGATAGTCATTATACGCAGGATTGCTGAAATAACTTCTCAGATAGGTTTCATTCTCTGCATTCTTAAAGTCGTTTACCCAACAGGTAGTGTCAGGATAGACATTTACGATATAGGTATTCAGGAAATCCCAAGGTCCTGAAAGCGGACGGTTGATGGTCTCACGCACCACTCTACCCTCATCATCGTAATAAGCAGTATCTTTCGAAATCATCACCACCTCGTCCGGATTTATCTTCACATCGGTGTTTAAAGTACGTTCCTGCGGATTCAGACGAAACTTACGCTGAGCCGCAGCCGTATAATCATAGATTTCGTATTTATAGTTGAGCTGGCGCCAGTCGATGAGTTTTTCTCCTGTAACCGGATTGGTTTCATACAGACTTTCAAAAGCTCTCTGCTCATCCTCATTAGGTTTCTTAGGCAGTGCTTTCTTCCAGTTTACATGAGGCGTAACCGGATCACCATTCTTATCTTCTGTAATCATGTAAGTCTCGTCGCCTCCATAAGCTGGATCAGCCAGACGGGTACGAAGAATAGAATCGCGCACATAAGCCACAAACTGCTTATATTCTGAATTGGTGATTTCGGTATCATCCATCCAGAATCCATCCACCGACACATCCTTGCGTGGTGTTTTCATTCCCCAGAGTGAGTCTTGGGTCTCCAATCCCATTTTCAGGAAGCCACGGTTTATCTTGACCATACCATAAGGGGCTGGCTCTACAAAGCTTCTACCGCTCACACCAACCACCTCGCCACCTCTGCCTGCAACAGAAGCTTGCTTGGCACCGAAGCAGCCGCTCAAGGTGAGCAATATAGCGAATGCACTAAGGAGCAATATACTTTTCTTCATTGTTTTATGATTCTACTATTTTCTTATTTCTATTTACATTATAATATTCTGACGCTCTGATGGCGGTTTCTGCCTTTCTTGGTCAGGTTGATATCGGTCTGATACCCCACAAAGAGTTCATGACTGCCATTTCCGGCACTGAGTTTGGAGGTGTATGCCTCGTAACTGTAACCAAGCACTACCCCATGAAAACTACCGCCTAACAGCATGGTTACCGATCTGTCCGGACTGTAGGTTACTCCACCATACAACATCCGTTTCTCATATTGGTAAACCAATCTTCCTGTCAGGTCGCCTCGCCATGTGGTACCATCTGTTGTAACAAGAACAGACGGCTTTATTGTTAAGAACGGATTTCTCAGTCGAATATTGTATCCACCTGTCAAATAATATGTGGCATCTATTTTCAATTCGTTGGTCTCACCAATATTGATTGTAGGCGATGTAAGATGCTGGGCAGACAATCCTACGTACCAAGCCTTATGCTGGTAATACAGACCCAGACTCAAATCCATTCCGCTTCCATTTACGTCTGAAGTAGAAAAGGCTGGGTCACCACTTTCTCCCAAATCCACCTTGCTTCCATCAAACTTTTCACTCAGCATGCCTCCTTGCACACCCACGCTCAGCGTTCCACCTAGGAATTTATTCTGCAAAGCATACTGTAAAGCCAGTCGCTGATGAGTAAAAAGACCAATCTGGTCATTCTGGAGAGACAAGCCTACTCCATGCCGGTGATTGAACAGGAAGAAAGGCATGTCAGCCGCCACCTGAAAGGTACGGGGGTTATGTTCGAATCCAGCCATATCAAGTGCGTAGGCCGCCGTAACATTAAGTTTCGACTGCTTACCCACAGCAGCAGGATTGAATGATGGTTCCATATCAAAGTAATGACTATAGGAAGGATCATACTGTGCCCTCATTTCGAGCACCCCCACTAGCAGAATCCATATAATGATAAATCTTTTCAACACAATAAGATAACGGAATTTCTTACACATTATTATATATAAGCAAGAAACAAAAGATGAAAAAGGCTACCCTCTTATCAGAGAGCAGCCCTATCATCGAGATTAATACTCGTCATCATTCCAGAGGAACATTAGGGCTGAATACCAAACGCTTATAGTCTTCCAACTTTTTTATTGAAGATGAATTGCTCTGCACATGAACATTTGAAAAGAACGTTGAGCACAACAGTTACCCACCATTCCTTATTTTATTTATATTCTTTTGAAGAAACCTTCGTATTCATCATCTAAGATTTTCCAAAAGCCATTCTTACGTCCACCTTCTCTGACTATTAAGTTTAGCTCAGAAAGTTGCTTTAGGTACCGTTGAACCTGTCGCAAGGAAATCCCCATACTTTCAGACATTTGAGTGGCATTAATCTGAGGGTTTTGCGAAATCAGCTTATAAATTTGCCGCTGAGCCTTCACAAATTCTTTTGTGACATTGCCTTTTACTTTTACGACATCACAGGTCTCTTTTGCGACATCTTTTACGACATCTTCCGCCTCTTTTATGACACGTTGGTTCTCTTTTGTGACATCCGTGCCATAATTAAGATTCCACAAAGTGGCATGAAATTCAGATGCGTTGGAATAGAACTCAGGAGCATGATAGTTTTCCAAGTTTTCGTATCGCTTGTATTCACCTATAATTTTCTTCATACCACTACCTCTACGTTCCATTAGCTTTAAGCGATGAAAGAAGTCTGCAAGCAAAGGGTTGCGACGCTTCGATGGCACAGTCATCGGATTTAGCTGTTGTATCAATCGCCCATCGAACATTCCTCCTGGAGAGTACACCTCCATACGGTCGTCATACATATCAATGTGTATTTCACTACCAAGCTCCATATAGTCTCTGTGAATGATGGCATTACATATCACTTCGGTTACTGCACGTTCTGGATAATCGGGAAGTTCCTCTCGATAATCAGCCTCTTTCCACCATCTTCGGTGTGAATTGTTTCTAACAAAAGCAACAGCATCTTGTAACTGTCCGATAACACTACCTTCAAGTTCTGCATCATCCAAAGCCTCGCCCAAACCGCTTGTCATGTCTAAGCCATTCCAACGAGTACAGAATATACGAGAATGGCGTATAGGAGAATCGTCAGCCAACAGAGCACCAGCATTGGTAAGTTTGCCGTCATTGTCCACGATACCCCATGATACGAAATCACTATCATCAAACGATTGGTTCAATCGTTTGAAGTGTACGGATTTGAGCTTTGAGAAAGCCATATCCTCAAATTTATATGGTGAGGGAATCGCATCAAAGGAGCGACCAGCCCCTCTCATTACAAGATTTTTTAGTTGAAGTCGGTCTGCGACAACCGACTCGTTGCCAATCCTTACAAATGCCAGGCGTTGCTTGTCACCTATATAGTAATAAGGGGGTTCTTGTCCTTTATAAACATGAAGCAGCACAAGCTTCTTGCCATCCACCTCCTTGAATTCAAGGTTAACGGCTGGTATAGGGTCAAGTTTTGTTTTTATCTCTTCGCTTATTCTTTCTGCATCACTTTCTGCATCTGTAAGTCCGATCACTTGGTCATCGTCAGTGATACCAAACACTAATGTTCCGCCTTCGCCATTGGCAAAGGCAGATACACTTTTTAGCCAACTCTTAGGTCGCTTGACTTCGAGCTGCTGTTTCTTATCGTAGGCGGTAGCTTCGCCAATTAGCTTATGTATATTCATACTATGTTTTGCTTACTTTTTGTCCTTTCATGTGTACACCATAGAAACTCTACTAATGTTATAGAACTCCCAACAGCTAACTTTGCATGACGTTCTTCCAAGCCTTTGTATGAAGCAGATTTTCCATGCCCACTACCATAATTATTCCTTAGAGTTGCCATGCCTTCAGCAATAGCACTCAAATTTCCAAGTATCTTTCTCATTGCATCCGCACCGGGAAGTTTGTCATCAATGTTTTGAAGAGTAACTTTTAATAATTTCATAACCTTCTTCTACAGAAAGTGCACGACTCACCACCTTCTCATTGTCATTGATGTCTGAGAAGTCCGAAATGAAGAGAATCTGCCCTTCACTTGTCTCGTATATACGGTTTGCAATCTCTGCCATATCGTTCCCTTTCTTTGATGGTGCAAAAATACAAAAAAACAGCAATATGCGTAACATACCACTGAGCAAATTAACCTTTTTTATGTAGAAAACTTTGCAAATATTTTCCACAACCCTTTATTCTCTCGTGGCAGTCTATGATACTAACAACTCTTTAACTGCAGTCATTAGAAAGGCAATATAGAGATAAAAGACGATAAAAGCCATATAGGAATTTCATAAGAAATTACCTATATGGCTCATTTCCATTATCTTATACTGATAATCGTAATCGATGAACGATTAGTACTCGTCATCATTCCACAAGAAGTCATCCTTTGAAGGATAATCAGGCCAGATGTCTTCGATGCTTTCGTAAACATCGCCTTCGTCTTCTATCTCCTGCAAATTCTCTAGAACTTCTAGAGGCGCACCAGAGCGAGTTGCATAGTCAATCAACTCTTCTTTTGTTGCAGGCCATGGTGCATCTTCAAGCTTTGAAGCCAATTCAAGTGTCCAATACATAGCTGAATAATTTAACGTTTCTATTATTTTGGCTGCAAAAGTAATACTTTTATTTTAAATTCCAAATATTTATGGAACAAATTTACGCACAAATCAATAATTTACATTAAAATTCTGCTTAAATTTGGTTTTATCGAAGAAAACTATACCACAATCAACCAAATCAAAGGTCAAAACGGTACAATTATCAGCTACGAGACGCAACCATACTTTTTTATATTCTGCATCGAGATTGATGTCTGTAACTACTAAAACCATATCATCAGACACATTCAAGAGAAACTGCTGGAAATCCTCTCTCTTTAGCAGGGAAGAAGCAGAGAGTTCTACTACATTAGGATAAACAGTTCTGATGCGGAAGAGAAGTCGTTTCTGTTTGGATTCATCCTGTGGATAGGAGGAGAAATCAGAATGAGACTGTCGATAATTTCTGAGAAATCCCTTTTCATTAACCACCTTGCGCAGGAAAGAATAGGCTGTAGGTGATTGTACTCCGAATCCTCGGGTACGAGGCATCCGTAGCATACGCTGTCCTAAATTGGTAAACTTCTTTTTTATTCTTTTCCTATTCATGCTGCAAAGATAATAAAAATCTGCGAAATTCCAGACCGAACAGGTCTAAAATCTGTGAGCATCTGTGAAATCTGTGGGAAAAACAAAAAAGCCTCAGAAATCTTTCGAAATCTGAGGCTCTTGATAAAAGGAGGCGGCTACCTACTCTCCCGCATT
>CAKPYB010000040.1 GCA_934202525.1 uncultured Prevotella sp.
GCCAGATACGGCAACTGCGATGGCAAGCACCAGGAAGAACTGGGTCCTGACGAGGCAAGAAAAGTACTGTCAGAAGTAGATGGATTCACAGCCGCACAGATAGAAAGAATCTGCTGGCTCATTGCCCATCATCATACTTATCAAGATGTTACCAGCCTCGACCACCGCATTCTGCTCGAAGCTGATTTCCTGGTGAATTCCTTCGAAGTCCACCTTGCTCCCGAAGGCATCATCACCTTCCGCGACCATGTATTCCGCTCGGAGTCAGCTATCAGTATGCTGAATGATATGTGGGGGCTGTAACGAAAGTTACTTTCTTGGAAAGAGCATCATAGAGGGAAGGTGAAAGTACAACAAACTGCTGTTATGTGTTTTAATTAAAACTAATACCTTTATTCTATTTCACTTCTGTCAGTTTGCCCGTCTGTGAGTCAATGATATAGCCATGAAGATTGACGTCTTTTGGTACGAGAGGGTGTGTACGGATTGTATTGATGGTATTCCTTACAGAATCCTCTGTGTCGTGGAATCCCTCCAGCCAATGGTCGAGGTCGATGCCGCAAAGCCCGATAGTATCGATAACATTCTGATGGATGCCACGTTTGAGCATCAATTTCTTCATCTGCTGTCCGTTCATGTGGCATGCACCGCAGTTTGAGTGGGCAATGACCATGATTTCCTCTACACCCAATTCGTAGATGGCTACAAGGAGACTACGCATGGCTGAGTCGAAAGGACTGATAACCAGTCCACCGGCGTTCTTGATGAGTTTGGCATCTCCGTTCTTCAGGCCCAAAGCTGCTGGCAGAAGCTCAGTGAGGCGGGTGTCCATACAGGAAAGAATGGCAAGTTTCTTGTCTGGATATTTACTCGTAATATACTTTTCGTAAGCCTTACTGGCTACGAAGTTTTCATTATACTTGATGATTTCTTCTATAATCATAGTCGTGTAAATTGAAATGTGAAACTAAATTTTCCTATTTCTCAGGGGTTGGCTTGAGGTAAGCCATGAATTTCTCTGGCTGATAGTTGAGAACCAGCTCATCCGGGAACTCTGCTTTTTCTACCAGTGGCATAATGTTGCTGTAGTCGGCAATCATCGCAGAGAAGTGGGCATCACTTCCGAAGATGACTGGAGTTTCATACTTCTTGGCAAGTTCCAGCAGTTCCAGATTATTGGGAGCAGCCACAGTCTTGTGGCGGATGGGAGCCATGGAATGGTTGTTGATTTCAAGCAAGGTATGCGTCTCCCTGGAAACTTTCATGAGTTCCTCGAAATCCAGTTCTGCCGTACCATCGCCGGGATGAGAGATAATCTGCACGAAGGGATTGCGCATGGCATTGATGACACCCTGCGTATTCTCCTCCTTACTTCCTCCCTGCCAGCAAAGGCTATGGATGCCTGCTATTCGGATATCCAGCATACGCCAGTAATCCTCGTCGAGATCGATATCTCCCTTCGTATTGAGGATGTTGAGTTCTGCTCCAAGCATCAGTTTGATTCCATAGAGCTGGCGTGGAACACAATGAAGGTTTCTGAAATAGATAGGATCACAGGTACCCGGGATATTGGGACCGTGCTCTGTAATTCCCAAGATATCCAACCCTTTCTCCTTTGCTGTCAAGGTCATTTCCTGCAAACTGCTGAAGGCATGACCTGATGCTATTGTATGTGTATGAACGTCTAATAATGTTTTCATGGTGCAAAGGTAATGATATTTACTAAGAATGTAAGAGAAACAACTATTAATTAATCAAAATTTGTTTTTACGGATATTTAAATTAATAATAAATCACCATTTTATGTTGGTTTTATTCAGCTTCAAGCTCCAATAGCTTTCTCTTTGCGTCCAATCCTCCGGCAAAACCTGTAAGGGAATGATTGCTTCCGATAACTCGATGGCAAGGAACGAAAATGCTGATGCCATTAGCTCCGATGGCACTTGCCACGGCTCTGATGCCTTTAGGTTTGCCTATACGTATAGCTATTTCCTTATAGCTTCTTGTCTCTCCATAGGGTATTTCGAGCAATGCATGCCATACTTTTTTCTGAAAATCAGTTCCTACAGGATGCAACGGAATATCAAATATCTTGCGGTTACCGGCAAAATATTCATCCAATTGCTTTTTGGTCTGATCCAGGATTGGGGATGTTTCTATCTTGAAATCAGCCTTCATATACCGCAAAAGCCGATGCTTATTGCGCTCTGCACATGGCATTTCATTCCAATCACAAAGGCACAGCTCGTCACCCATCGATGCCAAGATGATTTCTCCGCAAGGCGAATTGTAATATTGAATGTTTACTTGCTTCATTGTCTTAAACTGATATTTTTTGTTCATAAATCATATAGGTAAAAGAGGTATGAGAAAACTGTTTGACGAATCTCATATTTAACCGCCATACTAAGTTATATTGTTCTTTTCACGCAAAGGTAACAAATATTTATAGATTACACAAGACGTTTGTTGAAATAGAACAAAAGCAAACGAACGTTATAAAAGGAAGATGCTGTATGTTTGGATTGAATGAGAGCACCCAATATATCTCATAGAAGTATCATCATTTTACGATTGTACAACTAAAAAGTGTATAGTTGTACAACTAAAGAGGTTATAGCTGTACGACTAAAGAGGTTATAGCTGTACGACTAAAAGGTGTTGTCACTAGGCTCAGCAGAGGTGCTGACTGCAGTCAGCAGACCTGCTGACTAGGCTCGGCAGAGCTGCTGAGCCTAGTGGCAATGTCTGAGAAGGTATATGCTTGTACTCTAAAAGACGCTTGTTCTGACTCCTGGAAACGCTTCTTTTAACTCTCGGATACGCATCCTTCAACGAGAAGAGACGCTTCATTCAAGTTAAGGAAACGATTCCGTCAACCTAAAGAGCCGTTTCAACAACTACGTCTTAGTTACTCCTTCTTCCACAAACGATAGAGCGTTATAGGACCTTCCTTGGTAGCATACATTCTGGCAGCCGGTTCCTCACAGAGGTCATTCAACACCTTATTGGCATGATAGCGGGTGACACCGAATTCACGAATCATATCCTTCACCGTGATATAACCCTGCTGCTGACAAATCTCTACAATATCAGCAAACTCCTTATCCGCCTCTTTTGGAGTAGATTTCACACTCCAATACTGTCGGCTGCAACCAGTAGAGTGGCGCTTCAGCCTCTCCAGAAACTCCTTCGTGGGCTGAATTTCCAAGCCGCAGATATCCACCTCATTGGCTGGAATCAGATCCCCCTCATGATAGGTCCTTTTCCATTCGATTCCATTCTTGTCCTTATGCTTCACCATCCCCAGTTTTGGCTTGACGATAAACATATCGCCTACCCTCACCTCGTTGCCTTCAGCCAAGGCGTAAAGTGTTTCATCCTCCAGCGTTTCCAATGCGGAGATAAAGGACGAAACGTTCATCGCACAATGATCGCGAACACGCTTCTCCATCTTCTCCCGGTCAACGATATCCCGTTTCACGAACATCGGATGTATCTGATACTTACCGCTTTCGTCCTTCAAGGGCGTGCGATGCTCCAAATAATTGATTGAACCTGTTGCTCTAGCCATATTCTTAGTTTTTTGATCCTTTAAAAGATTATGCGCAAAAATACTGATTATTAGCGAGATAAGCAATTATTTTATGTTAACTTTGCTAAAAGATAGAGTTATAAAGACATGTTTTGTGATAAAAGATAGAGTTATAAATGGGTGTTTTGTGATAAAAGATAGAGTTATCAGACTCTTTACATTATGATTATCTGTGTAAAAAATCAAATCAGCAAGTATACCAGAAGTCTTAAGACGTTGATATACTTGCTGATTATATTATCCCAAGCAACGAGACAAGTAGCCAATGCAACAAGTTACAAAATCTATATTATCACTATTCATATCTTCTGTTTTTACAAGGCTGCAGCCACCCTTCTTACTTTTGCCAATCTCGTCATAAAAGTAGAATCACTTTTAGTAGATTGCAGATTATATCTCATCTGCATTTTCAACAAAGGCTCAGCATTCACTCCAAGTGCAGCCTCAAAGAGCAGGGCCGTTTTTTCCGTTACTGGGCGACGAGCATTCAGAATTTCGTTCAGGGCAGAATAAGCAATCCCCATTTCCTCCGCCAACTGGCGCTGAGAGATTCCACGGTATTCTATCTCATCCTTCAGAACATCCCCTGGATGCGTAGGAAAAGCTGGAGTCATCTCGTTTGCTCGCATTTCCTTTGTTGTTTTATTATCGTTGCTCATAACTACATTATTTATAAGAGTTGATGCTACAAAGATAATATTTTAATTCGATATTCACAAATTTTGTGAAGGAAACTTTTGCTTAACAACTATAATTGTGATTATCTGTGTTAAAATTCATAAGAATCACCTCATTTCTCATTATTTTTTATTATCTTTGCCATCAAATAACAATTTAAAACAAAGGATATGAGCACATCAACTAATGCGATTACTCCCGATTTGCAAGCGAAGCTTGACAAGGCGAGAGAAGAACATACAAACGGAGAAACTCTGTGCTTTGGCACTGCTCAAGATGCTATCGCATGGATGGAAACCTTATAGTGTTGCGAATAGACTCCTTATGGATGAAATTCCGGTATCCTTTAAAACTTGTTGCATCATAATGACCAACAAGGAATTTTGAATATATAACAATTTAAAAAGTAAGAAATATAAGAAACAGAAAAGAAAGATATAACATAGTAAGATTATAAACTTGCGTTTACTAATTTGTTCGGATACACTTAAATTTTGCCAGAATTAAAGTATTAGTACCAACGAAGAGTAAGTTCTGTAAACGCCTACGCTATAGCGTGGGCGGAACTTATCGTTGGTACGGGCCCGGCAAAAGCCTAAGTGTAGATAAGGGAAGCTCACGCTTCTTCTTTGTCTTCACTTCATCAAGGCTTTCATTGGATGGCTTTCTGCCAATCTTTCTGTCCGCTGCCCGTTTTACTCCGATAATGATTTAGTTCCAAACGCACCCATCAGCTATAGCAAAAGACGTTGGAGTTCGCTTCAATGTTTGTTGCTATACCTTATTATATATAGTAACCAACAATGAAAAGAGCTACGAATGGACAAATTAAGAATGCAGAGTAGTAATGGTGTCGAGGACAACATTACGAAAATTGCGCAGCTGTTTCCCGACTGCGTTACGGAGACTGTGGATGAAAGAAACGGCCAGCCAAAGCACCTCATAGATTTCGAGAAACTCAAGCAGAATCTTTCTGATAGCGTGATGTCAGAAAGAGCGGAACGCTACCAGTTTACCTGGCCCGACAAGAGCAAGGCGATTCTCCTTGCCAACTCTCCTATCAATGCCACACTTCGCCCTTGCCGTGAAGACAGCGTTGATTTCGACAATACCCAGAACCTTTATATCGAGGGCGATAACCTCGATGTTCTCAAATGTCTGAAGGAGACTTACCTCCATAAGGTGAAAATGATCTATATCGACCCACCTTACAATACCGGAAACGACTTTGTTTATGAAGATGATTTCGCTCAGTCTTCAGAAGAATATCTCGCCAACTCAGGACAGTTTGACGAGCAGGGCAATCGTATGTTTACCAATGCCGAAAGCAATGGTAGATTCCATACTGATTGGCTCAACATGATTTATCCGAGATTAAAAGTTGCTTAGATATGTTTTTACGATAAAAGATAACTTAACTCTAATATTTATTGATTTATTATGCTCTTTCTTATTTTTTTTTACTATCTTTGCAGAAATTATTATATGTAAGATATAAAGTTAGGAAAAAATAGATATAATGAATAGATATAATGATATAAAGCCATATGTTCTTTCTCCTGAGCAATCTGATATGTTACAGGAGGCGCAGATTCCAATTGTGTACCATGACGAAATGCGTGATACAAAGGGAAAATTGCGTGTATTGTCATTGTTCTCTGGCTGTGGAGGAATGGACTTGGGATTTGAGGGCATGTTCATTGCCAATCGCAAATCTTTTCCACAAGACAGTCTATATATTGACCACACCATCAACAAGAATTGGGTGATGTTGAAGAAGACAAAGTTTAAAACAGTCTTTGCCAATGACATACTCAATGAAGCAGAAGTGGCATGGACTACCTATATGTCTCGCTTCGGTTATCAACCCGAAATGTACCATAACATCAGTATCGTAGATTTAGTAAAAATGCATAAGCAAGGTGCTGATATTTTTCCAAAAGACATTGACGTAGTAACTGGCGGATTTCCTTGCCAAGATTTCAGTGTGGCAGGGAAGCGCAAGGGATTCAACTCAGACAAGGATGACTATGGTAAGAAACGAGAGGGGGACGAGCCATCAGAAGAGACACGTGGAAAGCTTTACTATTGGATGAAGCAAGTCATCGACATTGTGAAACCAAAGATTTTCGTGGCAGAGAACGTGAAGGGGCTTGTGAATCTCGGCGATGTGAAAGATATCATCCAAGAAGACTTTGCAAGTGCAGACGGGAATGGTTATATCGTTTTGCCACCGCAGGTATTACACGCTGGAAATTTTGGCGTACCAGAGAGTCGTGAGCGTGTCATCTTTATCGGAATTCGCAGGAATGCTTTGCGCCTCGATGCCTTGCAAGCATTGACGGCAAAGGAAATTCCAGAAGAGTACAACCCATATCCAAAGCCTACACATGCAGCAACCATCAAGGGAAGTAATCTCCTTGGTATCGTTACAACACAAGATGTATTGGAGGGATTGAAAGAACCAGAAGAAACCATTGATGCCTCACAACAGTTATATTCTAAGGCTAAATTCTTGGCGACTGGTCAAGGACAGACGGAGATAAAACTAGATAATCTCGGTCCGACAATCCGATCTGAGCATCATGGCAATATTGAGTTTAGAAGACTGTCGCTTGAACATGGGGGTAAGCATTTGGAAGAACTGAAAGCAGGACTTCAAGAAAGGCGTTTGACACCTAGGGAATGTGCTTTGATACAGACCTTTCCACCCGATTATCGCTTTGTGATGAAAAAAGCCAACGGAAGAGGATTCCGTTTGAGTTCTTCAGGTGCATACAAGGTGATTGGAAATGCCGTGCCTCCAGTTTTGGCTTTTAATATAGCCATGCGCATTCAAGAGGTATGGGATAAGTATTTTAAGAGTGACTATTAAAAACTACGAATATGGACAAAGTAGCAGAAAACATCATTGCTATCCGCAAAAGAGACATCAGCAAGGCTAATGAAGCCTTTGCTGATTTCATGTCATTGACCGAAAAATGTCTAAATGACAAAGTTAAAGACAACCACGAACTTTACAAAGACTGTGGTGGAAAGAAAATGGAGGCTGTTGCATTGAAAGCCTTGCATGAGGTTGCCCCGCAAACTCCTTTCCGTCCAGAAGAAATCAAGTTGGTTTCGGGTGCTAAGTTCCCAGACATTCAAGCAGAGCAATACTATGGCGTAGAGGTAAAAACTACCGCAAGCGACACATGGAAGTCTGTAGGTAGTAGCATCGTGGAATCTACTCGCATAGAAGATGTTTCGATGATTTATATGTTGTTTGCAAAATTGGGAGGAGACTTTGCTGAATTCCGTTGCAAGCCATACGAGGATTGTTTGGACAATATATCTCTCACTCATCAGCCTCGCTATCAGATAGACATGGAGTTGGAAGAGAAGAAACGTGAGAACATCTTCCAAAAGATGAAAATCGACTATAATTCTTTCCGCATCCTTGAAGAAAAAGAGAAAATACAAAAGGTAAGAACATACTTCCGCTCAACTGCCAAAGAAGGCTATGAAATGCCATGGTGGATAGGTGATGAGGAATCTGAAGCATCCGTACCAATGACCATTCGATTCTTGAACGACCTTTCACTTGAAGAAAAGAAGCAGATTACTGTTCGTATGTTTATTCTCTTTCCTGAACTATTTAGCAATCAAGGAAAAACCAAGTACAAGCGTGCTGCCTTGTGGCTCTGTAGCCGCCAAGCCCTCATCTGCTCCAACATCCGTGATTTTTTTACAGCAGGTGGACAAGTAACAGAAATCGGAACGCATCATTTCGACCATGCTGTTCCACAAATTTTGAAACGTCTATATGATAGCAAGGATGAAGTAATCGCTTTGTTAAGTCACCCAGACGAAGCTCTTGCTGATGACATTAACGAACTTTGGACTCTTGAATGTAACCCTATATATTATAAGACTTGTTGGTTGAACATGATGCAGAATGTATTTAATGCAAATTCTGAGTTGAAGGATATAAAAATAGAGGATTTATTGGAAAAATGATATGCATTATGGACAATTTGCTATTAGAAAAAACAATTAAGGAAATTGAGCAACTTACCCCAACACAATTAAATGAATGTTATGGAGTATATGATAAAATATTCAGAAAACTTCCTATAATAGCTTGCGAGCCAATAGAGGAGTCTTTGCAATTTTTCAGAGTTAGGATTGCAGATAGGAGTGTGAATGAACAAATACCAAGTTCTTTTTCATATAAACCTCAAAGTCTCAATCCTAAAATAAATCGGCTAAATATGCAAGGAGAATCCATGTTCTATGGAGCATTATACCCTTATACTGCCATAAAAGAATGTGGTATTGGACAAAATCAAGATTTTTATTTATCAAGATGGTTTATACCTAAAGAGGCCCAACTGACGATGTATCGTATTTTTTCTGAACAAGAATTAGTTACAAACGAAAAAGTTGCAGGTCTAATTCAGCAAGTCAAAATCAAAGGATACAATGACTCTACTAAATTGTTATCTATTTTGTCTGAAAAACTAACATCTGAGCAAAAAGGAATAGGAAAATACAATTTTACAGCACTATATGCAAGCTATATGAGACGAAATCGTATTCATAAGCCGCAAGATGAAACTGGAAAGAAAGTTCGTTTTATGGCAGATGGCTTTTTGTATAAAAGCGTCAAAAGCAATAATCCTGACGAAATTAATCTTGCAATATTTCCTGAAATTATTGATAAATGGGCAAGTTTAGATTTTGTTATCAAAGGAACTATCAATGAATCATACGATAAAATGTTAGGTGTTATAGGCATTTTAAATGAAGACAAAATAGTATGGAACAATACTATTAAGCCATATAATTTAATAAATCCAGAATAACATTAGACATCAAACAGATTATTTCTATTATACCAAGCTATAACAAAACCAGCTTTGAGTCAGAAGTTCCAAAACTAGGGTAAGCCGTTTGATACTGGAGCAGAAAGCCACATCATCGTAGATCACATCAGCTACAACGAGATAGAGGGAAGCTACGATTCCGCCATCTTTACGGAAGAGAAACATACCTCGCTCGACAAGGCTTACCAGGGAAGGAAGAGCATCGTGGATTATGTGTTTACCGATGGTACGGCAAAGCAGAGTGTGGAGCGCAAGTTTGTAGAAGACCTTGATACGAGCACTGACGTTGCCGTATATGCCAAGTTGCCAAAAGGTTTCCACATTCCTACCCCTGTGGGCAATTATTCTCCCGACTGGGCGATAGCCTTCATGGATGGTGCCGTGAAGCATGTCTATTTCGTAGCCGAAACCAAGGGCAGCATGTCAACCCTCGACTTGCGAGGCATAGAAGATGGCAAGATAGCCTGTGCCGACAGGCTCTTCGAGCAACTCTCAGGTTCGGGCATCTACTATCATAAGGTAACCAATTATGACGACTTGATGGAATGGGTGAAATAATTCTTAATGTTAAATGTTATCGCCTCCTCTCTCACCATCTACGCCTTCGAAGCCATGAAGGCGGAACTGGAGAAAGAGGAGGAAGTTAATGATTTCAACACCACCCAACTGAATTGATAGAGGGGCATTTTATGATAAAAGATAGAGTTATAAACCCTATCTTTTACTCTATTTCCTCTATCCTTGCCAACTCCCAGCCCTTGAACTGCATGATAATCTTATGAAGCGTTGTGCCCTGGCGAAGAGACTCAACCCTCGGAGCATCGGCATATCGCCTAATCTGTTCCACAGCATCCAACCATTGCTTCTCCGACTTCTTCATAGGGCTACCATCTTCCTTCAAGACATCCTTCAACTCTTCATCAAACTCCTTTCTGGAGAGAACCTTGAGTTCGAGGATATAACTGTGCTGACTGGCATAATGGGTATGATCAGGCAACAAGAAGAAATCACAATAGCCATGATTCAGCTCCAATTCGGGAGCCGTGATGTAATAATCGTTGAGGTTCAAGTATGCCATAAAGAAACCTTGCAGATTTCGCTCCGATTCTATTCCGTCACGCACAGAAGAAACCTTAGCGTAGGCATCAGCCATGAAACGCAGTCCTTCTTCCCATACTCCTTCATAAGCCATGTCGTAATAGTAATCCGTCAATCTGTTGGTATCCACATACGACTTTGCCTGATACTCTTCTTCCAAATATCCGTAATACTGCTTGCGAACATTATTATTAGGAATGCCCAAAATCAACTTTGAACCACGTGTACCCTTGATAGTCAACATACCATAATAAAAAAGCAAACTAGGGAAGATTTCAGCCTTCGGTATCTGATAGGCCGAGAACTGTTCCTCCAGCTGGGCAACAATCTGTCCCTCTTCCGCAATTTTACGGATGATTCCCTTGCGCTCGCCATCCAATTTATCGAATTGCAAGAGTTTCTTCATCTTGCCATAATCGGTCTTGGTATTCGGGTCTATCATCTGCTCTGGAGCCTGACCATAGTCCATGTAGTTGCGAAGATAGTAAAGCACCATATCGCAATTAAACATTCTTACATTCTTACGCAAAGCCTGCTTGGCAAAACAATAGTTGTCGTACCAAGGCTTCATATCGTTGACGATGGCTTCCACATCGCTATCTGCAGGAATGCTTCCCATCTCCTTATAATAAGTGAACATCTCGACCACGTCCTTGGTAGAGAAGCCCAGCATCTCGTCGAACTCTGGCTTTATGGAGATATTCCATCCCACATTATACCCACTTGTCACATCATCCAGGGTTACAGGACTGACACCCATCATGAAGATGCGCTCGAAGTTTCCCTTGAACTTCTTGAAGACATCCCGATAGAAACCATCGGCATGAGTAATGGCATGATACACTTTCTCACCATGCTCATTGAGCACTACATTAGTAAAATTATCATACTCATCAATGATAAGATAAAGCTGAAAATGATTTGCCTTGGCTGCATCAAAGATTATCTGCATCTTATCAGCATACTGTGTCTTTGTCTTGATTTCCTGAACCTTCTTATCACCATAATATGCAGCATACTGCTCTGCAAAACTATCCAACTTGATACAGAGATAGGCGTTGAATCTTTCCTCCAAAACTTCTATCTTACCTGTAATTTGAGAAAAATCCAGGAACAGTACCTGGTAAATTCCTTGCAGGGATGTAGGATGCTGGCCTATCCACAAATTACCGAAGAGTTTTTCGAAACTCTCCTTCTGGTTACAGTCATAGTAAGAGTAGAGCATACTAAGAAATATGCTCTTTCCAAAACGCCGGGGACGGATGAAGAAGAGATTGCGAGGCTGCTTCTCCAACTCTGGCAAAAACATCGTCTTATCGACATAATATAGATTCTGACTCATCACCGTGGCAAAATCTGATACTCCGTATGGTACTTGTTTTACTTGCTGTTTCATCATGCTATGAAATTTAACCAGTTTATATGTGCAAAGTTACGGTTTTATTTTGAAACAACCAAAGTTTTTCACTGCTTTTTTTCAAATAAGAAATCCCTGCCATAGGAAGCCTTTCCTACAGCAGGGATTTTTCTATTGGGAATCATCAAGAATGACTTAACTGTCAATTCTTAATCACTAATAAATAATCACTAAACATTATTTATACTCTCCCCAAGCCTTGATGTCGATATCCTCCAGCTTGGTGGTGCAGAATGCATAGATGAAGGCACTCGCCAGACGGCTGTTGGTAATCAATGGCACGTTCAGGTCGATGGCTGCACGACGAATCTTGTAACCATTGCTCAACTCGCTGCTGGTCAAGTTCTTCGGAATATTCACTACCATATCAATCTCGTGGTTGTGGAGCATCTCCAAAGCCTTAGGCGCACCGCCTTCTGCCTCCTCTGATGGCCAGAGCACACGGGTGTTCTCAATGCCGTTCTCGGTGAGGAACTTGCTACTACCACCGGTTGCAAACAGCTTGTAGCCATGCTTAACCAGCATCTGGGCAGCATCGAGCAAATCTACCTTCTGCTTGGCAGAACCTGTAGAAAGCAGGATGTTCTTGGCTGGAATGCGATGACCCACAGAAAGCATACTCTTCAGAAGTGCGGTAGATGTATCGTCGCCCAAGCAACCTACCTCACCCGTACTGCTCATATCCACACCCAATACTGGGTCTGCCTTCTGCAAACGGTTGAAGCTGAACTGAGATGCCTTGATACCTACATAGTCGAGATCGAAGAGGTTCTTGTGTGGCTTCTCTACTGGCAAACCGAGCATCACGCGGGTAGCCAACTCGATGAGGTTGATCTTCAATACCTTGCTCACGAATGGGAACGAACGGCTGGCACGCAAGTTACACTCGATAACGAGAATATCATTGTCACGAGCCATGAACTGGATGTTGAACGGACCGTTGATGTGCAACTCCTTGGCAATCTGACGACCTACTCGCTTCACACGACGAACTGTCTCAACATACAACTTCTGAGGAGGGAACTGGATGGTAGCATCACCTGAGTGAACACCGGCAAACTCGATGTGCTCGGAAATCGCATAGGCAATCACCTCGCCATTCTTTGCCACTGCATCCATCTCAATCTCCTTGGCATGCTCGATAAACTTACTTACTACCACTGGGTGATCCTCACTCACGTTGGCAGCCAACTGCAGGAATCGCTTCAGCTCTTCCTCGTTAGAACATACGTTCATCGCAGCACCAGAAAGCACGTAGCTAGGACGAACCAATACAGGGAAACCTACACGCTCGATGAAGTTGTCGATGTCCTCCATAGAGGTCAGGGCGCTCCACTCTGGCTGGTTGATGCCGTTGTTGGTCAACATCTGAGAGAACTTGGCACGGTCCTCAGCGTTATCGATGTCCTTGGCAGCAGTACCCAGGATTGGCACGTTCTGTGCATCCAGGTGCATAGCCAGGTTGTTTGGAATCTGACCACCGGTAGATACGATGACGCCATGAGGCTGCTCCATCTCGATGATATCCATCACACGCTCGAAGGTCAACTCGTCGAAGTAGAGACGGTCGCACATATCGTAGTCGGTAGATACGGTCTCTGGGTTGTAGTTGATCATCACAGAGCGCCAGCCCTCCTTGCGGATGGTGTTCAATGCCTGAACGCCACACCAGTCGAACTCTACGGAAGAACCGATGCGGTAAGCACCAGAACCGAGTACGATGATAGAACGGTGATCGTTCTCAAAGGTGATGTCGCTCTTCACACCTGCGTATGTTACATAGAGGTAGTTTGTCTGAGCTGGATACTCTGCAGCCAGGGTATCAATCTGCTTCACTACAGGCAGGATGCCATAGCTCTTACGCTTGTTGCGAACCAGCAGGGCAGCCTTGTGCATGTTGCCCAACTCCTGCTCCAAGCCAACGGCACGGGCTACCTGGAAGTCGGTGAAACCATAAACCTTGGCAGAACGGAGCAAATCCTGACCGATGGTATTGATGTTGCACTTCTTCATCTCCTCATCAATGTCGATGATGTGCTTCAACTTCTCAAGGAACCACTTGTCAATCTTGGTCAAGTCGTGAATCTGATCTACGGTATAGCCCTTGTGCATTGCCTTTGAAATCACGAACACACGCTTATCTGTTGGCTCGCGCAAAGCTGCATCGATATCATCGATTTCAAGCTCCTTGTTCTCTACGAAACCGTGCATGCCCTGACCAATCATACGAAGACCCTTCTGGATAGCCTCCTCGAAGTTGCGGCCGATGGCCATTACCTCACCTACTGACTTCATAGATGAACCCAACTCCTTATCTACGCCACGGAACTTAGACAAGTCCCAACGAGGAATCTTACATACCACGTAGTCCAATGCTGGCTCGAAGAAAGCTGATGTGGTCTTGGTTACAGAGTTCTTCAACTCGAACAGACCGTAACCCATACCGAGCTTGGCTGCAACGAAGGCAAGAGGATAACCAGTAGCCTTAGATGCCAAGGCAGAAGAACGGCTCAAACGGGCATTCACCTCGATTACACGATAATCCTCGCTCTTAGGGTCGAAGGCATACTGCACGTTACACTCACCCACGATTCCGATGTGACGGATAATCTTGATGGCGAGGGCACGGAGCTTATGATACTCAGAATTGCTCAGGGTCTGAGATGGAGCGATGACGATACTCTCACCAGTATGGATTCCCAGTGGGTCGAAGTTCTCCATGTTACAAACTGTGATACAGTTGTCGTAACGGTCGCGAACTACCTCATACTCAATCTCTTTCCAGCCCTTCAAACTCTTCTCTACCAATACCTGTGGAGAGAAAGAGAAAGCCTTCTCAGCGAGTTTGTTCAGCTCCTCCTCGTTGTCTGCGAAACCGGAACCGAGACCACCCAAGGCGTAAGCAGCGCGGATGATGACAGGATAGCCGAGCTCAGCAGCAGCCTTGCGGGTCTGCTCGATGTTCTCGCAAGCCTCACTCTTGATGGTCTTCACGTTGATTTCATCCAACTTCTCTACGAAGAGCTCACGGTCCTCAGTATCCATGATAGCCTGTACTGGAGTACCCAATACCTTGACATTATATTTCTCCAGGATGCCCTGGCGATAGAGTTCCACACCACAGTTGAGGGCAGTCTGACCACCGAAGCTGAGGAGGATACCGTCTGGCTTCTCCTTCTGGATAACACGCTCTACGAAGTAAGGCTGCACTGGCAGGAAGTAAATCTGGTCGGCAACACCTTCTGATGTCTGTACGGTTGCGATATTCGGGTTGATGAGCACAGTCTCGATACCTTCCTCGCGCAATGCCTTCAGGGCCTGCGAACCTGAGTAGTCGAACTCACCTGCTTCACCGATCTTCAAGGCTCCAGAACCTAAGAGGAGCACCTTCTTTATATTTTCGTCTTTCATCTTTATTCCTAATTATTTAAGTGTTTCTACAAACTTATCAAACATGAACTCAGTATCCACAGGGCCTGAGCAAGCCTCTGGGTGGAACTGGCTTGAGAACCAAGGGTTCACCTTGTGGCGGATACCCTCGTTAGAGCCATCATTCATATTTACAAAGAGTTCCTCCCAATCGTTGCCCAATGTCTTGGCATCAACGGCATAACCGTGGTTCTGAGAGGTGATGTAGCAATTGTTGGTTCCTACCATGCGCACTGGCTGGTTGTGTGAACGGTGACCATACTTCAACTTGTAGATAGTAGCACCGGCTGCCTTAGAAAGCAACTGGTTACCCATACAGATACCGCAGATAGGCTTGCGGCTCTGGCTAATCTGCTTGCGAATAATGTTTACTGCATCCTCGCACATATCTGGGTCACCAGGACCATTGGCCAGGAACAATCCGTCGAAGTCCATATCGGTGTAATCGTAATTCCATGGCACACGGATCACCTCTACGCCTCTGTTGATGAGGCAACGGATGATGTTTGCCTTCACACCGCAGTCAACGAGTACCACCTTCTTGCCGGCACCCTCGTTGTAACGGATAATCTCCTTGCAGCTCACCTGGTCAACGAAGTTTACACCCTCGTAGTTAGCCTCAGGGATGTTGTCTGGTTCATCATCAAAGAGAATCTTACCCATCATCACACCATGCTCACGAAGCACCTTAGTCAACTCACGGGTATCGATGCCTGTGATTCCTGGCACCTTTTCGCGCTTCAACCAGTCGGCAAGACTCTCCACTGCATTCCAGTGGCTGTACTGCTCGCTGTAATCATTCACGATGATGGCAGAAGCATAAATCTTGTCACTCTCCATGAAGGTTGGCAAACCATTCTCCTCGAAAGTAAATGGTGGCACACCATAGTTGCCCACGAGAGGGAATGTAAGTGTCATCAACTGACCGGCGTAAGAAGGGTCGGTCAAACTCTCTGGATATCCCATCATGGCTGTGTTGAACACAACCTCGCCCGCTACAGGAGCGTCATATCCAAAAGATTTGCCATGGAACTTGGTTCCATCGCTCAAAACTAAGGTTACTTTTTTCATATCTGACATTTGATTCTTTTATTTCATACTTATAAGAGCAAATGAATTCTTCACTCTTCGTTCTTCTCTATTCACTTATTTATGATAAACGTTTTCGATGTAGTTTACAAACGACTGGTTGCAGAGCTTCGTGCCGCCTGGGGTTGGATAATGACCGGTGAAATACCAGTCACCCTTGTGGTTTGGAATCGCCTCGCGCAAGCCCTCGATGCTCTGGAATACAAGCTGGATAGGAGTGGTCATGCCCTCTGGGCGAAGCATCTCAACAATTTTCTCGTTGATTTCCTCGGTGCTGAATGGCTTGTAGATGGAGCGTACCGGATTGATCTGCTCCTCCTTTGGCTTTGCCAGTTCTGCCTTGCAAGCCTCATAGGTCTGCTCGATAAGGTCTTCCATCTTGCGCTCTTTCAAAAGCTGGATGGCAGCACGGAACACGCAGAACTCTTCCAGTCTTGCCATATCGATGCCGTAGTAATCCGGATATCGGATCTGAGGGGCACTGGAAACCACTACGATCTTCTTAGGATGCAGACGGTCGAGGATGCGGAGAATACTCTCCTTCAGGGTAGTACCACGCACGATACTATCATCGATAATGACAAGATTATCCACATTCGGCTCGATGCTTCCGTAGGTTACATCATACACATGGCTCGCCAGGTCGTTACGACTGTTGCCCTCTGTGATGAAGGTACGGAGTTTGATATCCTTCCATGCTATCTTTTCTGAGCGGACGAAGTCGCCGAGGATTTCGTATAATTCTTCTTTTGATGGAACATGGTCGAGGTTTGCAATCTGCTCAATCTTGGTCTCATTAAGATACTTCTTGAAACCGCTCAACATGCCATAGTAAGCCACCTCGGCAGTGTTCGGGATATAGCTGAACACGGTGTGGTCTACATCATAATCCACAGCCTTCAGGATAGGCTGGGTCAACTGCTCACCCAACTGCTTACGCTCCTTATAGATATCCTTGTCGGAACCACGACTGAAGTAGATGCGCTCGAATGAGCAGGCTGAATCGCCCTTCTGCTCCATGATGCGCTCGATGCTGCACTCTCCGTTCTTCTTCACGAGAAGCGCCGTGCCCGGCATCAGTTCCTGCACTTCCTCTGCCTCTAGGTCAAAGGTGGTCTGGAGTACAGGGCGCTCGCTGGCTACTACCACGATTTCATCGTTCTTGTAATAGAACGCAGGACGGATGCCCCAAGGGTCGCGCATAGAGAACATTTCACCCGAACCGGTGATACCGCAAACCACATAACCGCCATCAAAGTTCTTCATCGTGGTCTTGAGTACATTGCTCATCTTCACGTGGTCTTCTATATAGTTGGTGATATCGGTATTCTGCATCTCCATCGCCTTTGCAGCTACGAAGTTGCGCTCCACCTCTCTGTCCAGACGGTGGCCCATCAGTTCAAGCATGATGTAGGTGTCGCTGTAGATGCGAGGACTCTGGCCCTGCTTGGTAAGTTCCTCGAAGATTTCATCTACGTTGGTCATGTTGAAGTTACCACAAAGGCAGAGGTTCTTCGCCTTCCAGTTGTTACGTCGCAGGAATGGGTGCACATACTGAATGCCACTCTTTCCGGTGGTACTGTAGCGCAGGTGTCCCATATAAAGTTCGCCTGCAAAAGGCAGTTCCTCTTTAGCGAACTTTGCATCAGCAAGCTGCTCGGGAGTCAGGCTCTTGAAGTTGGCATTCGCCTTGCCGAAGATTTCGGTCACGGCATTCTTGCCCTCTGCACGCTCACGGAACATATACTCATGACCAGGCTTACCGCCCAGTTTGACACAAGCCATACCAGCACCTTCCTGGCCACGGTTGTGCTGCTTCTCCATCATCAGATAGAGTTTGTTGAGTGCGTACATCCAAGTACCATACTTCTGCTGGTAATACTCCAGTGGCTTGAGCAATCTGATCATTGCTACACCACACTCATGTTTCAATGGTTCCATCTCTCTATTATCCTTATCTTATTTAGTTAAATTTGAATATACCTATCCGAGGGATCCCCCTCCAAAAAAAGGGAAACGTCAAGAAATGACGAATCCCTTTATATATTATTCTACAGTAACTGACTTGGCCAAGTTTCTAGGTTGGTCAACGTCCTTGCCCTTACATACAGCTACATGGTAAGCCAAGAGCTGCAAAGGAATGGTAGCCAATAATGGCTCCAGGCACTCCAAGGTCTCAGGGAGTTCAATCACTTCGTCGGCAATCTTGGAAATGGTTTCATCGCCATTGCTGACAATAGCAATAACACGACCCTGACGGGCTTTGATCTCCTGAATATTAGACAAGACCTTCTCGTACATGAAGTTGTGGGTAGCAATAACTACCACTGGCATATCGCTGTCAATCAATGCGATAGGACCATGCTTCATCTCCGCTGCAGGATAACCCTCAGCGTGGATGTAGCTAATCTCCTTCAACTTCAATGCACCCTCAAGGGCCACAGGATACTGGAATCCACGGCCCAGATAGATGAAATTGCGAGCGTATGTAAACGTACGACTCAAATCAGCTATCTTATTGTTGAGCTTCAACACTTCCTTCATCTTGGCAGGAATGTTCCAAAGCTGTTCTGTAATCTTCTGATATTCATTTTCGCTGATGGTTCCCCTCTCCTTACCGATGGCAAGTGCCAGGAGGATAAGGACGGTAACCTGCCCAGTGAACGCCTTGGTAGAGGCAACACCAATCTCCGGACCTACGTGAATATAGGTACCTGTATCTGTCTCTCGTGCGATGGAAGAACCGATGGAGTTACAGATACCATAGATAAACGCACCGCTCTCCTTGGCAAGCTTGATGGCAGCCAGGGTATCAGCGGTTTCACCACTCTGGGAAATGGCGATGACCACATCATCCTTCGTTACCACAGGATTACGGTAACGGAATTCAGATGCATATTCCACTTCCACAGGGATGCGGCAATAGTTCTCTATCATCTGCTTGCCGATAAGTCCGGCATGCCATGATGTACCACAAGCCACGATGATGATTCGCTTGGCATTGAGAAGCTGCTGGCGATGGTCGGTAATGGAGCTGAGCACGACACCCATCTCAGTCTCCTTCTTGCTGGTTGTATCGTCGCCATCAGTCATTACGCGAGTTTCCACTGTGCGGCTAACTACACGACCACGCATACAGTTACGAAGGCACTCTGGCTGCTCAAAAATTTCCTTCAACATAAAGTGAGGGAAACCGCCCTTCTCTATCTGACCGAGATCAATGTCTACGGTCTGTACCTCAGGGTTGAGTTTAACGTTCTGGATGTTCACCACCTGCAATTCCTCACCGAGGCGCATCACAGCGATGTTACCATCCTCCAGATAAACCACCTTATCTGTATATTCGATGATAGGACTGGCATCAGAACCGAGATAAAACTCACCATCCTTTCCGATACCTACAACCAACGGACTCTGCTTACGGGCAGCAATGATCTGATTAGGGTTACGCTTATCAAGAATAGCGATAGCGTAAGCTCCGATTACCTGACGGAGAGCCACCTGAACGGCAGTCAGCAAGTCGAGATTTTTCTTTATCTGAATATATTCAATCAGCTGAACGAGAACCTCAGTATCCGTCTCGCTCTTAAACTCTACTCCCTTAGCAATGAGATTTTTCTTGATATCGGCATAGTTTTCTATGATTCCATTATGAATCATGGCAAGGTTCTTGCTAGAGGAATAATGCGGGTGAGCATTTACAGCTGAAGGCTCTCCATGGGTAGCCCAACGAGTATGAGCAATACCCACATGTCCCGAAATATCCTTATCAGAGCAGAACGCTTCAAGATCTGCCACCTTACCCTTTGCTTTGTAAACGTTCAAAGCACCATCATTACTGATAAGAGCCACACCTGCACTATCGTATCCACGATATTCCAGACGCTTTAAACCTTTGATAAGAGCAGGATAAGCCTCACCCTTACCTAAATATCCTACAATGCCACACATATATATATTATTATTTTTGTAGTATCCTGATTTTACTCCCACCTATTACCTGCTATCGCAAGATATTGACAATCAATGATGCAATAGAAATCAATGTTCCAACGGCAGAGAACCACAATGTAGTAGATGAACCGATAGATGAGTTTTGAGCTTTCACCTTATTTGGTTCTACATAGATAATATCATTCTGCTGCAGATAATAGAATGGCGAATTAATAATATTTGCATCATTCAAGTTCATACGATAAGTATGCTTCTCTCCTGCTGCATCCTGACGAATCAATAATACATTGTCGCGCTTACCATAGATGGTCAAGTCGCCACACTGTGCCAAAGCCTCAAGAACACTCATCTTCTCCTGTGGAGCATAAATGATTCCTGGCTTTTCTACTTCACCTAATACAGAAACATGGTAACTGCCCATGCGCACCGTAACGATAGGATTCTCGTTCTCTGCCAAGTAAGGCTTCACCTTACTCTTGATGAGATCTTCAGCCTGCTTCTTGGTCAAACCGCCGACATGCAAGGTTCCAACAACAGGGAACTCAATATTACCATCATTATCAACCAGATATCCCTGCAGGGAACCACTACCATAACTCAGCTGTCCGCCTGTACCCAATGTTTGAGAGACAGAGAGGTTGAAAGGCATTGCAGCCTTAGGATCTGTTGTAATTACTGTAATAGTAAGTTCGTCCTTAGGCATAATCTTGGCTTCATAAAGCATTCTTGAAGCAGCCAAACTGATAGAATCTGCATTTTGGAAATAAGCTACATTCTTAGTGCTTCCACAACTGCCAAGCACTAAGAGCATAGTCAAAGCGACTAAAACTGAACTAACGAGTTTTTTCATTTTCTAAAATTTTCGTTTTAAAATATTGGTGCAAAATTACGGTATTTTTTTGAATACTGCAAATTTTTGCACCAATAATTCTACTTACGTCTATTTTTTTTTGAAATAATAGCCTTTTTTACTTATCTTCGATGCCATTTGAAGGCAAATTAAAGCTATAACTGTTATCGAAAATCTTCTTCACCTTATTAATCTCAACGAAGGTTGTGCCTCCACCCTCTCCAAAGCTACCACTCAGATAAGCAATCTTATCCTCCTCGCCTAAGTAGCCTTTCTGGCGAAGCATACGTACCGCAGCAGTAAACATAGCCTTGGTAGAAACCTGATCCTTCTGATGGATTGGAATAATACCATAGCTCAAATTCAACCAGCGCTGAAGTTTCTCCTTGTAGCAGATAGCCAATACCGGATTAGGACCTCGGAAGGCTGCCAGGTCGCGTGCGGTCTGACCGGTTTCACCATCGGTGATGATACCGGCTACACCCAACTTCTTTGTTGCCTCGATGGCAGCATGAGCAAGGAAGAGTTTCTGGTCAATCTTACCATCTTCCATTGGATCAATATCATTCAGTGGAGACTTGTCCTTCTCTGCCTGCTCAGCAATACGGGCCATGGTCTGCACTGCCTCTACAGGATACTTACCACTTGCTGTTTCACCAGAAAGCATCAGTGCATCGGTGCGATAGAAGATTGCATTGGCAATATCGGTTACCTCTGCACGGGTAGGACGTGGGTTCTTGATCATGGTATGCAACATCTGTGTAGCCACGATTACCGGTTTCTGCGCCTTCACACACTTAGAGATGATACGACGCTGGATGCCTGGAATTCTCTCGATTGGCACCTCGATACCCAAGTCACCACGGGCAATCATGATACCATAGCAAGCATCAATAATCTCGTCAATATTATCAACACCTTCCTGATTTTCTATCTTTGAGATAATTTTGATATCGCTGTTATGAGCATCCAAAATGTCCTGAACAGCCTTCACATCGGCAGCATTGCGCACAAAAGAGTGAGCGATGAAATCAATATCCAACTCGATAGCGAGTTCAATATTCCGGCGGTCTTTCTCAGTCAGTGCAGGCAGGTCGATATGCTCCCCCGGCACATTCACGCTCTTGTGAGCACCGAGCACACCTTCGTTCTGAACCTCAGCAACCAACATAGGGCCCTGATTGTCGATAATCTTCATATCGAGTTCACCATCATCGAAGAGCAAATCATCACCAACCTTAACATCGGCTGCGATGTCAGGATAGCTCACATTCACAATATCATGAGAAGACTCCATTTCCGGACGTCCAAAGATTTTCACTACATCACCAACATTGTAGTGGATTGGCTCCTTTACACCGGTAGTTCGCACCTCAGGACCTTTGGTATCAATCATAATACCAATATGTGGAGACACGGCTCTTACATTCTTTACGATGGTGCGTATACCCTCTTCTGTGGCATGAGCAGTATTCATACGAACTACGTTCATACCGGCGAAAAACAGCTTTCGGATAAAATCCTGATCACATCTACGATCACTGATGGAAGCGACAATCTTTGTTTGTTTCATATTTGTAATTTACCTTATTGAAATTTCAATGTTTGCGGTATTTCTACCATATTTCTTAAATTGCGTGCAAAGATACAAAGAATTTCTGAAATACAAAACATCTGAAATACAAAATATATATAAAATATTGGGTTACTTTCAAATTGAAAGCGCATAAAACAGAAAATCTAGCCAATGGGACACTTCTCGTTCCCATTGACTAGATGACAAATCTATTAATCCCATTGAAAAACAGGATTCTTGATGATTGATTCAAAATTAGATATCCAAGTCTGGTGCCTTCTCAGCTCCTGCTGCAGCCTCAAACTTTGGCATCACACTGAAATTGAAGAGACCGGCGATAAGAGCACTAGGCATCTTTCTAACTGTCTGGTTATAGTTCTGGACAGCTTCATTATACTTGCGGCGCGCTTCACTGATACGGTTTTCCGTACCCTCTTCCTGAACCTGAAGAGCCTTGAAGTTCTCGCTGGCTTTCAACTCAGGATATTTCTCGGCTACTACCATCAGCTTGGAGAAAGCATTCGCCAACTCGCCCTGTGCAGCAGCATACTTCTTCAGGCTAGCCTCAGTAAGATTGTTTGCATCCAACTTTACCTGACCTACAGCAGCACGAGCCTTGGTCACCTCGGCGAAGGTTTCTTTCTCATGCTTGGCATAAGCCTTTACAATCTTAGCCAACTGTGGCATCATGTCTGCACGACGCTGATACTGAGTCTGAACATTAGCCAACTCTGTGGTAGCCAGCTCCTGCTTCTCTACCAATCCGTTATAACCACTGAACATCCATAGTACCAGCACAACTACGATGCCCAAGATGATCCAACTTTTCTTTATTCTTCTCTTTGCCGGTTGCATGTTTGAATTCATTGTTTGTTCCATTGTCATTATTATTAATTAATTATTTACTCTAAACTACCAACTCTAACCTATTAATTATCAGCTATTAGCTATCAATTACTAACCATAAACTTTAATCGGCCATCACCATCCTCCGCCAGAGCCACCGCCGCTAAAGGTACCTCCGCCAAAAGAACCACCCGAGAAACCACCCCCGGAAGAACCGCCACCTCCCATAAAGAAAGGAGGTATCCAGTCGTCATCATTGTTTTTCCTACGAGACTGATTTCTCTGCTGATTCTTCGGTCTTGGTTTCACTATACCAAGCATCTCCAGGATATACCGGATAAGCTGATAGATAGGAACACCGAAAAAGATAAGGAACAGGATTATGACCAGGAACCAGTCCTCTCCGTCATTAACCGAACCTTCATCAACATCCGCAATTCCCGTCCGTCCACTTTTCACCTTATTATATATAGCACGGCTCACAGATGCTACCGCCTCGCCCGGATCATCTTCTCGCATGTACTTCACGATGCAAGCCCGGGCAATATCATCGCAGTCTACATCGGTCAACTCACCCTCCAGTCCACTTCCTTGAGCAATAAAGTATTTATGGTCCTCCACCGCGATGACGATAACCAGTCCTCTCCGGCTCTTCTTGTAACCGATACCATATTGATTACCCACATCCTGCGCCATTCGGAAGGCATCCTGGTTGTCAACCTTTCCCACAATGATGAGCACATTCTGTACGCCACACTCCAACTTCAGTTTCTGAAGATAGAAATTGGCAGAATCCTTCTGAGCCTTGTCAACATATCCATCTGGGTCGGAAACATATTGCGTAGAATCCCTGAGGAAAGGAATCGGTACATTTTTCGCCGTCCAGACCTCCCCAGCCGTCAACGCCAATGCATAGAAGGCAACAATCATCAAAGCCAAAAAATATCTCTTAAATCTCATAATTTCTCTATTTTGGTGCAAAAATACGCAATAAAAACCTTATATGCAAATACTTAGAGCATTATTTTTGCAAAAAAAGCCTTAAGTATTTTGTTATATCATAAAAAACTTGTATCTTTGCACACCGAAATAAAGATTAACAAGTAAAATTAGTAAAAAATAAAGAAATGACCAAAGCAGATATCATTAATGAGGTAGCTATCGCTACTGGTATGCCTAAGAAAGAAGTAGGTACTGTAGTAGAGGCTTTTATGGAAGAGGTTAAGAAGTGCCTCATCGAAAAGAAGGACAATGTATACTTGCGTGGCTTCGGCAGCTTCAACATCAAGCATCGTGCTGCTAAGACTGCCCGTAACATCTCTAAGAATACAACCATCACCATTCCAGCTCACGACTTGCCAAGTTTCAAGCCATCAAAGAGCTTCATCGAGGAGATGCAGAACGCTCAGTAATACTGCTGGACAGGAAGAGAGAAATATCATTTTTTATAATAACAATATTTTAAAATTTTAAAATCATGCCAAACGGAAAGAAAAAGAAGGGCCACAAGATGGCTACTCACAAGCGTAAAAAGAGATTACGTAAGAACAGACATAAGAGCAAGTAAGCTAGCATTGTAGCTAGTCTACTATAGCTCTCGGTCAGTTCGTGACTGAGGGGGTGTGTCAGTTCAGATATGGAATGACATACCCTTTTTTTGTATTAACTTAAAGTAAAAAGATTATTGAAGATATGACAAGCGAAGTTGTAATTGATGTCCAACAGAAAGACATCTCTATAGCACTCATGGAGGACAAGCAGCTGGTGGAATACCAGAACGAACCTCGTGAGGCATCGTTCTCTGTGGGCAACATCTACATCGCAAAGGTAAAAAAACTGATGCCGGGTCTTAACGCCTGCTTCGTGGATGTAGGTTATGAACGCGACGCCTTTCTTCATTATCTTGATCTAGGAAGTCATTTTAATTCCTACCAGAAGTACCTTAAACAAGTACAGAGCGACAGAAAGAAACTTTTCCCATTCTCTAAAGCCAGCAAAATGCCTGAATTGGAAAAGGACGGCAGCATACAGAATGTGCTCAAAGCAGGACAGGAAGTGCTGGTACAAATCGTAAAGGAACCAATCTCTACCAAGGGACCTCGACTCACAGGCGAAATCTCATTCGCGGGCCGATACCTGGTACTCATGCCATTCGGTGATAAAGTTTCTGTCTCGTCGAAAATTAAAAGCGGTGAAGAACGCTCCCGACTCAAACAACTCATTCACAGCATCAAACCAAAGAATTGCGGTATTATCGTCCGCACTGTGGCTGAGGGAAAGAAAGTCGCTGAGCTCGATGCTGAGCTGAAAGTCCTGGTGAAGCGATGGGAGGATGCTATCGCCAAGGTACAGAAGACCCAGCAGCGCCCGCAACTTGCATTCGAGGAGACCGGAAGAGCCGTTGCTCTCTTGCGTGACTTGTTTAACCCATCTTACGAGAACATCTACGTGAACAACGAAGATGTGATGAACGAGGTGAAGAACTATGTTTCTCTAATAGCCCCTGAAAAGGCGGGCATAGTTAAGCTCTACACCGGTAAGGTGCCTATCTTCGACAATTTCAGCATCACCAAGCAGATTAAAGCTGGCTTTGGTCGTGTTGTTAACTACAAGCACGGTGCTTATCTCATCATCGAGCACACCGAGGCCTTGCATGTTGTCGATGTAAACAGTGGTAACAGAACTCGTGAGAAAGGTCAGGAAGCAAATGCACTGGATGTAAACCTCGGCGCTGCCGATGAGTTGGCAAGACAATTGCGCCTCCGAGATATGGGAGGTATCATTGTTGTCGACTTCATCGACATGAACCTTGCCGAAGACCGACAGCTGCTCTATGAACGCATGTGCAAGAACATGCAGAAGGACCGTGCCAAGCACAACATCCTGCCATTGAGCAAGTTCGGACTGATGCAGATTACACGCCAGCGTGTACGTCCGGCTATGGATGTGAATGTAGATGAAACCTGCCCTACCTGTTTCGGTACGGGCAAGATCAAGTCTAGCATCCTCTTCACCGACCAGTTGGAAAGAAAAATCGACCGCCTAGTCAACAAGATCGGCGTCAAGAAATTCACTTTGTATGTGAA
>CAKPYB010000041.1 GCA_934202525.1 uncultured Prevotella sp.
AGCAGTAACAGCATTAGTTTAATCAGCTGTTACTGCTTTTTTTGAATTATGCAAGGTATAAACGCGGAGACGCTTACCACTCCTGTTTTTTATTCTTTCCTCTTCACCCAAACCTTATGGCTGCCTCTTCCTAGTGAATCTATCGGTGAAGATTTATCACAGGTCAGCTCCTTCAGTTCCATTGAGGCGGCAGTACGGCTCAGGTTGTTGATGGAGGCATAATCGCCTAGGGTTAGGACGCCGTCCTTCTCTATGATTTCCAGGGCTCGGGCGATGCGCTCTTCCTTGGAATACAGCTGCTTACGGATCACCTTTACGCCACCCATATCACGCTCCAGGTCACGATCGGTTTCACGCTTCACCTCCTTGATAAACTCAGGAGACGCCTTGAAGTTGATGTCTTTCACGCCCACCTTGCGATACGTCATCTTATCATCTGGATTCAGAATTTCCCTAGGCTTCTCATCCTCGAAAGCGAGGGAGAGGGAGAAGGTGCCGAAACCTTCCAGATTCACGTTGTACCCCATGGAGAGCATATCTGTCAGCATATCAACCACATCGGTCAATACAGCCTCCGTGGTACTTTCCGAAATACCGCGATGGTAATGCAGCATCATCTTGACGAACTCTTTTCGGGATAGAGTCCGGTTGGTCACCATCTTGGGATAAACTCTGCGCTTGCCATCATAGCGCATATCCCCCATTTCCTGCAATTTGTACTTAGCCATATCAGTTTCCTTTCCTATTTTAGTTTATCAGTAATTCTTATTGCAGCACCCTTTGCATCCTACAGTATTTATGATCATACCTAAGAAGAAAAGGCCACAAACCTAGGAAGAAAAGTATTTAATCCTAGGAGAAATCTCCGTTCGTAGACATTGAACCGACATTCAAAGTCTTTGAACGGCGGTTCATAAACACTGAACGGACATTCAATGTTTATGAACGAAGATTTCTACCATGCAAAGATACAACTTTATCAGATATAAAACAAGACTTTTCCTGAATATCTTTACTTTTCCGGCCATAATTCTTCGTTTTTTGAGCTTATTTCTTTGCGTATCCCAAATAATTGTGTTAACTTTGTAGTCAGATTGCAAGCCAAAGACCAAAGGATTGCAAGCCAAAGACAAAGAAAAAGACTAAGATTAGACATTCTTATGAGTATGAAGATATTAGCAACCAGCGACTGGCATCTGGGTAACCTGTTTCACGGCAACGACCGGCTGCCGGAACACAAGCATTTCCTGAAATGGCTCCTGGAGCAGATAGCTGGACAAAAGCCCGATGCTCTCCTCATCGCAGGAGACATCTTTGATAACGGAAATCCATCGGCAGCGGCACAGACCGTTTATTACGAGTTCCTTGCCGATGCAACCCAACTGTGCCCGAACATGCAGGTCATCATTACCGCCGGCAACCACGATTCCGCCAGCCGACTTGAGGCTCCCCGTCCGCTCCTCACCCGATACCACGTGGAAATAAGAGGAAACATAAGGAAAATCTGGCAGCAGGGAGAAAGCGGGGACGAGGATAAAACCGGCGGACATTGGATCTATTCCTTCGATGACCTCATCATCCCCGTAACCAACGAGGCAGGAGAAGAAGTCATCATCCTCGCCGTACCTTTCCTAAGAAGCGATGTGGTACAGAACGCCAGCTACTCGCAGGGAGTCAACGACTTTCTGAGAGAACTGACGGCTGAGGCTCGAAAGAAATACCCGGGCAGGAAGTGCATCATGATGGCACACATGTACGCCAAGGGTTCGGATATCGCCAAGAAGGATGCGAGCGAGAAAATTATTATCGGCGGACAGGAGGAAGTGGACCTGGAAGGATGGAACGACCATCCCGACTATATGACTTGCGGACACATCCACAAACGGCAACATATCTGGAATACCGACTGGGCAAGATATACGGGAAGTATCCTCCCGATGTCGTTTGCCGAGAAAGACTACACCCACGGCATCGACCTCATCACCATTGATCACGGAGAAGAGGATGAAGGAAAGGAAACCGGCAAGAGCAAGGAATGGAAAGTAGATTTCCTGGAATACAAGCCTCAGCACGCCCTTCGCATCCTGCCCGAAGATGAGGAAGAACTGACCTTCAAGAAATGGCAGAAGCTCATCAATTCTGAACTCTCGGAGAGAACTGACGGCGAACTGAGCGACCACTTCGACTACGTGATGCTGAAGGTGAAACAGGAGAAACTGACCAGCGATGACATCAAGGAACTGGAGAAACTCGTCAACGAAAAGGATGCCGTGCTCTGCAAAATCCAGCGCATCATCCCGCAACTGGACCTCTCCACCATCCAGGGTTCCCAGCACATCACCAGCATCGAAGACATCATCAACCGTCCTCCACTCGACACGCTGAAGGAAGCCTTCGCCATCAGACACAACGCTCCGATGAACGAAAGACAGGAGAAAATGTTATCCGATTTATTAACGACATCATCATTATGAAATTCCTACAACTCGAAATACTCAACCTCGCTTCGCTTGACAAACAGGGAGGCGAGGTCATCAACTTTGAAGGAGGTGCCTTAGGCGAGAGTACCATCTTCAGCATCGTAGGTCCGACGGGAAGTGGCAAGTCTACCCTCCTCGACGCCATCTGCCTTGCCCTCTACAACCGCGCCCCTCGCTACCCTCGAAAGAAAGGCGACAAGAACCAGAGCATCGAGATTTTCGGAGCTGCTGATGCGAGCGAAAACAACCGTCTGGCTCCTACCGACAGCCGAAACATCCTGACCCGTGGCAAGAAAGAGGGCTACAGCAAGCTCACCTTCCTTGCCAACAACGGCAGCATCTACCGCGCAGAATGGCACGTCAGATTCCAGAGAGTGCGCTACGAGAACGCCAAGACTGCGCTCTATAAAATCACAAGAAAGGGAGAAGAGATAACAGAGGAAACTACCGACTGGAACGAACTGCCGAACATCATCGGACTCGACTACGACCAGTTTCTCCGTACCGTGCTCATCGCCCAAGGCTCGTTTGCCAACTTCCTGACGGCAAAGGAAAACGAGCGGTACGAACTCCTGGAAAAGCTCATCGGATGCGAGGAAACTTATACGAACATCGCTACTGAAATCAAGAAGGCGAAAGACCAGGCGACGGATGCCTACAACCAGATGGCAGCATCGGTGGAAGCCGTTAAACAGAACCTGCTGAACGATGAAGAACTTGCCCAACTGAAGGAGGAAATCGCCCGGTTGGAAAAGGCAGAGAAGGAACTCGACAGCCAGTTGCAAGCCATCTCGAAAGACTTGCAATGGTTTGAGGAAAACGACAAGCAAATCAAGCAAATCGCTATCTACCAGGAGAATATGGAGCAAGCAGCAAATGCCATTAAAGAGATGCAAGCCCTGATTCTCCGACTTCAGTTGCACGATGAAGTACAGCCTGCTGTCAACCTGCTGCAGGAAGTAGAGCGACAGACGCAGAGCATCCACGAGCAGGAAGAAAACATCCTGAAAGCGGAAGCAAACATCAAAAGTCAAGAGTTTGCCATCAGCGAAAGCGAGAAAACTCTCGCCAGGCTGAAGGAAGCAGTAAGCCAGGCACAGGAACAGCTGGAAAAGGCGCTGCCGGTCATCGCTGAAGCAAGGGCACTGAAAACAAAAATGGAAGCGGCTATGCCGAATCTGAAAGAAAAGAAAGAGGCATTGGAGTTGGCTCAGAAAGAGAATCAAACTGCCCAGAAAGACGTGGAGGAAAACACCCGAAACATCCAAAAATGGGTAGCAGAAACGGAGAAAGCAAACCTTGCCCTCAAAACGACAAAGGAAGAGATTGCCAAGCAGAAACAGGTTCTGCACGAAGCGACGCAAGCCGCAGAACAGGCTTGGGAGACGGAAAGAAATAAGACTGCCGGACAGAATATAGAGGAACTGCAGAACAGCAAGACTGTAGCTGACAGGAAACTACAAGATGTCCAGCAAGCCATCAAGGTTGTGGCTCATCTCGATACTGCCACAACAGAAAAGCTGAAGAATGAGGAGCGAATCCTGGTCTTGGACAAGAGAAACGCAGAGATAGATGAAGCCCTGGGCAAGTTGACCATCGAGGCGCTGACCCAAGAGACCCTAACGCTGAGAAATGCCTATACCCTCATGGTGAGCGAGAAATGGGAGATTCATCGTGCCAACCTGACCGAAGGCAAACCTTGTCCGCTCTGTGGCAGCACGACCCATCCTTATCATACCGACAACAGACAGTTTGAGGAAGCCACCACAGAACTCTCGCAACTTCTGAAAGTCAAGGAGGATTTGCTGAAACTGCAGCAGAAACAGGAGAAGGATCTTTCCGGCGAGAGAAAACAGAACGACGGCGAAGTACAGACGCTCCAGAAACAACAGGAAAAGCTCTCGGGAGAAATAGCAACTTACGAAGAGGATTGGAAGGCGCTCATCGCCCAGTATCCAAAGATTCCAAAGGCAGAGGCAGAACTGAAATCGCTCTTGCCTATCTATGAAAACAAGGCGAAAGATGCGAGCAGCAAACTGAGCCTGTTTAACAAGATTCAGAAAGAGATAGAAAGGCTGACCCAACTCAAGGACAAGGCTGTGAAGGATGAAGCTGCGTATGAAAGCAAGGCTTCTACTATACAGAACAAAGCCCAAGAAAATACTTCAACCTGCGTCACTAAACTGGCTGAACAGAAAGCACTTACCATCAACCTCATCTCACAGCAAAAGAGTAAGAAGGAGGCTTACGAGAAAGCCCTTCAGGCATGGAATAGTACCAAGAAGGAAATGGAGGAATGGCAGGAGAAATATAAGCAGATTCTGAATGGCGAAGAACCAGATGCGGCAGAACAAAGACTGACAGCAGCAAAGGATGAGGCTACGAAAGCAGCAGATACTCAGAACGAGAACATCAACAAACTGAAGGCGGAACTCGCCAACAGTAAAGGTTCGCATCAAACCATGCTGTCACAGAACAAGACGATGAAAGAGAATCTGCAAACGAAGGAAAAGGAACTCGACTTTTGGATTGAGGAATATAACAAGCAGCTCGAAGAAAAGAGCATCGAAGGAAAAAACTCCGAAGAGGAAGGCATCGAGGAAAGAAGTATCGAACCAAGCCTTATCGAACGAAATACCATCCGGGAGATGCTTCACTCTGCTGAAGATTGGAATGCCATCCGACGGGAAAAGGACGAAAAGGAGAAAGCCGTGGCTTCTACTACCGCCCTTTACCAGAGCGCAGAAAAGGCACATCAGCAGCACTTGGAGCATCAACCTGCCAAGGACCGAGATGCTCTCTTAGCTATTCAGCAGGAGTATCTAGAGAGAAGCCAACGCAACGAACTGATTGCTGCCAAAGCTAGGATGCAGAACCATCAGGAAGCCATAAAGCAGTTGGGTGACAAGGCAGAGGCGCTGAAGCTCGTAACACAGGAAAAGGACGACTGGACAGCCATCACGGATGCCATCGGAGCAGACGGCAAGACGCTGCGCAAGATAGCCCAATGCTATACGCTCAGTTTCCTGATAGCGCACGCCAACCAGGAAATCAGAAAGTTCAACAGCCGTTACGAACTGCAACAGGTAAAGCATTCGCTGGGCATCCGAGTCATCGACCACGACCGTGCCGACGATATCCGAGACACCACCTCCCTATCAGGTGGCGAAACCTTCATCGTGAGTCTCGGTCTCGCCCTGGGCTTGTCAGCATTATCCTCCCGCAACATCTCCTTCGAGAACCTGTTCATCGACGAAGGCTTCGGAACCCTCGACCCTGATACCTTAGCCACCGTCATCGACTCCCTCGCCATGCTGCAAAGTTCGCAAGGCAAGAAGGTGGGCGTCATCAGTCATACCGACACGATGAGCGAGCGCATCACCACCCAGATCAGGATTATCAAGAATGGCAACTCCGGCAGCAGCCATATCGAGATCTATCCTTAACCCCTCGTAATTATACCTTCATAAAATAGTAATTACACCATTATATATAGGGTATACATACATTATCCATCCGTGAACAGGGCATCACCATCTATGTGGCTTACCGCTATTTCGCCACACCGAAACGCAAGTTTATCGTCACAAAACAAATATGCGTTCCTACGGATTCATCTATCCACAGGAACGCATATTCTTTATGATTATCATACGAGATTATCATTCTTTATACAATTCTATATCATCATACGATATTTATACCTTATTTCCCTCTTTTGGGAAAACCACGGTTGGCTTGAAGGTCTTAGCCTCCTCAAAGTCCATCAGGGCATAAGCGATGATGATGACGGTATCGCCCACCTGCACCTTGCGGGCTGCAGCACCATTCAGGCAGATGCAACCGCTGCCACGCTCACCCTTGATAATATAGGTCTCCAAGCGCTCACCATTGTTGTTATCTACAATCTGAACCTTCTCGCCTGCTATCAGATTAGCAGCGTCCATCAAGTCCTCGTCGATGGTGATGCTACCCATATAATTCAGGTTAGCCTCAGTTACGGTCACACAATGGAGCTTACTCTTCAATACTTCTATCTGCATTGTTCTGTTATTACTTGATCTGTTACGGATTAAACTTAATAAAGAATATCTAAAGAGGAATTATCCCTTATACTTGATATGGTCGATGAGACGGATAGGAGTCTTACCGCAATAAACGGTGATGCAACCTACCACGTATGCACTATCCTCCCATGAAGACACATCCTGCAGGCTGTCGCCATCCACAATCTGGAAATACTCTACCTCCAGACCCTCTACAGCATTAATGTCGGCAACTACCTTATCATGAGTTTCCTGTACTGTATGAGTCTTGGCATACTCCACACTCTCCTTCAGAGCCTTATAGATGTTTGGCGCAATGGCACGCTCATCAGGAGCCAGCAAAGTATTACGGCTGCTCTTAGCCAAACCATCCTCATCACGGACAATAGGACACTCCACAATCTGCACATCGCTGTTGATGTACTTCACGAGCTGCTTGATGACAGCAATCTGCTGCCAATCCTTCTCACCGAAATAAGCACGGGTTGGTCGAACGATATAGAAAAGACGGCTCACCACCTGACATACACCATTGAAATGACCCGGACGCTTGGCACCCTCCATCACGGTAGAAACAGGTGGAAACTCGAAGTGGCGGGTATCAGGTGTAGGATACACCTCCTTCACCGATGGTGCAAACACATAGTCAGCACCACAAGCTTCCAAGAGCTTGCAGTCAGCATCGAGGGTACGAGGATAGCGATCCAAGTCACCCTTATCATTAAACTGTGTAGGATTCAGGAACACAGAAACCACAGTCACGCCATTTTCCTTCACACTGCGCTTAACAAGAGAGGCGTGACCCTCATGCAGCGCACCCATAGTTGGCACAAGGCCGATTTCCTTTCCCTCCTTACGACACATGAAGAGTTCGTTCTGGAGGTCAACAATCTTATTGAATACTTTCATCGTCATAATCTGTTTTCGGGTGCAAAATAACAACTTTTTTCTCAAATGAGAAAGAAAAAACCTAAAAATATGCGAATTATTGCCGAAAATAATGAATTTCGGAGAAAAAATGCCCCTATTTGAAGTTTTTTTTGTACCTTTGCACGTAATTCGTAAGAATAAAATTTAAATTTTATGGCAAAAAAAGTATTATTTATCAATCAGGAGATCGACCCATACGTAGCCGAGTCTCACATGTCAATCATGGGACGCGAACTGCCTCAGAAGATGCAGGAAGCAGGTTTTGAGATCCGCACCTTCATGCCTAAGTGGGGCACCATCAACGAGCGTCGCGGACAATTGCACGAGGTCATTCGCCTGTCTGGTATGAACCTTATCATAGATGATACAGATCATCCGCTGATCATCAAGGTTGCATCTATACCAACAACACGACAGCAGATTTATTTCATCGATAATGACGACTATTTCAAGAGCCGCCAGATGGGCACCGATGAAAACGGAAAGGAATATGCCGACAACGGAGAAAGAGCTATCTTCTTTGCACGTGGTGTATTGGAAACCGTAAAGAAGCTCCGCTGGCAGCCTGATGTAATCGTCTGCCAGGGTTGGGCTAGCGCAGTAGTGCCATTCTATGTAAAGACTGCCTACAGCGAAGAGCCTTCATTTGCAGAATCAAAGGTGATTACCGCTCTCTATACCAACGAACTCAAGGGTGAACTGGGTACCAACTTCAAACGTTGCGTTGCCTTCCGCGATGCCAAGCCTGAACTGCTCGACGGCTATCAGGACGACTTCGACTTCATTGAGCTCGGCAAACTCGCCATCGACTATAGCGACGGTGTGGTAGAAGGTGAAGAAGAAGCTACCCAGATTCTCTTTGATTATGCGAAGGAGAAGAACAAGCCTGTACTGACTTATCCGGGAGAAGATATCCAGGAGCCATACGCAGACTTCATCAACAAGGTTTGTCCTGACGCAGAATAAAATTCCGACAACAGAGACACATACATTAAAGGATAATGAAAATTTTAAGACTCTTAACAGTATTAGTTATAGCAGCGCTTACTTTCGCTGCATGTGATGATACCACCGAGGAAATCGGTGGTAGCATCACTAATAAGATAGACAACATTAACATTTCTGACTCAGCGTTCAATGTTACCACAAAGTCTATAGTAGCAGGTGCCGTATTGAGCCGCAACAACACGGGACTCATCGGAAAGATGAAAGACCCGGAAACCGGCAACTATGTAAAGGGCGACTACATGACCCAGTTGAGCGTATTGCCAACTTTCTCTGTAGATACACTCGATTACATCAAGCAGGCAAACAAAGGTTCTATCGAAGCTGACTCATGCTACCTCCTGGTTTCATACAATGCCAGCTACGGCGATACCATCGCCCCAATGAAGGTGACAGCCTATGAGATGACAAAGCCGATGGCAGAAGATAAGGAGTATTACTCTGATTATGATGCCTTCAAGGTCAAGGAAGGCTGGGTAAGCGAAAACAACCAGCATTGGAGCAGTAATTACAACTTGAGCAATACATCAGATGTCAAGAACTTCAAGATTTACTTGAATAAGAAGTACACGAAGGATGGTAAGACATACAATAACTATGGTTCTTACATCATGCAAACATACGCTGAACATCCTGAGTACTTCAAGACCAACTACAAGTTCCTGCACAACGTCTGCCCTGGCTTCTATATCAAGAACGTAGGCGGTATGGGTAACATGGCTAAGATCTGGAATACAGAGCTTATCTTCTACTGGACCCGCCACAAGACCATCAAGGCAAAGGACGGCGTTACAGACAGTACAGCTGTAAGCATCGGATACAACCGTTTCGATGGTACAGAAGAGGTATTGCAGCTCAACAAGATTGAGAACGATACCGAGAACTTGAAGAAGTTGGCAAGTCAGGATCAGAAGAAATGTACTTATCTCAAGTCACCGGCAGGTATCTTCACCGAAGTTACCCTCCCTATCGAAGATATCATGAAGGGACATGAGAAGGATACGCTCAACACAGCTACCATCTCTTTCCCACGACTCAACAATGACAACGAAGACAACCCATACAACTTTGCTACACCAAGCACCATCCTGATGGTTCAGAAAGACAGTTTGCAGTCGTTCTTCGAAAAGAGCAAGTTGGCTGACAACCGTACTTCTTATACGGCAAGCTACAGCAGTACCGGCACCTACAAGAATGCCTATACATTCCAGAATATCGCCAACCTGGTTTCTGCCATGTATAAGAACAAGGGCAAGGGGGAAAACTGGAATAAAGTAGTGCTGGTTCCTGTAAACGTCATCACAACCACACAGGGCTATACTACCGTCATCTCCAAGATTAATCACGATATGTCACTCGCTTCTACCCGACTCATCGTAGGTACGGATGATCCTAATAAGGATTATACCCAAGACAAGAAGACTGGCAAGAAGGTGGCATCTGGCCCGATTCGAATCAAGGTGATTTACAGCAAGTTTAAAGAAGAATAAGCATTCATAACGCAAAGTAAAAAAGGAAAGGAAACATGGCAGACAATTTTTTGGAGCGTCATCGCGAAGAATATGAAATACGCAAGGCTGCATGGCTCAAGAAGAAGAAACTATTCATGAAGTCAGGCAAGAAACAGAAGCCCCAGACACAGATGCCACGTCCTGAAGACGAAGCGTTATAAGCGAGATAATATTTCGAATCCTGAGAAAGAGGGTGTATCATTAAACATTTGATTGTTTATGATACACCCTCTTACTTTTACCAGATAACCCTCAAAAATCGCCGTATAAGTATAATAAAAGCCACTTAATACAAAATAAAGCAAAATTAATTTGGAGTTTACCCATTTTTTTTATATCTTTGCAATGTGAACTTAAAAGTATTAAAGAGACAAAAACAATAAAGTAAAAATAATCAAGATATTGGTAGAAATACCGGACTATGGGTTTAGCTTTTCTGAGAACTTACATTTAGAATACAAGATATAAACAGGATATAGATATTTGCAGGATATGAGATATTAGCAGGATACAAGATACTTGCAATATATGAGATACTTGGTTTATGTTTATAGATAAAAGAGAATTTACTCTCACTCTCTTAAAAAATTGTTTTTAAGTTTAAACAAAAATGCTAAAGTTAGATGTTAGTAATATAAGTCCCCGTAGTGACCGTGAGGCTACTGCGGGGACGCTTTTTCAATTTATAGTATATAGAACAAAAAGGGCAAGACCAGAGATGGCCTTGCCCAATCTATTTTTATAAGTCTCTATCTTTATTATAAGATTCAATATTATAAGATTCTACATTATAAGATTCTACCTGTGAATGAGAGCTTCAAAACAGGATAAACCTTCAAGTCTTTTACGAACTTAGAGAGATCATCCTCACCAGCATCTTCCAATGCCTTATTGATATCTATCTCATTACCATTCTGGTAAACCTTGAGCTTGCCCATGAACTGGCAACCCAACTCAAAGCGCATACCGATACGGTTCTTAGGAACCAGACGACCGAAACCTAAACCAAGGTATGGACGAACATTCTTGCAACGGATATCGCCCTGAAGGTTATAGTTCTCATCGAGCTCCAGGTTGTAACCACCCAGGTTGGCTGTCACAGCCTTACGGAACTGATCCTTCAAAGTCTGAGAAGGCAAGTCCTTTGAGAAGTCACGCAATTCATCGCAAGAACCGGTAACCTCGGCAATCTTCTCACCACCAATTGACAAACCTGCAGCGATAAAGAACTTGCTGCCTCCACCGAAAGGATAGAGATTAGCCTTTACATTTAATGTGGTACGGTCGAATGAACCTTCTGCATGAATGGTTGCCGCAGGTGGATAAGAAACACCAGGCACTTGTGGCAAAGACCTAGTATCAACATCTACATCCAAATCACCAGACAGTTTGAAAGATGGCATGATGTTAACACCAGCTTCAACCTCAAGGAAGTTAGTAACAGGAGCAGCCACACCAACACTAATACCCTCGGTACCTGCACCCACATTAAGACCTACATGGTTAAAGATACCGCGCTTGTAATCGCTCTGTGCCATTACACTTCCTACACCAGCAAGCAGAAGAACTGCCATCATCATTAATTTCTTCATAATCGTTCTGTTTATAAGTTAAATATTAAACTCTTTTTTGCATATCGTTCGTAAATATGCTACAAATATAAACAAAAGTTACTAAACAAACAAATAATTATATAAAAAATTAAGACTCTTTAGTACTTTAACATACTAAAGAGCCCTAATATATTATTAAAAACGCAAAATCAGACTACAGAACTTAATCTACTACCGTAAACTTGGCATATTTCAGCAGAAGCTGTTTGGTGCCAGAATGAACGAACTCAACCGTAGCCTTCGTATTCTCACCAGTACCTTCAATCTTCAATACTGTTCCCCGTCCAAAACGCTGATGTTCAATCTTCATTCCCTCTTGCAAACCACAAGAAGAACTGCCTGCAGATGATGCAGCAGCAGCGGAAGAAGAGGAAACTGATGCAGCCGAAGAACCAATACCCCGAGAAGCAGGATGAGAAGAATGCGTCTCCATGAAACGTTTAGCTGCATTCAGCGCTCTAACAGACTTGAAATTGCCTTCAGAGAGAGATGGCTTAGGATCTGCCACAAACTGCGATGCTACCGGTTTCGAATTCTGATACCTGCTACTGTATCTAGGCTGCTCTGCATCCTCCCATGGTCTGCGAGGACGTTGCGCTCTCGCCCACTCCGGCTGGTCAGACATAGAATCAGCTCTGGAGCCAAACATAGAACCTGACCCTGAACCAAACCTTGATTCAGACATAGAGCCAAACAAGCTTCCACCAGCCTCATCCTGACTATCTATCAACTTACTGTCAATCTCATCGATAAAGCGACTCGGATTATCAAACTCCATCTTGCCATATCGCCAGCGGTTCTTGGCGTTCGTCAGGATACAATGTTTCTCAGCTCGCGTAATGGCAACGTAAAGCAATCTCCGTTCCTCCTCCAGTTCTCGGAGCGAAGCAGCAGAAAGCGGACTTGGGAAGATATTCTCTTCCAAACCTACCACAAAGACCGTCGGGAACTCCAGACCCTTGGCTGCATGAACCGTCATCAGAGAGACACGAGGTTCATCCTTATCACCATCGCTGTCAGCATCGGTCAGCAGCGCTACATCCTGCAGATAATCCTGCAGGAAGAGTTCATCGAACCTACCCTCTTCACGGCGTTCCTCCACAAAAGCAGACATACCGCTCAAGAATTCCTCCAGGTTCTCCTGACGTGCCAGATCATCAGCATCCTTGCCCGACATGATATCCTGACTGATACCACTCTCCTTGATAATGGCATCACCCAATTCGTAGACATCCGTAGTTTGAGCCCGTTCGATAAACGAAGAAATCAGCAATCTGAAGGTTTCCAGCTTGTTCATCGTACCCTTGTTTACAGCCAGTCCATACCGCTCAGGGGCACCGATTACCTCCCAGAAACTCACCTGGTTCTGATGGGCACAGTCAGCAATCTTCAGCACCGTAGTAGCCCCTATTCCTCGTGCCGGATAGTTGATGATACGCTTGATAGCCTCTTCATCATCCGGATTCGCCACCAGACGGAAATAGGCTATGATATCCTTGATTTCCTTACGCTGGTAGAAACTCAGTCCGCCATAGATGCGATAAGGAATACCCTGCTTTCTGAACTCCTCCTCGAAGCTGCGGCTCTGGGCATTGGTACGGTAGAGAATGGCAAAATCACTATACTGGCAGCCATCCTCGCGCTTGATACGCTTCACATCCTTCGCCACAATCGCCGCCTCTTCCTTGTCGCTGTAAGCAGGCTTATACTGAATCTTCTCGCCCTTCGCATTCTCGCTGAACACATCCTTAGGAATCTGGTTGCGGTTGTGTTTAATCAGACTGTTAGCCGCCTCAACGATGGTCTGGGTAGAACGGTAGTTCTGTTCCAGTTTGAAGAGACGCGTTCCCTGAAACTGGCGCTGATAGTTGAGAATATTATCGATATTGGCACCACGGAAACTATAGATACTCTGCGAGTCATCACCCACGGCACAAACACGCAGCTTCTCCTGACAGAGTTGCATGACGATAGACATCTGAACGTGGTTGGTATCCTGATACTCATCCACCAGGACATAATCGAAGCGGGCGGCATATTTGTGGCGAATATCCTCATGTTCCCTGAAGAGCTGATAGGTAAGCGTCAGCAAATCATCGAAATCCATGGCATTGGCCTGCTTGCAGCGCTGCACGTAAGCCACGAAGATCTTACCAACCTCAGGCATCTGCGCACGCTTGTTCTGCTCGAAGATAGCCGCATCGCTCTCATAAGCCGCAGCACTCATCAGGTTGTTCTTCGCCATCGAAATCTTGGCATGAACGGCAGCAGGCTTATACTTCTTGTCATCCAGTCCCATCTCCTTCACAATCGCCTTGATCAGCGAGCGAGAGTCACTTTCGTCATAGATGGTAAAGTTGTTGTTGAAGCCAATATGCTCAGCCTCCGCTCTCAGGATTCGGGAGAAGATGCTGTGGAAAGTACCCATATAGAGATGCTGGGCGAGATCATTTCCCACCAGTTTTCCGATACGTTCCTTCATCTCTCTTGCCGCCTTGTTAGTAAAGGTGAGCGCCATGATGCTCCAGGGTTTCATGCCCTGGCTCAGGAGATAAGCTATCTTATAAGTAAGCACACGCGTCTTACCCGAACCTGCACCGGCTATCACCAGCGAAGGTCCGTCAATATATTCTACCGCAGCACGCTGCGCTTCGTTCAAGTCTTTCAGTAAATCCATGAATCAATATTTGAGGCAAAAAACTATTTTAAGGTCACCCCTATCAACTATAAACTATCAACTAAGTATTACTTCCCCCTATATCCTCCCACAGCCGTGCCCGGGTCGAAGTCTTCGCCCTCACGAGGGAAGGTAGGGATAAATCTCATCTGATGTTCTATCTGTCGCTGGCGCTTCTTCATATAAGCGCTAGGATGCAGCGAACTGAATTTGCGCGGATTAGGAAGTGTGGCTGCTATCAGCGCACACTCGCCACGAAACAGATCTTTCGCTTTCTTGTCGAAATGATATTCTGCAACCGCATCCACACCATAGATACCCGGTCCCATCTCAATGCTGTTGAGATAAACCTCCATGATGCGCTGCTTGCTCCACATCATTTCGATGAGGAAGGTAAAGTAGACTTCAAATCCCTTGCGGGTCCATGAACGGCCAGGCCACAGGAAGACATTCTTAGCGGTCTGCTGACTGATGGTACTGGCTCCATGCACCTTTCCGCCACGTGCATTATTCTTCGCAGCACTCTCGATGGCATTGAAGTCGAAACCGTGATGTTTCAGGAATCTCGCATCTTCGCTCGCCATTACCGCCACTGGCATGTGAGGCGAAATCTTATCCATCGAAACCCAATGATGATGCAGGGTAATACTCTCTCCCTCAGCTACTTGCTGGAAGCATCGGATAAACATCAGAGGAGTGACATACACAGGAATGAACCTATATGCCACTACAGCAAGAATGGTGGTACTGAAAAACAGCACCACCACCCATTTTACTATATTCTTGATTTTCTTCAAAATCATCTATTTAGTTTTTCCCTTCCGGGAGCATGAAAGTTATTACTTCAATGTACCGTTGTTGGCTGCGTTAACCATAGCCTGGCTAGCATACATGTAAACCTCTACACGACGGTTCTGGGCACAAGCAGCAGTAGTATTCACTACAGGGTTAGCAGAACCAAAACCCTGAACATTCTTTACCTGACGGCTGGTAACACCGCAAGAAGCGAGATAATTGTAAACTGCCTCAGCACGCTTCTGGCTCAAAGGCAAGTTGATACCGTCATTACCTGTAGCATCGGTATAACCCTGGATAGAAACCTCGCAGTCGGTATTGTTCTTCAATACACCGGCAAACTGAGCCAAATCAGTCTTTGCGCTGTTGCTGAGAGTAGAACCATTAGTTGGGAAGAGGATACCAGAAGCAAATGTTACCTTAACGGCAGACAAGCCATTGGCATCTGTTACAGTCTCAACCTGTGCATTCTTCACCTGTTCAGCCTCAGCCTTTACCTTATCCATGTGCTTTCCGATGAGGTTACCAGCACCGCCACCAACAGCAGCACCAATAGCTGCACCAACGAGAGCACCTGTACCACGATGGCTATTATTGAGCAAACCACCAACGATAGCACCCAGAGCAGCACCAGAACCGGCACCTACTGCTGTACCTGTCTTCTGATTGGTTCCACAACTTCCCAAAACGAGCAGCGCTGAAAGTGCTACTACTGTAAAATTCATCTTTTTCATTACTTATTCTCCTATATTTATGTTATTTAATTGCAAAGATACGTATTTTTTCTCCATAATGGAGAGTTTTCTAATATTTTTTTGTATTTTTGCATGCAAATTTAAGGGTATTTGTCGAAATAGAGCTAGGAAATCACCTATTTTGGGGTGGAAAATCCCTAAAAGTAGGTTTTCTGACACCTGCTGACCGATAAACTGCCGGCAACAGATGATGAAGGTTCGGGCTTATACCTTAATATATATAACAGAAGAAATAAAAAACAAAATAAATAGAAAAAAGCAATATGGCTAAAGAACTCAAGAATTTAACCAAGCGCGCTGACAACTACAGTCAGTGGTACAATGATTTGGTAGTAAAGGCTGATCTCGCTGAGTTGTCACCAGTTCGTGGTTGTATGATTATCAAACCATACGGTTACGCTATCTGGGAGAAGATGCAGCAGCAGCTCGACAAGATGTTTAAGCAGACTGGTGTACAGAACGCATACTTCCCTCTCCTCATCCCGAAGAGTTTCTTCTCTCGTGAGGCTGAGCACGTGGCAGGTTTCGCCAAGGAGTGTGCCGTAGTTACCCACTACCGCCTCCGTTCTACAGAGGATGGCAAAGAGGTTGAGGTTGATCCTAACGCAAAGCTCGATGAGGAGCTTATCATCCGTCCTACTTCTGAGACTATCATCTGGAACACCTATAAGAACTGGATCCATTCATGGCGTGATCTCCCTATCCTCTGCAACCAGTGGTGTAACGTAATGCGTTGGGAGATGCGTACCCGTCCGTTCCTCCGTACTTCTGAGTTCCTCTGGCAGGAGGGTCATACCGCTCATGCCACTAAGGAAGAGGCTGAGGCAAAGGCTCAGGAGATGCTCAAGGTTTACGCTGATTTTGCAGAGAACTACATGGGTGTTCCTGTATTGCAGGGTGTGAAGAGTGAGACTGAGCGTTTCGCCGGTGCTCTCAACACTTATACCATCGAGGCAATGATGCAGGATGGCAAGGCTCTCCAGAGCGGTACTTCTCACTTCCTGGGTCAGAACTTCGCCAAGAGTTTCGATGTAACCTACTTGAACAAGGAGAACAAGCCTGAGTATGTATGGGCTACTTCATGGGGTGTTTCTACCCGACTGATGGGTGCCCTCATCATGGTTCACAGCGATGACAACGGTCTCGTATTGCCTCCAAAGCTGGCTCCTATCCAGGTGGTTATCGTTCCTATCAACAAGGGCGACGAGCAGTTGGCTCAGATTACTGCTAAGTTGCAGCCTGTCATCGACCAGCTCCGCGAGTTGGGCATCACCGTGAAGTATGATGACAACCCTGCCAAGCGTCCTGGCTTCAAGTTCGCTGACTATGAGTTGAAGGGTGTTCCTGTACGTCTCGCTATGGGTGGCCGTGACTTGGAGAACAACACCATCGAGATTATGCGTCGTGATACCTTGGAGAAGGAGAACGTAAGCTTCGACGGTATCGTTGAGCGCGTAAAGGATATGTTGGAAGACATCCAGAAGAATATCTTCGAGAAGGCTCGTGCTTACCGTGATGCTCACGTTTATGAGTGCGACAACTACGAGGAGTTCAAGGAGCGTGTGAAGGACGGTGGTTTCTTCCTCTGCCATTGGGACGGTACAGCCGAGACCGAGGCTAAGATTAAGGAAGAGACTCAGGCTACCATCCGTTGCGTGCCTTTCGCTTACGAGCAGACTCCAGGTGTAGATATGGTAAGCGGCAAGCCAGCCGTAGCCCGTGTCATCATCGCAAGAAGTTATTAATCATCCCCGGTGTCGGGAGTTCATCCTGGCACCATAATATATTTAATATGAGGCAGTTGATACTATACATCCTTTTTCTGGTGTCCATGGTCTTCTCAGGCTATGGAGAGGTATCTGCTGCCTCTATTTCTTTTACTCCCGAGGATTCTTATACCGAAGAAACAAGCCATAAGAAAGATGGTTTGGCGAAGGTTGAGTATGACAAGAGCCAGCCTGAGGCACAACTCGAAAACGCCTCACAGCTTGCTTACCGCATCTGCAGCAGCCGTCCGCAGCGCTTATTGCCAAGTGGCAACATGCACAACAGCCAGACAGCCAGTAGATTGCTTACAAATAGAATCCGTTATTTATCATCCCTTTTATCAGCTATAGAAGGTGGCATGGAGCCTTTCCGACAGGAAACTGCCCCAATCCACTTTGATGTCGCCAGCAAGTATTATATCATTTGCCTGCGACGTCTGCTCTGTTAGTTCTTCTTTTTATATATAACCTGTAAAGCTTTTGCCCTTACAGGGCGACAGGTTTGTGCCCGTTAATACCCAGGGTGTTACCCTGGGCTAGGAGCTTCTGCCCTTTCAGGGCGTATGGAGCCATATAGGGTATATGCATTGCATAAGATTATTATTTTCAATTACAAAAAACAGATTTATATATATTTAAAGAAGAAATAAAAATTATGGCAAAGATTAATCATTTAGAGATGGGTGCTGATGTTTTGGCACTCCAGGATGTACAGATAAAGAAAGGTTTCATGGGTTTGACAGTCAAGCTCATCTATCAACCTACCAACAGCGTGATTAAGATAAAAGAGAAGGAATATTCTGCAGAGGATGGAAGAAAGCTTGAGAACATCCTCAGCGCAGCCCCAAAGGATGTAGAAGCAGCTATCAGCAAATTCCCTGTTTCTGCCATCAACATGGGTAATATGAAGTTACAGGCTTGCATCTCTGACGACCACCAGTTTGTTGCCACACAGCTCCTTGCCTTCAAGGATTTCGGTTACAAGCCGGTTACTGAGATGAAGACCTATACTGGAAAGACAGCCGAGGCTTTCGCTCAGTTGTTTTAGTTATATCACAGTTTCGGGACAGGGGACAGAACGATTCCTCTGTCCCTTTTTTATTTTATAGGTATAGGATGAAATCTTTATTTGAAAGAAGGCGGTTCATTCCCCTCTTCCCAATTACGGTAATGCTTAGGCGACAGACCGGTATGTTTCTTGAAGAAGGTTCCGAAGGCTGAGGCATTGGGAAAACTGAGTTCATTGGCTATCTGCTGTATCGTCTTCGTGGTGTTCTTCATCAGATAGATACTGCGACGGATCATCGCCTTGAAAAGCAACTGCTGGACCGTCTGACCGCAAACCGACTTGACCAGTACCGACAGATATTTCGGTGTAAGACAGAGTTCGTCTGCATAGAAAGCCACACTGCGCTCACGCATATAGTTCTTCTCTATCAGCAGCACCAGCGACTCAAAGATGGCAATCTTCCGTTCCATCTCCTTGCCGGCAGCCTTGAACGATGCCGAGAAGATGCTGCACAACCGGTACGTAACAGCCATCAGCAACAGTTTCTGCTCATGCACACAATAGGCATCCAGTTCACCACTCTTCTCTTTTTCCAGCTCCAGTTTCCTCAGCATCAGGGCATAGGAAGTGAGCATATCCTCATAACCCGTCGTCCTTACATGACAGGGTTTGGGATAAATCGTAGCATAAAGACGCATGGTAACCACGGTATTGCCCAACATGTGACGAATCTGTTCAGCACGGTAAAAAAGAAGGGTATATTTAAGGTTCTTGCCCGTTTCCTGCACATGAAACATCACTCCTTTGGAGAGGAAAACGGTTTCACCCTCAGATGCAACAAAGGATGTTCCGTCTACGCAGAAACGGAACATCCCCTGATGACAGATTACGATTCCGACATAGTCGGAGTAGAAAGGCTGCATCAACAGCTGAGGAAACTCATGAGCCTCATATATGATGATATTATCTGTTATTTTCATGATGAATATGGGTCTGTTATCTTCAGATTTAACTGCGAAGATAACAAAAATATCCATTCATCAGATGAGCAGCCTGTATCTTTTATGATATTTTAGCACTCCCCTACCTTCTTCCCAGGGATTTCACATCTACATTCTTCAGCAGATACTCACGCGTCAGTTCCCTGATATTGCGCTTGCGCCAAGGGAGAACGAGCATCAGTCCGGCACATAGCAGACAGCCGTAGAAGGTCCAGCCGGCCATCTCCTTGATACTCACCAGCGTGGCCTGTACCTGTACCTTTCCCTTCGTACTCATGGCAGCCATGTTCTGTGCCTCGGTTACACTCTTGCCCTGATATTGCATGCCTCTCACCGTCTGGTCGTAAGTCTTCGCCGTCTCTATGCTCGTGCGGTCGTAATCCTGGGCAAAGCGGGTTACATAATACTGCTGTCTGTGCTGCAGCACATTGGTATAGAGTGCCGAGCCGATGCAAGGGGCAATGACCATACGAACGGTAAGCATGATGCACACCCAGGTTGACATGAAGCGGTAAGGCATGCGCTGGTTGGCTATCGTGGAGATGAGCGAATAGAGCAGCATCATTCCCGTAGAACGGATGATGATAGGCCATTTCATACGCTCATACATACCGTCGTTCTGTACCTCGAAATACATGTACAGCGCATAGGCTCCGATAAAGAGGAAGCCCAGACAGTACATCCACTTCAGGTGAACATTCTTGGCTCGAGCGATGACGGCGAATATCAGTCCCACGGTATAGCCCACCATCACCCAGTTGCCCAAGGTAGCATTCTGCCAGTTGTCTATCTTCATGCTCACATTGGTGAACACGTTGACAAACATGGCGCTCGAATTGCAGACCATCAGCAGGAAAAAGAGCAGGATGCCGTAGTTGATGACTCTGAGCTGGAACACCTCCATGATGAAATAAGGTGAACGCCGCGTCTTCTCCAGATAGATGAACAGAGCGGTGAAGATGAGACAGACCACCGAAGAGAAACGGATGGTAGGATCATCAAACCAGTCGAGCGTCTTGCCGAAAACCATGACGTAAGCAAACGAACAGAGCATGATGCTGAACACCGTGACATTGCCAAACTTCGACATCGTTATCGGGAACTTTGGCATCGGATACTTATGATAAGGCATGGTGAAGAACACGATGATGATGCCTGCCAGCATGAATGCCATCATGAAATGGTAAACATACTGCCACTCGTAAGCATAGGCAAGCCATGCCGTAAGCCAGGTTCCCAACTGTCCGATAATCATGAAGAAGAGATAAATGACCGGCTGCGAAACCATCTTCTCCGAATCTACCGCATCCCATGCTTCATCGGTGGTAGGCTCACAGCCCGGAGTGATATTCCTCGTAGCCTCTATTCCGAAACCGTATCTGATGAGCACGAAGAGATGCGCCATCAGTAACGTCTGACGGACAAAACCCATCAGCAGACTGCACAGTCCGAGTATGAACAGCGAGTCGGTCTGGGCACACACGAAACTGAGAATAAAGAGAATGGAGAAGCCCACGATACACATCATCTTCTCTCTACGGATGCACACCAGTTCATAGAAGAACGGCGAGAAAGCCGCCATTCCTATCGAGGTGCAGAAGCCCGCAAAGGCGATGTATTCCGACTGGATGCCGAGCCCGCTCATCATCTCGCCGCTGTTGGCAGAATAGACACCACTCATCGTAATCATCGGTACGAAGAGGATGATCATGAAGATGATGCCGAGTGGTTTGGGCACCCAATCATAAAACGGATAATTCTTATATTCTTCTTCCATATATTACTTCATTTCCATCTAGCTGTTTTTTACTTTCTCTGAGCCTTGACAACCACCATCATGCCGGCAGCAAGATGCTCATTATCCTCTTTGCTGAGGTTGTTGAAATCGATTCTTACAGGCACACGCTGCTGAATCTTGACAAAGTTGCCAGCAGAATTGTCTGTAGGTACCAGCGAATATTTCGAACCGGTAGCACCAGAAATGGCGGTCACCGTACCCTCAAATTCCTTGTTACTGATGGCATCTACGGTCATACGCACCTTCTGTCCTACATAGAGATTCTCTATCTGGGTTTCCTTATAGTTGGCTATCACCCATTTGTTGTTGGTTGGGATGATATAGGTAATGGTGGTTCCGGCATTCACCATCTGTCCTTCCTCGATAGAACGGCGACCCAGTTTACCGTCGCATGGAGCCACTACCACACAGTAAGAGAGATTCAGCTTTGCCATCTCTACGGCAGCCTCGGCACGTTCGATAGAGGCAGCCACGTTCTGCTTGCGGGTAGTTACCTCGTTTACGCCCTTATAGGCAGCAGCCTGCTGCTTCTTTACTCCTTCGAGTTTCTTCTTGGTAGCAGCATATTCCACCTCCAACTGTTCGAGCTGGATAGGAGTAGCCGCCTTCTTTTCTACCAGATTGCGATAGCGTTCGCAGTCCTTGGCGAGTTTGGCAAGACGTACATTTATTTCATCGATGGATGCCTGATAGATAGAAGCGGAAGTCTCGGTGGTCTGCTCTGTAGCGTTGATGACATTAGCTCCTGCCTTGGCATCCTTGAGGGCAGCTTCTGCCTCCATCAGACGGATACGATACTCCCGGTCGTCGAGTACGAGGAGTGTATCTCCCTTGTGTACTTCCTGATGTTCTCTGAAGCATACCTTGGCGATATAGCCGGATGCACGGAGATTAACCGGTGATATATATTGCTCTATCTGAGCATCATTGCTCGTTTCGTTAGAGCTATAATCGAGGAAGAGGCATACGATTTTCCAGAGTCCGAAAGCCAGAATGGCAACACCTATCAGACTGGCGATAATCTGTCTTACGCGCTGCTTCTTGAGTTTCTTCCTGGTTTCTTCGTGAGATACCTGTGTAGCCTCTGCTGTTTCTACATTTTTATTTTCGTTCTGTTCCATAGTTATATTGTAATTTGGAATCAGGGAATATGAAGTAAACTTTTTTACATCCCGTTTTCCTGTTTATATTTTATTTTTTAATGATTTATTCTTCTCCGTTATTTAGCAACCGAAATCTGGTTGAGCTGTCCAGTCAACTTGAGCAGCGAGAGATTGGCAACTTTGTAGCGATAGTAGGCTGTGAGATAATTGTTCATCGCCTCACTCATACGCATCTCGTCCTGCAGCACCGCTGTCATCGAAGCCACACCCTCCTTATACTGGTCGGCTGTTACGTTGTAAACATCCTGAGCCATGGTATAGTTATCAAACTGCTTCTTGTAGTTGCGCTGACTGTTATTCACCTCGCTCACCGCATTCATATAGTTTGCCTGCAGTCCCTTCAGGGCGTCCTCGTAACCGATGCGTGCATTCTCCTCCTCTATCTTCGCCTTTCTGATTTTAGAACGCTTCTCAAATCCATCGAATACAGGCACTCTCAGTTGGATGCCCAATCCGTTGGAACCATACCAGTGGTTCGACTCGCCCGAATGAATCCAGTGATCTATCCTATCGGTAAAGGCAGAATACATCAGGTTTCCGGTCAGCGAGAGCGATGGCAGATAACCGTCCTTCGCAAGTTTGGTCTGCTTCTGGGTGAGCTGTTTCTTCTGTTCCAGCAACTGGAGTTCGTAGAGTCCCGTATTCAGTCCGTCGGCCTTCACCATCTCTATCTTTCCCGGGTCTACGGCAGTCACCTTCATCTCCTTCTCGGCAGGATAATCTATCACATACTTGAGCATGGTATACTGCTGTTCGAGCATGGCGATGGCATTATCGCGCTGCACGGTGAGGTTCTCGATATTGAGATTCACACGCTTCAGATCTACCTCCAGACTCATCTGGTTGTCATAGAATGCCTGGGTGATGTTTCTGAGTTCTATCAGTCGCTTGATGTTGTCATCCGTCAGACGGATCTGCTCAGATGTGTTCTGCGCCATGTAATACATCTTGGCAGTCTGCACAATCAGGTCTTCACGCGCCTTCTCATAAGAGAGCTGGTTGAGTTTATCGGCAATCTTGGTGATGTCGATGGCTGTAAGAATCATCTGGTTATACAGCGGCATCTGCAACTGCACTCCCGCCGAAGCATTATACTGCAGTGTCTTGGTTACATTGTAAGGTTTGCCATAAGCCGAGCCGTCGGTAACAGAGACAGGCGGCGTAAAGTTGTCGTTGAGCTGTGCCACCGCATTGATCTGCGGATAGAGTTTAGCCTGATTTTCGCTGATAGCATACTTTCCCTTAGCTATTTCGTTTCGGCTACTTTGGAGCGACAGGTTGTTATCCACCGCCATCTGCAGGCACTGGCTGAGCGTAAGCGTCTCCTGTGCGTCAAGTGTATGGAAAGCTCCGAGCGCGAAACATAAGATGATTATTTTCTTCATTTCTTCTTAATGATTTCTATTGATTTACGTTTCATTCATTATCTGGGTGCAAAGGTACGGCTTTTCGGTGATAAAAGACTATTCACATCTTATCACAATATGTTCAAAATTTCCGAAAATAACAGGATATGGTTCAGTATCAGCCTCATCGGCCTACTGGCTTTCAGCTATGCGCTTCTCCAGAACCTTCTTCAGGTTATCAGCAGAGCCCATTCCCAACTTCTTTCTGATGTTGGCCCGCTGGGTAGTGATGTTCGATTCCGACTTGTTGAGCAGCGTGCAAATCTCACTCAGCTTTCTGTTCTGCAGGATAAGGTAACAGATTTCCTGTTCAGAGGCACTCAACTCAGGAAAGACGCGTTCTATGTTCTGTTTACTCAATTCGCGGGTCTGGAGATATTGCATCACATTGTCTATGACATTCTTCTGCGAAGCCTCACCCAGAAGATCCAGCAAATGCGCGGTAAGTTTAACATCATGCCTTTCCTTCGCCAGAGCCACGTATGCCTTAATCTGCTTTTTGTTTATCTTCAGCACCTGGAGCAGTTCTTCCTCATCACGCTGCAACGTTCTGTTCGCATTGACAAGATACTCACCGTTTCTGGCAACAGCCAGACTCAGCACGCTGATAAAAAGCAATATGAGCATCATCATGAAGAAATAATCCATGAGCGATTCATCACCCGTTACAATCACACTCAATATATAAACCCCAAAGGCTATTCCCACCAGCCAGCGTGTGAGACGCGCCTGATAAGCCGCCAGCGAGAAAAACATGTTGCCTGAAAGGATAAGCATATTGATGAGAATCACCATTCTGTTATCTTTCAGCGTAGGCATAAAGGCACTGTAGAGAATATCGGCTCCGATAAAGCACTGGGTGGCGATAGCGATACAAACGATTGCCCTCACCATTGGGATTTTCCCGAAGAGATAAGCCATGAAGGAGGATAACACGACTATCAGAAAAACGATGTTAGACACGGTAAAAAACGGATCAAAGGCTCCAGACAAGCCCAGGATATTTGACAGGATGCCCAAAGAGAGCATCACGGAGAAACACACAAGGATAGCTTGACGTTGGCGGTCCAAGTAATTAGATTCTCTCTTCAGGAAAGAGAACCCTAACTGATGTATCTTAGATTTCTTTGCGTTCTTTTCTTTCATATTCATAATGGATAGATAAATTATTTCGTATTGACAGATGAGGCAGGTTTGCCCTGACTGACGAATCATTTTGCACAGACAGACGAATCGCTTTTTCTTCTTGCAAAAATAATAAAAAAGATTGGTTTTGATGTATTTTGAGGGATATTTTTTTATAATTCCAGAAAAATCAGCATTTTTCAGTGTACTTTTCTCCCTGCCGAGAGTGGTTTTCCATTACTTTTGCATTTGAAAATTCAAATCATTTATCAATCATTTAATACTAATTACGTATGAAAAAGAATATCAATTTCAACAGTAAGCACATACAATGGTTTCTGTTTTTATGCTTAAGTTTCAGCTTCATATTCTGTATATTTCTGCTAACTTCGTGCAGCGATGATGACAGCCCAGAAGTAAACAATAAGGCGCACTATCAGGACGTACCAGCCAGTCTACTGACCGATACCAAGAAACTGGAGATGGTCCGGTCTATCCAGGACTTGAAAGACGGAAGATTCTTCTATCTTGACTATACGGAGGATTACAAACTCTCTACCATATCAGGCTATAATCTTACCGACAACACCCAACTGATTGGTGCCGTATTGAAAACCCTCTGCGACAAAACACCATCCTGGCTCAAGACAAAAGTAAAACTGGATGCAGGCTGCAGTGCATTTGCTGTGACCACTCCCGATACAGGCGACTATCTGATGGGGCGCAACTTTGACTACTCCCACGATAACGAACCGATAGCAGCAGCCCTGGTTCGCACGGCTCCCGAAGGAGGACTGAAATCCATCAGCATGGTGGATGCCTACTGGATAGGTTACCGTCAGGATCTCTGGCATTACATTCTATATAACAAGGAACAGTTTGAGAAGCATAAGACACAAGACCTGTCCTATATCATGGCATTTCCATATCTTCTGATGGACGGCATGAACGAGGCAGGCTTTGCCGTTTCCGTTCTTCATCTTGACGGCAAGCCAACACAGCAGGCTAATACGGGAAAGAAACTGACTACAACCGTTGCCTTACGCATGATGCTGGATCATGCCAGAACGGTGGATGAAGCTCTCAAGATTCTGGACGGATATGACCTCTGGATACCGGACGGCGACGGCAACTATCATTTCTACATGGCAGATGCCACAGGCCGTTATGCCATCGTAGAATTCGTATATGACAAGGATCACCAAAGCAAGATTTACATCGACGATGAATATACGGG
>CAKPYB010000042.1 GCA_934202525.1 uncultured Prevotella sp.
AAGCCACAAATCTCTTTTGCCCAAAACTACTTTGCCGTACAAACTCGCCGAGCAGAATTGGTGCAAAAGCGTTTGCAGGAATACGAACGTGTACAAGAACGTGCAAAACTTGCTGAAACAGAAAAGCGGCGCCGCCTGCAAATCCGCAGGAAAGCGCCGCCCATTATAAACCTATTCTCGTACAAATATGACTTCTTGAAAATAAAACTACTTTGCCTTGATGACGAAGCGGAATTCGCGGTCGCCATAATGCATACGGTATTTCTCCATAGGCTTAGTCATCCAGCTGTCGATGCAACCTAAGCCGTACTGGCGTTGCTGGATATGTACCTGTGTCAAGCCCTTGTCAACCAAATCACCGCTATGCTGTCCCCAAGCATGCTCCTTTTCATCACCAGAATCCAAATCCTTAATAGAATAAGGAATGGCACTACACTCCATCGGAGCATACCCCTCGAAAGTAATACCCTTGCCTGATGCAGGATTGAAGATGGAGAAATAACGGATATCTGTATGGTTGCCACTCTCCTGAGGACGAATATAAGGATAATACTCATCCTTTACATCCGACTCATATTTGCCAATAAAGGTAGAAGAATGACGGTCGATATAATTCTCCTCCGGGCCACGGCCATAATATTCCAACTTAGAGAATGATGCAGGCAAATCCAATACCATACCATATCGGAACAAGTCAGCTATCTTAGCCGCTTTATCCGTGGTCATCTTCTCGGTAACAGAAACCTCACCTACCGCATTGATGCGATAACGAAGTACCAACTCAGCCTTCACCTCAGGCATTTCAAAGGTAGCCGTCAAAACAACACTATCCTTCATCTCACTCTTGTCGAATGACTTCAAGTTCATTACAGGATTTTTCCAAACCTTCAACTCCTTCTGCAAAGAAGCACCATAATCATTATCAGTAGGAGCACGCCAGAATTCAGGCTTCATGCTCTCGCGGAATTTCAAGATAGGCTCACCGTCCACGTCAAGATAGTCTATCAAACCCGTCTTTTTGCCTATAGTAACCGACATTCTCTTGGCAGAAACCTTCACATAGCTATTAGTTTCCTCTACCTCTATATTGCTGGTACTCTGGAGTTTCCCTTTCTTACCAGAAATCTTAGTAGAAGTCGCCGCAATAGGAGTATCTACCTTATCAAACTGATATTCATTGATGACAAACTGCTGGCGGGCTATCACCTGTCCTTTCTCTACCAATGGTTCTGTACCATCGCTGGCAAAGGCAAAATTGACTGTAATTTCCTCTTTACCATGTTCAGTCTCTGCTTCAGCAATAGCATACTTCAAAGCATCACTCTTCACCATTTTAGTAGTCTGAGGAGCAATACCCTTAGTCTCAGGAATCTCAACAGTAGATAACTTCACACCATTAGCATAGATAGTTGCAGTAAGGTGCAGGTCGTCAATATTCTTGAAGAAATTCTCATTATAGATATTGAAAGCACCATTCACGGCATCCAGATCCTTGATCCATACATTCTGATGCCAATACTGGATTTCGTAGGCATGCGGATTCAAACGGCGATCTGGAGCAATGATACCATTGCAATTGAAGTTGTAGTCACTGGCAGGATAACGCCCATAGTCGCCACCATAAGTAAAGATTTCCTTGCCTGTAATCGGACTCTTGTCACGCAGACCCTGATCTACAAAGTCCCAGATGTATCCACCCTGATACTTAGGATATTTGCGAATCAGATCCCAGTACTCCTTGAAACCGCCCTCTGAGTTACCCATCGCATGAGCATACTCACATTGGATATAAGGTTTTACGCCATCACTCTTGCAATATTTCTCACTCTCCTCGTAGTCGATATACATCGGGCAATGAATATCAGTCTTACTATCATATCCACCACGCTCATACTGCACAGGACGAGTCTGATCATAGGCTTTCACCCAGTCATAGGTCTTCTCGAAGTTGATGCCATAGCCACACTCATTACCCAAACTCCATACGATGATGGAAGGATGGTTGATGAAAGTCTTCACATTACCCTCGTTACGCTCGATATGAGTCTGAAGGTATTCAGGGAACTTGGCGAGAGATTTCTCATCATATCCCATACCATGAGATTCAAGGTTTGCCTCGGCAGTCACATAGATTCCATATTCATCACAGAGGTCATACCAGCGAGGATCATCAGGATAATGACAGGTACGAACAGCGTTGATATTCAACTGCTTCATAATCTTAATATCCTGAATCATGCGCTCCACGCTGACCACATAGCCACCATCAGGATCTATTTCATGACGGTTAGCACCCTTGATCAGGACAGGCTTGCCATTGACCAGGAGCTGTGCATTCTTGATTTCCACATTGCGGAAACCTATCTTTTGAGGAATAACCTCCGATACACCCTGCTTATTTTTCAAAGTAATGAATGCCTTATATAAATAAGGTGTTTCTGCAGTCCATGCCTTCACCCCTGGCACCTTAATAATACCCTGTACACCTGAAGCCTCGGCAATTTTCTTGCCATCCTTATCACACAATGTAAGAGTAACATCAGTCTTACCACCCTTCAAGGCTACCTGATAGTTCAGGACACCATCCCGGTATTGATTTTCCAAACCTGCATCCAGACGGATATCAGCTGCATGAACTTTCGGACGGGCATAGAGATATACCTCACGGGCAATTCCTGTAAAACGCCAGAAGTCCTGATCCTCAAAATAAGAACCATCACACCAGCGCATCACCTGCATAGCAATGAGGTTCTTGCCTGGCTTCAGATATTTGGAGATATTAAACTCTGCAGCCACCTTGCTGTCTTCGCTATATCCCACATACTTGCCATTCACCCAGAGAGTCAAATTGCTGGTAGCAGAACCTACATGGAAATACACATCCTTGCCCTTCCAGTCCTTAGGCAGGTCAAAGGTGCGGCGATAGGAACCCGTATAGTTGTTGAGTTCGCTGATATAAGGAGGATTTGGGTCAAACTGGGTAGCCCAGGCATAACCGATATTCTTATAAGTAGCATCGCCATAGCCATTCAGTTCAAACAAGCCAGGTACAGGAAAATCCTTCCATTGAGAATCATCAAAGTTGGCAGCGAAGAAATTGACAGGACGCTTGTTGTAGTCCTTGACGAAATTAAATTTCCAAGTGCCTTCCATCGAAAGGTAGTTGGCAGAATTTTTCTTCTCGAAAGCCTGAGCCTTATCCTGATTCTCGAAAGCAAAGAACGCAGCACGGCGAGGAGCACGATTCTGCTGATTGACATCTACATTATGCCATCTGCTGGCATCTTGCGCCTTTACTTCGCCATGCCCATTAAGAACCATGGCACCCAGTAGGGCAAGAAACATGAAATTTCTTTTGTTCATATTCATGAATATTTATGATTTAAAAACAGGTTTTACCTTATTATATATTTAATGGAACAGTTGACTATCTTCAACATCCGCAAATTCCTTGGAATTATCCTTGCGCATCTGCAGGTTGAGTCCGTTCCACCAAGAAGGCCAGCCACCAGTAATATTGGCTATGAAGACATACTTGATAGGATGTAACCCCTTAGCCAAAGCTACGCAGTTGTCACGATGGGAAATACTCTTCACCTCGCTGGAGTTGTCGATAAGCAACTTACTGTCAATCCAAACCTGGTCGGCACGGGAAGAAACATAATATACACCATCCTCTGGCACCATCACATATCCTTCGGCAATAGAAGCATAACCATTCTCTCCACGCAGAGTGCGAGCATCGTCAGCCTGCTTCAATTTCATTTCGCCAAAGCTGCGGATAACAGAATTTTCCCAGACGCCATCCGTCCATTCTAAGTCATTCACATGATGATAATACCCCTTGATGCGCTTCATCTCCAAACCCGGCTTTACATCTTTCACCTCAACAGAAGGAGCATAATTCTGTTTCTCCACCTGGATGGTTCTGATGCGACTCATCTTACCAGAAGGCAAAACCGTAGCAATATTGATGATACAATCATGGTTTACAGGGATAGGAGCAGTATAGATCAGAGACTCTGGAGTAGGCATCGTGCCATCCAGTGTATAGACCATCTTCATCGGACGGGAAGTGGTAAAGGTTACGGTAGTATCCTTGGTAATCACCACTTTATCACAGGATCCGTATGGCTGCTCTGGCAGAGGAAGATGATATTTGATACAACGTTCATCAAGTCTTACGAGGTTAGCATCCACTCGTTTGCAGAAATCCGTAAAGTTCTTACGACTCAATGGCGACCATGCCACCTCAGATAGTGCCAGGGCACGAGGATACATCATATACTCCATCTTGGCATTGGAATACATATATTCAGACCAGTTGTTGCATTGCACACCCAAAATATGCTTATCAAGTCCAGCCTTGCGGATTACATCAGGAACAGGGTCGAAACTATAGGTTTTGACCAGATAGACAGGACTGCTTGGAATCGTGATTGGTTCTATCTTACTGTCGCCCTGATAATGGTCAAGGTAAAGACCACCAGAACCAGGAGTCATGATAACATCATGCCCTTGCTTAGCAGCTTCGATACCACCATCAATACCTCGCCAAGACATGACGGTAGCATTCTCACTCAATCCACCTTCCAGAATTTCATCCCATCCGATGATTTTCTTACCATACTTCTCCAGCATCTTTTCTACACGTTTGATCACATAGCTCTGCAGTCTTTCCTCTGCAGAGTGCTTGCCATCGCCCTGAAGATGCTCGTCAACAATACGCTTCTGACAAGTAGGGCAGGTTTTCCAGCTGGTTTTCGGGCACTCGTCGCCACCTATATGGAAATATTTACCAGGGAAGAGCGGCACCATTTCCTTGAAGATATCATCCAGGAAATGGAACATCAATTCCTTGCCAGGACACATCACGATGTCCTCGATACCCCAAACCATTCTTGGAGTCCATTGCTCTCCCTTGCAGGACAATTCCGGATAAGCAGCAATAGCCGCCATCATGTGTCCAGGAAGATCCACCTCAGGAATCACCGTCATATAACGCTTGGCAGCATAATCCACGATATCCTTAATCTCCTCCTGTGTATAAAAACCTCCATAGATAGAGCCATCGCCTTCCTTGCGATAACCGCCGATAGAAGTCAGTTTAGGATATTTCTTGATTTCAATACGCCAGCCCTGATCTTCCGTCAGATGGAAATGCATCGTATTGACCTTGAGAGAAGCCATCAGGTCAATCTGCTTCTTCACATTCTGTACAGTAATGAAATGACGGCATGGATCGAGATGGAAACCACGATAACCGAAACGAGGATAGTCTTCGATATCACAACATTGTGCCACCCATTTGACTCCCTTTACCAGAGAAGCACTTTCCACTTCCGCTGGCAACAACTGCAGGAAGGTCTGCATACCATAAAAGGCACCCTTACCTGTCTTTGCTTTGATAACCACTCCCTTGGCAGTAACCTGAAGGCGATAGCCCTCCTCATTCATTTTCATCGAAGGGTTGATAATGATAGAGATATTTCCCTTCTTGTTGCCCACATTGACCTCATATCCAGTAGAAGTCTTGAGCTTGCCTGCCAGATAACCAGCTATCGCTTTACCTTCCTCTGTATTGTAGGAAATACCAAGGCTGGAAGGCAAAATAAATTCTCCACGCTGTTGGGTGAGTTTGACTGGTGTTGGAATCACATTGACTTCTGCAGCCAAAGAACACACAGGATTCATCCCCAAGTAAACCATGAGGGCGAATGCTGGAAATAGTTTTTTAATCTGATTCATATCGTATTCAGTTGTTAGTTTGATCTAGTTATTCAAATATGAGGTTTTAATCTTTCTAATATCTTTTATTAGTTGCCAATATTTTAATAAAATATTTTATTTTGCAAAGATATATGTTTTTTGTGTTACTTCAAAGGTTTTATGGTTAATAAATCTAAAACACCAATACTTTTCGTATCTTGTCATCTTTATGCAGATAAGTGTATATTTGCCATATTATCAGATATTTACGTGCAAAGGAACAAAATAACTCACGGAAAGAGTGAGACAATTTTCTATCATAAGAATTTTAATAAAAAGGACTTTAAGACAGAAACTCTAAAGTTTACTTATATATATAAATAAGGTGTAGGGGCTAAAAAACAGCCTCAAAATAATAAAAAAGCAAAGAAATGAACATATTTAATGTTTATTAACTACAAAAAAGTTGCACGTATTAATAAAAGCTTTATCTTTGCAAATAAAAAATATTACTTATGAAACAAGAGATAATAAAATATATTAAGAACATAGGTAAAAAAGCTACTATACCTAAGAAAATCTTGGAGCATTTTATATCTCACGGACATTCCACTATCCCGGAAATATCTAAGAGTATAGGAGTAAGTCTCCCAACCACGACAAGCGCCTTGAATGAGATGATGACAGTGGGAATAGTCAAAGAATTCGGAAAGAAGGAAACTGCCATGGGGCGCATCCCAATGCTTTACGGTTTGAAGCCTAAGGCAGGTTACTTTATAGGTGCCAATCCGGAAATGGACAGTCTGGCACTTTCTGCAAGTGATTTCTGCGGCAACCAGATAGTGGAAAAGACAAAAATTCCCTACTGTTACGAAAACACTCCGGAGAATCTGGAAAAACTCGGAAGCATTATCAATGATTTCATAGACAGTCTTCCTATCAAGAAAGAGGAGATACTGAATGTCTGTGTCAATGTAGCAGAACGCGTTAATCCTTTTGAAGGAACGGCATACAATATGTTTACATTTACCGAAAAACCTTTGGCAACGGAAATATCAGAAATGATTAATTTACCGGTTTGCATCGAAAACGACACCAGAAGCATGACCTATGCAGAATACATCAAAGGCTGCAGTAAAGGAATGAAAGACATTATCTTTGTGAATGTGTGCTGGGGTCTCGGAATCGGAATCATCATAGACGGTAAACTCTATTATGGAAAGTCTGGATATTCCGGTGAATTTGGACATACACCTGGCTACAATAACAACATCATCTGCCACTGTGGAAAAATCGGTTGCATAGAAACTGAAACTTCTGGCAGAGCTCTGAAAAGAAAATTGACCGAAGCACTTCTGGAAGGAAAACAATCCATACTTTCAGACAAGGTGGTAAACAGAAAAGAAGAGTTAAACTTACAAGATATTCTGGACGCCATCGCAAAAGAAGATGTGCTCAGCTTAGTTATCCTGCAACATGTTGCAGATGAACTGGGAAAACAACTGGCAGGAATCATCAACGTCTTCAACCCGGAAATGCTGGTCATCGGAGGCGAAATGTCGGCTACAGGAGATTATCTGACATTGCCTATCAGAATGGGCATCAAGAGATTCTCTCTCAACGTCATGAACGAGGATTCTAAGATTGTAACCTCCGAACTGAAAGGTCAAGCGGGCGTAGTGGGAGCCTGTCTCATGGCAAGATACAGATTACTCTATGCTTAGCAAATACCTCTCTCTGACTGACAACTATATATACATGACTAACAAAAATCAACAAAAACCTGATTAAATATAAATCTATCTCTCTATATATAACAAGGTATGAGAAGATACATTGTGTACGAGAAAAAATAACTTAAACCGAAACAACATGAGAAAATGCTTTCTGATTGCCATGATGTTGGGAATCTCAACACTGGCTATTTCGGCACAAAAGACATCCAAGTCACTGGAGCCTGTGCAACCAACTCCTACTACCAAACAGGTAGAATGGCAGAAAATGGAAACATACGCTTTCATCCACTTTGGATTGAACACTTTCAATGACAAAGAATGGGGATACGGAAACTCGGATGTAAAAACCTTCAATCCCAAGAAATTGGACTGCGAGCAATGGGCAAGAACACTTGCTGCTGCAGGTATGAAAGGGGTCATCATCACAGCAAAGCACCATGATGGCTTCTGCCTTTGGCCAACCCATACGACAGATTACTGCATCCGAAACACTCCTTATAAGAATGGTGAAGGTGATGTCGTGGGAGAACTTTCCAAAGCTTGCCAAAAATATGGATTGAAGTTCGGCATATACCTCTCACCTTGGGACAGAAATCAGGCCAGTTACGGCTCACCATATTACCTGAAACTCTACCAGCGCCAACTCAAGGAACTGCTGAGCAACTATGGTGAACTCTTCGAAATATGGTTTGATGGAGCCAACGGAGGAGATGGATGGTATGGAGGAGCAGAGGAAAAACGAACCATCGACAGAAAGCACTACTACGACTTTCCTAAAATCTTCCAGATTGTAGATAGTCTCCAACCAAATGCCACTATTTTCGGTGATGGCGGACCTGGGTGCAGATGGGTAGGAAACGAAAACGGATTTGCAGGTGAAACCTGCTGGTCTATGATTCCTTCCAATACCGTATATCCGGGCTATAAAAACTACAAGCAACTGCAATTCGGCTGGGAAAATGGTGATCAATGGACCCCCGCAGAATGTGATGTATCCATCCGACCAGGATGGTTCTATCACGAGACTGAGGACAGTAAGGTCAAAACCGTTGACCAGTTATGCGATCTTTATTATAGAAGTGTAGGGCACAATGCCACATTCTTGCTTAATTTTCCGGTAAATAAAGATGGGCTCATTCATCCTATTGACTCAGCCAATGCAGTCAACTTCCACAAGAAGATACAGCAAGAATTGTCCAACAATGTCTTGAAAGGCATCACTCCTAAAACGGATAGCCAACAAGGCAAAAACATTGGCAAAAATATGACCGACGGGAAATACGACACGTTCTGGGCATCGAAAACGGTCAAAGGAGCAAGCATCGAATTCCGTCTGGGCAAGACACAAGAAATCTCTCGCCTTATGCTTCAGGAATACATCCCATTGGGACAACGGGTAAAAGCCTTCACTGTCTATTATCTCCAAGACAAGAACTGGGTGAAACTCAATCAGAAGGAAGAGACAACGACAATCGGCTACAAGCGCATTCTCAGATTTGACAAGATCAAAACCAATGGTCTTCGCATCGTATTCGATGATGCCCGAGGTTGCCCTTGCATCAATAATATTGCTGCCTACTAAGCAGATAGAAATATCTGTCAGGCAGATATAAAGCAAAAATAAAAAAGAACAAAATTATTATCTAAATAACTAACGTAAACAATTACACCTATGAACAAAAAAGTGAATTTTTATTTCGCGGCTCTTTTAGGTACTATGTCACCTCTTTGCGCCGTTCCAGCGTTAGCAAGCCAAAGCTTGATTGCAACTGCTACGCAACAGCAAAATTCCTGTACTGGTAATGTCATCGACCCTGCTGGTGAACCTCTTATTGGCGCTACCATTAGAGTTGATGGACAGGTAGGCGGTACTGTTACCGATATCGATGGTAACTTTACGCTCTCTAACTTAAAGAAAGGTGCCAAACTGACCATTACATCTATTGGCTACAAGGCGCAGACTGTAACATGGAATGGTGCTCCATTGAAAATCACCATGCAAGACGATGCTAACATGCTCGAAGAGACTGTAGTCATCGGTTATGGTACAGTAAAGAAGGCTGACTTAGCAGGTTCTGTTGCAGTATTAGACGGCAAGAGTTTCAAGGACCAGCCTGTTGCACGTGTTGAGGATGCCCTCAACGGACGTATGTCTGGTGTGCAGGTAATGTCAAGTGGTATTCCTGGTGGAGCCATGAAGATTCGTGTTCGTGGAACCAGCTCAGTAAACAAGAGCAACGACCCTCTCTACGTAGTAGATGGTATCGTTCGCGAGACTGGTCTTGAGGGTATCAGCCCTGAAGATATCCAAAGCATTCAGGTATTGAAGGATGCTTCTTCTACCGCTATCTATGGTGCCCGTGGTGCCAATGGTGTTGTGATGGTACAGACCAAGAGCGGTAAGGCTGGTGCTACACAGGTAACATTCGATGCTTCCGTAGGTTTCTCAAGCGCTTATCACATTCCAGAGGTCATGGGAACCAAGGAGTATGCACAGGCTTTGATTGATTACAAGGGTGTATCTCAGGGTGCTATGCAGGATTATCTTGACGGTACCAAGCCAGGTATCGACTGGATGGACGAACTGCTCCGTACAGGTATCACTCAGAACTATAAGGTAGCAGTTTCTCAGGGTAATGATAAAACTCAGACTTACTTCTCTGCCAACTATATGGACCAGAAGGGTGTTATCACAGATACCAGCTCTAAGCGATACGCTATCAAGGCTAACATGCACAACAAGATATTCGACTGGTTGGAAATGACCACCGATATCAATCTGGCTCAGACCGACAACTCAGGTGCTGATTTTCTTCAGAACCAATCTAACCCTATTTGGGTAGGTTTGAACTACTCTCCTACCATGGAGATGATGGATGCAAATGGCAATTATATTAAAGATACCAACAACAATATCCAGAACAACCCTTATGGTATTCTCCATGGTGGTGAATACGACCGTAAGCGCACGATGGTAACTGGTCACGTTGACTTGAAGTTCAACCTTCTCAAGGGCTTGACATTCACCACAACCAATGGTATCGACTATAATGATTATAAGTGGTACAATTTCACATCAAGCAAGGTGAATACCTCTGGTAACTCAATGGGCAACAACGATGCTACAGTTACCGCTTTGCAGTCAACCAACAACTTGACCTATAACAACAAGTGGGGTGAGCACTCTTTGACCGCAACAGGTGTATGGGAAGTTACCTCTAATGAGGTTCGCCGTATGGGTATGACTGGTACAGGTATTATCCACGAACAGGTGGGCTACTGGAACGTAGCAGATGCTACATCTAAGACTCCTACCAACGGCTATAGCAAGTGGACCATGCTCTCTGGTGTAGCTCGCGTAATGTACAACTATGCCGAGCGCTACATGTTGACAGGTACTCTCCGTGCCGATGGTTCCAGCCGTTTCACCAACAAGAAGTGGGGTTACTTCCCTTCTATTGCAGGTGCTTGGACTGTTTCTAATGAAAAGTTCTGGGAGCCTATTAAGAACGCTGTAGAATATATGAAGATTCGCGCCAGCTATGGTGTCATCGGTAATCAGGACATCACTCCTTATTCTACCCTTGGATTGTTGAAAACTACAGATTTCTCATATGGTACAAACCAATCTTACACAGGTTACTGGGCAAATGGTCTTGCTACACCAGACTTGACATGGGAGAAGGTACACCAGTTCGACCTCGGTGTTGACTTCGGTTTCTTCGGCAACCGATTGAACGTTAGCTTCGACTATTTCAACAAGACTACCAAGGATGCTCTCTTAGAGACGTCATCTCCAGGTTACTTAGGCGGTACCACATACTGGGTAAACGCAGGTGAAGTAAACAACAAGGGTATTGAGGCAACCATCAATGGTCAGATTATTCAGACCAAGGATTGGACATGGTCAACAACTCTGAATGTCAGCTACCTGAAGAACAAGGTAACCAAGATGACAGCTTCAGATCCTATTATTTACGGTCAGACTCCTTCTCCTGGTACTGTTGACCCATGTACTATCATTAAGGAAGGTGAGGCTATCGGTACATTCTACGGCTTCAAGTGGGCAGGTGTAGAAAAGAATGACAAGGGAGAGTATGTTGATATGTATTACACTGCAGACGGCAACAAGACAGCAGATCCAGACGCTTCTAAGGACCGCTTCATATTAGGTCATTCAAATCCAGACGTTACATTAGGCTGGAACAACACCATAACCTATAAGAACTGGGACTTCAACGTATTCTGCAATGCAGCATTCGGTGCTAAGCGATTGAACATGGTACGTTTCGCAATGAACTCAATGGTTGGTGCATCTATGTTCGTAACTGATAAGGATTACTTCGGCAATATTGGTATCACCATGCCAACTCCAGGTGCAGAGAACAAGACCTATGGTAACTCAGACAAGTGGCTCGAGAATGCAGACTACTTCCGCTGCGAGAATATCAGTGTTGCTTACACATTCCCACGTAGCGTAACCAAGTTGGCAGACATTCGTCTCTCACTCTCAGCTCAGAACCTCTTCACCATCACAGGCTATAAGGGTATTGACCCAGCAGGTGCTTCATTCGGCGAAAAGAATATAGACCGTGATAATGGTTTGGATATGGGTGCTTATCCTAATCCTCGTACCATCACAATGGGTGTTCGTGTAACCTTCTAATTTCAACAATCTAAAAACTGTAATAATTATGAAAACTAAGAAATTATTATATATTGGTTGTCTCATGGCAGCATCCTTGGTTACTTTCTCGTCTTGTGGCGATTTCTTGGATGAGGATCCTAAGGGACAGTTAACCCCAGAGAAGTTCTTCCTTACAGAAGATGACCTTACTGCGAGTGTTAACGCTTTGTACGAAAGAATCAACCAGACACAGAGCTGGACCAACCCTATGTACCCACAGTGGCAGGGTGATGATATCACAGCCAACCCTGGTTCAAACAAGCAGGCTTGTGCGGCTCTTGATGCTTTTGCATCTGAGGGTGCCAACAAGGGTGTAACAGATGCATGGAATCTGCATTATTCTGTGATCAAGGCTGCTAACCTGATTGTAAATGGAGCAGGAAATGTGAATGGCTCACAGGAAAAGAAGAACGTAGCCTTTGGTAATGCCCACTATTGGCGTGCATATTCTTACTTCTATCTGGTACGTGTATTCGGTAAAATACCTATCATCACAAATACAGACATTAACCAGTTGGATGCTCAGCCTGCAGAAATTGCAGAAGTTTACGAAATGATCGTTAAGGACTTGAAGGATGCCATCAACGAACTTCCTACCAAGTACGATTATGAGCCAGCTCGCTTGTTTGATGTAGATGTCTGGGTTACCAAGCAGGCTGCACAGTCAACATTGGCTGCAGTTTATATGTCTATGGCAGGCTACCCTCTCAATAAGGGCACAGAATACTACAAGCTCGCTGCAGAGCAGGCAAAAGATGTCATTGACAACAACCGTACATATGGTTTCATCTTGAACCCTGACTGGAAGGACGTTTACTCTATGGGTAACAACTACAACAAGGAGACCATACTCGGTATCAACAACGACGCCAAGGGCTGGTGGGATCATGACTCACAACTTTCTTCCTGCTGCCGTTTCGAAAGCCTCGGTGATGGTGGCTGGGGTGACGCCTGGGGTGAGATTGCTTTCTGGAAGAGATATCCAGAAGGACCTCGTAAGGATGCCATCTACGCAAAAAGAATTACATTCCAGGATGGTACTGTAATCACTGCAGATTGTAATTGGTGGGATATCCCTACTGCAGACCTTTGGGTTCCTATTACAATGAAGACTGATGCTAAAGAACTCGAGAAGCAGATTAAGGGTCTGGATGAAAAAATCGAAAAAGAGAAGGATAGTGAAAAGAAGACCGTCAGAAAGGTTAACGGAAAATACGAAAAACTCTTGTTCGAAAAGGGTAAGAAGTGTGTCAAAGAATATCACCCTATGTTCACTATCTTCACTGTAAACTGTGATGAGAAGGGTGGAATGCTCAGACAACCATACGATTGTATGAAACCTAACTATAGTGGTATGGTTAACGACCGCCGTCATAACCTCATCCGCTATTCTGAGGTACTCCTCTGGTATGCTGAGAGTGCAGCCCGTGCTGGTCTCGACCTGAGAGAAGCTAAGTATTACTTGAGACTGGTTCGCCAGCGCGCCGTAAATTCTGCTGATGTAGATAAAGTTACTCTTAGCGATGGTTCTATCGTGAATATCGACAACATGAACGCTGCTCAGCTTGCTGAAGCTTGCTACATAGAGCACGGATGGGAGGTTGCAGGTAACTGGGTATCAATGGTTACACGTCGTGCAGATGAACTCCGTATGAACGAACTCAAGAAGAACTTCGAGTATCGCGTTGCCAATGCTCCTGTAGTTATCGCTAAGGAGGGTGACAAGGAATATACCGCTCAGGAAAGCGTTACTGTTACTGGTCCTTGGTCAGAGGATAGAATCTACTGCCCATACCCAACAACCGACGGTGAGAAGAATCCTAACTTGAAACATTAGACTTCATAGGTTATTCATTATATCATATCATTGAAACTTGCAATATAAGTTTAAGATGATGTTTAGTACAAACTTAAAGAGGGCGTGCCGATTTGCGGCATACCCTCTTTTTCACATATTATCTGAATTCATTTCAATATGGAAAAATAAATCATCAACTATTCATTTGATATTATTTTTTTTATTACCTTTGTATCATTCATTATTAACAATCCTATAAACAAATCATGATGAACAACAATCGCAACCCATTCAATCAGTCTCTGCTGGCTATGGCAGCCTTGCAGGTAATGCCTTTGTCTATCTTCGCCCAGAATGCAGGAGAAAGACCAAACATTCTGTATATCATGTGTGACGACCATGCCATACAATGTATCAGTGCATATGGTAGCCCTATCTCCAAACTGGCTCCTACACCTAATATCGACCGTCTTGCAGAAAGAGGAATGAAGTTTAACGAGGCCTTCGTGGAAAATTCACTTTCTACACCAAGCCGTGCTTGCCTCATGACAGGTCTCTACAGTCATCAGAATGGACAACGTATGCTGGCAGAAGGAGTTGATTCTACCAAAACCTTCTTTTCTGAACTCTTACAAAAAGCAGGTTATGAAACAGCAGTAGTGGGCAAATGGCACATGTCGTGCAGTCCTAAGGGATTTGACTTCTTCCATATCCTCAACGACCAAGGACAATATTACAACCCAACCTTCTCTACTACAGGACATTATGGCGATTATAAACAGGAGAATGGATATGTCACCGACCTCATCACCGACCATGCCATCGAGTATCTTGACCAAAGGGACAAAAACAAGCCTTTCTGTCTCATGGTTCACCATAAGGCGCCACACCGTATTTGGATGCCAAGCACTAAGTATGTGAGCAAATATGCCAACGTAAACTTCCCTCTCCCAGCAACATTCTGGGACGACTATGAGTCTCGCGGTTCTGCTGCACATACCCAAAAGATGTCTATCGACAAATACATGGAAATGGTACGCGACCTCAAGGTTCCTGAGATGTACGATCCTACAACAGCCGAAGGCAGAGATTCTTACGCCGGCTTACAGAGCGAGATGGGGCGTATGACACCAGAGCAAAGAGAAGCTATTGATGCCTACTATATGCCACGTAACAGAGAGTTTCTGAGCAAGAATCTTACCGGCAAGGAACTGGTAGAATGGAAATACCAGAACTATATACGCGACTACATGGCGGTGATAGCTTCTATAGATGAGAGCGTGGGCAGACTTTTAGACTATCTTGACCAGCATCATCTCACCGACAATACAATCATTGTATATACTTCAGACCAAGGTTTCTACATGGGTGAGCACGGATGGTTTGACAAACGATTCATGTATGAAGAATCGTTCCGCACACCGCTCATCGTAAGTTATCCTAAACACATCAAGGAAGGAAGCTACTGCAACCAGATGGTACAGAATATAGACTTTGCCCCTACCTTCCTCGACCTGGCAGGACTGGAGAAACCTAAATACATGCCTGGCACTTCATTGCAACCTCTCTTTGCCGGACAGCCTGTGAAGAAGTGGCGCAACAGCTTGTACTACCATTATTATGACTATCCTAACTACCATCTTGTTCGTAAGCACGATGGTGTACGTACCGAGCGCTACAAGCTGATTCACTTCTATGGAAAGGGTGGCGAAAATGCGGTACAGGAAAATAAATATCAGAGACAACCAGGAACTACAGAATACAACTGTTTCCAATATCTGAAATCTATCAACTACATCACTCAGGATGCAGAAGTAGATTACTATGAGTTGTATGACATCAAGGCAGATCCTACCGAGATGCACAATCTCTACGGTCAGCCAGGAATGCAGAAAGTAGAAAAAGAAATGAAGAAACTGCTCGCCACCTATCGCAAGAATCTGAAGGTGGATGAGTAACAGGAGGAAGAATATGAATAAAAACAACAAAACGATATGGTTCACAGGGGTAGGCTTGGCATGTCTGCCTACCCTCCTATGGGCTAAGCAAAACGCCCAACAGCCTAATATTCTCTTTATCCTCTGCGATGATATGGGATATGGTGATCTGGCATGTTACGGTCAGCCGTTCATCCACACACCCCATATCGACCAAATGGCTAAAGAAGGTATGCGTTTTACCCAAGCATACGCAGGTTCACCCGTATCAGCACCATCCAGAGCCACAATCATGACCGGTCAGCATACCGGACATACCCATGTAAGAGGCAACAAGGAATACTGGAGAGGTGTTCCTATGATAAAATACGGAGAAAACGAAGAGTATTCTGTCGTAGGACAAGAACCTTACGACCCACAGCACAAGATTCTGCCGGAGATGCTCAAGGACAAAGGCTATAGAACAGGCGTATTCGGCAAATGGGCAGGCGGATATGAAGGTTCAGCCTCTACTCCCGACAAACGGGGCGTGGATGAATTCTATGGATACATCTGTCAATTTCAGGCACATCTCTACTACCCTAATTTCCTGAACAGATATAGCAAGGCTTTGGGAGATACGGCTGTAGTGAGAGAAGTGATGGAACAGAACATCCAATATCCGATGTTTGGCAAAGACTACTTCAAGCGTAATCAGTATTCTGCCCGCATCATTCACGACAAGGCACTGGAATGGATCGACAAGCAGGATACCCAGCATCCCTTTGCAGGTTTCCTCACCTATACGCTTCCTCATGCCGAGTTGGCACAACCAGAAGATTCTATCGTAGAGAACTACCAGAAGAAATTCTTCAACGACAAAACCTGGGGAGGATGGGAAGATTCGAGATACAACTCCGTGGTACATACCCATGCCCAGTTTGCGGGAATGATTACCCGACTGGACCAATATGTAGGCGAAGTTTTTGCAAAACTCAAAGAGAAAGGACTTGACAAGAACACCATCGTCATCTTTACATCCGATAACGGACCTCACGAAGAAGGAGGAGCCGATCCTGAATTCTTCGGACGCGATGGAAAGTTGAAAGGATTGAAACGCCAATGCTACGAAGGAGGTATCCGTATTCCATTCATTGCCTGGTGGCCAGAACATATCAAGGCAGGAACAGTCAACGATACCCAGTTTGCCTTCTATGACCTGATGCCTACCTTCTGCGATTTAGCCGGAATCAGAAATTTTGCCAAACGCTATACCAACAAGAAATTGGCAGGTGACGGATTTGATGGCATTTCCATTGTTCCTACCCTCTTGGGAAAGGATGCACAGCAGAAACATCACGATTACCTCTATTGGGAATTTCATGAGACCGACCAGATAGGTGTAAGGAAAGGAGACTGGAAACTGGTAGTAGAAAAGGGAGAACCACATCTCTATAACTTAGCGACTGACATTCATGAAGATTATGATGTATCAGCTGAGCATACGGAAATATTAGCCGAACTTTTAGCTGCCATCAAGAAGGAGCATAGAGATAGTCCTGATTTCCAAATCACTTTACCAAAATTTTAGACACACAGTCCTGATGCAGATTACATTTCCCTCATTTAGAAAAGAATGAATATGATGAACGATAATATAGCAACCCCATTTGCCAAACCCCTGTACGTGATGCTGAAACCGGCTGGTGCTCATTGTAACTTAGATTGCAAATATTGTTATTATCTGGAGAAAAACAACCTCTACAACACATCTCAGCGGCATCTCATGACCGACGAGATGCTGGAGCAATTTACCCAGGAATACATCGAAGCCCAAACCATGAATCAGGTACTCTTCACCTGGCATGGAGGAGAACCGCTGATGCGCTCCATCGACTTCTACAAGAAGGCGCTGGAACTGCAGAAGAAGTATGCCCACGGCAAGCAAATCGATAACGTCATCCAGACCAATGGTACACTCCTTACCGATGAATGGTGTGAGTTTTTCGCTCAAAACCATTTTCTGGTAGGTATCTCCATCGATGGTCCACAGGAATATCATGATCATTACCGACAGACATCTGCCGGAAAACCATCTTGGGAAAAAGTGATGCATGGCATCAGCCTCTTGAAAAAACATAGAGTGGAATGGAATGCGATGGCAGTAGTAAATGCATACAACGCAGAACATCCTTTGGAGTTTTATCATTTCTTCAGAGACAATGGTTGCCAGTACCTGCAGTTTACCCCTATCGTGGAACGACTGACAGAGCATGAAGACGGACGCACTTTAGCAAGTTTAGCCGATGTGAGTCATGAAGATAATTATGAGGATGTAGGGAATGCGAAAAAACAGAAAGAAAATCAGGAAATCACAATTGCCAATTTCTCTGTAACTCCTGAACAATGGGGCAAATTCCTCTGTACCATCTTCGATGATTGGGTTCGCCATGATGTAGGTAAAATCTTTGTGGAAATCTTCGACTGCACACTGGCCAACTGGGTAGGTGTACAACCAGGCATCTGCGCCTATTCCAAGGAGTGCGGTCATGCCGGAGTGATGGAACATAATGGCGATGTATTCTCCTGCGACCACTTCGTATTCCCGGAATATAAACTGGGAAATATCCAGGATAAATCCCTGATAGACATGCTTTATGGAGAAAAGCAACAGGCATTCAGTCGCTTGAAACACACCTCTCTTCCCCGCCAATGCAAGGAGTGCGATATGGAATTTGCCTGTCATGGCGAATGCCCTAAAAACCGATTTGAAAATGATAAATATGGAGAGCCTGGCTTGAATTATCTCTGCAAGGGATATTACGAATACTATACCCATGTGGCTCCTTATATGGACTTTATGAAGCGGGAATTGCAGGCACAGCGTCCTCCAGCCAACATCATGAATGTTTTGAAATAAACTTAATATAAGGAAGAAAAATAGCCAGAAACATTTGTTTATCAAAAGATAATTCGTACTTTTGCAAAAGATATTAAAAAAAGAAGAATATGGACTTAAAAGGAATCTATACTGCAGATGCCAACCGATACACAGACTCGGAGGTACTCTATAAAAGATGTGGAAAGAGCGGAGTTCTCTTACCAAAAATAAGTCTTGGTTTCTGGCATAACTTCGGAGGAGTAGATTCTTACGAGCGCAGCAGGGCCATTACTCATTATGCTTTCGATCATGGCATTACCCACTTCGACCTGGCCAACAACTATGGTCCTCCTTATGGTAGTGCCGAAGAAACGATGGGCAGACTCATGCAAGATGATTTCCGTCCATATCGTGATGAACTTTTCATTGCCACCAAGGCCGGATATGATATGTGGGAAGGTCCTTATGGCAACTGGGGTTCCCGTAAGTATCTGATGGCCAGTCTCGACCAGAGTCTCAAGCGCATGAACCTCGACTATGTAGATCTTTTCTACAGTCATCGCTACGACCCTAACACACCGCTCGAAGAAACACTTCAGGCGATGGTAGATATCGTGAAGCAAGGCAAGGCGCTCTATCTCGGCATCAGCCGATGGCCACTGGAAGCCCTGAAGTTCGCTGACAAATATCTCAAGGAGCGCGACTGTCCACTGCTCATCTTCCAGGACAGACTCAACATGCTCGACCGTGCACCACAGGAGAATAGAACCCTCGACTATTGCCACGAGAATGGCATCGGTTTCATCTCCTTCTCACCTTTAGCACAAGGTCTCCTCACCGACCGCTATCTCAACGGAATCCCAGCAGACAGCCGTATGGCAAAGGAACATTTCCTCAAACACAGTGACTTGACACCGGAGTTGATGGAGCAGTTGAAGCAATGGAATGCCGAAGCAGGCGAACGTGGAGAAACACTCGCAGAAATGGCTCTCGCCTGGATTCTCCAGCAGAAAGGCGTTACCAGCGTATTGGTAGGTGCCAGCTCAACAGCCCAGCTGGAAAAGAACATGAAGTGTGTTCATGCCAAGGCTTTTTAATCCAGCGTATAGGCACCATCCGAAAGAAGCACCCCGATGGTTCACAGGCATTTCCCGACTCTCGTTCAGCATGTATCTGATGCATATGTTCTTCCTGGCTCCTATAAAACTTATTTTCCTACCATTAGCGCAAATTATTCGCGGATAATCTGCGCTAATGGTAGGAAAAAAGCACGTTAGCGCAGATTATCTGCATACTATACCTATATAATTATCCGAGTATTGCAGATACGGAATATAATGGATAATTGACAAGCCAATCCTGCTCCCTGTAAGGTGACATGGATAGGCGCATACCTTTCAATCCCTGATTGCGCTCCACAAACACCCTCAGACTCTTAGCCTGTAAATTCTCCTGAGCCTTTACTTCTATCGGAATGATTCTTTCCTCATCCTGCACCAGGAAATCTATTTCACCACGTGAATTTTCAGCCGACCAATAATAGATAGACAGGGAAGATTTCTCCTTAAGCTGCTGCAGGACATACTGTTCTGTCAGCGCCCCCTTAAAATCAGAAAACAGCACATTTCCTTCCAGCAAGCTTTGGGCAGGAATATTGCTCATGGCTCCCATCAGTCCCACATCAGACAGGAATAACTTGAAAGCAGAAAAATCCTCGTATGCAGCCAATGGCAACAGGGCTTTCTTACAACGGTTTACCTTATAGATCAACCCTGCATCTTTCAGCCATTCGATGGCGAGTTCAAAATCCTTTGCTCTGGCTCCTTCCTTCACGGCACCATAGATGAATTTCTTGTTTTCCTTGGCAAGCTGGGATGGGATGGATTTCCATACCATTCGGATACGAGGAACTTCTATAGCCGGAGCATGTTTGGAAAAATCACGCTCATACGCTTCAAGGATTCCTTTTTGAATGCTTCTGACTTTAGACAGATTCCCCTCACTGGCAAAAGACTGGACTACAGCCGGCATTCCCCCTACCAGATAATACTGTCGCAGGCATTCCTCAAATTTATTCCGGAACATGGTTATCATATTCCAATCCTTTGACATCAGCAGTTCTACCATACGGCTTTCACCGATTGCATCCAGGAATTCAAAGAATGTAAGGGGATATAAATGCATGAAATCTACCTTACCTACAGGAAAAGAGTCATTCTGATGCATCGCTATTCCGAGCAATGAACCTGCAGCTACGACATGATACTGAGGTGCTTTTTCTGCAAAATACTTTAATGCGGTGATACCCCTGGGAGCTTCTTGTATCTCATCAAGAATAATAAGCGTATCTTCGTCTATAGAAACTCCTGTACTCCATTGTATGCTATTGATAATACGGGGAATATCAAAGTCATGTGCAAAAACTAACCGGAGCATTTCATTGTCTTCGAAGTTTACATACGCACTACGGGTATAGGCCTCTTTGGCAAATTCCTGCATCAGCCAGGTTTTGCCAACTTGGCGGGCTCCAAGCATGATCAACGGCTTTCGGTCGTTGCTTGCTTTCCATTGATATAGGTATTTGATGGCATTTCTCTTCATAACTATCTGATTATTTGATGTTTCTGAATGCAAAGATACATTTTTTATTTCAAAGAGTACAAAAAGTCGTCCTTAAAAATGTATAAAACCACAAAAAGTCGTCCTTAAAAGTGTGGAAAATCACAAAAAGTCGTCCTTAAAAGTGTATTTTGATAAAGTATATCAAACATATAACAGAATGTTTTTTCCATAACCAATCTCTATATCGACCTTTACTACATCCCCACTTACTCTTCCATATCGAAAAAAATATAATTTTTATTCAATACAACGATTATATTGAATATTTTTATTACCTTTGCGATGTAGAAAAGGAAGAGCCGGCAGGCTCCTAACCACATACCGGTGAAGAGTGGTGAAGAGTGGGTGAAGAGTGATCAAAAACTCTTCACCACGCCAAATGCCTTGTTTACAGGTATTTACAAAGGAAAGGTGAAGAGTGAAGAGTTTTTGGCACAGGGACTTCTCACCGACCGATATCTCAACGGAATACCGGCAGACAGCCGTATGGCAAAAGAGCATTTTCTGAAACACTCTGCCCTGACTCCAGAACTGCTGGAACAGCTCAAGAAATGGAACGCAGAAGCAGGAGAAAGAGACGAAACACTCGCCGAAATGGCACTTGCCTGGATATTGCAGCAGAAAGGTGTAACCAGCGTATTGGTAGGAGCCAGCTCTACCGCCCAACTGGAAAAGAACATGAAGTGTGTGCATGCTAAGACATTAAATTCATAAAAAACTTGCATTTTATTTTGTTATGTGCCAAAATAAATGTAATTTTGCACCTTGAATAGGGTTATACCTTATTATATTTAAGAAAAGAAACATAATTATTAGATAAAACAATGGAATACAACTTCAGAGAAATCGAGAAGAAATGGCACCAGAAATGGGTCGAGAACAAGACCTACAAGGTGACTGAGGATGAAAACAAGAAGAAATTCTATGTGCTCAACATGTTCCCTTATCCATCAGGAGCTGGTTTGCACGTAGGTCACCCACTTGGTTATATCGCTAGCGATATCTATGCACGCTACAAGCGTTTGAACGGATTTAACGTACTGAACCCTATGGGTTACGATGCTTACGGATTGCCTGCAGAGCAGTATGCTATCCAGACAGGTCAGCACCCAGAGGTTACTACCGTAGCCAACATCAACCGCTATCGTGAGCAGCTCGACAAGATTGGCTTCTCTTTCGACTGGGACCGCGAGGTTCGTACCTGCGACCCTAAGTATTACCATTGGACTCAGTGGGCTTTCCAGAAGATGTTCAACTCATTCTTCTGCAACAGCTGCCAGAAGGCTCAGCCTATCGAGAAGCTCATTAAGCGCTTCGAGGAGAAGGGTTCTGCTGACTTGAACGTGGCTCAGAACGAGCAGATTGACTTCACAGCCGAGGAGTGGAACAGCTACGACGACGTGAAGAAGCAGCAGATCCTGATGAACTACCGCATCGCTTACCTCGGCGAAACGATGGTAAACTGGTGCCCAGGTCTGGGTACTGTACTTGCCAACGATGAGGTAGTAAACGGCGTAAGTGAGCGTGGCGGTTATCCTGTTATCCAGAAGAAGATGCAGCAGTGGTGCTTGAGAACATCTGCTTACTCTCAGCGTCTGCTCGATGGTTTGGAGACCATCCAGTGGAGCGACAGTATCAAGGAAACCCAGAAGAACTGGATTGGCCGTTCTGAGGGTACAGAGGTAGTATTCTCTGTAAAGGACAGCGACGTGAAGTTCACCATCTTCACCACCCGTGCCGATACCATGTTTGGTGTAACCTTCATGGTTCTGGCTCCAGAGAGCGAGTATGTTCAGCAGGTAACTACTGCCGAGCAGAAGGAAGAGGTGGAGAAGTATCTCGACTACGTGAAGAAGCGCACCGAGCTGGACCGTATGGCTAACCACAGCGTAACCGGTGTATTCTCAGGAAGCTACGCCATCAACCCATTCACCGGCGAGGCAATCCCAGTATGGATTTCAGAATATGTATTGGCAGGATATGGTACAGGTGCCATCATGGCTGTGCCAGCTCACGATAGCCGTGACTACGCCTTTGCCAAGCATTTCAACCTGCCTATCATTCCTCTTATCGAGGGTGCTGATGTTTCAGAGGAGAGCTTCGATGCCAAGGAAGGTATCGTAACCAACTCACCTGTAGCAGGCAAGAGCAGCATGGATGGTTTCTCTCTGAACGGACTCACCGTGAAGGAGGCTATCGCAGCTACCAAGAAGTTTGTTACCGAGAAGGGCATCGGCCGAGTTAAGGTAAACTATCGTCTCCGCGACGCCATCTTCTCCCGTCAGCGCTACTGGGGTGAGCCATTCCCAGTATATTACAAGGACGGAATGCCACAGATGGTTCCAGAGGAGTGCCTGCCACTCGAATTGCCAGAGATTGAGACCTACAAGCCAACAGAAACTGGCGAGCCACCATTGGGCAGAGCCAAGAAGTGGGCTTGGGATGCTGAGAAGAAAGAGGTGGTTGACAAGAGTCTCGTAGATAACAAGACCGTATTCCCACTGGAGCTCAACACCATGCCAGGTTTCGCAGGTTCTTCTGCTTACTACCTGCGCTACATGGATCCTCACAACGACGAGGCACTCGTAAGCAAGGAGGCTGATGAGTACTGGCAGAATGTAGACCTCTACGTAGGTGGTTGCGAGCATGCTACCGGTCACTTGATTTACTCTCGTTTCTGGAACAAGTTCCTCTTCGACCTCGGCGTAAGCTGCAAAGAAGAGCCATTCCAGAAGCTGGTAAACCAGGGTATGATTCAGGGCCGCTCTAACTTCGTTTACCGCATCAACAGCGATGACCACGACAAGGCTCCTGTATTCGTAAGTTTGAATCTGAAGAAGGATTACGACGTAACTCCTATCCATGTAGATGTAAATATCGTAAGCAACGATGTTTTGGATATTGAGGCATTCAAGGCTTGGCGCCCTGAGTATCAGAACGCTGAGTTCATCCTGGAAGATGGCAAGTACATCTGCGGATG